>JAYNRF010000003.1:0-223346 GCA_038114645.1 Pseudomonadaceae bacterium | reverse complement strand
AGGTGGCGGCTTGACTTAAACCAAACAGCCTCCGCGAAACCCGGGGCGGTTCACTTGTGTATTTTTTAACCTGATCCCTCTGTAGTAGCGAGTTGATCTCTTGGGTGTCTCTGTCCTGTATAGGGTGCTGTATTGGTATCGGATTGATTAGTATTGGTGATTAGATAATCAGAGTCTATAGAGTATATAAATAAATCCCGATTCAAGCCGACGGATGATGCCCAGCGTGGCAACGAGTTCAGGGAGAAATATCACGGCGGGGCTTGGCAAAAGACGCTGGACGAGTACAGATAGGTTAGCTGATATGAAGATGAGGCTTGGATCCATCAAAACGGCATAGGAGCACCACGACCTTGCGCCGTGGCACTCCGGTTAGGTCAGGTTATACTTCTGATTTCGTGCTTCGATTCGCTGAGATATCCACTCACCCACTTCTGCCTCGATCCAGCCACAGCTTCGCGGCCCGAGCTCGATTGCCCTCGGAAATTGCTTCTTGGTCATGAGGCGGTAGATAGTCGCGCGCGACAACCCTGTCACAGCCAGGACCGTCGGAAGTCTGATGATTTTCATGATGCACCCTCTGAATGGCTCAGAGGATGGGCGCGCTAGGTAATTTATTACGTTTTGTAGCCAGTCACTCGCTTGGAGGGCGGGGACAACAAGCCGGCGCGGAGCCGTATCTCACAGTCAAATTCTTGCTCTTGAGCTAAGGGGAGTACATCACATTCGCCCTTTTTGTAAGCACTAACCATCGTACAGTCTGTACACCCACCTGGTGCCTTGCTCAACAATACCGTGATCACTTCATTGAAGACGTTTTTCTTGACAGGCAGGAAGCACAGGCTCAACCCCTTGAAGGACGCAGTTTCCAGCAGCATCAAGCGGTCACGCGAATCGTTCGCTATCTTAATAATGACGCCTGAAAAATGGGCAAGAACCCCGAGCCATTCGACACTATCCCGAAAATCCCCAGTACTGGGCACATGCTGAAGCTCAGACTTGAGAAGCACGCTCAGATATGAAGTGGTCTCCACATCGTGGGTAACCACTTCGAACCCACTTGACATCAGCAATTGGGCCGCGCCCCGATAAAAAATCTCGCGCAAGGCAGACATCGCACTGGGCCCTGCCCTGACCAAATAGCGAAGAACACCCTCAGGCGTAGCGTAGTTTTTAAAAGCCAGCTCAGGGCGCTTCAGGAGCGCGTGGGAGCGTTTACGCACACGCCTGACATCCTGTTCCAGCAAATCAAACGGACCTCGTGGCGGATCACCTGGCCAGAAAGAAATAAAGACCGCGTTAGGCGCAATCCCCGCGTAGCCGGGATGATTCAGGTTCAGGTAGTAGCTGCTGGATCGCTTTGAGGTCTGGAAAATGGAACTGCTACATCCCGGCAACACGCAACGAATGAGTCCAAGAGCCACTAGACGCTGGATGCGGTGCTTTAGGCTATTAGCATCAAACCCCGTAAGGGCCTGGAGATCTTTGCTATCAAGACCAGACACATAACCAAACTCGTCGGCATGAGCCAGCAAGACGCCGAGAAGAACTCGATTGAGGAAACTCAACCGACCCTTTGGAGTGATCGGGGACACCCTCTTGTCGGAATCTGGCGACGATGCTCGCTCCCTTTGGGCAGGCAAGCCAGTCACCTCGACCAGAAACTCGGCACCTGAAAACAACACCATCCGACGCTCAACGTGATTCCCGAGCGGGATCGAGCCTGATTGCAAATCAGCTAGCACCTGCGGCGATAACCTGTGCACTGAGCTAATGCCTTTTCCTTCCGGCAGTCTGACCTTCAAAACCTCCACAAGGTCGTGAACGACCAACTCACGCACCCCTGACCGAACATCACGCGCCTGCATTCGCAGACGCTTCGTGAGCCCCTGGATCGTGAGCTGGTCGTCAGCTAGCGGCTGTCCCTGCTCACTCAGAGCAAAGAACTCGAACATGAATATGGCCTTCGGTGAAAGGCTCGGCGAAATAGATTTTCTCATCAGTTCAGTATCGAAGGTTGGGCGCGCACTGGCAAGTAGCTGATTTTTACATACTGTATAATTCCACACTCTGTGACAGTAACATAACGCGTAACGAACATATGTTTAAATAAAGACTGTCAACTAATTCGCCGTGGGGAGAGACCAGTAATGGGAGAAATACCAACCAGTCTTAAGTGGCTGCACAGTCAAGAGACCGAACTGAAGTGGGTGCTTCAATACATCGAAAAGACAGCATCAACAGAGCTGCGCAGAAGGTTCGAACACGAGCAAACTGATCGAGAACGCAACAGGTACCAAAATATCATCGCCGGCATTCACGCCATGGAAAGCACACAGGCAGGGCCGGCATATATCAGCCGCCTGAGGAACGCTCTCAGGCAGCGCAAGTACCGCACTGCCAGCAACGGCCGGAAAGCCTATACGTTCGCCCTACCCACCGAACTGGGAAGACGCCTGGATCAGCTCGCAAAAGGAGCTGGGTGGCGAAAGGGGAAGGTCGTTGAAGATATGATGGGTGAGCACGCTCGCCTTCAAGCTGAGCATCGGAGGACCATCGCCCTGCTCGGCCAACGCCACAAAACTGATCTCGCTAATGCCGAAACAATCAGTCTCACCTGGCAAGAGCGCTACAAAGAAGCGATGAAACAGATTGAGCAGCTTGCCTACGAGGTAGCGAGACTTAGCCTACGCCAGAAATCATCGCCACCTAGTGACGTGGAAACGGAAGATGCCCTAGTTAGCAAGGCAGCAAAGAAAATCGTCAATAAGTCAAAACGAGCGATCCAAGAGGGAACGCAACTGCTGGCATTCACTTCGGGCATTGCGCCCGCGACTTTCGACCCATCCGAGCCACTCGATGACTTGCCTCAGCCTGAGGAGCAGGAGCAGGAGCAGGAGCAGGAGCAGGAGCAGCCAGAGTATGGGCCAGAGTATGGGCCAGAAGACCCTGAAAACGACAAAGCCCCGTAGAACGGGGCTTTGAGGTCGAATAGTGGCGGAGGGACAGGGATTCGAACCCTGGGAAGGCTTTCACCTTCGCCGGTTTTCAAGACCGGTGCATTCAACCGCTCTGCCATCCCTCCACGGCGGGCAATGTTACTGGAAATCCCTGCAGAGTCAATGGGGTAGACGCACAGAGTTCAGATAAATCTACTGCCCGCGCGGCACCTTACAGCGCAGCGAGTGCTGCTTCGTAGTTCGGCTCCTGGCCAATTTCGCCAACCAGTTCGCTGTACAGCACGTTATCGTCTTCATCCAGTACTACAACCGCGCGGGCAGTCAGGCCGGCCAGCGGGCCGTTTTCGATGTCGACGCCGTAGTTGCGAACGAACTCGCGGCCGCGCAGGGTAGACAGGTTGATGACGTTATCCAGACCTTCGGCACCGCAGAAGCGAGCTTGAGCGAACGGCAGGTCAGCAGAAATGCACAGCACAACGGTGTTGTCCAGGCTGCTGGCCTTGGCGTTGAAGGTGCGGATGGAGGTGGCACAAACCGGGGTATCGACGCTCGGGAAGATGTTCAGGATTTTGCGCTTGCCAGTCAGGCTGGCGAGGCTGACATCGGACAGATCCTTGGCAACCAGGGTAAAGCCCGGCGCCTTGTCGCCCTTGGCAGGAAAGGTGCCGCCGATGGAAATGGGGTTACCGCGCAGAGTGACGCTAGACATGATGACTCCTTCAATGTGCCTTCTGGCACAGCATGGGTGTGCTAGGTGGCAAGCCGCCCTATGCGACCTGCCGAAAAATCAGAAGTCGATACGATAGAAGAAATCCAGGGAGCTGGCAAAACCGCTGACCGCCTCCAGATACAATCGTCTCGACAGTTCATAGCGCAGGGCCAGATTGTTCGATGGTTCGAATACACCAACGCCGTAGCGCACGCTCAACTTATCGGTAATGCTGCCGCTGGCGACCACCTGGGTATCGGTACCCTGCCCTTCAGCTTCAACGGCGAAATCGTCCAGCCCCAGCGCATCGCCAATATGCCGTGTGATAGGTGCGGCACCAGCCAGACCAAGGCCGAGGGCAGCCTGTCCGAGCAGGTTGCTGTCACCCTCCTCGCCCAGCGGGCGGCCCAGCACCAGATACGACATCGCCTCCTGCTGGGACATGCCAGGCTCGGAGAAAACGCTGGTGGTCGGCGCGCTGGCGTTGCCGGTCACCCGCAGCCCGGCAACAACGTCATCCACCTCGCGTATGGCCTCGACGTTCAGATACGGCTGACTGATTGGGCCGGAGAACAGCAGCAATGCGCGACGCAACTTGAGATCTTGGCCGAGGCGTCTGAATTCGCCATCAAGCACCTGCACCTCGCCGTTGGCGTTCAGGTTTTCCTGCACCTCAAGCTCACCCTTGAGCCGTCCCTTCAAGCCGAAGGCATTGAGCCGCAGCTGATCACCGATGTGCAGTTTGACCCGCGCGGTAACGCCCAGCGCGCTTTTCTGCTGCGGCTCGCGACCGACAATAACGGTGTCTGGAGACACTCGCACAGCGCCGGCGGGCAGCTCACGCACGCGTATGTCGCCTTCCGGAATGGCGAGTTCGCCAGCAACGTGAAGCGCACCGGAGGCAAGACTGATCTCCAGGTTTGGCGCCACCAGCAAGGCTGCATAGGGCTCAACATTAACCGGCAACTGTTGACCCTTGAGCGCCAACGCGACCTCAAGCGGCGCCCAGGCGACACGCCCGGTCAAGCTACCTTCCCCTTGCTCACCGCTGCGCCAGCGCCCGTCGATGTTGGCGACCTGTCCATCAATGGCTATGTCGGCCTCCAGCGCCTCCAGACTGATTGGCAGGTTCGGTCCGCTGACCAGTCCGTCGCGCAGGGTAAGCAGACCGGTGATGACCGGTTCACGCAGGACACCTGACAACTCCCCCGATCCATTGAGGGTGGCCTGCAGTTCCTCCACATCAGGCAAAAAGGGCCGCAGAAAATCGAGCTGCAGATTCTCCAGCTGATACTGCCCTGACAATTGCTGGGCGCCGGCAGGCTCGCGAATGTTGGCATCCACCTGCAGTCGACCGATGACATCGCTGCGCAGCTCCAGCAGCGCTGTGGCGTTGTGCGCTTGCAAATCACTGGATAGCTTCAGCTGCTGGTACGGAAATGCCAGTGATTCGCCGTTATCGGCAACCGTAATCGCCCCATCAACCGACTCCAGCTCAACCTGGGCCAGCGGCGGCTGCCCCGCTTTCTGGTTGAGCGCAACGTGCCCCTGCACAACCCCCTGCCAATCAAAATCGGCAGGTAACCAGCGCTTGAGGTCGGCGATATTGAAGTTGCTTAGTTCAACGTCCAGCTGGCGATCCGGCATCAGCGTCTGCTGACCGTTGAAACACAGGCTGGCATCCGCCTGGCGCCAGCAGTGCGCACCCATCTGCAGGCGACCGCCAGCCAGCTGATAGCTCAGCGCTGCCGGGCCGTCCTGCTGCAGCGTCAGGTGCTTGTGCCGCAGGACACCCTGCGTCAGCTCACCCTGCCAGGCGGTGTCCGACAGCACGCCATTCAAATGCAGTTCCGCCTCTGCCATGCCGCCCAGCAGAGAAGCCTGCAGCCGGTGATCAGCGCGATTGCCATCCGCGCTTACCCGCAGATCGCCCAGCGGGTTGCTCCCACTGCGCAGCCGATCCGCAGACAGCTGCAAGGTCAGTGGCAGCGCTTCGCTGAGGGTGGTATCCGCCTGCAGCGACAGCGTGGCTGCTCGCAGCTCCTGATACCCGAGCCGTTCGCCCTGTAGGTGGGTGACAATCTGCGGAGCGTCCACACTGCCCGCCAGCCGCAGATCGCCGTTGAGCGCACCACGCAGACCCGGCCAGAGGGTTTTCATCTCTGCCAACTGCAGGTTCAATTGGGCAGCAACCTGCTCACCCCAGCGCCCCTGCCCGGTAATGCGGTTGCTGCCCTGCTCAAGCCGCAAGCCGGAAACCGTCCAGGTCGTGTCGGCCTTGTTCAACGCACCAACAAACTGCAGCGGCTGCTGACGCAGCTGACCTTGCAGATTCCACTGTGCATCCAGCTCAAGCTGCTCGTTGGCCACGGCCCCGGTGCTGCTCAGCCTGCCGTTCAGGCTGCCTGGCAAGGCGGCAACAAACACGCTGGGGTCAACGCCGTCGAGCTGAAACTTGCCCTGCCATTGCAGGCTTGGCTGCAGCACCAATTGCAGCATCCCGGCAGCGCTGCCTGCTTCCGTGGAGAGGTTGAGCGGGCTGATATCCAGCGCTTGCTGGTCACCAGTAACCCGAGCACTGACCGCCACCTCCTGTGCAGCAACGCCGCTCAGCAGACCATCGAGCTGGGCATCAATCTGGCCGTGCTCCAGACTGGCCGTCGCCGCCAACTGCTGCAGTGCGACCTCACCGGTGTCCAACGGGTAGAGCCACTGCCAGGGGAACTGTTCCACCGCCAGAGTCATCTCGGCGGCAGGTTCGCCCTGCCATCTTGCACTACCACTGGCAACCAGTTGCCGGGCTGGATCATCAACCACCTGCAGGGTCAGCGCCAGTTGCTCAACGCCCGTGGTGTCGAGTGTTGCCGCGACCACCAGCCCTACCTGCCCACCCTCACCCGGCAACTGGGCATCAGCGTGTAATGCGTAACCCGACTCAAGGTCACCGGCCACCTCCAGCGCCAGCCCCTGCAACGTCAGGCTCGGAGGCAGACTGCGCAGCGGCAGGAAGTCCTGCCCTTGCCATTGCAGCTGCACCGGGTATCCGGGCTCAAACAGGTTCGCGGAGGCATCAAGCCGACCCGTCAGATAGCCACGGCTATCAGCGCCGAGCTGCAGCGCACGCAGATCGCCACTGGCGGTCAGGTGCAGCCGCCAATCACGCTCATCAACAGGCGGCAGGGACAGATCAGCGGTCAGCTCAAGCGGCCAGTCGCCGCGCAGCTGAATCTTGCCGTCGAGTCGCCAGTGCAGATCGGCACCGGTTCCGCTGAAGGTCTGAATCACCAGTTGGTCGCCACGCCCGAAGGCCGATAGCTGCAGATCGCTGAGCAGCGTGGTATCACCGTCCAGTGACAATTCGCCCAGATGCAGTGTGCCGACTTCCAGCGCGAGTGGTAATTGAATCGCGGGTAATTGCAGTGGCGTTTTCTCTTCCGGCTGCGGACCTGCTTGAGTCAGCACCGCCACACGCTGCGCAGAAAGGCTGTCCAGGCACAGGGTCGCACCAAACAGGCAGGACGGACTCCACTCCAGCGCTAACTGACTCACCTCAACATCAATCGCCTCATCCTGCCACTGCAGGCGATCAAACGACCAGCCGCGCCAAAGGTTGCCTTGATCAAACGCCAGAGTGAGTTGTGGCAGCCGTTCATCCATTTGATTGAACAGCCAGCGATTGACGCCCTCACTGCCGAGCAGCAAACCGATCAACAGTGGTAGCGCGAGCAAGATCAGCAGCCCGCGCACCAGCGCCTTGGCGAAGAAACGGATCACAATTCCGGCCCCATCGAGAAGTGAATCTTGAAGCCGACATCAGGGTCAGACAGTGAGCGTGCCAGGTCGAAGCGGATCGGGCCAATCGGTGATGCCCAGCGGATGCCAATTCCCACGCTGGTCTTCAATGGGTCCATCAGAGAATCAACCGCGTTGCCATGATCGACAAAGGTCGCGGCACGCCAGCTTTTGATGAACTCGTATTGATACTCGGCGCTGCTTGCGATCAGGTAGCGCGCACCAATGGTTTCGCCGGTGCTGTCCACCGGTGAGAGGCTCTGGTAATCGTAACCGCGCACACTCTGATCACCACCGGCAAAGAAGCGCAGCGAAGGCGGAATGTTGGCAAAGTCGTTGGTCGCCACGGCGCCCAATGCCAGACGCCCAAGAAAGCGGTGGTTGTCGAACAGGGTGTACAAACCTTTTACCTGCCCCATGACTCGGGCGAAGTCGACGGTCGACAGCGCGCCCTCCTTAGCCCCCTGCACGTCCATCAACAGACTGTATCCGCGCAGCGGGTCTATACCTCCGGAGGTTTTTGCCCGTTGCAGCACCAGACTCGGGATCAACATCGTTGCCGTACCGCTGTCGTCACCCAGGGAGAACACTTCCTGCTGCAGACGCAGGCCGATACTGCGCTGCCAGCCGCTTTCCAGCCGCTTGTTGACCTCGGCACCGACAGCCAGGCTGTGGGTCTGCACGTCGTCAATATCTTCTTTTTGCCAACCGACGAAGTAACGCAAATTGTGAGTAATGGGGTCGTCCAGCGGCACTTGGTAGAAGGCATTCAGCTCCTGGCGCGGCGCGGACAGTTCCATGGTCGCGCCCCGGCTGTGCCCCTGCGGATTGATCCAGTGCTGGTCCCAGGTCATCTTGCCGCGCACGCCTACGTCCGTGGAATAACCACCGCCAAAACCGAGTGAGTGAGGATCGCGCTCGGTAATCTCCACCTGAACCGGCACCTGCTGACCAACCGCCTGATCCACCGGGGCAGTCACCAGCACCCCGTTGAAATAGCCGCTGGATAGCAGATCCTGATTCAGCTTGCCGATCAGGTCGGCATCGTAGGGCGCCCCGGTCTCAAAGGGCACCATGCGTGCAAGCAGCTCATCGTTGAACTGCGTTTCAGAGAAATGTACTGCGCCCAGCGCGTAGCGTGGCCCAGTGGCGTACTGAATATCGACATCAGCCTTGCCTTGCTCGATATCGACCCGCAGCTCGCGCTTGAGATACTGCCCGTCGAAGTAGCCGTAGCGTAGTGCCCGGTTGTTGATCCGCGACTTGAGCGTCTCGTAACGGCCATGATTGAGTACCTGACCGGTTGCCAGCAGCTCATCGACGCCCAGCTGAAACGGCGCGGTGCCGGCACCGGGGCCAAGCATCTCGACAGCGACCTTGTCCAGACGCACCGGATCACCCAGCTCGACCGTTAGCTCAAGCGTCGGGGCATCGTCAGAACCTGTGATCTTGAAGCGGTTACGGGTCTGATAGTAGCCCAGCGCTTGCGCCGCCAACGTCGCCTGCTCATCGACGTGCCGAAGTTGACGCTCCATGGCGACGCGGCTGCTGGCATCCACCGGGCCGATATAGGCTTCAATGTTCTCGCGCACAGACTTTTTTGACGGCTCAACTGTGACCTTGACTCCGGCCTGCGCAGCAGACATCGCAGAAGCAAGTAATAACAGTGAGAACGCGCGACGCATGAGCTCCATCCCGGCAGGTATTCGCAGGCGAATGCTAACACGCTGCGGCGCCTGCCGTGTCCCAAATCAGACGCATTTAGGCTACCCTATTCAGCCTTCTTCACCGTCGCACTGCGCGGCCGAACTTCGCACCACAGGACACGCCCATGAAGATCGTCTCATTCAACATCAACGGCCTGCGGGCTCGCCCGCATCAGCTGCAGGAACTGGTCGCGCGCCATAACCCGGATGTCATCGGTCTGCAGGAAACCAAAGTCGACGATCCGCAGTTCCCGCTCGCTGATGTTGAAGCGCTGGGCTACCACGTTGCCTTCCACGGCCAAAAAGGTCATTACGGTGTTGCCCTGCTCACCCGCCAGCAACCACTCTGGGTACGCAAGGGCTTCCCAACCGACCAGGAGGATGCACAACGCCGTATGATCAGTGCTGCAATTCCCTGCGCTGACGGCGAACCATTGATCGTTTTCAACGGCTACTTCCCGCAGGGCGAAAGCCGCGACCATCCAACCAAGTTTCCAGCCAAAGAGAAGTTCTACCAGGATCTGCAGGCCCATCTGGAAGCGGAATTCACACCAACGCAGCGTATCGCCATCATCGGCGACATGAACATCTCCGATACCGACGCCGATATCGGTATCGGCCCGGACAACGCCAAGCGCTGGCTGCGCACCGGCAAGTGCAGCTTTCTGCCGGAGGAACGCGGCTGGATGGAGCGCCTAAAGGGCTGGGGGCTGGTCGACACCTTCCGTCACCTGAACCCCGATTCTGACCGTTTCAGCTGGTTTGATTACCGCAGCCGTGGCTTTGAGGACAATCCCAAGCGCGGCCTGCGTATCGATATGGTGTTGGCCAGCCAGGCACTGGCCGAGCACTGCGTGGAAAGCGATATCGACTACGATATTCGCGGCATGGAAAAGCCCTCGGACCACGCCCCGATCTGGTCACGCTTTAACGTTTGATTCAGACAAAAAAAAGACCGGCGCGAGCCGGTCTTTTTCCATCACAGGAGGTCAGGCAACCTCCGCCTCAGGCACCTCAATTTCCAGCTCTCCGTCACGCAGCGTCACATGCACTGTGCCGCCATGCTCGGCCAGCTCTCCGAACAGGATCTGCTCCGCCAGCGGACGCTTGATCTTGTCCTGGATCAGACGAGCCATCGGCCGCGCGCCCATCATCGGGTCATAGCCATGCTCGGCCAGCCAGTTGCGGGCATCTTCGTCCACATCCAGCAACACGTGCTTGTCTTCCAGCTGGGCCTGCAGTTCGGTGAGGAACTTGTCCACCACGAACTTTATGCTCTCGTGGGTCAGACGGCCGAACTGGATGATCGCATCCAGGCGGTTACGGAACTCCGGCGTGAAGGCTTTCTTGATGATCTCCATGCCGTCGGTGCTGTGATCCTGCTTGGTGAAACCGATCGACGCGCGCGACATGGTTTCAGCCCCGGCGTTGGTGGTCATCACCAGAATCACGTTGCGGAAATCCGCCTTGCGCCCGTTGTTGTCGGTCAGGGTGCCGTGATCCATCACCTGCAGCAGCAGATTGAAGACCTCCGGGTGTGCCTTCTCGATTTCATCCAGCAGCAGCACGCAGTGCGGGCTCTTGGTGACCGCCTCGGTCAACAGCCCCCCCTGATCGAAGCCAACGTAGCCCGGAGGCGCACCAATCAGGCGGGAAACGGTATGCCGCTCCATGTATTCGGACATGTCAAAGCGCAGCAGCTCAACGCCCAGACTCTTGGCCAACTGACGAGTAACCTCGGTCTTACCCACGCCGGTCGGCCCGGCGAACAGGAACGAACCTACCGGCTTGTCGGCTGACTTCAGGCCTGCACGCGACAGCTTGATCGCGGTAGACAGCGCGTCGATGGCGCTGTCCTGCCCGAATACCACTAGCTTGAGGTCACGCTCCAGGTTCTTGAGCAGCTCCTTGTCACTGGACGAAACGTGCTTCGGTGGAATGCGCGCGATCTTGGCGACGATCGCCTCAACCTCAGGCACGTCGATGAACTCAGGGCGATTCTCTGGCAGTTGCAGTCGCTGATAGGCACCGGCTTCATCAATCACGTCGATTGCCTTATCCGGCATGTGACGGTCATTGATGTAGCGGCTGGCCAACTCAGCTGCGGCCTTCAACGCCTCATCGGTATAGCGAATACCGTGGTGCTCCTCGAAACGGCTCTTGAGCCCCTTGAGAATCTGAATGGTGTCGGTGACCGACGGCTCAACCACATCGACCTTCTGGAAGCGCCGCGCCAGCGCGCGGTCCTTCTCGAAAATGCCGCGAAATTCCTGGAAGGTGGTCGAACCAATACAGCGAATTTCACCGGAAGACAGCAGCGGCTTGAGCAGGTTCGAGGCATCCATTACCCCACCCGAGGCCGCACCCGCGCCGATGATGGTATGAATTTCGTCAATAAACAAAATCGCATGCGGGCGTTTTTTCAGCGCCTTGAGCAGCGCCTTAAAGCGCTTCTCGAAGTCACCGCGGTATTTGGTACCGGCCAACAGCGCCCCCAGGTCCAGCGAGTAGACCACCGCTTCGGATAAGGTATCCGGCACTTCGCCGTCAACGATACGCTTAGCGAGCCCTTCAGCGATCGCCGTCTTGCCAACACCAGCCTCACCAACCAGAAGCGGGTTGTTCTTGCGCCGCCGCATGAGAATCTGCGCAACACGCTCTACCTCAGAGGCACGACCGACCAGCGGATCAATCCGCCCTTTTCGCGCCATTTCGTTGAGGTTGCTCGCGTAGGCCTCCAGCGGGTTGCTGGCGGTCGCCCCTTCGGCGGTCTCTTCATCCATGGACTCCTGCTCGTCGCCAATCTGTTCGGCGTCGCTCTGCACCTTGGAGATGCCGTGGGAAATGAAATTGACGATATCGATGCGCGCAATCTGCTGCTGCTTGAGGAAAAAGACGGCCTGACTCTCCTGCTCGCTAAAGATCGCAACCAGGACGTTAGCTCCGCTTACTTCGCCCTTGCCGGAGCTCTGCACATGAAATACCGCGCGCTGCAGAACGCGCTGGAAGCCCAGCGTTGGCTGGGTCTCACGCTCCTGATCCTGCTTCGGGATCAGCGGCGTAGTGGAATCAATAAATTCGGTCAACTCGCGCCGCAGGCGTTCCAGATCTGCCCCACAGGCATTCAGGACATCGATCGCGGCCTGATTATCCAGCAACGCCAGCAACAAGTGTTCAACGGTCATGAACTCATGCCGTTTGTTGCGGGCTTCCTTGAAGGCCAGATTCAGGGTGATCTCGAGATCTCTATTGAGCATGTTGCCACCTCATATGCGATGCAAATCGCCTTGTTACGCTTCCCGTTCTATCTGACACATCAACGGGTGCTGGCATTCCCTCGCGTAGTCATTGACTTCCGCTGCCTTGGTTTCGGCTATATCCCGGGTGTAGATGCCGCAAACCGCTCTGCCTTCAGTATGCACCTTGAGCATGATCTGTGTGGCACTTTCCCGGTTGTGGGCAAAAAAACGCTCCAGAACCTCCACGACAAAATCCATCGGCGTGTAGTCATCGTTCAGCATGATGACCTTGTAACGAGACGGTGGTTTCAGCTGAGGCTTGCTGGTCTCGACCGCAAGGCCGTGATCATCCTCATGCTCGGGCTCACCCGACCCCTGATTTAAGGTTAGTTGAAAATCTGTCATTGAAAACATTTGCCATTTCACCGCTGGAAGCCAGAAAAGATGCCGCTCATCGCAAAACTGCGCACTGGTACGCAGGATGCTTTGGGGGCTGCTTGACTTGCCCCGATTCGATGTTAAAAGTGTAATAGTGCTTGACTGACCAGTCACCATTTACATCCCCGGCATGCAGTTGGTCAGCAAGGCCACACACTCACATGATGTGACAAGCTATCAGAGGGACGTAGTATGGAGAACGGTAAGGTCAAATGGTTCAATAATGCCAAGGGCTACGGATTTATCGTAGCGAACGGGCGGGACGAGGACCTCTTTGCGCATTATTCAGCTATCCAGATGGACGGCTATAAAACGCTCAAGGCCGGTCAGCCGGTTCAGTTTGACATCATCCAGGGCCCCAAGGGCTTGCACGCCATCAACATCCAATCCACTGTTGAGCACGCTAGCAAGAAACAGATGGAAAATGAAGGCGCAACGAGCCTCATGCATGACTGATCACTGACTTCGGTCACGCAAACAACAAAGCCGGCTTTCGCCGGCTTTGTTGTTCTTGCCCGGTTTCGGGCCGCACTGGGCGACCCGAACCCTGCGCTTACATCGCGCCGATGACGTCGTCACCAAACTCGGAGCACTTGCGCAGCTTGGCGCCGTCCATCAGGCGCTCAAAGTCGTAAGTGACGGTCTTGTTGGCGATCGCACCGTTAACACCCTTGATGATCAGGTCAGCCGCTTCAACCCAGCCCATGTGGCGGAGCATCATTTCAGCAGACAGGATCACGGAACCCGGGTTGACCTTGTCCTGACCCGCGTACTTCGGAGCAGTACCGTGGGTCGCTTCGAACATGGCTACCGAGTCAGACAGGTTAGCGCCCGGAGCGATACCGATACCGCCGACTTCAGCGGCCAGCGCGTCAGACAGGTAGTCGCCGTTCAGGTTCAGAGTAGCGATAACGTCGTACTCGGCCGGACGCAGCAGGATCTGCTGCAGCATGGCATCGGCGATGACGTCCTTGACCACGATGGTCTTGCCGGTGTTCGGGTTCTTGAACTGCATCCACGGGCCACCGTCCAGCAGCTCTGCGCCGAACTCGTCACGCGCAACTTCGTAACCCCAATCCTTGAAGGCACCTTCGGTGAACTTCATGATGTTGCCCTTGTGAACCAGGGTCAGGGAGGAGCGATCGTTGTCGACGGTGTACTGCAGAGCCTGGCGTACCAGACGCTTGGTACCAGCTTCAGAAACCGGCTTGATACCGATACCGCACATGTCGGTGAAACGGATCTTCTTGACACCCATTTCTTCGGTCAGGAACTTGATGATCTTCTCGGCTTCCGGGCTACCGGCTTTCCACTCGACACCGGCGTAGATGTCTTCGGAGTTTTCACGGAAGATGACCATGTCAACATCACCCGGCTTCTTGACCGGGCTCGGTACGCCTTCGAACCAGCGAACCGGACGCTGACAGACGTACAGGTCGAGTTCCTGACGCAGGGCAACGTTGAGGGAGCGGATACCACCACCTACCGGCGTAGTCAGCGGACCTTTGATGGAAACAACATACTCTTTGATGGCGTCCAGCGTTTCAGCCGGCAGCCAGGTGTCCTGATCGTAAACTTGAGTGGCTTTCTCGCCCGCATAGACTTCCATCCAGGAAATCTTGCGCTTGCCGGCGTACGCTTTTTCAACAGCAGCGTCGACGACCTTGATCATGACTGGGGAAATATCGAAACCGATGCCGTCACCCTCGATGAAGGGGATGATCGGATTGTCGGGTACGTTCAGGGAAAGGTCGGCGTTAACGGTAATTTTGTCGCCGCTGGCCGGCACCTGGATCTTTTGGTATCCCATCTTTGACTCCGTTTATGTTGTCGTTGCCACAGGTGATGCCGGCTGGCGGGTAACCCACCGACATCCCATGAATACGGATTTTCAGCCGCGCTATTGTTGTAGTTTTCCTACAGAATGTCACGCACTTTTGTCTACAATCTCGCCAGCCGCCTCTCTGCCCACCTATATGACCCAGTAATGAGGGGCAATCAGTCAAGAATATGTAGTAACACTACAACCGCACTACAAAACACAGCCAATCAGAATCCTAGCTGTTTTCCTCTGCTTTACCAAAGCCGGCGACGGAGGTTCACCGCAACAGCCGTTTGCGCTACCCTATCGCACCTGCAGAGGAGCCGCGATGCGATTTCTACCCCACGTTACTGTCGCCACCATCGTCGAGCATCAGTCTCGCTTTCTGATGGTCGAAGAAAAGCGCGACGAACGCATTGTCCTGAATCAACCCGCGGGCCATCTTGAGGCCAATGAAACGCTGCTCCAGGCCGCTCTGCGCGAGACACTGGAGGAAACCGGCTGGCACGTCGAGCTTTCCGCTGTCGTCGGTATCTATTTATTCCAGGCCGCCAACGGTGAAACCTACCAGCGCGTTTGCTTTAGTGCCAAGCCTATCAGTCATGAACCCGAACGGACGCTGGACGAAGGTATTATTCGCGCACGCTGGATGTCGCTAGACGAACTTGTCGACAATACTGAAATGCTGCGCAGCCACCTGGTTCTTGGCTGCGTAAACGATTATCTGAACAAACCGCACTACTCACTGGATCTGATTCGCTGATATGTCTACCCAGCCCAACACGCCCAACTCCGAAATTCGCGTCATCGTCGGCATGTCCGGCGGCGTCGACTCGTCCGTCTCTGCAGCCCTGCTGCTGGAGCAGGGCTATCAGGTAGAAGGCCTGTTCATGAAAAACTGGGACGAAGACGACGGCACCGAGTACTGCACCGCGATGGAAGACCTCGCAGACGCACAGGCAGTCAGCGACAAACTGGGCATCAAGTTGCACACCGCCAACTTTGCCGCCGAGTACTGGGACAACGTCTTCGAACACTTCCTGGAAGAATACAAGGCAGGTCGTACCCCGAACCCGGACATCCTCTGCAACCGCGAAATCAAGTTCAAGGCATTCCTGGACTATGCCCTGTCGCTGGGTGCCGACCTGATCGCAACCGGTCACTACGTGCGTCGGGCCGAGCGCGACGGTCAGACCGTGCTGCTGCGCGGTATCGACAACAACAAGGATCAGAGCTACTTCCTGCATGCTGTCGGCGCCGAACAGATCGCGCGCACCCTGTTCCCGGTTGGCGAGCTCGAGAAGCCCGAAGTACGCCGTATCGCCGAGCGCTACGAGCTGGCTACCGCGCGCAAGAAGGACTCTACCGGTATCTGCTTTATCGGCGAGCGCCGCTTCAGCGACTTTCTCAAACAATATCTACCCGCACAGCCGGGCGACATCGAGACCACCGATGGCACTGTGATCGGCCGTCACCACGGTTTGATGTACCACACCATCGGCCAGCGCCAAGGCCTCGGCATCGGCGGCCTGCAAGGCGCCAGCGACGAGCCTTGGTACGTTCTGCGCAAGGATCTGACCAATAATGTGCTAGTCGTCGGCCAGGGCAACAACCACCCGTGGCTGTTCTCAGATGCCCTCACCTGCTCCTCGATCTACTGGGTCAACCCGGTTGAGATCACTGAGCCACTGCGCCTGACAGCCAAGGTGCGCTACCGTCAGTCGGATCAGGCCTGTACGCTGGAGAAAACCGAGAACGGCTATCTCGTTCGTTTTGACGAGCCACAGCGCGCTGTTACCCCCGGCCAATCACTGGTTCTGTACAAGGACGACGTGTGCCTCGGCGGCGGCGTGATTGAAACGGCAATTGCGAGTGGAGACGCGCAGTGAACCGTATCACAGACCAAGTCATCGCTCTGGGCGCCACTTTTGAGGCCGGCATCCAGGTGGATCGACTGGCACGCAATGGCAAATTGGCCGAAGGCCCGGGCTCCTGCCTGGTTGCCAGCATTCTCAATCGCTCACCGGACGACGTCATCGGTGTTTACGGCGGAAGCCCACATCAGATTCGCAGCGGACTGCAGGCACTCGAAGCCATGCTGGAGCGCGATACCGCCGCATTGCAGCGCGACGCCCTGCGCTATGTGATGAATCTGCTGTCTCTGGAGCGCCAACTGGCGAAACGTGACGACATGCTGCAGGTGCTCGGCCAGCGCATCGCCCAGGCCGAAAATCAGGTCGAGCACTTTGGCTTGCTGCACGATAACGTCATGGCGTCGCTTGGAAGCACATACCAGGACACCATCAGCACGCTGCGCCTGCGCATCCAGGTGCACGGTGACATGCGCTTTTTACAGCAGCCCGAGGTCGCCAATCGCGTCCGGACGCTGCTGCTGGCCGGTATCCGCTCAGCAACACTCTGGCGCCAGGTCGGCGGCCATCGCTGGCAACTGCTGTTCCAGCGCAAGAAGCTGCTAGACGCCACCCGCGCGGTGCTGCGTGGTTGAACTGACCCGCCTGGATCAGCCTCGCAAGGGCGCCATGCTCCTTGCATTGTCAGCGCTACTGTTTGCCTGCATGGGCGTGCTGATCCGCGAGGTGTCCGACGGCGTCAACAACGAAACCGTCGTCTTTGCACGCAACCTGATAGGCGTGTTCTTTTTCTTGCCGATTATCCTGGTTCGCGGATTCGGCCCATTCCGAACCGACCGCCTGGGCAACCACTTCCTGCGCACGTTCTATGGCCTTGGCGCCATGTACTGCTTCTTCTACGCTATTGCGCACCTGCCACTGGCAGACGCCATGGTCTTTACCTACGCAGCCCCCGTTTTCACACCCGTTCTGGCCTGGTGGTGGCTGAAGGAAAGTCTGACCGGGCGCATGCTGCTGGCGGTATCTATCGGTTTTGTTGGCGTCATTCTGGTCGCCAAGCCCAGCGGCGCCGTGTTTGATCCAAAAGCACTCGCCGGTGTAGCGGCAAGCCTGCTCGCGGCCTGCGCCTTTGTATCCATTCGAGCAATGAGCGACAGCGAACCCGCGACCCGCATTGTTTTTTACTTCTCGACCTTTTCAGCACTGCTATCAGCCATTCCGATGACCTGGGCATGGCAGCCACTAACGCTTAAGCAGGCAGGCCTTCTGGTCGCGGTCGGATTGGTAGCGACCGTCAGTCAATTAGTGATGTCCAAGGCCTATGCCCTCGCTCCACCCGGCAAGATCGGCCCATTGAGCTACCTTGCGATCGTGTTTTCAGGCCTGTTCGCCTGGGCGCTTTGGGCAGAAGTACCGGACTGGTCATCCTGGGCCGGCGCGGGCCTGATCTTCGCCGCCAGCCTGATCAGCGTTTACCTACCCTCCAAATCGGGCAAATCCGGCACGTCTGGTGTATGATTTGGCCCTTTTCCGCCAGCTGCTCGACGAGAGAACTATGCAACTTTCTTCCCTGACCGCCGTTTCCCCGGTTGATGGCCGCTATGGCAGCAAGACTGCCAGCCTGCGTTCTATTTTCAGCGAATATGGTCTGATTCGCTTCCGTGTACAGGTTGAAGTGCGCTGGCTGCAGTGCCTCGCCGCTCATCCGGGCATCAGCGAGGTCGCGCCCTTCTCTGCCGAAGCCAACGCGATTTTGAACCGTCTGGCTGAAGACTTTGACATGGTGCACGCCGAGCGTGTCAAAGAGTTCGAGCGCACCACCAACCACGACGTCAAAGCGGTTGAATACCTGCTCAAGGAACAAGCCAAGCAGCTTCCGGAGCTGGAAAAGGTCAGCGAGTTCATCCACTTCGCCTGCACTTCGGAAGATATCAACAACCTGTCACACGCGCTGATGCTGCGCGCTGGCCGCGACGAGGTATTGCTGCCGCTGATGCGCAAGATTGCTGCCGACATTCGCGCCCTGGCTGTTGAGCATGCCGCAGTACCGATGCTGTCGCGCACCCACGGACAGCCGGCCTCCCCGACCACGCTTGGTAAAGAGCTGGCTAACGTGGTCTATCGCCTGGAGCGCCAGATCACCCAGATCGAGAGCATTCCGCTGCTGGGCAAGATCAACGGCGCCGTCGGCAACTACAACGCACACCTGTCGGCCTACCCGGAGCTGGACTGGGAAGCCAACGCCAAGCAGTTCATCGAGCAAACCCTGGGCCTGCAGTTCAACCCCTACACCACACAGATTGAGCCGCACGACTACATCGCCGAGCTGTTCGACGCCGTCGCCCGCTTCAACACCATCCTGATCGACTTCGACCGCGATATTTGGGGTTATATCTCGCTGGGCTACTTCAAGCAGAAAACCGTTGCCGGTGAAATCGGCTCCTCGACCATGCCGCACAAGGTCAACCCGATTGACTTCGAAAACTCCGAAGGCAACTTGGGCATCGCCAACGCGATCATGCAACATCTGGCCAGCAAGCTGCCGATCTCCCGCTGGCAGCGCGACCTGACCGACTCGACCGTACTGCGTAACCTGGGTGTCGGTTTTGCCCACAGCGTTATCGCCTATGAAAGCTCGCTCAAGGGCATCGGCAAGCTGGAACTGAACGCCGCGCGACTCGCCGACGATCTGAACAACTGCTGGGAAGTACTGGCCGAGCCGATCCAAACCGTTATGCGTCGCTTTGGTGTTGAAAACGCCTACGAAAAACTCAAGGATCTGACCCGTGGCAAGGGCATTACCCCGGAAGCCTTGCTAGCCTTCGTCGATGGCCTTGAGATTCCGGAGCAAGCCAAGGCAGAGCTCAAGGCAATGACGCCGGCAAGCTATATCGGCAATGCTGTGGCGCAAGCCAAACGCATCTGATCCGACCGGTCCCCACGGACCTGCACCCTTGTACCAGCGCCCGGACACACCGGGCGTTGTCAATTCTGGAGCCTGAATGATGACTATTGAATTTGACTCGCTGTTCGGTGATATCGGCGTCGAACGTTTTCTCGCCGAGTACTGGCAGCGCAAGCCGCTGCTGATCCGTCAGGCCTTTCCCGACTTTGTCGCGCCAATCGACCCCAACGAGCTGGCCGGACTGTCGCTTGAAGAAGAAGTCGAGTCCAGACTGATCCTCAAGGACGGCAGCCATCCGTGGGAGCTGCGCCGCGGCCCCTTCCCGGACGACACCTACTCCCAGCTGCCCGAGCGTGACTGGACGCTGCTAGTACAGGCCGTTGATCAGTTCGTGCCCGAAGTCGCCGACCTGCTGGATCAGTTCCGTTTTCTGCCAACCTGGCGTATCGACGACATCATGATCAGCTACGCTGCCCCCGGCGGCGGCGTCGGCCCGCACTACGACAACTATGACGTGTTCCTGCTGCAGGGCCAGGGCAAGCGCCGCTGGCGCGTTGGCCAGCACTGCACCGTCGACAGCCCCCTGCTCGACCACCCGGATCTGCGCATCCTCGCCGACTTCGAGTGTCAGGATGAATGGGTGCTGGAACCGGGCGATATGCTGTATATCCCGCCGGGCGTTGCGCACGACGGCATCGCTGAAACCGACTGCATGACCATCTCGGTCGGCTTCCGCGCACCCAGTTTTCAGGAAGTGCTGGTGCACTTTACCGACTACCTGGCCCACCACCTCAGCGACGACCAGCGCTATACCGATGCAGGCACCAGCCTGCCTCAGGACCCTGCAGCCATCGATCAGGCCGCGGTAGATCGCCTGCAACAAACCGTGCTCGAACTGGTCTCAGATAAAGAGGCACTGGCTACCTGGTTCGGCCGCCACATGACCGAAGCCAAGTACCCGGAGCTCGCTCAGGCGTATGCTGGCGAGCCGGAACCACTGATGGACGCACTGGACGAAGGCATCGGTCTGTGCACCAACCCCGCGGTGCGCCTTGCCTACTGGCAAGCAAAGGACGGCAGCCTGCGCCTGTTCGCCAACGGCGAGCATTGTGTAGTTGGCGGCGCCCTGCTGCCACTGGTTCAGCTAATCTGTAATCAACGTTCACTGCCAGCGGAAATGCTGCTTCGCTGGACCGATGAAGAAGATGCACGGGAGTTGCTTGAGCAACTGGTAGAAAAAGGCTTTTTGCTGATGGAGAGGCAGGATGAGTGATGTCGTCGTGACAACCGTTGACTGGCACACAGGCAAAGCACTGCGTGACATTCGTCAACAGGTATTCATCGATGAACAACAGGTCCCGGAAGACCTGGAATGGGATGCGCAGGATGAAGGCGCAACGCACTTTCTGCTGCTCCGTGCCGGACACCCCGTCGGAACCGGGCGACTGCTCGACAACGGGCATATCGGCCGTATAGCGATCTTGCGACCGCACCGAGGCCTTGGCCTCGGTGACCGCCTGATGCGCGCCATCATCGATCATGCCGTGGATCACGGCATGATCGAGCTGCATCTCTCGGCGCAAACGCACGCCGTGCCCTTCTATCGCCAGCTGGGGTTCGAAACCTGCTCCGAGATATATCTAGACGCCGGCATTGAACACCAGGACATGCGTTGGACGCGCGACAGCACCCTGACAATCGACCTGCCGGACATTGAATTTGTCTCTCCCGGGCGCTTCAGCATCCACAATCCGGACGAAGAAAAGGCACCGCCCGCCGAGTACAACCAGCCCGGCATGACCGCAATCAATGACGGCAACGCCCAGCAACAGCTCATCCAGCTGATAGATGATTGCCGCCAGACGCTACTCATCTATTCACCAGAGCAGGCGTTGTGGCTATTCAATCGTCAAGCCACTATTCAGGCGTGCGAGCGGCTCATTGCGCGCAATTCCAAAGCCCACATTCAGATACTGCTGCAGGACGTTTCCAGCGATTTTCTCAGTGGCCACACGCTCCTGAGCCTCATGCGCCGCTTCCCCAGCCTGTGTCAAATACGCAAGCAGCACCCAGATCTGCCGAAACAGGCCTACAGCCAGGCCATGACCGACCACCAAGGGTTTCTGATGCTCCCCATCGCACGTCAACGCGAAGGCTTTGTGCGACACGACAGCCGAGACCAGGTCAAACGCTGGAGCGACAGTTTCAATGACCTGTGGAGCAGCAGCCAGACAGACTCGGCCATCCGGAGCTTCCTGCTATGACCCGCCGCCTACTCGCCGCACTATTCAGCATCACTCTGTTACTCGCAGCCCAAGGTGCGTCCGCAGCACCCACAACTGAGATTGTCCCGCTGGGGTACAACCTGGCCGAGAACCTGATTCCGGCCCTGCAACCAATGCTGCAATCCAACGAGCGAGTATCTGCCTACGGCAATCAACTCCTGATCCGGGCAGAGCCGGGCCGGATAGCCGAAATTAAACAACTTGTCGCCCAGCTGGACACACAGCCATCACGCCTGCTAATCAGCGTCGCCAACACTGGCGGCAGCAGCGGAATCGAGCAGGGCTATCGTGTCGACGGCCGTATTGACACCGGTCCCGTCGACATCATTGTTGGCCAGCCAGGACGCGACGGTAATACTGCACGCATCATCAACCGCCGGACCACGGGCGCAAACGATGACGTACGCCAGATCATGGCAAACGAAGGCTATCCAGTCCTAATCCAGGGCGGCCAAAGCGTTCCGATCACCACCACCACGACCAACGCCTATGGGCATGTCGTACAGCAGACCCAATACCAGGATGTAACGCAGGGCTTTTACGCAACCGTGCGCCTCAATGGCGACCTCGCAACCATCACCATCAGCGCCAACAATAATCGCCTGAACGCGGAACGGCGCAATGTCATAGACGTTCAGCAGGCCGACACCGTCGTTACGGCAAGGGTTGGCGAATGGGTTTCCATCGGCGAAATCAACAACGCGACAAACGGCACCAACAGCGACATTGGCCGCCACATCAGCACGCAGCGCAATGACAGCACCAACTTACGACTGAAAGTTGATCGACTTGACTGATGCGTCACGCCGCAACCTTGTAGTGCCGCCGAAAAAATCACTACAAACGGCATTGACTTATGCACATTGAAGTCCCATCATTGCCGTCGCTCCCGCTAGCCAGAGACCCTGAGGTCTCCGCATTGCCACCCAAACCAACGGTTCAATGCGTGTCTTTACCGCCCACAAGGCAGATCGACGAGGTGGCGACTGGAACCAAGTTGTCCTGAGGGACGGGGAAGCAATTTAAGCTGAACAGTTAACGCCAGCAGGCAAACGCCATTACCGATGGCTTAGCGCTAGCACGACTGTCACCTCCTCTCCTCTTGGCACTCAGCCAGTCTCTTCCTTTTCGTATTGTCCTTTAAGCGTAACCGCAGCAGCGGAGCATTGGGTCGACAAATCGCGCTGAACCTAACGCCAACTTGAAGGATTGACCATGTCAGCTTACCAAAATGAGATCAAGGCCGTTGCCGCTCTGAAAGAGAAAATGGGCAGCTCCTGGAGTGCCATTAACCCGGAATACGTAGCTCGCATGCGTGTTCAGAACCGCTTCAAGACTGGTCTGGAAGTGGCTCAGTACACCGCAGACATCATGCGCAAGGACATGGCTGAATACGACGCCGACTCCTCTGTGTACACTCAGTCTCTGGGTTGCTGGCACGGCTTCATCGGTCAGCAGAAGCTGATCTCCATCAAGAAGCACCTGAAAACCACCAACAAGCGCTACCTGTACCTGTCAGGCTGGATGGTTGCTGCACTGCGTTCCGACTTCGGTCCGCTGCCTGACCAGTCCATGCACGAGAAGACTTCCGTTGCCGCTCTGATCGAAGAGCTGTACACCTTCCTGCGCCAGGCTGACGCTCGCGAACTGGACCTGCTGTTCACCGCTCTGGACGCTGCTCGCGAAGCTGGCGACGAAGCCAAGGCTGCTGACATCCAGAACCAGATCGACAACTACGAAACTCACGTTGTGCCGATCATCGCTGACATCGACGCCGGTTTTGGTAACGCTGAAGCGACCTACCTGCTGGCCAAGAAAATGATCGAAGCTGGCGCTTGCTGCATCCAGATCGAAAACCAGGTTTCCGACGAGAAGCAGTGCGGCCACCAAGACGGTAAAGTAACCGTTCCGCACGCCGACTTCCTGGCCAAGATCAACGCTGTTCGCTACGCGTTCCTCGAGCTGGGCATCGACAACGGCGTTATCGTTGCTCGTACCGACTCCCTGGGTGCCGGCCTGACCAAGCAGATCGCTGTTACCAACGAACCGGGTGACCTGGGCGACCTGTACAACAGCTTCCTGGATTGCGACGAAATCTCCGATGCCGAACTGGGCAACGGCGACGTTGTGATCAAGCGCGAAGGTAAGCTGCTGCGTCCGAAGCGTCTGCCGTCCAACCTGTTCCAGTTCCGCAAGGGCACTGGCGAAGACCGTTGCGTCCTGGACTGCATCACTTCCCTGCAGAACGGCGCAGACATGCTGTGGATCGAAACCGAGAAGCCGCACGTTGGCCAGATCAAAGGCATGGTTGACCGCGTACGCGAAGTCATCCCGAATGCCAAGCTGGTTTACAACAACAGCCCGTCCTTCAACTGGACCCTGAACTTCCGTCAGCAGGTATTCGATGCCTGGACTGAAGCTGGCAAAGACGTTTCTGCCTACGATCGCGCCAACCTGATGAGCGTTGATTACGACGAGACTGATCTGGCTGCCGAAGCTGACGAGCGCATCCGCACCTTCCAACGCGACGGTTCGGCTCACGCTGGTATCTTCCACCACCTGATCACTCTGCCGACTTACCACACTGCAGCCCTGTCCACCGACAACCTGGCCAAGGGTTACTTCGCAGAGCAAGGTATGCTGGCTTACGTGAAAGGCGTTCAGCGTCAGGAACTGCGTCAGGGTATCGCCTGCGTCAAGCACCAGAACATGGCTGGCTCCGACATCGGCGACAACCATAAAGAGTACTTCGCTGGCGAAGCTGCTCTGAAAGCAAGCGGTAAAGACAACACCATGAACCAGTTCGGCTGATAAGCCACTGATTCAGAGCCGCAAGGCTCCGGTGTTAAGAAGGGGCTGCCAATGGCAGCCCCTTTTTTCTATCAAGCGACACGCCTCTCAGGTAGAATGCGCAGCATTTCTGCCCCTCGGTTTACGCAACAAGGCTTTATTCAGTTATGGCACGTCTGCAACTTGAGTTCCCCGAGAACCAGTTTTACTTCACCACGCAGCTCACGGTTCGCATCACCGACATCAACGGAGCCAACCACCTGGCCAATGACTCCATGATCTCGATGATCTCGGAGGCGCGCGCACGCTTTTTGTATCAGTTCGGTATAGAGGAAGTCAGCGAGAAGGGTGTTGGCATCATCGTCACCGACCTGGCTACGACCTACCTGCGCGAAGCCTTTGCGCGGGACGCCCTGATTTTTGAGGTCGGTCTGATGGACCTCAACAAGTATGGCGGCGACATCATCTTCCGCATCAGCAAAGCCAGCAACGGCGAGCTGGTCGCACTGGCGAAATCAGGCTTTGTCTTTTTCCATTTTGCCAGCGGCAAGGTCCGCCCCATGCCAGAAGACTTCCGCCTCAGGTTCCCAGGAGTCAACTCGATCGAGAGCACAGAGACGGACGTCTGATCGAGATTACGGACACAAAAAAACCCGGCCAATGGCCGGGTTTTTTCTATCGCCCTGCGGAGTGAATTACTTCACTTCAACCTGAGCTTCAACTTCAGCTTCAACGCGGCGGTTCATGGAACGACCTTCGTCGGTGCCATTGTCAGCAATCGGACGAGCTTCGCCGTAGCCGACAGAGCTCACGCGGGAGCCGTCAACACCTTCACTGATCAGAGCTTCGCGAACTGCGTTAGCACGGCGCTCAGACAGGTTCTGGTTGTAGGAGTCGCTACCGACGGAGTCAGTGTGACCTTCGACGGTGGTAGTAACCGACGGATAGGTCTTCATGAACTCAGCCAGGCTCTGGATATCCTGACGGTATTCCGGACGGATGGTGTCCTTGTCGAAGTCGAACAGAACGTCCAGCTCTACGCGAACAGACTGCATTTCAGGAGCCGGTTCCGGAGCCGGAATCGGAGCCGGCAGCGGAGCAGGTTCAGCAACCGGCTCGGACTTGCCGCCGAAGTTGATACCCAGACCCACACCAGCCTGCCACTCGGTGTTGCCGTGGTCGAAGCCGTACAGCGCATCAACGCCAGCCTTCACGAAGAAGTTCTCGTTCAGGTAGTTTTTGATACCGACACCGGCCATTGCCATGGTAGTGCGGTCTTCAGTGTTATCACCGTCAGCCTCAAGCTCTTGATGGGCCAGGCCCGCAGAGATATAGGGGAGAACATTGCCGGTACCGAAGTGATAAACCGCCTCGATCTGAGCCAGCTTGCCATCAACATCCAGATTCAGATCATCTACTTCCAGGCCCTTGTACTTACCCAGACCCACGTTCAGCAATACGTTTTCAGTGACGAAGTAACCAATGTTGCCACCCACCAGGGTGCCATCGTTCAGGCCATACATGCTGTCGGTGAAGTAGCGATCAGCAAAGGCTTCAACCTCTACCGAGCCGGCTTTACCAGCCATTGCAGACATGCTGGATGCAGCGATAGCAGCACCAACAACGAGACCCACAGTGTTTTTCAATTTCATCTTTGAATCCCCATCAAATCCATTAGGACGTTAAGCTTGCGCAAAACTCCGAGGCAGTATAGCTGAATAATGCTGATTACTATACAAGCCTTATATAAAAGGGCTGTCAATTTGATTACGCAGCTTTTCTAAAGCACGCTTATAGCGCATCTTTGTTGCACTCAATCCCATGCGCATGATGTCTGCGATCTCCTGAAATTCCAGCTCCGCTACAAAGCGTAGCACCAAAATTTCTCGGTCAATGGGGTTTACGTGCACCAGAAGGCTATTGAGACCCTTTGTCGGCTGCGGCTGCAGGTCTTGCTCCTCCGCCTCCTCCTGAGGATCAAGACTCAGCGCATCCATCAGCCGCCGCTTGCGCTTCTCCTTGCGGTACTGAGTTATACATTCGTTATAAGTAATACTATATAGCCATGTTTTAAACTTGGCCTTGCCCTCGAACTGCTTCAGCCCGTGCAATACCTTCAGCATTACTTCCTGACAAACGTCATCAGCATCCCGCTCGTTACCTAAATAACGAACACAGACATTGAACAAAGTTCTCTGATAACGCCGCATTAACTCCTCATAGGCAGTCGTAGTGTGAATAAGCTCACTCTTTGCCCTGAGAACCAGCTCCTCATCATCGAGGTCGGCCGGATTGTAGTGGCGGCGTGGACGGCTGAGACTGACCAAGGTAGTAGCGTCTTCCGTTAAGCTGTCAGCAGCGCTTAGCGCCGCACCTGTTCTTCGATCAGCAAGCGATTGGCCAGCGAGATCAGCTCACCCTCGTCATTCAAGATTTGCGTCTTGACGGTACCAATCTCTTCAACCACGCCTTCAATCCCGGCTACCTTGATGCGATCACCCGGCTGATAGAGCTCACGCACATAGATACCGGCAATGATCTGGGCCACCACCTGCCGACTGCCAAGCCCCAGCGCCAGCGCGGCAGCGCCGCCGAAACAGACCAGCACGATCGCAATGACCAGATTCAGCAGCGCAGTTTCGATTTGCAACTGTCCGATGGCCAGCGACACCGTGATGATGACCAGCAAGCCCTGAACGAACCGCCCCAGGCCGCTGGCATACTCCATCCCCATGCTCTCTGCAGTGCCACGCACGACACCATTAACCAGGTGCGAGAGCAGCAGGCCACCCAGCAGGATCAGCGCAGCGCCCACCACCTTGGGTAGATACAGCGTGATGGCATCCAGCGTCGAAGACACGCGCGCCAGCCCGAGCGACTCGGAAGCGGACACAACGAACGTCAGCAGGATGAACCAGTATGCGACCTTCCCGGTGAGATCTGACACCGAGCTGTTGATGCCGACACGCGCCAGCATCTTGTTGACGCCCGTGCCGCCCATAAGGCGATCTAGACCAATCTTTGCCAAGCCCTTGCTCAGCACCGCATCAATCACCTTGGCCACAATCAGGCCAAGCAGCACGATAAATAACGCCGCAATAAGGTCAGGGATAAAAGAGGCCACCTTGCTCCACAGGGTGGTCATGGCCGCAACGAAGCTTTGACTCCAGACATCGAATTCCATGGCTGAGCTCTCTTTAATTACAGATCGGAAGGAGTTGAGGTGGTGTTTGAGCGGCGACTCGGCTTGAGGTTCCGCATTCCGCGAGAACCACCCTCGGACAACACCCAGCCCCAGCGAGCGACCAACCCGAGAAGATCGAAAACCGCTCCGTGAATGTGCGCACGATGCAGCACCCGATCCAGGCGCTGATCGTCCGAACGACTGGCGTCGCTTGCCACATCGTCACGCAGCATCGCGCGCAATTGGCTTTCGAGTGAGTCATCATCTGACATGGATAATCCTCCCGCAGTGGATGAAACTGTGGCTCAAACGCGGCGTCCAGATGCAACAAGGGGGAGGTATTACTAGCCTCCCCCTCGTCCGGTGCCTCAAGGGCCGCCGTTACTCGGGCATGGTCAACGCGACAGGCGAGACGATAATGCCGTTGTTATCGGCGTAGACGAACTCACCCGGGCGGAAGGTCACGCCAGCGAAAGTAACCACGACATTAAGGTCGCCGATACCGCGCTTGTCGGTCTTCATCGGATGACTGGCCAGCGCCTGGATTCCAAGCGGAGTCTGCGCCAGCACATCAACGTCACGGACACAGCCGTATACGATGATGCCTTCCCAGCCGTTCTTGGCGGCCTTCTCGGCCAGCATATCGCCCAGCAGCGCACGGCGCATGGAGCCACCGCCATCAACCACCATCACCTTGCCGGTGCCGTCCTGATCGACCTGCTCCTTGACGATGGAGTTGTCCTCATGACATTTCACGGTGACGATCTGACCACCGAAAGAGTCGTGACCGCCAAAGTTGCTGAACATCGGCTCGACCACAGCAACATCGGGATAGGCGTCACACAGGTCCGGCGTTACATAGTGCTGCATGGCATTCTCCTTGAACTAGTGGGTACTGATGCTTACTTGTCATTCTCGGCAAGGAAGAACCAGGTGTCCATTACCGAATCCGGGTTCAGCGACACGCTCTCGATACCCTGCTCCATCAGCCAGCGGGCCAGATCCGGGTGATCCGACGGACCCTGGCCACAGATGCCAATGTACTTATTGGCAGCACGGCAAGCGGAAATGGCGTTGCTCAGCAGCTTTTTGACTGCCGCGTTACGCTCGTCGAACAGGTGCGCAATGATGCCGGAGTCACGATCCAGACCCAGGGTCAGCTGAGTCAGGTCGTTGGAGCCGATGGAGAAGCCATCAAAGTGCTCCAGGAACTCTTCAGCCAACAGCGCGTTGGCCGGCAGCTCGCACATCATGATCAGACGCAGCCCGTTTTCGCCGCGCTTCAGACCATTCTCGCCGAGCAGCTCGACAACCTGCTTGGCTTCGCCGACGGTACGCACAAACGGAATCATGATCTCAACGTTGGTCAGCCCCATTTCGTCGCGCACTCGCTTCATGGCACGACATTCCAGCTCGAAGCAGTCACGGAAAGAGTCACTGATGTAGCGCGAGGCACCACGGAAGCCCAGCATCGGGTTTTCTTCTTCCGGCTCGTACAGCTTGCCGCCGATCAGGTTGGCGTATTCGTTGGACTTGAAGTCCGACATGCGCACGATGACCTTCTTCGGCCAGAACGCCGCAGCCAGGGTGCTAATGCCTTCAACCAGCTTGTCGACGTAGAAGTCGACTGGCGAGCTGTAACCGGCAACGCGCTTCTGCACGCTGTCCTTGACCTCTGGCGGCAGGCTGTCAAAGTTCAGCAGCGCCTTCGGGTGTACACCGATCATGCGGTTGATGATGAATTCAAGACGCGCCAGACCAACACCTTCGTTGGGCAGGTTGGCGAAGTCGAACGCGCGATCCGGGTTGCCGACGTTCATCATGATCTTGAACGGCAGCGGCGGCATGGCGTCAACGCTGTTGGTCTTGATATCGAACGACAGCTGGCCGGAGTAGATCAGGCCGGTATCGCCTTCGGCGCAAGATACGGTGACTTCCTGGCCATCTTTCAGCTCGCTGGTTGCATTGCCGCAACCTACGACTGCAGGAATACCCAGCTCACGAGCGATAATTGCCGCGTGACAGGTACGACCGCCACGGTTGGTAACGATCGCGCTGGCGCGCTTCATGACCGGTTCCCAGTCCGGGTCGGTCATATCGGAAACCAGGACGTCGCCCGGCTGAACCTTGTCCATCTCGGCTACGTCGTTGACGATGCGCACGCGACCAGCACCAATGCGCTGACCAATAGCACGACCTTCAACCAGCACAGTACCCTTCTCTTTCAGCAGGTAGCGCTCCATAACGTTGGCGCTGCTGCGGCTCTTCACGGTTTCCGGACGGGCCTGAACAATGTACAGCTTGCCGTCGTCACCGTCTTTGGCCCACTCGATGTCCATCGGACGACCGTAGTGCTGCTCAATGATCACGGCCTGCTTGGCCAGGTTTACGACTTCTTCTTCAGACAGACAGAAGCGGCTGCGCTCAGCCAGATCAACGTCGACAGTCTTGACCGAACGACCGGCCTTGGCCTCGTCGCCGTAGACCATCTTGATTGCCTTGCTGCCCAGGTTGCGACGCAGGATCGAGGGACGACCGGCGGCCAGCGTGGGCTTGTGCACGTAGAACTCGTCGGGGTTGACCGCACCCTGAACAACGGTTTCGCCCAGACCGTATGCACCGGTGATGAACACGACATCGCGGAAACCGGATTCGGTATCCAGGGTGAACATCACACCGGCAGTACCGGTTTCAGAGCGAACCATGCGCTGCACGCCGGCAGACAGGGCAACCAGCTTGTGGTCAAAGCCCTGGTGCACGCGGTAGGCAATGGCGCGATCATTGAACAGAGAGGCGAAAACTTCCTTGGCCGCATGGATGACGTTGTCGACACCGCGAATATTCAGGAAGGTTTCTTGCTGACCGGCGAAGGAAGCATCCGGCAAGTCTTCTGCGGTAGCAGAGGAGCGCACAGCAACGGCGAGATTGGGGTTGCCATCACACATCTTGGCGAACTCGTCACGGATTGCCTTATCCAGCGCTGCCGGGAACTCGGCGTCCATGACCCACTGGCGGATCTGCGCGCCAGTCTGAGCCAGAGCATTGACGTCGTCGACGTCGAGCTTGTCCAGGGCGGCGTGGATGCGGTCGTTCAGACCACTCTGTTCGAGAAATTCCCGATAGGCATCTGCAGTCGTTGCAAAGCCACCGGGAACCGTTACGCCGGCGTTGGCCAGGTTGCTGATCATTTCGCCGAGGGAGGCGTTTTTGCCGCCAACGCGCTCGACGTCGTCGACACCCAGCTGCTCGAAGGACACTACGTACTCTAACAAGGTGATCTCTCCGTCAATCTATTTAATATGTCTGTGCGGCGGCGGGGGCATACTGGCCTGCCCGCCGCAAATGCGCCACAATGCCGATCTTTGAAGGCCGCACCGGCAATTCTGCGGGCCGCCATGTATCCGAGACTCGACATCTTAAGGCTTCGTGAATGAAACGCACCGCTTTTTTCATTTCTGATGGTACCGGCATCACCGCCGAGACACTTGGTCAAAGCCTGCTGGCGCAGTTCGAGAACATCCAGTTCACCAAGCTGCTGCGCCCTTACGTCGATACCGTGGAAAAAGCGCGGGACATGGTACAACAAATCAATGCCGCTGCCGAGAAAGATGCAGCGCGGCCAATCATTTTTGATACCGTGGTCAACAGCGAGATTCGGCAGGAGCTGGCCAAATCCAATGGCTACATGATCGACATTTTCTCGACCTTCCTCGCCCCGCTGGAGCAGGAACTGGGTGACGGCTCATCCTATTCGGTTGGGAAAACCCACTCGATCCAGCACAACAGCCACTACAAGGACCGTATTGACGCAGTGCATTACGCCATGGACAACGACGACGGCGCCCGCACTCACCATTACGCGCAGGCCGATATCATCCTGGTAGGTGTCTCGCGCTGCGGCAAGACGCCAAGCTGCCTGTATATGGCGCTACAGTATGGCATTCGCGCGGCAAACTACCCGTTGACCGAAGATGACATGGAAAGCCTGCAGTTGCCCAAAGCCCTGAAGCAGAACAAGAACAAGCTGTTCGGCCTAACTATCGATCCGGACCGCCTTTCCAGCATCCGCAATGAGCGCCGTCCGAACAGCCGCTACTCGAGCTACCCGCAGTGCGAATTTGAAGTACGCGAAGTGGAGAACCTGTTCCGCAAGGAGAACATTCCCTTCCTCAACTCGACGCACTACTCGGTTGAAGAAATCTCGGCCAAGATTCTGATGCAGATGGGTATTGAGCGCCGATTGAAGTAACTCTCATAAGAGCTTGATAAAAATCAACTTTCTATCCAGACCCGCAGGCTGTCCGGAGACTTTCCGGTCAGCCTTTTGAGCAAGCGCCGATAGTTGGTACGGTCGCTGACCTGCAGACTCGCTGCCACCTGATCGTGGCTATAACCACGACCCTGATACAGCTCCAGCGCTCGCCCGATTGAGCAGCGCCTAGCAGCCAGTGAGCCCGCGCCATGTGGGTCAACGTGCAGCATCCGGGCATCAGCTACCCGGCCAGCGACGGTATCACTCGGCCCCGCTCCACCACGGTTCTGATTACCCGTGAGGACGGCGGTGTGATTGGCAGCTGAACGATCGATGCGCTCGCGAGTCAGAGTTCATGACACTTTTGGACAAGAGGAAACAAAAGCATGGACCTGATTCGCGTACTGATCGCCATTCTGCTGCCGCCGCTGGGTGTATTTCTGCAGGTCGGATTCGGCGGTGCCTTCTGGCTGAATATTCTGCTTACCCTGCTCGGCTACATCCCCGGCATCGTGCATGCGGTCTGGATTATTGCCAAGCGCGGATAATCAGCGACTGGAAGGCTTGCGCACACTCTCTGACGCCGCTTCCAACCAGCCGCGAATGGAGAAGTCGTAGGTCTGCAGCGTCGGGTTGCAGACCTTGCTGAAACGACAGTAATCGACTTGCGGTCTGCCCGCGGACAGATAGTCCAGATACGTCTCTGCCATGCGGTGGTCAAACAGGGCAAACATGCTCTTTTCCATCTCAAGCCCCTCCGACTCGGCGAAATCAGTCCCGTGCTCGTAGTCATACAACACAACCAGGGCCCATGCCGCAGCCAGATGATGACCGCCCACCAGCGCCTGCAGATCGCCAGCCAGCAGCGATCGGGTCGCTTGCTCGGTCATGTTGACGGTGGAAACCAGAACGTCACGCGCGGGCTCACGCCCGGTGCCACGAACAGCCTCCAGCGCCCCGAAGGCCATCAGGTCACTGCCCGTCCAGAGCAGCCGGGTGTGCGGGTAGCGCTTCAACAGAATCGGCGTCTGATACCGGGCGTTGTCGCGCTGCCAGTCGGCATACACAGTCTGGCGCAAGGCGACCTGCGGATACTCAGCAACCGCTTGCAGCATACCGCGTGTACGCCGCCGCGAACTGTCGGTGGTGCGATCACCGGAGATCGCGACCATCTCAAGCAGCGCGTCACCAGACTGAGGGAACTGCACCAGCCCCTGCTTGATCAGCGCCTGAGCGGTCAGATAGCCGGCCTCCTCTGCATTCGGCACCAGGCTACCGATCCAGTGTTGCAAGCGCTCACGCGGATAGCCGAGCCGTCCACGCTCCGCCCTTTGCACTCCGTTGTAGGCTGAAAAAACGCGGATTCCGGCACGCTCGGCAATCTCCAGCTGACCCGGCAACGCCTGTTTGTCGGCAGCAACCAGCAAATAGTCGGGCCGTTGATCGACTGCACGGTCGGCAACCGCACGCGCCAGGCTCAACTGCGCCAGGTGGTCACGCTCGGCATAAAGCACCTCAAGCTCGACACCCAGGCTGGCCGCTGCATGCTGCAACCCCTCGGTCGCATCGACCCAGAAGGGCTCATTGGATTTCCCGGGACTGACAAAGACGACGCGCATTGCCAGCGCGGGCTGCGCCATCAGGCAGCCAATCAACAGGCACAACGTGCCCTGCATGCATCTGCCAAGAGCGAAAAAACGGCGGCGTAAACCAACAAAGGCTGGAAACATGCTGCAACGACCACATCAGGGCTTGGATCGTACGCTGGGGTGACACTCGGACCACAAGCCGATAGTCTCGGTCACCCAACCTGAAGATGCGCAATGGTACCAGAGCGCCCCCTATGACGCAGCGTCAGTGATCGGACCAACGAGGAGAGTCTGGTAATGAAAAACCTGTTTATTGGAAGCGTGCTGTTACTGAGCGGCATCGTCCAGGCAGCAGAAATCGACGTGTACCGTGACCCCAACTGCGGCTGCTGCCATGCGTGGATCGAGCACCTGCAAGAGAATGGGTTTGAAGTAAACGACCATGTAACGTCGCAAGTCGTGGCGCTGAAACAGGAGCTGGGCGTTTCACCCGCGCTGCGGTCCTGCCATACCGCGGTATACAAGGGTGTTTTCATCGAAGGACATGTGCCGGCCAGCGACATTCTTACCCTGGACGAAAATAGCAATCTGCGCGGACTGGCTGTGCCCGGTATGCCAGTCGGCTCTCCCGGAATGGAAATGGGCGACCGGCGTGATGCCTATCAGGTTATTGCCGTCAGCAACGACGGTACTCAGCGAGTCTACGGCGAACACTAACCGTTACTCGTCTACCTCTTCGATAAACGGGCCGAACCAGCTGTCGGCCCGGCGACGGGCGGCGGCCTGTACGTCGCTGTCGATATACATGGCGACCATTGCCAGCGCGCTGGCAAACACACCCAGATCATCGGTAAACCCAAGCAAGGGCGTGAAATCAGGAATCGCATCCAGCGGCGCGATGAAATACGCCAACACGCTGACAATCACCGCCTTAGCCCATGCGGGGGTTTCCGGTCGCCGCGCGGCGTAATACAGACACAGCGCCTTCTCCACCACTTCCCGGCCAGCCAGTCGCGCTTGTGAGCGCAGTTTTTGCCAGAATTCGCGATCAGTAAACGTCGTTTTCACGGAACTACCCTCCAGGCAACGCTTGTCCGTCGATAGTAGAGACGCTCTGCAACCACTGCAACCTCGTCGCCGCTCAAGCCGCGGCGATTACGATACAATCGCGGCCGGCATCTTTGGCCGCGTACAGACAGGCATCAGCGTCATGCAGCCAAGACTCGCGCCCGTTATGCCCCTCCAGCAGACAGCCGCCAATCGACACGGTCACCGGCTTACCGTCCGGCCGCCGCAGCCCTTCGCGCACACACTGCTGCACCTTGCTGGCCACCGCATGCAGTGCGTCGCGCCTGACCTTGGGGACCAGCAGTACAAACTCTTCACCGCCCAGACGAAAGAGCCGATCCGACGGCCGACATGCCGCCTCAACCAACCGAGCAAAACGCACCAGCACCTCATCGCCCGCGGCATGGCCAAACTGATCGTTGATCTGCTTGAAGTGGTCTAGATCGAGCACTAAAAGGCCAAAGCTCAGTTCATAGCGCTTGCTGTCAGCCACAGCGATGTCCAGCTCGCGGTCCATGGTTCGGCGGTTGCCAATGCCGGTCAGCGGGTCCTCGGTCGCCAGCTGGGAGAGCTGTTTGCGCTGCGCCCGGCCACGGAAGGCAAATACAAAGGCAAACAGGCTGGCCAGCTCATAGGTCATCACAAACGAGCCCATCTGGTAGTCACTCTCGAATACCTGTCCTGGATGAAACCATCCGTACAAGCACACCGCCGCCAAGGTCGTCTGAGTAGCGATAACGCTTTGCAAGGGAGGCACCACGAAGAAGTTGAACAACACCAGCACGTACATCCAGAACACACCGTTGGTACCCAGCTTGACGCTCACCAAAAAGGCCCCGACGGAGTAGATAGCGGCGAGAAACTGACCAGGGCGAATGGTGTCGCTGGTGCGCCAGGCATACACCACTACCAGCAGCGTGCTGCTGACGAGAAAGGTATCGGTTAGCCCCACCAGCCAATTGCGCTGACCGAGCCTATATACGGCATAAGGCGTTACCCCCAGTACGGCGAGGACACCGACCAGGGTAATGATGGACAGCTGAAAATCGTCCTTCAGTCTGGACCAGAAGGTGCGCATTCAGATAACTCGTGTGTTGTTATTTTTATGGTCTGCCACGCTGAAGCAGGGCGTGGCAGCGGGGTCACGAGGCGACCATAGCGGTTGTCGCGACTGAGTACAACTGCCGCGACATCAACGCAGGGGATGAATCAGGCCGCAGCGGCAGCCTGAATACGCTGCACCATCGCGCGCAAACCGTTGCCACGGGTCACGCTGAGGTGCTTGAGCAGGTTCAGCTGAGTGAAATAGGCCTCGACGTCGAAGGCCCGAATATCCTCCGCGCGTTTGCCGTTATACGCCGCCAGCACCACCGCCAGCAGGCCCTTGACGATGAATGCATCGCTGTCGGCATCGAAGTACAGCTTGTCACCCTCGCGGCGGCTAACCAGCCACACCTGACTTTGGCAGCCGCGCACCAGGTTCTCTTCGGTGCGCTGGCTCGGGTCCAGCTCGGGCAGTTCCTTGCCCAGATCAATGATGTACTTGTAGCGGTCTTCCCAGCTGTCAAAGAACGACAGGGTATCGACGATATCCTCGCTGGTGATTTCCGTACCAAATCGACTCATGTGCTGCTGTCCTCAGAAAAACATGCCGGTTTCGAGCTGTGCTTCTTCACTCATCATGTGCCGCTGCCACGGCGGATCGAAGACCAGGTCAACCTTGACCTCGTCCACGTTCGGCACCAGTTTGACGCGATACTCCACATCGCCAACCAGCACCGGACCCATGCCGCAGCCCGGCGCCGTCAGCGTCATCTGGATAGTGACCTTGTGCGCATCCTGATCGACCGCAACGTTGTAGATCAGACCCAGATTGACCAGATCGACCGGAATCTCCGGATCGTACACGGTCTTCAGCGCTTCCCAGACCTGCTCCTCACGGATCAGCTCATCAGTCGCTTCGGGAAACGACAGCAGCTCTGGTTCAAGGCCAAGTGCCTCGGCGTCGGTGCCATCGACCCGCACCATCTGACCGTGATAGGTCACGGTGTAGTTGCCACCGAGCGCCTGGGTGATGGTCACGAAGGTGTCTTTGGGGATGGTCAGGGGTGTTCCATCGGGAACTCGGCGAGCCGGGCAATCGGCCCGGGCAACCACCATGCGACGTTCCATCGGGTTTCCTCAAAAGATAACGGCGCGGCCCTGCAGCCACGCCGTGAACAGGACAAGGCTCAGTTGACGCTGAAGCTTTCGCCGCAGCCGCACTCGTCCTTGACGTTGGGATTGATGAACTTGATCTGCTGATTGATGCCTTCGCGCACCAGATCAATTTCGGTGCCGGACAGCACCTGCAAGCTGTTGCTGTCGACCAGCAATTCAACCTGCTCATCAAGCTGGTAGTGCAGATCGCTATCGTTGGCCTGTTCAACCAGGTCAATGGCGTACATGAAGCCGGTACAGCCGCTCTTCTTCACGCTGAGACGGACCGCCTTGCCCTGCTGCCCGTTCAGCTGACGGCGAAAATGCGCCAGCGCAGCCGGGGTTACGGTCACCGCCTGTTGTTTGGGATCAAAGGATTCAACGCTCATCTGCAGCACTCCTAAATCAGAAACTGCCGTACTTTTTCCAGCGCCTCAAACAGCCGGTCGATATCGGCACGGGTGTTGTAGAAGGCCAGACTGGCCCGCACGGTTCCCGGAATACCAAACTGCTCCATGATCGGCTGCGCGCAATGGTTGCCGGTGCGCACCGCGACGCCCTGCTGATCCAGCAGCATGCCGACATCATTCGGGTGCGCCCCTTCCAGCAGAAAGCTCATCACGCTGGTCTTGTGCGCGGAGGTGCCGACCAAACGGATACCAGCCGTTGCCCGCGCACGCTCTTCAGCGTAAGCCAGCAGCGCCTGCTCATGGGCCGAAGCGCCGGCACGATCCAGCTGATTCAGGTAGTCAATGGCCGCGCCAAAAGCGATCACGCCGGCGATATCGGGGGTGCCCGCTTCAAACTTGTAGGGCAGCTGGTTGAACGTCGTACCGGCAAAGCTCACGGTCTCGATCATCTCGCCGCCACCCTGATAGGGCGGCATCGCCTCAAGCAGTTCACGCTTGCCGTACAGCACACCTAGGCCGGTCGGGCCAAACAGCTTATGCGCCGAGAAAGCGTAAAAGTCGCAATCCAGGGCCTGTACATCAACCGGCCAGTGACTAACCGCCTGCGCGCCGTCGATCAACACCAGCGCGCCTGCAGCGTGCGCCAGCCGCACCACATCGGCAACCGGGTTGACGGTACCGAGGGCGTTGGACACGTGGCCGCAGGCAACCAGCTTGACCCGCTCGTCCAGCATCGACGCAAGGGCCGCCAGATCGAGCGTGCCGTCTGCATCTACCGGAATCGGCTCGACACTGGCGCCCTTCTCTGCCGCAACCAGCTGCCACGGCACGATATTGGAATGGTGCTCCATGGCCGACACCAGCACACGGTCGCCCGCTTGCAGGTTGGCGCGTCCCCAGCTGGCAGCCACGAGATTGATGCTCTCGGTGGTGCCGCGGGTCCAGATCACCTGACGCGCCGCTGGCGCATTGATGAACTCAGCGACCTTCACCCGCGCGGCTTCAAACTTCTGGGTCGCGCGATCAGCTAGCGCATGAGCACCGCGGTGCACGTTGCTATTGTCCTGCTCGTAGTAGTCGACCAGCGCCTGGATCACCGCACGCGGCTTCTGCGTAGTCGCTGCGTTGTCGAGATACACCAGCGGATGGCCGTTGACCTCCTGATGCAGAATCGGGAAGTCGGCACGCACGCGCTCGGCGTCAAACGGCAACGGCTTGGCCAGATCATTCATAGCCGATCTGCCCTACCATCTCGCTCGGCTGGCCGAACAGCGACACCAGACGCGGGCGCAGGTAATCCTGCACCGCCTGCTCCGGCACCTCATTGAGCAGCTCGTTGATGAAGCCAAAACTCAGCATGGTGATGGCATCTGCCTTTGATACGCCACGGCTTTGCAGGTAGTACATCGAGGTCTCGTCGAGCTGACTGATGGTTGCGCCGTGGGCACAACGCACGTCGTCCGCGTAGATTTCCAGCTCGGGTTTGGTGTTGATCTCGGCGGTACGCGAGGTCAGCAGGTTCTTGTTGCTGAGCTCGGCCAGGGTTTTCTGCGCCTGCGGATGGATATGAATCCGGCCATTGAACACCGCCTTGGCGGAGTCACCGATGATGCCGCGGAACACCTCGTTGCTGGTGCAATGCGGTACGCAATGCTCAACGTTGGTGTGATAGTCGATCACCTGGCGGTTGCGCGGCAGGTAGATGCCGTTCAGGTCCAGGTGCGCACCTTCGCCCAGCATGTTGACCTGATAGTCGATGCGCTTGAGACGACTGCCCTGCGCCAGGGTAAAGCCGTGGAAGCGCGCATCACGCTGGAGGTTCACGTGCACACCGCCGACGTGCAGCAGGTCTTCCTGCTCCAGGTTGATTCGGTAGTGCTGCACTTTCGCGTTATTGCCGACAACCACTTCAGTCAGGCTGTTGACGAAGCCATTCTGCGCATGGGCATCCGATGCGTAGTGCTCGATCAGCTCGGCCTCGGCGTTGTCCTCAAGCACCATCAACAGGCGCTGGCTGGCCGCAACCGGCGTCATCTGTGGCGTGCTGATATTGACCACGTAGAGCGGCTTTTCCAGTCGCTGATTGCGCGGCACATGCACCAGTACGCCGTCAGCAGCCCAGGCGTTGCTCAGTGCAGCAAACAGGTGACGCTTGCTGTCGACCACCTGCCCCAAGTGCTGACGAATGATCGCCTGCTGCGCACTATCGGCCTCGCCGAAACGCACAACACCAGCGGGCAGGCTGCTCGAGTGCTCGGCACTGAAGCGCCCATTGATGAACACCAGACGCGTGGCATCCAGATCAAGCTGCTCGACATCCGCCAGCGCCTGCGCGTCGGCCGCAGCGCCCCAGCCAAGTTGCTGGTACTGCTGCAACGGTGCCAGCGACAGGTACTTCCAGTTTTCGGTCTTGCGCCCAGGCCAGCTGGCCTCGCCCCAGATACTGGCGCCCTGCTCGCGCAGCTGCGCCAGCCACTCGGGAGACTGTTGCTGTGCTGCGAGCTGTAAGGCCGTCTGTTGAAAATCGCTCATCGGATCAGACCACCTCGTTTTCGAGCCAACCGTAACCCTTGGCTTCCAGCTCCAGAGCCAGACTCTTGTCGCCGGATTTCACAATGCGGCCACCGGCCAGAACGTGCACGTAATCCGGCACGATGTAATCCAGCAGACGCTGGTAATGGGTCACTACCAGGAAACTGCGCTTGCCATCGCGCATGGCGTTAACGCCATCGGCAACAACTTGCAGAGCATCGATATCCAGACCAGAGTCGGTTTCATCGAGGATGCACAGATCGGGCTCAAGCAGCATCATCTGCATGATCTCGTTGCGCTTCTTCTCGCCACCGGAGAAGCCTTCGTTAACACCGCGCTTGAGGAAGCTGGCATCCAGATTGACGCGTTTGCAGGTCTCGCGCGCCAGCTTGAGGAAGTCGACCGAGGAAATCTCATCCAACCCCTGGTGCTTACGCTTGGCATCCACCGCGGCCTTGAGGAACTCCATATTGCTGACGCCGGGAATCTCGACCGGGTACTGGAACGCCAGGAACAGACCTTCACGTGCACGCTCTTCGGTTTCCAGCTCCAGCAGGTCGTGCCCCTTGAAGGTGACGCTGCCAGCAGTAGCCTCGTAACCGGGGCGGCCAGAGAGCACATTGCCCATGGTGCTCTTGCCGGAACCGTTGGGGCCCATGATGGCGTGAACTTCGCCCGGCTTGACCTCGATGGACAGCCCCTTAAGGATATCCTTCTCTTCAACTTTAGCGTGCAAGTCTTTGATATTTAGCATCATTTATGCCTGATAAATTACTTTAACCGTTTCGAGCTGTGCCAGTCGGCGATCAGCCCACAGAACCTTCGAGACTGACCTCAAGCAGCTTGCCGGCTTCCACCGCAAACTCCATGGGCAGCTCCTTGAACACCTCGCGGCAGAAGCCGTTGACGATCATCGAGACCGCCTTCTCGGCATCCAGGCCACGCTGCTGGCAGAGGAACAACTGGTCATCGCTGACCTTGGACGTTGTTGCCTCGTGCTCCACAACGGCGCTCGGGTTCTTGCTTTCGATGTAGGGGAAGGTGTGCGCACCGCAGCGGTCGCCGATCAGCAGCGAGTCACACTGGGTATAGTTACGCGCCCCGTCAGCACCGGGGTTGATACGCACCAGACCACGGTAGGCACTGTCGCTGCGGCCGGCAGAAATGCCCTTGGCAACGATGGTCGAACGAGTGTTCTTGCCAAGATGAATCATCTTGGTTCCGGTATCGGCCTGCTGGAAGTTGTTGGTCAGGGCCACCGAGTAAAACTCACCGACGCTGTTGTCACCCTTGAGGATGCAGCTCGGATACTTCCAGGTGACGGCAGAGCCGGTTTCAACTTGCGTCCAGGAGATCTTCGCGTTGGTGTGGGCCACGCCACGCTTGGTCACGAAGTTGTAGATGCCGCCCTTACCTTCCGCGTTACCCGGGTACCAGTTCTGCACGGTGGAGTACTTGATCTGCGCGTTATCCAGCGCGACCAGCTCGACAACCGCCGCATGCAGCTGGTTCTCGTCGCGCATCGGCGCGGTACAGCCTTCCAGGTAGCTAACGTACGAGCCTTCGTCGGCGACGATCAGCGTGCGTTCAAACTGCCCGGTGTTCATTTCGTTGATGCGGAAATAGGTCGACAGCTCCATCGGGCAGCGCACGCCCTTGGGAATGTAGACGAACGAACCATCAGAGAACACGGCGGAATTGAGCGCCGCGTAGAAGTTATCCTTCTGCGGTACAACACTGCCCAGGTACTGTTTGATCAGCTCCGGGTACTTGTGCACGGCTTCACTGATCGGGCAGAAGATCACACCGGCTTCGAGCAGCTTCTCGCGGAACGTAGTCACGACCGAAACCGAGTCAAAGACCGCATCAACAGCAACGCCCGCGAGCATCTCCTGCTCGTGCAGCGGAATACCCAGTTTTTCGTAGGTAGCCAGCAGCTCCGGATCCACTTCATCCAGGCTTTTGGGCTTGCTGTCCATGCTCTTTGGCGCGGAGTAATAGGACACCGCCTGGAAGTCGATTTCCGGGTAATGCACATGGGCCCAGGTCGGCTCTTCCATTTCCTGCCAGGAACGGAAGGCTTTGAGTCGCCATTCGAGCAACCATTCAGGCTCCCCTTTCTTGGCAGAAATGAAACGGATAACGTCTTCATTCAGCCCAGGAGGCAGGGTCTCGGACTCGATGGACGAGTGGAACCCCGCCGCGTAGTCCTTCCTGATCAGGCTTTCGACTTCTTCAGTCACGGTATCACCTCAATCTTGCAGCCGCCGCGTCAGGCGGGGCCGCCACTTCTTGATTCAGGCATGCACTCACCCTCAGGCGCTGCATGCATGGAGAGCTCTTCGACTCTTTAGATAATTCGTTCGAGCGCGCTGACGGTGCTGCGCACCTTCGAAACGCAGTGGTCCTGTCGCGAGCTGACGCGCTGGATATCTTCACGCGAGACCAGGTCAGCCAGGCTGATCTCGTCCAGGAACTGCCGCAGCCGAGCGCTCAGATCCGACCACAAATGATGGGTCAGGCAGACCGCGCCGTCCTGGCAATCACCTTTACCCAAACAGCGCGTTGCATCCATCGAGTCGTTCACCGCCTCAACGATCTGCGCGACGCTGATTGCCGCTGCCCCGCCTGCCAGCCTATAGCCGCCGCCGGGACCGCGAACGCTTTCAACCAGCTTGCTGCGACGCAGCTTGGCGAACAGCTGTTCAAGATAGGAAATGGAAACGCCCTGACGCATGGAAATGTCAGCCAGCGTGATGGGTCCCTGGTCCTCGTGCAACGCCAGATCCAGCATGGCTGTAACGGCGTAACGACCCTTGGTGGTCAATCGCATAGACGCTCTCGAGCGGATGAATTCACCGCGCCACTATGCAATATCCAAGCATTTCAGTCAAGTATTAGCCCGGTTTGGCCGCCGTATTATAGAGCGATGCGAGGTGTATCGAAAGGCGACAACCGCGCGTCAATTACACTGCTTCACAAGAAATCTGCTGCTGCGCCGTCAGCGACAGTGCTAAGGTTGAACGCCTTAGCACCACCCCCAACAACAAGGAGCCATGCAGAATGAGCCATTACCAGCAGTTCTACATCAACGGCCAATGGGTTGCCCCCAAGGGAACTCAGACCCTCGATGTCATCAACCCTGCCACCGAAGAAGCCGTTGCCACCATCGCGCTTGGCAACAAGGAAGACGTTGATCTGGCTGTCGCCGCCGCCAAGGCCGCCTTTGACAGCTACTCTCAGACCACTCGCGAAGAGCGTATCGCCCTGCTTGAGCGCGTCATTGAAGTGTTCAAGAAACGCATGGGCGACGTAGCCGTCGCTATTTCCCAGGAAATGGGCGCCCCGGCCAAGCTGGCACAAGCCGCACAGGCTCCTTCTGGCCTCGGCCACTTCGCCGCAGCACTGGGCGCGCTGAAAGAATTTGAATTCGAAGAAACCATTGGCACCACCCTGGTCACCAAAGAGCCGATTGGTGTCTGCGGCCTGATCACGCCGTGGAACTGGCCGATGAACCAGCTGACCTGCAAGGTCGCACCTGCTCTGGCTACCGGCTGCACCATGGTGCTGAAGCCGTCGGAAGTTGCCCCGCTGTCGGCGCTGATCCTCGCCGAGATCCTGGATGAAGCCGGCGTTCCGGCTGGCGTCTTCAACCTGGTCAACGGCGACGGCCCGACCGTTGGCGCTGCCATGTCCGGCCACCCGGATATCGACATGATGTCCTTCACCGGCTCGACCGGCGCAGGCCGCCAGGTGATGAGCAACGGCGCACAAACCATCAAGCGCGTGGCGCTGGAGCTGGGTGGCAAGTCGGCCAACATCCTGCTCGACGATGTCAACTTCGAGAAAATGGTCGCCCATGGCGTCATGTCCTGCATGAACAACAGCGGTCAGTCCTGTAATGCTCCGACCCGCATGCTGGTGCCAAACAGCCGCATGGATGAAGTGGCCGCAATCGCCCAGGCCGTCGTTTCCAAGGTGAAGCCGGGCGACCCGAATGCCGCCGACACTGTTATCGGCCCGGTGGTATCCAAGGCCCAGTGGAGCAAAATCCAGGATCTGATCAGCAAGGGTATCGAAGAAGGCGCCAAGGTCGTCGCTGGTGGCCCAGGCCGCCCGGAAGGTCTGGACAAGGGCTACTACGTCAAGCCGACCATTTTCAGCCACGTCAACAACGAAATGACCATCGCCCGCGAAGAGATCTTCGGCCCGGTGCTGTCGATCATCGGCTATGAAGATGAAGACGATGCCGTCCGTATCGCCAACGATACCCGCTATGGTCTGTCCGGCTATGTGTCTTCCAGCGATCTGGATCGTGCACGCAATGTGGCGCGCCGCATCCGTACCGGCATGGTGCACCTGAACGGCGCCCAACTGGACCCACGCGCCCCGTTCGGCGGTTACAAGGAGTCCGGTATCGGCCGCGAGTGGGGTCACTACGGCTTCGAAGACTTCCTCGAGGTCAAGTCGATCTTCGGCTACAACCAGGCCTGATCACCCTGCCGTAACAAAAAAACCTCTGCCCGCAAGGGCAGAGGTTTTTTATTGCACCACTGCGGGCGGCGAACCACCCGCATCAGTGCATCAGCGACTCAATTCAACCAGCAGCGTATTGAGTCGACGCACGTACGCAGCAGGATCATTCAGCGCCTCACCAGCTGCCAACGCGGCCTGATCGAAGAGGATGCGGCTCAGGTCGCCGAAACGCGCCTCGTCCTGCTCCCCGTCCAGGCGGTCGAGCAGCGGATGAGCCGGATTGATCTCCAGGATCGGCTTGCTTTCCGGTGCTTTTTGACCGGTAGCCTCCAGGATACGACGCATCTGCAGGCCCATATCGTCCTCGTTGATTACCAGCACAGCGGGTGAATCAGTCAAACGATGGGAGACGCGCACTTCCTGCAGGTCGTCCTTGAGTACGTCCTGAATGCGCTTGACCAGATCGGCCTTTTCCTGCGCAGCCTTCTCCTGCTCCTGCTTATCCTCTTCACCTTCCAGCTTGCCGAGATCGAGATCGCCGCGGGCAACGTCGACGAACTGCTTGCCCTTGTACTCGCTCAAGTGGCTCATCAGCCACTCATCAATGCGGTCGGTCAGCAGCAGGACTTCGATACCCTTCTTGCGGAAGATTTCCAGGTGCGGGCTGTTCTTGACCTGGGCGTAGCGCTCACCGGTGAGGTAGTAAATTTTGTCCTGCCCCTCAACCATGCGCTCGAGGTAGGCATCCAGGCTGACCACTTCGCTGTCGTCGCTCTGGGCGGTAGACGCAAAGCGCAGCAGGCCGGCGATTTTCTCGCGATTGGCGAAGTCTTCCGCCGGGCCTTCTTTCATCACACTGCCGAACGCCTTCCAGAAGGTCGCGTACGAATCGGCATCCTTCTTCGCCATTTTCTCCAGCATGTCGAGCACACGCTTGGTCAGCGCCGACTTCATGCTCTCGATGGCAGGGTCTTTCTGCAGAATCTCGCGCGACACGTTCAGCGACAGATCATTCGAGTCCACAACCCCCTTGATGAACCGCAGGTACAGCGGCAGGAACTGCTCAGCGTCATCCATGATGAATACGCGCTGAACATACAACTTGAGTCCACGCGGCGCTTCGCGCTGGTACAGGTCGAAAGGTGCGCGGCCCGGCACGTACAGCAAACTGGTGTACTCCAGCTTGCCTTCAACCTTGTTATGGCTCCAGCTCAGCGGGTCTTCAAAGTCGTGGGCTACGTGCTTGTAGAACTCCTTGTATTCATCGTCCGACACCTCGGTGCGGCCGCGGGTCCAGAGCGCGCTGGCCCGGTTGACGCTCTCCCACTCCAGCTCGGCAGACGCACCCTTCTCCTCGCCGTGCTGTTGCTTGGGCAGCTCAATCGGCAGGGAGATGTGATCCGAGTACTTGGTAATGACGTTACGCAGGCGGAATCCGTCGGAAAACTCCTTCTCGGCTGCCTTCAGGTGCAGCACGATGCGGGTGCCCCGCTCGGGCTTCTCAATGGTAGCAATACTGAACTCGCCCTCACCGGCCGACTCCCAATGTACGCCCTCACCGGCAGCCAGACCCGCGCGCCGGGTAAAGACCTCCACCTTGTCAGCAACAATAAAGGCACTGTAGAAGCCGACGCCGAACTGGCCGATCAACTGCGAATCTTTTTTTTGATCACCCGTCAGTTGCTGCATGAACGCCGCAGTACCGGACTTGGCGATTGTGCCCAAATGATCGATGACTTCCTGACGCGACATGCCGATGCCGTTGTCTTCAATTGTCAGCGTATTGGCGTCAGGATCGGCGCTGATGCGAATGCGCAGCTCAGGCTGATCTTCCAGCAACGCCGGCGTGGCGATCGCTTCGAAGCGCAGCTTGTCAGAGGCGTCCGAAGCGTTGGAAATCAGCTCGCGAAGAAAGATTTCCTTGTTCGAATACATCGAATGAATCATGAGGTGAAGCAACTGCTTTACCTCAGTCTGGAAGCCGAGTGTTTCCTTATGAGCGTCCACGGTCATAACGAAGTGTCTCCAATGATGCGGTTCATGGCGAAGCCGGGTAGCCCGGCGATGCATCTAGAGATGGGGACAATATGAATACTTTCAAGGCCCTGCAAAAAGCACGCAGGGAGATCAGCGGCGCGCGCGTGACTCGATCAGCGCAATGTCTTCCGGATGAAACTGAAAATCCACCTGATTGGCGCCCTGCGGCAAAGACAACACTATGCGCCTGTCGGCAGTGACGTCCTTCAACACGCCTTCGAAGCTGCGCCCAGTGACGGTAAGCACTCGCGTCGGTCGCCCGATGAACCGTGCAGGACTTTCCAGCAACGCCTGCAAGTTGAGTTCCTGCCAGCCGACCGGAGGCATCGTCACTGGAGCCGGCTCAACCACGACAGGGGCTGCGGTAGCTGCCGACTTGCCCAGCCAGTCAGGACGACCCTGCAACACGGCGCGCCCAGCAAGACGCGTGACATGTTCTGCGGGCAAGTGCAGATGCACGGTCATTTCGGTTTCGTCCGTACCCACCGGCGCCAGGGCAATGCTCATGGTGTAAGCCGACGAAATGCGGCGCAGGCCCGGTGCGGTCAGCGCCCCGGTGTACCATTGAATAACCACCTCAGGCCACGGGCCGTCATCTCCTGGCAGCAGATCAATCGCCGTTCCCTGCAGCAACGATGGCGCCTTGTCGAACCGCACAACCAGCGAGCGCCGGGTACGATTACCGGCGGTCTCCGCAAAGACCAGTTGATCGCCACGCCAGTAGACCTCGGTCGGCACAAACGGCTGCCCCATCAAGCTGCCCGCGAGCCCGGCCTCGGTAGCAGCCGTGGCCCACTCCCCGCTGAGCAGGCGCTCAAAACGCTCGGGTTGATCGCGATACAGCAGCGCAACCCCGACGACCACCGACACCAGTGCCAGCACCATTAACACGCGCGGCAACACCGGATAGCCGCGACCGCGCAGCAGCGGTGTGACGATCGGCAGCAAGGTTGCGACCATCAGTGGCCCAGGCCCGAGACCAAGACTGCCAAACACCAGCCATGCCCAAGACACAGCCAGCGCCATCATTCCACCCAGTATCAACAAGGCTTCCATGTCGCGTGATCTACTCCCGATAACCGATCTAGTCCAGCTTGAAGTGCGCTCGCGCAGTGGCAATAGGTTCGCTTGAATGCGTTTGCCACGCCGTAATGGCGACATTGCCTACCCGCCGGCCCTGACGCCAGACCTGACAGGTAGCGTAGGTGTCACGGTACAACCCGGCGCGGAGGTAATCCACCGAAAAGTCGATGATTTTGGGAAACACCTCACTGTTCATGAACATCATGAGGTGCAGCATCGCGGACTGTTCCATAAACCCCGCGATCACGCCGCCGTGCAATGCCGGCAACACCGGATTGCCAATATTGATTTCCTGACGCGGCAAGGTGAAGAACGCCTCGCTGCCCAGACGTGTTACTCGCATGCCGATCATGCGGGCATAGGGAATCAGCTCAACCAATTGATTGTAATCACCACACTCATGCGCCTGAGCGATGATGTTCTGGACCTGTTGCTCGCTCAGACTCATGCATCCCCCTTGTCGAGTTGCTTGCCCAAATCGGCCTGATCCACAGCCTTGCCCATGCGCATAAAGGTACCGACCACATGTGCGATGGGCTGCTCGCGATCGTCCTGATATGCAATGCCACGGGTAAAAATAACGGTCGGCGTCACTCTGTAGCACTCGGCAAAGCCGAAAATTGGTTTGCCCGGCTCAGCTGGGTGCATGTAGTCGATGCGCAAATCCAGCGTCGGGCAAATTTCGAATTCCGGGAGATAGCAGACGGTGGAGATGCCGCAGCAGGTGTCCATCAGCGTGGTAATCGCGCCGCCATGAATCACCCCGGTGACCGGGTTGCCAACGATCCTGTCGCTGTAAGGCAGGCGCAGGATCAGGCCTTGCTGATCGGCCTGTTCGACGGTCATCTGCAGATGCTGGCAATGGCGCAGCGCCGACAGAAAGTTGCGCGCACGCTGTTCGATTTCACTCATCAACGGTACGACCCTGGCATGGTTGTTCAATAAGGCTGAGCATAGTACCCAGAACCTGAACTAGACTCCATAAGTTGGCCACACATTGAACTTTGCCGCCGACAACAGGAACTAATCCATAGAAACCACTGACCAGCAGGAGTGATCAGATGAATCATAAAGGGTATGTTGCTGCGGCGTTGGCGCTGACTGCCAGCCTTTGGCTCACCGGGTGTCAACAAGAGCCGGAAGACAAACTGGAAGATGCCAAACAGTCTATGTCCGATGCGGTACAAAGCATGGGCGAGGCTGCGGAAAGTGCGGGTGAGGCCATCGAGCAAAAAGCCCAAGAAGCACAATAAGAAGGGGCAACGCTAGCGCCCTGACTATCAAGGAGAGAACCGATGAAAAAAGTAGCAGCTGCATTTGTACTGATGGCCGGCGTTGGCTTGCTGGCAGGCTGTCAGGAAAGCGCCGAGGACAAAATGCAAGACGCCCGCGAGTCCATGTCGGACGCGGTCGAGAGCATGCAGGACGCCGCACATGACGTAGCCGAGGCGACCGAGCAGAAAGCCCGCGAAGTCACCGGCAACGAGCAGACCGCTGGCGAAGTTCTGCAAGAGAAGGTTGAAGCTGCTGGCGAGCAGGTACAGGAAGCCTATGACGCCACCAAGGAAAATGTGCAGGACGCCTATGACGCTACCAAAGAAAACGTCCAGCAGGCATACGACACCTCCAGCGAATACGTCGAAGAAAAGGTAGACGCAGTGCAGGAAGCGGCTACCGACTCCAAAGACGAAATGGAGAAGGCCATGGAAGAGTAACCACTATGGCGCGGGCGTGCCTCAGGGCACGCCCGCAGTTCGATCAGGCGATCGCTGGAATCAACAGCAGCACGAGACAGCAAATAAAGCCAGCAATCCAGACCAGGCTGCGCAGTGTCGCCAAGTTCATGAGATACAACGCACTGTAGGCAACGCGGCACGCAATAAATAGCAGGCACAGGGCATTCGCCAGCGCCCCGGTCGTACCTGTGACCTGAACCACCAATACCCCCGCCGCAAACAGCGGAAACGCTTCAATCATATTCTGATGCGACGCTAGCGCACGGGCACCCCACCCCGTCAACGCGGCCTGTTGCGCACGCGGATGCGCATTGTCGTAGCCCTTACCAGAACGCGCCTGCGCTACGGCAACCGGCACCTTGGTAAAGACCAGAAGCAAGGCAGCGACGAACAGACTCCATAAAGGCACACTCATTCCGTTTTCTCCATTTGTGCGGGGGGCGGCGTTGGCGCCGGGCTGAACATCATAATATTCAGCACATCAGAGTGAAACTCTCGGCGGTAGAGCACCATCACCACACTTGCTGAGGTGATGATGAACAGCATGGGATTGATAAACCAGGTCAGTGAGCCCAGCGCAAAGTAATACGAACGCAGCCCGAGGTTGAACTCGTTACCCGCCATCGACAGCACCCGCGCCATGCGCTCGGCATAGGCATTGCGCTCGCCCTCGGTGACATTCTTCTCGCCAAGCAGCGGCGCCGAACCAAGCAGCACCGAGGCGAAGTTGTACTGCCGCATCCCCCAAGAGAACGTGAAGAAGGCGTAAACAAAGATCGACGTAAGGACAAGCAACTTCAGCTCGAAGATTTCCCGGCTGACCTTGGCAACGAATGGCAGCTCATGCAGCAGCAGCTCGGCCTTGTCCGAGGCGCCAATCACCGTTATCAGACCTGCCAGAATCAGCAGCGTACTGGAGGCAAAGAACGAGGTGTTGCGCTCAAGGTTGCCGATCACGCTGGCGTCTGCCATGCGCTGCTCGCGCATCAGCAGGCGGTTCATCCAGTCGCGACGATAGAGGTGCAGCACGCTGGCGAGGCATGCCGTGTCCCTGCCCTTGCGCAACGCATAGAAGGTATAACCTACCCAACAAAGCAGAAACCAGCTGATCGCCAGCAGGTTGATCCAAACACTTCCCGCATCCGGAATCGACAGCATTACCTCTCCTCAAATACCACCAATACGCCGTAGTCGGGCGCCGCTGGCGCCCTTACCGTTAACGACGCAGACTACCGTGACGCAGATACTCGACGAGTATAGCTGCCAGCAAGGTCACCGCGACCGGTAGCAGCCACCCCAGACTCTGATCCGACAGCGGCAGTGCGTCAATCCAGGCCCCGGCACTGCTCAGCAGTCCGGCCGCCTTCAACCCATCAATCACACCAAACACCAGAGTGACCAGCATCACCGGACGCATCAGGTTCTGCGGTCGCGCCATGCCAGCACACAACAGGCTCATGCACACCAGCGCAATAGCCAGCGGGTACAAGCCAACCAACACCGGAATCGAGACACTGATCAGACTATCGAGCCCCTGATTCGCCACCGCCATGCTGAACAGACCAAACACCCAGACAACCGACTTGTAGCCGACCGGCAGCAAGCGACTGAAGTACTCACCACAGGCAGTGAGCAGGCCCACAGCGGTGGTCAGGCACGCCAGAATGATGACCAGTGCCAACAAGGCACTGCCGGCAGTACCAAAGCGATGCTGCACGTACGACGCCAGAATCTGCCCGCCATTGACGCCCGACTCTACCAACGCACCGCTCGTGGCGCCCAGGTAGAACAGCGCCAGATACACCATCGACAGCCCCGCCGCCGCAATGACGGCCGCCAACACGGTGTAACGGGTAATCAGACGATTGTCGCTTACCTCGCGGTCACGGATGGCGGTGGTAATCACGATACCGAACACCAGCGCACCGAGCGTGTCCATGGTCAGGTAGCCCTGCAGGAACCCCTGAATCAGCGGCGCCGAACGATACTGCTCAGTGGGGGCATGCATCTCCCCTGCCGGAAACAGCAATGCTGCAAGCCCCAGCAACAGCAGCCCGGACAGCAGTATCGGCGTAATGTACTTGCCGATGCGATCAACCAGCTGCCCCGGCTTCAGGGCAAGAAAAATCACCACCGAGAAGTAAACAATCGAATAGCCAAGCAGCGCCTGCCAGCCATCCTGAACAAAGGGCACCACACCAATCTGGTAGGAAACAACAGCGGTGCGCGGGGTCGCAAACAGCGGCCCGATCGCGAGGTAAACCAGTACGCTGAGCAATACACCAGCGACCCGCCCGAGCGGTCCGGTCAGCTGCGCCAGGCCACCGCCAACCCGGGCAAGCGCGATCAGGGTCAGCAACGGCAGGCCAACAGCTGTGATCAGAAAACCAAAGGCCGTCGGCCAGATGTTATCGCCGGCAGCCAAACCTGCGCCGGGCGGAAAAATCACATTACCGGCGCCAAGAAACAGCGCAAAGGTCATGAAGCCAAGGGCAAGTACGTCAAAGGGTGTAAGTTGTTTGGTCATAAAATCTAGTTTGAATGTTCGTTGTACGAGCGACTAATCCCTGTACCCTCGAACATGGGTGAAAGCTGAAAACGCTACCGGCAACCGTCGGTAGACCAGATAGTCGTTGGAATCCGGACCTGATCAAAAGCCACGTCCTGCAATTTTTTGGCGGCGAATTCTACCCTGTTCTGCACCACCGCATCGAACAAACCTGCTGGGCGGTAGGCGGCGGGCTTGCACCCATCGAGCGTTTGCGCCTCGCCGAGCGAGCCCCGCATCTGCCACTCGCCCTGCTCATCTGCGAGCCAGATGCGCCCGAACGGCATCGCCTGCGCCACGTCTCGGCTGAGCACAATAAAGCCCGGCTCCCCGCCCTCTTGCAGCGAAATAATCCACACCAGGCAAGCATTGTCGTCGGCCACATGAATACTGCAACCGGCCAGTGCAGGTTGTTCGGCAAGCTTTTCCAGCAGCCCCGGCGGCAGCTCCACCCCGCGCGGGAAAACCGGTAAAGAGGCCAGCAGCTCATCAAGCTGGGTCCGGCTGTCGCGCATCCGCCCCAAGGCCTTAAGTGCCATCGCCGCACGCCGCGCCGAAGCGCCACTATCAGCAGCCTCGCGGGCCAGCTCCGTCAGCGCGGTGACCCCGTAGGCGCCGCCCTGCCAGGCCAGGAAGTTAATCAGCGCCTGATCATCCACCTGCCCAGTCTGTATCCGAGCCATCTGACTCTCGACACTGAGGCGCCGCGGATCGAGCGGACCACCCAACAGCAGCAGCAGCGCAGCGACCAGCAGCGCCGCAGCGAGCACATTGGTGGCCGGCATCAGCCGCCCCGGATAACGCCCACGCAGGGTTGCCAGTGCGTCCAGCGCGTAACCAGTCACCAGCAGTCCGACAATCAGGACGACTAACACCGCCCAAATGCGTTCCGGCGTCAACCCGTACTGACCGATACGCAGACCCAGCGAATAGCCTGCGACCACCACCATGGGCAGCAGCGCCAGCTTGCCAAAGGCAGCCAGCACGCGCAGCGCCCGACTCTGCGGCCCAACCTCCGCCCCGCCCCGCGACGCCAGATTGAGCAGCAGCAGACTGAGCACGGCAAACCAAAGCAACAAGGTTGCAGCCCGACCGGTCGATAACAACCGATCAATGCCCTGCAAGCCCCAGCTGGCAACGAAACAGATACCCAGTAGGGCTGCCAGCGGAGATAGCCAGCCACACAGCTGACGTGACCGCTGGTACATAAAATCGGAGACGCGGTGAGTGCGCACAACCACTGATACAGCGTGCGAGAACACCAGCGTGCTCAACGGAATGGAAAACCACGCCTGTTCGATCAAATCGGAGAAGAAACGCAGCTCGATCAGTTTGAACAGACCGGCTGCCGAGGCAAGAACGCCCCAGAACAGGCCCAGTACCAGCGCTGCCTGTGCCAGCAACAACGCATTGCGCAGCAACGCATCGACCCAGCGCGCGTAATCAACTCGCCAGCTGCCACGCCGCAGCAGCGCCAGAGCCGGTACCAGCACGAAGGCGGCGATACAGAGAATCAGCGTAGGCCCGAGATAATCGCCAACTTGCGCGGGCGTCCAGCCAGCCGCTACGTCGGCCCTGCGCCCGAGACTGCTGACAGTGAGTCCTTGATGCAGCCCGATCAACGCCGTTAGCGTCGCAACAGCGATACTCAAGAGCCAGCGCCGGACTGCTGGCGCCTCGCTGGCGCAATAGAACGTCAATGGCAGAAAGACCATGACCATAAACAGCGGAATGTACGCAGCTGCGTGGGTAGCCGGCCACACATGCAATTCGGCTGACTGGTACAAGCCATAGGCGAGAATCGCCTGAAGCGCTCCGACCATGAGATGCAGCCCACTGATCCGGTCAAATGCCTTCATGTAATCCGTTTCCTGCGTTAGCGCGTCCATGCATTCGAACGTTTCCAATTAAAGTCTGGCAGATAAAACAAAACCCCGCCGAAGCGGGGTTTCGTCACTGCCTGGGTCCAAGAAGTCTTACTTCATGGTCCAGCCAGTCAGTTCAGCCAGCGCTGCACCGATATCGGCCAGCGAGCGAACGGTTTTCACACCAGCGTCTTCCAGAGCAGCAAACTTCTCGTCTGCAGTGCCCTTACCGCCGGAAATGATCGCACCAGCGTGACCCATACGCTTGCCTGCCGGAGCAGTAACACCAGCGATGTAGGACACAACCGGCTTGGTGACGTTGGCTTTGATGAACGCTGCGGCTTCTTCTTCAGCGCTGCCGCCGATCTCACCGATCATGACGATCGCTTCGGTCTTCGGATCTTCCTGGAACATCTTCAGGATGTCGATGAAGTTGGAACCCGGGATCGGGTCGCCACCGATACCAACGCAAGTGGACTGACCGAAGCCTGCGTCAGTAGTCTGCTTGACCGCTTCATAGGTCAGAGTACCGGAGCGGGAAACGATGCCGACTTTACCCGGCAGGTGAATGTGACCAGGCATGATGCCGATCTTGCACTCGCCGGGAGTGATCACGCCCGGGCAGTTCGGGCCAATCAGGCGAACGCCCAGCTCGTCACACTTGACCTTGGCGTCCAGCATGTCGAGGGTCGGGATACCTTCGGTGATGCAAACGATCAGCTTGATGCCGCCGTTGGCTGCTTCCAGGATGGAATCCTTGCAGAACGGTGCCGGAACGTAGATCACGCTGGCTTCGGCGCCAGTGGCTTCAACAGCTTCAGCTACGGTGTTGAACACCGGCAGGTTCAGGTGAGTAGTGCCGCCCTTGCCCGGAGTAACGCCACCAACCATCTTGGTGCCGTAGGCAATCGCCTGCTCGGAGTGGAAAGTGCCCTGCGAGCCGGTGAAGCCCTGGCAGATTACCTTGGTGTCTTTGTTGATCAGGATGCTCATTATTTACCCTCCGCGGCCTTGACGACTTGCTGGGCAGCGTCGGTCAGACTGGTTGCAGCGATGATGTTCAGGCCACTCTCGGCCAGTACCTTGGCGCCGAGATCGGCGTTGTTGCCTTCCAGACGGACAACAACCGGTACTTTAACGCCCACTTCTTTAACGGCGCCGATGATGCCTTCAGCAATCATGTCGCAGCGTACGATACCGCCGAAGATGTTAACCAGAACGGCTTGTACGTTGGAGTCGGACAGGATGATCTTGAACGCCTCGGTAACGCGCTCTTTGGTCGCGCCGCCGCCTACGTCCAGGAAGTTGGCCGGCTTGCCGCCGTGCAGGTTGACGATGTCCATGGTACCCATGGCCAGACCAGCACCGTTGACCATGCAGCCGATGTTGCCTTCCAGAGCAACGTAGTTCAGTTCGAACTTGGCAGCGTGGGCTTCACGCGGATCGTCCTGAGACGGGTCGTGCATGGCGCGCAGCTTGGGCTGACGGTACATGGCGTTGCCGTCGATATTGATCTTGGCATCCAGGCAGTGCAGGTTGCCGTCTTCTTTGATGACCAGCGGGTTGATTTCCAGCAGCGCCAGGTCGTAGTCGGCAAACAGTTTGCCCAGGCCTACGAAGATGTTGGTGAACTGCTTGATCTGGTCGCCTTCGAGGCCCAGCTTGAACGCCAGCTCACGGCCCTGGTAGGGCTGCGGGCCAACCAGCGGATCGATGGTCGCTTTCAGGATTTTCTCGGGAGTCTCTTCTGCAACCTTCTCGATCTCGACACCACCTTCGGTGGATGCCATGAACACGATGCGGCGAGTAGAACGGTCAACAACCGCGCCCAGGTACAGTTCCTTGGCGATGTCGGTGCAAGACTCAACCAGGATCTTGCTGACCGGCTGACCATTGGCATCAGTCTGGTAGGTCACCAGACGCTGACCCAGCCACTTCTCGGCGAAGGCTTTTGCATCTTCTTTGCTCTTGACCAGCTTTACACCGCCAGCCTTGCCGCGGCCACCAGCGTGAACCTGAGCCTTGACGACCCACATATCGCCGCCAATCTTGTCACAGGCTTCAGCCGCTTCTTCCGGAGTGTCGACAGCAAAACCCTTGGATACTGGAAGGCCGTATTCAGCGAACAGCTGCTTCCCCTGATATTCGTGAAGATTCATGCTTTTCTACCGTTTTGATCGTGTAGGAATTACGTTTTATAGCCACGGTCCTCAGGGACTGTAACCACCAATGCCGTCCTGCCGGAGACCTGCTGACCCGTACATGTCTCATCCTTTACATGCCCTGCTGCCTGCACTCCCCCTTTCGACGGGATCGTGACGGGCAAACCGGCATCCGGCAACACGGCTGACCACCCTATCGTGGCCTGGCCGATTTCTCGGCCAAAGTTGTTCTTTTCGGCTGCGCTGCAGACCCAGCTGTCGCACTGCGACCGCTGGGTCAGCGCGCTATATTAACGCTTCTTGCGGTTGGCGACATGAATTGCGTGACCATTTACGGCCAATGCAGCTTCATGCAGCGCCTCAGACAGCGTCGGGTGCGAGAACACCATCATGCCCAGGTCTTCGGCACTGGTGCCGAACTCCATGGCGATCGCGCCCTGCTGAACCAGTTCGGCAGCGCTCGGGCCGATAACGTGCACGCCCAGAACGCGGTCGGTCTTGGCATCGGCGATCATCTTGACGAAACCGCCGGTGTCGTTCGCAGCAACCGCACGGCCGCTGGCCGCAAACGGGAAAACACCGACGTTGAACTCGACGCCCTCAGCCTTGAGCTGCTTCTCGTTCTTGCCAACCCACGCAATTTCCGGGTGGGTGTAGATAACCGAAGGAATCAGATCGTAGTTCATCGCAGCCTTGTGACCGGCGATGCGCTCGGCGACCATCACGCCCTCTTCAGAGGACTTGTGGGCCAGCATCGGGCCACGGACCATGTCACCAACGGCGTATACGCCCGGCACGCTGGTCGCGCAGTAGTCGTCAACATACACCATGCCGCGCTCATCCAGATCCACACCGCAATCGGAGGCCAGCAGGTTTTCGGTATACGGACGGCGGCCAACGGCCACAATCAGCTTGTCAAAGGTCAGCTGCTGCTCGCCTTCGCTGTCGGTAAAGGACACGGTGACCTGCTTGCGCTTGATCTCGGTGCCGGTAACGCGCGCGCCCAGGCGAACCTGCAGACCCTGCTTGGTAAAGGTCTTCAGGGCTTCCTTGGCAACCTGCTCGTCAGCCAGGCTCAGGAAGGAATCCAGTGCTTCAAAGACGACAACCTCTGCGCCCAGACGACGCCAGACCGAACCCAGCTCCAGACCGATAACACCGGCACCGATAACGCCGAGCTTCTTCGGCACGGCGGTAAAGTCCAGCGCGCCGGTGGAGTCGACGATGATGTCGTCGGTGAGCGGTGCTGGCGGGATGTTGATCGGCACGGAGCCGGACGCCAGGATAACGTTTTCAGCTTCCAGCACAGTGACGGTACCATCGGGCGCGGTCACTTCAACTTTCTTGCCGGCCAGCAACTTGCCGTGACCTTCAATGCTGGTCACGCCATTGGCCTTGAACAGGGTAGCGACGCCGCCGCTGAACTGTTTGACGATCTTGTCCTTGCGCTCGACCATCGCCGGGACATCCATGCTGATGCCCTTGACGTCGATACCGTGGACCTTGTAGCCCTCTTTGGCCTCATGGTACTTCCAGGTGCTGTCCAGCAGCGCCTTGGACGGAATACAGCCGACGTTCAGGCAGGTGCCGCCAAGCGCGTTCTTGCCGTCCTTGCCGACGTATTTTTCGATACAGGCGGTCTTCAGACCCAGCTGTGCTGCACGGATGGCTGCAACGTAACCGCCGGGGCCCGCGCCAATAACTACCACATCGTATTTCTGACTCATGAGCAAATCCTCTGTTGGCAGCAGAACTCAAAGCGGAGCCCGGCACTAGGTGCCGGGCGAGTAATCTACTGCTGAAAACCCGTGTTACCGATCAAACGTCCAGCAGCAGACGAGCCGGGTCTTCCAGCAGGTCCTTGATAGCAACCAAGAAGCTTACAGCTTCCTTGCCATCGATCAGACGGTGATCGTAGGACAGCGCCAGATACATCATCGGCAGAATGACGACCTGACCATTAACCGCCATCGGACGGTCCTGGATCTTGTGCATGCCCAGAATCGCAGCTTGCGGCGGGTTGACGATCGGAGTGGAAACCAGCGAGCCGAACACGCCGCCGTTGGAGATGGTGAAGGTACCGCCAGTCATCTCTTCCATGGTCAGCTTGCCGTCACGGGCCTTGCGGCCGTAGTCGGCGATGGTGCCTTCGATGTCAGCCAGGCCCATGTGCTCGGTGTTACGCAGGATCGGCACAACCAGACCACGATCGCTGGAGACGGCTACGCCGATGTCCTGGTAGCCGTGGTAAACAATGTCGTTGCCGTCAATGGAGGCGTTGACTGCCGGATAGCGCTTCAACGCTTCGGTCGCGGCCTTGACGAAGAACGACATGAAGCCCAGACGCACGCCGTTGTGCTTCTTCTCGAACAGGTCCTTGTACTTGCTGCGCAGGTCCATGACCGGCTTCATGTTGACCTCGTTGAACGTGGTCAGCATCGCCATGCTGGACTGGGCATCAACCAGACGTTCGGCGATGCGAGCGCGCAGACGAGTCATAGGCACGCGCTTCTCGACACGATCGCCCTCACCCAGCGCTACGGCAGCGGCATGCGCAGCCGCGGCAGGCTTGGCGGCCGGAGCAGCCGGTGCGTTCTTCTTCGCCTCGATAGCGTTCAGAACGTCTTCCTTGGTCACCCGCCCGCCTTTGCCGCTACCCGCGATGTCGGACGCAGCCAGGCCGTTCTCTTCCGCCAGTTTGCGCGCAGCCGGCGACAGCAACGGCTCTTCACCCGCGGCCTCAGCGGCAGCAGGCGCAGCTTCAGCAGCAGCGGCGGCAGGTTTGGCAGCTGGCGCGGCAGCAGTCTCACCCGCCTTCAGGGTACCCAGCACTTCACCGCTCAGCACGGTGTCGCCTTCGGCCTTGGCGATATCGCCCATGACGCCGTCAGCTTCTGCCAGCACTTCCATTACAACCTTGTCAGTCTCGATATCAACCAGCAGCTCGTCGCGCTTTACTGCATCGCCAGGCTGTTTGTGCCAAGTGGCAACAGTGCCGTCAGCAACCGATTCCGGAAAAGTAGGGGCTTTGATTTCAATAGCCATTGTCGATCCTTATTAATCTCTGTTGTCTGGCGTAGCTCAGACGGTAAAGGCGTCTTGCAGGAGTTTTTCCTGCTGTTCAGCGTGCATGGATGGATGGCCGCAGGCAGGCGCGGCAGAAGCCTCACGTCCAGCGTAGTCCAGATACAGATTCTTGGTCTTGTGCTGGCCCAGCACTCGACGCATGTGGTGTTGACTGCAGTACCACGCGCCCTGGTTCATCGGCTCTTCCTGACACCAGACCACCTTCTTCAGGTTCTTGTACGGTGCCAGCGCTTCGGCCAGATCGTCCTCAGGGAACGGATACAGCTGCTCGATACGAATCACAACGGCGTTGTCCAGCTCTTCGTTGCGACGCTTCTCCAGCAGGTCGTAATAGACCTTGCCGCTACACATGATCACGCGATCCACCTTCTTCGGATCGATGGCATCGATCTCGGGGATAACGGTCTGGAAGGAGCCTTCAGCCAGTTCTTCCAGTGTCGAGGTAGCCAGCTTGTGGCGCAGCAATGATTTCGGCGTCAGGGCAATCAGCGGCTTGCGCAGCGGACGGATCACCTGACGACGCAGCATGTGGTAAACCTGAGCCGGGGTAGACGGCACACACACCTGGATGTTGTGCTCAGCGCTCAACTGCAGGAAACGCTCAAGGCGTGCAGATGAGTGCTCCGGACCCTGCCCTTCGTAGCCGTGCGGCAGCAGCATGGTCAGACCGCACAGACGACCCCACTTGTGCTCGCCACTGGTGATGAACTGGTCAACAACAACCTGGGCGCCGTTGAAGAAGTCACCAAATTGGGCTTCCCAGATCACCAGCGCGTTCGGCGTGGTCGTCGCGTAGCCGTATTCAAAAGCCAGTACGGCTTCTTCCGAGAGGAAGGAGTCGTAAATATCGAAGCGCGGCTGGTTGTCGCTCAGCTTGCGCAGCGGCACGTAGGCGCGGCCATCGTTCTGGCTGTGCAGTACTGCGTGACGGTGCGAGAAGGTACCGCGACCCACGTCCTGACCGGTGATGCGCACGGGGTGACCTTCGTGCAGCAGCGTCGCATAGGCCATCGTCTCGGCAAAACCCCAGTTCAGAGCGAGCGCACCGGCGGCCATCTTGCGACGGTCTTCGATGATCTTGCCAACCTGACGCTGCAGGACCAAACCATCCGGCAGATCAGTCAGGTTGTTAGCCAGCTCCTGCAGGGTCTTCAGATCAAAACTGGTATCGTGACGCGCAGTCCACTTGTGGTTCAGGTAAGGCGTCCAGTCAACGAACGAACTGCTGTCCGGCTCCTTGACCAGGCTCTTGACCACGTGGTCGCCGTTATCCAGCGCGTTACGGTATTCCTCGAAGTACTCCTGAACCTGGTCCTTGCTCAGCACGCCTTCAGCAACCAGACGCTCGGCGTAGATTTCACGCGTGGTGGCATGCTTGGTGATCACGTCGTACATCAGCGGCTGAGTGCCGGACGGCTCGTCAGCCTCGTTGTGACCGCGACGACGGTAGCAGACCATGTCGATCACCACGTCGCGCTTGAACTGCATGCGGTAATCAACGGCCAGTTGAGTTACGAACAGCACCGCTTCCGGGTCGTCACCGTTGACGTGGAAAATCGGCGCCTGAATCATCTTGGCAACGTCGGTGCAGTACTCGGTAGAGCGCGCGTCATCCTGACGGCTGGTGGTGAAGCCAACCTGGTTGTTGATGACGATGTGGATGGTGCCACCGGTCTTGTAGGCTCGGGTCTGGGACATCTGGAATGTCTCCATGACCACGCCCTGACCTGCAAACGCGGCGTCACCGTGAATGCTGATCGGCAGTACCTTGTCACCAGTGACATCGAGACGGCGATCCTGACGCGCGCGTACGGACCCCTCGACCACCGGAGAAACAATCTCCAGGTGAGACGGGTTGAACGCCAGAGCCAAATGGACTTCGCCACCGGAGGTCATGACATTGGACGAGAAGCCCTGGTGGTACTTCACGTCACCGGAGCCCATGTCGACCTTCTTCTTGCCTTCGAACTCGTCGAACAGGTCACGCGGGTTTTTGCCGAGGGTGTTGACCAAGACGTTCAAACGACCACGGTGAGCCATGCCCAGCACCACTTCCTGGGTGCCGTAGGAGCCAGAGCGCTGAATGATCTCGTCGAGCATGGGGATCAGGCTCTCGCCGCCTTCCACGCCAAAACGCTTGGTACCCGGATACTTGGTACCCAGATACTTTTCCAGACCTTCGGCAGCAGTCAGACGCTCCAGCAGGTGGCGTTTGGTATCGGCGCCAAGCTGCGGCTTGCCACGCACACTCTCCATGCGCTGCTGGAACCAGCGACGCTGGGTCGAATCGACGATGTGCATGTACTCGGCCCCGAAGGTCGAGCAGTAAGTGGACTTCAGCGCATCCAGGATCTCGCGCAGCGTCGCCTCGTCCTTACCGATATGCATCTCACCGGTGCGGAATACGGTGTCCAGATCGGCATCAGTCAGGCCGTAATCGGCCAGCGTGAGGTCGGCGATTTCTTCGCGCTTCCACAGCCCCAGGGGGTCCAGATTGGAAGCCTGATGGCCACGCATCCGGAACGCCTGAATCAGGCGCAAGACATCAATTTGCTTCTTTTCATGCTCGCTGCTGACCGTACCGCCGCTGACAGCCTGCGGACGACGATTGCTCTTGGCGAGAAGGAGGAAGTGGTCGCGAATCGCGGAGTGAGGAACGTCCGAACCGGCGTGACCGTTTACCTGCGGCAGCTTTTGGAAATAGCTTCGCCACTCTTCGGAAACACTGTTCGGATCTTGCAGGTAGAGCTCATAAAGCTCTTCAACATAGGACGCATTCCCACCATCAAGGTGAGAGGTGCTCCACAGCTGCTGCATTACGCTGTCTGGCATGCTTGGTCACCCTCTATAAGGGGACACCACCTGGCGCTAAGACCATTAATTGGCGAGTCACTCAACGACTCTGCCATCCGCGCGAAACTGCTGGCGTTGATTCGGGGGCAGTGTCGCTGCCTCCAATCCTGCCGCCACCTATTCCGTAGAACGGAAAATTGCCGGCCCCGACAGATAGTTCGGGTGTTACCCGAGTGCCCCTGCTGGTTTAGGTACATACAAATCGCTGCTTTTTGGGCGTGCGATTCGTTAAAAAACTGTCCGGCTCCCTATGGCAGGAGCCGGCTCAGGCCAACTTAATGCAATTTCAGCCGATCAGGTACCGCTTTGCAGAAGCATGTTGCGGATGTGACCAATCGCACGGGTCGGGTTCAGACCCTTCGGGCACACATTCACGCAGTTCATGATACCGCGGCAGCGGAATACGCTGAACGGATCATCCAGGGAAGCCAGACGCTCGGAGGTCTTTTCGTCACGGCTGTCCGCCAGGAAGCGGTAAGCCTGCAGCAGACCGGCCGGGCCAATAAACTTGTCCGGGTTCCACCAGAAAGAAGGACAGGAGGTAGAGCAGCATGCACAGAGAATACACTCGTACAGGCCATCCAGCTTTTCCCGCTCTTCGGGTGACTGCAGGCGCTCGATAGCCGGCGCCGGCGTGTCGTTTTGCAGATACGGCTGAACTTTTTCGTATTGCTTGTAGAAGATGCTCATATCTACAACCAAGTCACGAATTACTGGCAAACCAGGCAGCGGACGCAGAACAAGCTTGTTGTTCTTGACCACAGCGGACAGCGGCGTGATGCACGCCAGGCCGTTTTTGCCGTTGATGTTCATACCATCGGAGCCACAAACACCCTCGCGGCAGGAACGACGGTAGGAGAAACCACCGTCCTGCTCCTTGATCAGGGCCAGCACGTCAAGAACCATGATGTCCTTGCCGTCGGTATCAACCTGAAAGTCCTGCATGTACGGGGCGTTGTCGCTCTCCGGGTTGTAACGATAAACACTCACTTGCAACATATCGGTCACCCTTAGTAAGTACGTACTTTAGGTTGGAACGCCGGAACAGTCTTCGGCGCGAAGTTAACTGCGCGCTTGTTGAGCTGCTTGGTCTCGGGCATGTACAGGCTATGGCACAGCCAGTTTTCGTCATCGCGATCTTCGTAGTCTTCACGAGCGTGGGCACCGCGGCTTTCCTTGCGGGCTTCGGCTGCAATCGCGGTGGCTTCAGCCACTTCCAGCAGGTTCTGCAGTTCCAGTGCTTCGATACGTGCGGTGTTGAATGCCTGGCTCTTGTCGTCAATCTTGACGTTGGCGATGCGCTCGCGCAGATCAGCCAGCTGAGCAATACCCTTCTGCATGTATTCGCCGGTACGGAATACACCGAAGTAGTTCTGCATGCAGCTCTGCAGCTCTTTGCGCAGCGGCGCCACGTCTTCGCCAGTGGTGCGCTCGTTCAGACCGGACAGGCGAGCCAGAGAGGCGTCGATGTCGGACTCGGAGGCACCGCGGTACTCGATACCTTCCTTCAGAGCAGACTCCAGGTGCAGACCAGCAGCGCGACCGAATACAACCAGGTCGAGCAGCGAGTTGCCACCCAGACGGTTCGCACCGTGAACAGATACACAAGCTACTTCGCCTACCGCGAACAGGCCTTCGACAATCTTGTCGTTGCCGTTGGCGTCCTGGGTGATCGCCTGACCATGGATGTTGGTAGCAATACCACCCATCATGTAGTGACAGGTCGGAACAACCGGAACCGGAGCGGTAACCGGGTCAACGTGCGCGAAGGTCTTGGACAGCTCACAGATACCCGGCAGACGGCTGTGCAGCACTTCTTCGCCCAGGTGATCCAGCTTCAGCAGTACGTGATCCTTATTCGGACCAACACCGTTACCAGCCAGGATTTCCTTGACCATGGAGCGCGCAACAACATCGCGGCCAGCCAGGTCTTTCGCGTTCGGGGCATAACGCTCCATGAAGCGCTCGCCGTGCGCGTTGATCAGGTAACCACCCTCACCACGGCAACCCTCGGTGACCAGTACACCTGCGCCGGCGATACCGGTCGGGTGGAACTGCCACATTTCGATGTCCTGCACCGGCACGCCAGCACGCAGGGCCATACCAACACCGTCACCGGTGTTGATCAGAGCGTTGGTAGTAGAGGAGTAGATACGACCCGCACCACCGGTAGCCAGAACGGTCGCCTTGGCGCGGATGTATACGGTTTCGCCAGTTTCAATGCAGATCGCGATAACACCAACAACTGCGCCGTCCTGGTTCTTCACCAGATCAACTGCATACCACTCGTTCAGGAACGAGGTGTTGTGCTTGACGTTGTTCTGATACAGCGTGTGCAGCAGCGCGTGACCAGTACGGTCAGCGGCGGCACAGGTACGCGCAGCCTGAGTCGGATTATCCGGACCTTTGGACTGACCACCGAACGGACGCTGATAGATACGACCCTGTTCGGTACGGGAGAACGGCAGACCCATGTGCTCAAGCTCGAAGACCGCTTCCGGGCCTACGGAACACATGTATTCGATAGCGTCCTGGTCACCGATATAGTCGGAGCCCTTGACGGTGTCGTACATGTGCCAGCGCCAATCATCGTTCGGATCAGCAGAGGCGATGGCGCAGGTGATGCCACCCTGGGCCGATACGGTGTGCGAGCGAGTCGGGAATACCTTGGTTACAACAGCAGTCTTGTGACCACCTTGAGCCAGCTGCAGCGCAGCGCGCATGCCGGCACCACCACCACCAATGATGATGGCGTCAAAAGTCAGTGTGCGAATGTTAGACATTTAGTTACCCCAGAGAATCTGCACGCCCCAGACGAAAAGTACGAACATGACCAGACCGCAGACCGCCTGGAACAGGAAGCGGACAACAGTGGCAGACTTGCCGAGGGCCATGGGAGTCAGGTAGTCGGTAGAGATGGTCCACATCCCCACCCATGCATGCACACTCAGCGCGACCAAAGTCAGCAGGCTGAAAATGCGCACCCAGCTCTGGGCAAACAGACCGTGCCAATCGGCAAAGGTCAGCCCGGGATTGCAAATCAGATAACCGAGCAAAAACAACACATAAGCAGCGAGTACTACGGCGGAGACGCGTTGCGCCATCCAGTCATACAGACCGCTGCGAGACAGGTTGGTGACATTCGTTACCATATCCACACCCCCAGAAGAACAATCACGATGGCAGAAACCACAATAACTACCTGCGAACCACGCTTGCCGCTTTCCAGCCCTTCACCGATACCCGCGTCCATTACCAGGTGACGAACACCCGCAATGAGGTGGTACAGCAGAGCAGACAGAATGCCCCAGATGACCAGTTTGGCCAGTGGGTTCGCCAGGCAGCTCTTGACCTGCTCAAAGCCGCTCTCGGAACTGAGAGAGGTGTCGAGCATCCAGAGCAGTGCTGCGATTGCGACAAACAGGATAACGCCAGAAATGCGATGCAAAATTGACGTGTAGGCGGTTACAGGAAGCTTGATTGTCCTGAGGTCGAGGTTGACGGGTCGTTTGCTATTCACGGCTATATTCACACTCAGGGCCCTGTGGACAGGGCTGGATTATAGGAAGGCGTACTGTGACACCTTTAATGACCCGCCCCAGCAGCTTCTGGCGAAGCCCTGCGGGTCACTTTGCCGGTCAAGGAGTATAGTGACTTAGACCATTGATTACAACGGAACAACCGGCGGGAAACGCTCTGTTTCCGCGGTGCAAAGTCTAGCCCCTGCGCACAAAGTACTTGCAATTAAAGCTTTTAATTGACCTCATTTCCTTTCACTATCCGCACAATTGACAAACCGATTTATCACCTTATAGTGATGCGGGCCCTGCGTGGGGGGTCACCTTTTCGATACAGCAAAACAGGAGGCCATCAATGGCTGACAAAAAGGCGCAGTTGATCATCGAGGGCGCGGCCCCCATCGAGCTGCCAGTCTATTCCGGGACCATGGGCCCCGATGTTGTGGACGTACGCGGCTTGACCGCCCAAGGCGTATTCACCTTTGACCCCGGCTTCATGGCCACCTCGTCCTGTGAATCCAAGATCACCTATATCGACGGCGACAAGGGTGTACTCCTGCACCGCGGCTACCCGATCGACCAGCTGGCAGAGAAGTCAGACTTCCTGGAAACCTGCTACCTGCTGCTGAAGGGCGAACTGCCCAACGCAGAAGAGAAAGTCAAATTCGACAACACCATCAAGAACCACACCATGGTTCACGAGCAACTGAAGAACTTCTTCAACGGCTTCCGCCGCGACGCTCACCCGATGGCCATCATGTGTGGCGTTGTCGGCGCCCTCTCCGCCTTCTACCACGACTCGCTCGACATCAACGATCCGCACCACCGCGAAATCTCTGCAATTCGCCTGATCGCCAAGATGCCGACCCTGGCCGCCATGGTTTACAAGTACTCCATGGGCCAGCCCATGATGTACCCGCGCAATGACCTGAGCTACTCCGAAAACTTCCTGCACATGATGTTCAACACACCCTGTGAAGAGAAGAAGATCAGCCCGGTACTGGCCCGCGCAATGGACCGCATCTTCGTCCTGCACGCCGACCACGAGCAAAACGCCTCTACCTCCACCGTTCGCCTGGCTGGCTCCTCCGGCGCCAACCCGTTCGCCTGTATCGCTGCCGGCATCGCCGCACTGTGGGGCCCGGCTCACGGTGGCGCGAACGAAGCCGTACTGCGCATGCTGGATGAAATCGGCGATGTATCGAACATCGAGAAATTCGTCGCCAAGGCGAAGGATAAAGACGATCCGTTCAAGCTGATGGGCTTCGGTCACCGCGTTTACAAGAACTTCGACCCGCGCGCCAAGGTCATGAAACAGACCTGCGACGAGGTTCTGGCCGAGCTGGGCATCAACGATCCGCAGCTGGAACTGGCCATGAAGCTGGAAGAGATTGCGCGCAACGATCCGTACTTCAAAGAGCGCAACCTGTACCCGAACGTCGACTTCTACTCAGGCATCATCCTGAAGGCAATCGGCATCCCGACCGAAATGTTCACCGTTATCTTTGCCACCGGCCGCACTCCGGGCTGGATCGCACACTGGAATGAGATGATCAGCGGTCCGTACAAGATCGGCCGTCCGCGCCAGCTGTACACCGGCTCCACTCAGCGCGACTACCCCTCCAAGTAAGTCACGCCGCGAGCAAAAAAAAATCCCCGCCATGTGCGGGGATTTTTTTTACCAGGACCTCGCCAGAGACTGCGCCGCATCACTCGCGCAGCCGACTTCGCAGCCAAAGAACCACAACCACTGAGCGACAGGGCTAGGCCGCCCCCGTTTCCGACTCAAGCCAGCCAATAATTCGTAGCGCATCCGCTCGCGAGCTGCCGCAAACACTCTCCTCAGGCAAAAAGCCCGCGCAGACCGCTGGCCGATCAGGCGAACCAAAGATCGCGCAGCGCATGTCCGGCAACAACTGAATGCACGGGACACCCGCAGGCTTGCCGTCCGGCATACCCGGAATCGGCGAGGTAATGGACGGCGCCGTGCAGCAGGCGCCACATTCCGCTCGACACTCCATCAATTACCCTTCTGCAAGCGCGCAATCAGGCTGGAGGTGTCCCAGCGGCCGCCCCCCATCGCCTGCACATCCGCGTAGAACTGATCAACCAGCGCCGTCACCGGCAGCTGCGCACCATTGCGTCGCGCCTCCTCAAGCACAATGGAGAAATCCTTGCGCATCCAATCGACGGCAAAGCCAAAATCAAACTCACCCTCAAGCATGGTTTTATAGCGATTTTCCATCTGCCAGGACTGGGCTGCGCCCTTGCTGATCACCGAAACGACTGCATCGCCGTCCAACCCCGCACGCTGAGCGAAATGCATCGCCTCGGACAACCCCTGCAGCAGCCCGCCAATACAGATCTGATTGACCATCTTCGTCAACTGCCCGCTGCCCGCCTCCCCCATGTGCCGAAGCATTTTCGAATAACAATTCAACACCGGTCTCGCGAGGTCGAATACAGATTCATCACCACCAACCATGATGGTCAGCTGCCCCTTCTCGGCACCCGCCTGTCCGCCGGATACCGGCGCATCCAGAAAGCCGACACCCCGCTCTGCGGCGGCGGAAAAAAGCTCCCGCGCAACGCCCGCCGAGGCCGTGGTGTGATCCACAATGACCTGCCCCTTGTGCGAACCGGCAAACACCCCCTGCTCCCCACAAACAACCTCACGCAGGTCATCGTCATTGCCCACACACATCAACACAAGGTCCTGACCTTGCGCCGCAGCGGCAGGCGTTTGCGCCCAGGCACCACCATATTCCTGCACCCACCGCTCTGCCTTGGCGCCGGTTCGGTTATAGACCGTCACTTGGTGCCCTGCACGCTGCAGGTGACCGGCCATGGGATAGCCCATAACACCCAAACCAATAAATGCGACATTCGCCATGACACACCTCGCTATCAATGGGCCGCCCTGCAGGGCCAACCCGACCATTCAAACCCGCAGCAACGCAATTGCCCAGCAGACCGGCGCTCGGCATAATGAGCGCCCATTCATCTTCAGGAGTATTGCGCGTGTTTCAGGTAAATCAGTATTTCGACGGACAAGTCGCCTCCATCGCCTTCAAGCAACCGGAAGGCGCAGCGACTGTCGGCGTGATGGCTCCGGGCGAATACGAATTCGGCACCAGCCAACTGGAAATCATGCACGTGGTAAACGGCGCACTGACCGTCAAGCTGCCAGGCAGCGATGAGTGGAACACCTACAACGCAGGCGACCAATTCACCGTACCAGCCAACAGCCGCTTCAACCTGAAAGTCGAACGCGATACCGCCTATCTGTGCGAGTACCGCTGAGCCGTAGCCCGGCGCCCAGCGCCGGGTTTGTTCAGAATCCCTCTGGCGCCTCGGTCATGCCCTGGCGATAGCCCTCGACAAACGCCTCCGGCATCCGCTTCGGCCGCCCGCTAGACAGCTCGATACAGACAAACGTCGTTCTCGCCCGCAGCAGGGTTACTCCGTCACTCTTGCGACACAGCTGAAAATGCCGCGTCATGCGCAACTTGCCATCCCAGCTGAAAATCCAGGTCGCCATCTCCAGCTCGTCACCTTCGTACGCCGACGCCAGGTAATCGATCTCGTGGCGCAGCACGGCCATCGCACGATTCAGCTCCCGATATTCGACCAGCCCCAGGCCGAGCGAATTCGAGTGCTGCCAGGCGCAACGTTCAAGCCAGCGCACATACACAGCGTTATTCGCATGCCCCAACTCATCGATATCCTCAGACATCACCGTAATCGACTGGGTAAACGGGGTTGGCAGATCCCAATTCACAGGCACGCATCTCCTTGGCAGCGGACTCAAAGCAGTTTGATGAGCGATGGTACTACAAAGACACGCCACAACCCGCAATGCAAAGCTCCCGAACCTGCATTAGGCTGAGAGCAGTCACCAGCAACAGGGACGCAACATGTTCAAACAGCTGAATTTTCCGATTTTGATCATCCATCCGGCTATCGGGCAAAGCAATGTTGCCGGCCGCCAGCTCAGCGCCCTGATCGACGCCATATCTGGCGAAGGGTTTCAGGTACTGGGCGCTGAGCAGCTCGAAGAAGGCAAGCTGATCGCCGAGGCGCATCGCGGCCTCTCCTGCATCCTGTTTACCCCGGAAGCCTTGAGCGACCTCTCGCAAGTCGAAGCCCTGTTCCACGCCGCGCACTGCCGCTCGCCAGAGCTGCCGATCATGGCGCTGACTACACGCCAAACCATCGACCCCGAGCTGCTCTCAGCACTGCGCGAGCTGCACCAGATTCGCGGCATCATCTACCTGTTCGAGGACACCCTGCCCTTTATCGCCGGCCAGATCGCCCGCACCGCACGCAGCTACCTGTCGCAATTGCTGCCACCCTTTTTCAAGGCCCTGCTCGATTACAGCAGCCGGGCCAGCTATTCGTGGCACTCCCCCGGCCACGGCGGCGGCGTGGCTTTTCGCAAGAGCCCTGTCGGCCGCGCATTTCACGATTTTTTTGGCGAGAACACCCTGCGCTCCGACCTTTCGGTCTCCGTCCCCGGACTGGGCTCACTGCTCGACCACACCGGTCCCGTCGCCGATGCGGAAACCAATACCGCCCGCGTGTTTGGCGCCGACCATGCGTTCTACGTGGTCAACGGCACCTCCACGTCAAACAAGATTATCTGGCATGCCTACGTCACCCGGGACGACCTGGTACTGGTTGATCGCAACTGTCACAAATCCATCCTGCACGCGATCATCATGACCGGCGCCATTCCCATTTACCTGACCGGCTCGCGCAACGACTACGGCATCATCGGCCCAATCACGCACGACAGCTTCAGTACAGAGCACCTGAACAGGCTAATAAACGAGCATCCACTGCTGCAAAATTCGCCGGCACCACCACGCATTCGCCTTGCCGTGCTGACCAACTCCACTTACGACGGACTTTGCTACAACACCGAGATGATCGCCGAACAGCTGCGCGACCGTGTCGACATACTCCACTTCGACGAGGCATGGTACGGCTACGCCGCCTTCCACCCCTTCTATCAGGGCCGGCACGGCATGAGCAGCGGCCGCCCCAGACGTAGCGGCCACCCGCTGGTATTTGCCACCCAGTCGCCCCACAAGGTGCTTGCCGCGCTCTCGCAGGCCTCCATCATCCTCGCTCGCGACAGCGCCGACCAGCAACTCGACAACGAGCGATTCAACGAGGCCTACATGATGCATACCTCAACGTCGCCGCACTACGGCATGATCGCCTCGATCGACGTGGCGACCGGCATGATGGCCGGCCCGGCTGGCGAGTCACTGGTACAAGAGACCCTCGACGAGGCACTGTCATTCAGGCGCGCCATGCAGCAGACCGCCGAGCAACTGGATGAGGACGAATGGTGGTTTGATGTCTGGGAACCTGAAGAAGCCCTGGCCGCCGAGCATCTGAGCGCGGATAACTGGACCCTGAAAAACGGCGCAGAGTGGCACGGGTTTGGCGCCATGACAGACAACTATGCACTGCTCGACCCGATCAAGGTCAGCCTGCTGACACCCGGCGTCGAAGACAAGGGCCGCCTGGCCAAGAGCGGCATCCCCGCAGCGGTCGTTACGCGTTTCCTCGCCTCGCGCGGCCTGGTAGTCGAGAAAACCGGGCTGTACTCCTTTCTAATCCTGTTCTCACTCGGCATCACCAAAGGCAAGTGGAGCACCCTGCTCTCCGAGCTGCGTGAGTTCAAGCGCCTGTACGACCAAAACGCTCCACTCGATAGCACGCTGCCAGACCTGGCTACGCGCAGCGAATACACCAACCTAGGCCTGCGCGACCTGTGCCAGCAACTGCACCTGCGCTACAAGCACCACGCCCTGGTGCACCTGCAGCGCGCGATGTACACCGACCTCCCGAGCATGGCCCTGCGGCCAGCAGACGCCTACCAGCAGATGGTTCGCGGCAAGGTCGAGGCCACCCCGATCAACGCGCTCAGCGGCCGCCTGGCAGCTGTCATGCTCGTACCGTATCCGCCGGGTATTCCGGTCATCATGCCCGGCGAACGCTTCCCGCAAGACAACACCATCGCCGCCTACCTGGCGGCAGCCATCGACCTGGAAACGCACTTCCCCGGCTTCGGTAACGATATTCATGGATTGCGCCACGACACGGTCGACGGCGAGCGCTGCTGGCGAGTGGACTGTCTGATCGAGGACTGAACGCAGAAAAACAAAAAGGCCGGCGAATTCGCCGGCCTTTCTGAATTGGTGGAGCTAAGCGGGATCGAACCGCTGACCTCCTGCATGCCATGCAGGCGCTCTCCCAGCTGAGCTATAGCCCCAGGTCTTGCGACCCTGACACACTTGCGCGTGCCGGTAAAAATGGCGTCCCCTAGGGGACTCGAACCCCTGTTACCGCCGTGAAAGGGCGGTGTCCTAGGCCACTAGACGAAGGGGACGCAATCCCTTCTCTGAACAGGCTGGAATCTGTTCAGCAGTGTAGAAAACAGGTCAACGCGAACGTTGACCAAAAAAACTTGGTGGAGCTAAGCGGGATCGAACCGCTGACCTCCTGCATGCCATGCAGGCGCTCTCCCAGCTGAGCTATAGCCCCGTCTCAATGACGGAGCGCATATTAAGTTCGACACCCCGTACTGTCAACAGAAATTTACGCAAAACAGCAACTTATCTAAAACAAAGCCTCAAGCTGGAAGCTGTAAGCCGCAAGCTGATTGGGGTGGCGGCGAATCGCGGCGCGAGGCTCGAACCCCGCGCCGCTTTTGCTTCTAGCTTCTAGCTTCTAGCTTCTAGCTTCTAGCTTCTAGCTTCTAGCTTCTAGCTAAAGACTAGATCGCCTCCAGCTCCTTCTGCCACGCCTTGTTCTCTTTCTTCGAGGTACCGCCGAGCATTTCGACGGTCTGACGCAGGCGATAACGCGTCAGGTCCGGCCCCAGATGCGCCATCGCGTCGAGGACCGAGACCGAGCTGGCCTGACCGGTAATGGCCGGGAACAGCAATGGCATCAGATCGCGCAGCTTCAGTTCCATATAGGCTGCGACTGCCTGAATGACGCCGGTGATATTGTCCTTGTCCCAGTCGCGCAGTGCTTCGAGCTTCCACAGCAGCAGCTGCAATGCCTTGCGCACGCCGTCGGCATCCAGCTTCTTGTGAGTGAACAGCTCTGGCGCCGGGTCGACCTTGCCGGCCATGAAGAAGCCCAGCAGGTCCGGCAGATCACTAAAGGTTTCTACCCGAGTTTGCGCCAGTGCGATCATCGGCTTCAGGTAAGAGGGGTTCAGCGCCCATTGCTGCACCGCTGCCGCGAACTGGTCTTCCGACAGTTCACGAATCCACTGCCCGTTCAGCCAGGACAATTTTTCAACGTCGAAGATCGGACCACCCAGCGAGACACGCTGGATATCGAAATGCTCAACCATCTCGGCAAGGGTGAACTTTTCGCGCTCATCCGGCATCGACCAGCCCATGCGGCCAAGGTAATTCAGCAGCGCCTCGGGCATGTACCCCATGCGTTCGTAGAAGGTAATGCTGGTCGGGTTCTTGCGCTTGGACAGCTTGCTCTTGTCCGGGTTGCGCAGCAGCGGCATGTGGCACAGCTGCGGCATGTCCCAGCCAAAGTACTGATACAGCAGGATGTGCTTGGGCGCTGAGTTGATCCACTCTTCACCACGCAGGACGTGGGTAATGCCCATCAGGTGGTCGTCTACCACATTGGCCAGGTGGTAGGTCGGCAGTCCGTCCGCTTTCATCAAGACTTGCATATCGACCTGTTCCCACGGGATGTCGATCTCGCCGCGCAGCATGTCCTGCACCTTGCAGATGCCTTCGCTTGGCACCTTCATACGCACAACGTGTGCTTCACCAGCTGCAACGCGAGCGCTCACTTCGTCGGCACTCAGATGCAGACAGTGGCCGTCATAACCGGGGGTCTGCTTGTTGGCCATCTGTTCAGCGCGCAGCGCATCAAGGCGTTCGCTGGAGCAGAAGCAGCGGAAGGCGTGACCTTTTTTGATCAGCTCCTCGCTGTGCTCATGGTAAATGGCGCTACGTTCACTCTGACGATACGGACCGTGCGGGCCGCCCACGTCCGGACCCTCGTCCCAGTCCAGCCCCAACCAGCGCAGCGAATCGAGAATCTGCTTCTCGGACGCAGCACTGGAACGCACCTGATCGGTGTCTTCGATACGCAAAATAAACTGACCGCCGTGCTGGCGGGCAAAACACTGGTTGAACAGCGCGATGTAGGCGGTGCCGACGTGCGGGTCACCGGTGGGGGAAGGCGCAATGCGGGTACGAACAGTCATGGACTCTCTCGATCTGGCGTCCCGGCAACTCCGGGACAGACTTCAGGATGGGGCAGATTTTATCAGGGCTTAGCCCTCGACCTCTATATGGCTCGACGAGCGTTGTTCCAGACGCTCGACCACAAAGTCGATAAACGCCTTGACCTTCATCGCCTGAAAACGACGTGATGGATACAAGGCATGCAGTTCACTCGAAGGCAGCTCGGTGTGCTCAAGCACCCGAACCAGCGTCCCGGCCTCAACGCACGGCTCGGCGATAAAGGCAGGCGCATTAAGAATTCCAACGCCGGCCAGGGCAGCCTCCCGCGCAAAGGTGATGTTGTTGACCACTAGCACAGGGTTGATCGGCACGCTCTGCGACGGCTGCTGAAAATGCCATTTGCGCGCACCATCAACCAGGGCATGAATACAGCGATGATCACTCAACGCTTCCGGCGTCTTCGGCATGCCGTGACGCTGGATGTAATCCGGACTGGCGTAAAGCTGGCGAGGGCTGGTCATCAGTAGACGTGCGACCAGGCTGGAATCCTGGGGTCGCCCAAGGTGAATTACCACGTCGACCCCCTCTTCAACCGGGTCTACGGCGCGCGTCGTCAGCTCAACCTCGACCTGAATCGCGGGATAGCAGCGCATGAAATCGCCGACAACTCCGCCGAGAAACAGCTGACCGAATTCGATAGGAGAACTGACCCGCAGCAGCCCTGTCGGCTCACGCTGGAGTTGCATGATGGCCTGCTCGGCCTCGGAGAACTCCTGCATGATCTGCCGGCAGCGCTCATAGTAGGCCTGCCCTACCTCGGTCAGACGCAACTTGCGTGTGGTGCGATTGAGCAGGCGGACACCCAGGCGATCTTCCAGCTGGGCGATGCGGCGACTAACCGTCGATTTCTGCATCCCCAAGGTTGTCGCTGCACTGGTAAAACTGTGGCACTCAACAACCCGAGTAAAGATCAGCGCATCATCCAGACCCATACTAACTGTTCCCTAGCTGCAACAAAGTTTCCAGATTCTAGCGCCTCCGGCACTCAGGGGAACAGTGTTAGAGTGCTGGCAGAACAATAATTGAGATATGGTATGTCTGCCCGAGTTAGAGCCCGTCTGTTCGTATTCCTTCTGATCTGCGCCGTCGCAGGCATGGCCGCCTTCGCCCAGTGGTGGTTCGTCAGCCGCTACTATGAAGAAACCGACAACGCCTACGTTCAGGGCGACATCACGCCGGTCTCCAGCCGCCTGTCGGCGCAGGTCACCGAAGTACTGGTCGACGACAACCAGGCCGTCGTGCCGGGCGATTTGCTGGTACGCCTCGACGCCCGCGACTTTGAGATCGCCCTCGCCGAAGCCAGCGCCAACCTCGCTACCCGACGCGCCGAACAGCTACAGGCGCAATCCCGGTTAACCCAGCAAGACAGTCTGATCGCCGCCGCGTCAGCCAATGTCGATGCCAGCCTGGCTGAACAGCGCCGCGTTGAACTGGACATCAAACGTATCACCCCACTGCGCCAGTCCGGCTATGCATCCGAAGAGCAGTTGAGTAACTACCGTGCCCAGTTGGAGGTTGCCCGTGCGCAGGTCAGCAAGGCACAGGCAGACCTGCAGACCCAAAAGCTGGCGAAAGACACGCTGGCCGCTGACATCGCCCGACTCGACGCCCAGATTCAGGTGGCAGAAGCTGCGGTCAAGCAAGCGCAACTGGACCTTGAGCGCACCGAAATCCGCGCCCCGATCGCCGGTCGCGTTGGCCAGCGCAACGTGCGTATTGGTCAGAATGTCTCGCCCGGCAGCAACCTACTCGCCGTGGTGCCCGATACCGAGCTGTGGATCAAGGCCAATTTCAAGGAAACCCAGATCAGCCGCATGCATGAAGGCCTGAAGGCGGAACTGGTGTTCGATACCTTCCCGGACCAGCCGGTGACCGGAACCTTGCAGAGCCTGTTCCCGGCGTCCGGCGCCCAATTCAGCCTGCTGCCACCGGACAACGCCACCGGCAACTTCACCAAGGTAGTCCAACGCATCCCGGTGAAACTGGTTATCGACGAGAACAGCTCGCTGGCGGGCCTGATTCGCCCTGGCATGTCAGTCCACGTAAAGGTCGATCTGCGTGACTGAAGCAGGCTCTGCCCACGAGATACCGCCACCCAGCAGGCGCGACTGGATCGCCCTGCTCAGCGCGATCCTTGGCGCTTTCATGGCGATTCTCGATATTCAGATCATCAACTCGTCACTGAAAGACATTCAGGGCGCCCTGTCGGCCACCATTGAGGAAGGCTCCTGGATCTCGACCTCGTACCTGGTTGCCGAGATCATCATCATTCCACTGGCCGCCTGGCTGACAACGGTATTCTCGCCGCGTCGATTCGCCGTCACCATCTCAGCCATCTTTGTGATCGCATCGCTGCTCTGCTCGATGGCCTGGAACCTGGAAAGCATGATCGTGTTCCGCGCGCTGCAGGGCCTGGCGGGTGGCGCGCTGATCCCCTTTGCCTTCACCCTGATCCTGATCAAGCTGCCGCCAGCGTCCCGGCCGAAGGGCATGGCGATGTTTGCAATCACGGCGACCTTTGCCCCTTCCATCGGCCCCACCATCGGCGGCTGGCTGACCGAGAACTTCGGCTGGGAATACATCTTCTACATCAACATTTTCCCGGGCATCCTGATGGCCGCCGGCCTGATGTACGGTCTGGACAAGGCACAGCCACGCTGGGAGCTGCTGCGCAAGGGCGACTACATCGGCATTATGACCATGGCGGTTGGCCTTGGTTGTCTGCAAGTGTTTCTGGAGGAAGGCCACCGGGAAGACTGGCTGGAATCCAATCTGATGGTTGCGCTGGCCGTTATCAGCTTCATTAGCTTGGTGAGTTTTGTCATTATCCAGCTCACCCGCGACGACCCGCTGGTTAACCTGCGCCTGCTCAAGGATCGAAACTTCCTGCTCGGCAGTCTCGCTAATATCGGGCTAGGCGTCGGCCTCTACGGCACCGTGTTTGTACTGCCGGTCTACCTGGCTCAAATCCAGCAATACAACGCGTTGCAGATTGGTCAGGTCATCATGTGGATGGGCATTCCCCAGCTGCTGATCATCCCGCTGGTCCCCGTACTCATGCGCTTTGTCGACGCCAGGCTGATCTGCGCTACCGGCTTCTTCCTGTTCGCCTTTGCCAGCTTTTACAGCGGCAGCCTGAACCTCGACTTTGCTGGCGACCAGTTCATCGCTATCCAGATTTTCCGCGCCTTCGGCCAACCCATGGTGCTGGTGCCCATGTCGATTATTGCCACCGCGATGATCGCTCCCTCTCAGGCAGGCTCGGCCTCCAGCCTGTACAACATTCTGCGCAACCTCGGTGGCGCCATCGGCATCGCCGCACTGGCGACCATTCTCGACAGCCGGGCCAAGTACTACTTTGACTTCCTGCGTGAACATGTCACGCCAGGCAACCCGGCGTTCGAGGAGCGCATGCACCTGTTGACCCAACAACTGGGTAATGAACAAAGTGCTCTGCAAATGCTCAGCAACCAGGTCCATCAACAGGCCGCGATCCTGGCGTACAACGATGCCTTCCACCTTATCGCGTTCATGCTGGGCTGCTCCATGGTCTTCGTTCTGCTCTGCAAACCTCTGCCGAAGGCGCCGCCACAAACGGCACCATCCGAAGCCGAACCAGCCCACCCATAGCTGTAGCTTTTTTTGATCACCCTATAGCAATAGAGCACTCCAGCGAGTAGCATCGGCGAATATTGTCAAATATTTTCAACGATCACTCGCACAGGTGCCCTCATGGCAGAGACCCAACATACGACGTCCTATTACGCCGCATCCGCCAACCCCACGCCCGAGCGCCCCGCCCTGCAAGGCAGCCACGAAACCGACGTATGCATTATCGGTGCGGGCTTTACCGGCATCTCGGCAGCACTGCATCTGGCCGAACAGGGATTCAAGGTCACCGTGCTCGAAGCGGTGAAAGTCGGCTTCGGCGCATCGGGTCGCAACGGCGGCCAAATCGTCAACAGCTACAGCCGCGACATCGATGTCATCGAACGCACCCTTGGCGCCCAGCAAGCCCGTCTGCTCGGCGAAATGGCCTTCGAAGGCGGCCGCATCATTCGCGAGCGCGTCGCCAAGTACAACATTCAATGCGACCTGAAAGACGGCGGCGTATTTGCCGCCTTCAACAGCAAGCACATGCAGCATCTGGAAGCTCAGAAAAAGCTCTGGGAACGCTACGGCAACACCCAACTGGAAATGCTCGACAGCAAACGCATTCGTGAGGTGGTGAACACCGACATCTACGTCGGCGGCATGCTCGACATGAGCGGCGGGCACATTCACCCACTGAACCTGGTCCTCGGCGAAGCCGCTGCCCTGGAGTCACTGGGTGGCGTCATTCACGAGCTGTCCCCGGTCACCCGGGTTGAACAAGGCGAAAACCCGGTGGTGCATACCGCACAGGGCCAGGTCAAAGCGCGCTTCGTGATCGTGGCAGGAAACGCCTATCTCGGTGACCTGCTGCCACAACTGGCCGCCAAATCCATGCCGTGCGGCACTCAGGTTGTCACCACCGAGCCGCTATCGGACGAGCTGGCCGCGTCCCTGTTACCACAGGACTACTGCGTCGAAGACTGCGCCTACCTGCTGGATTACTACCGTCTCTCGGGCGACAAGCGCCTGATCTTCGGGGGCGGTGTCGTGTATGGCGCACGCGACCCGAGCAACATCGAGGCGCTGATTCGTCCCAACCTGATCAAGACCTTCCCGCAGCTCAAGGATGTGAAGATTGACTACGCCTGGACCGGCAACTTCCTGCTGACCCTGTCACGGTTGCCGCAGATGGGCCGCATTGGCAACAACATCTACTACTCGCAAGGCTGCAGTGGCCACGGCGTCACCTTTACCCACGTCGCCGGCCGCGTCCTCGCCGAAGTGCTGCGCGGACAGGCTGAACGCTTCGATGCCTTTGCCGCCCTGCCGCACTACCCGTTCCCGGGCGGACGCCTATTCCGCGTGCCGTTTACCGCTGTGGGGGCCTGGTATTACCAGATGCGCGACAAACTGGGTATCTAGGCCGTGAACCAGATCACAGCCACGATGGCATAGTGGAACCTGTGCGCCTTCCCGGAGTCGATTACAGGGAGCGCACAACGCGCATTAACAGGCCACGCACCGTGGTTGAAAGCTTCCATGCAGGGAAGTCACAACAGACTGAGGAATGCCCCATGAATTTCATGCGAACAACCAAGCGTTATCTGTCCATCATGCTCACCGCCCTGTTTCTGCTGACCTCCATGGCCAGCCTGCAGGCCCAGGCAGCCATGATCGGCACCGGCGAAGCCGTCGCCCAGCAGCAGCTCGGTGTTGATCGGGCCGAGCTCAAAAGCATGCTCGACGACCAGGCCGTACAAGACAAGCTGGCCAGCATGGGCGTGACCCCGGATCAGGTCGAAAAACGTATCGACAGCCTCACCGCTGATGAACTTGCCCAGTTCAACAGTCAGCTGGACGACGCCCCTGCCGGCGCGGGCGTGGTCGGCATCATCGTGCTGTTTCTGGTGATTTTCATCATTACTGATATGCTCTGCGCAACCAACGTCTACAGCTTCGTTAACTGCGTAAACTGACACCATGCACAGTGCCATCCGTCTGGCTCTGGCACTTGGGCTGACAGCACTGCTGTCAGCCTGTGCCGGACTTACCCCCACCCCACAGCAAAACCTGCCGGACAACATTCCGCCCAATCGGCTGCTGACCAATCTGCCGTTTCACGCCCAGGACGAATACCAATGCGGCCCCGCAGCGCTCTCAATGCTGTTGGGACAGCGCAACGTCAGCCTTAGCCCCGACCAACTCAAAGACCGCGTCTACCTGCCAGAACGCCAGGGCAGCCTGCAGGTTGAAATGGTCGCTGCGGCCCGGGAACAGGGCCTGCTGGTCTACCCGTTGGCGCCGGAGCTGAGCGCCATCCTGCGCGAAGTTAATGCCGGCAATGCGGTACTGGTCATGCAGAACCTCGCGTTCGACTGGTATCCGCAATGGCACTACGCCGTCGTCGTTGGTTACGACCTCAACACCGGCGACCTGATCCTCCATTCAGGACTAAACGCGCGCCAACGCGAACCCTTCCAGCTATTCCTGCGCACCTGGCAGCGCGCTGACAACTGGGCGGTTGTTGCTATGCCCGCGGGCAAACTACCTGCATCCGCCGAACCACTGCCCTATCTCAAAGCGGCGGCCGATCTAGAGCAGCTAGGCCAAACCGCCAGCGCAGAAGCGGCGTACCAACAGGCCAGCGAACGCTGGGCAGACCAACCCGCCCCCCTACTCGGGCTGGGCAATATCGCCTGGAACTCCGGCCGCCAGAGCGAAGCGCTGGATCACTTCAGCGAACTGGTGCGACGCTTCCCCGACTATCCGGCGGGCTGGAACAACCTCGCAACCGGCATGGAAGAAATGGGTTGCAGCGAAGCTGCCGCACAGGTTCGTGCCTGCGCTGCAGAACAGCAGGAAAACGCCACCAGAATTGGCGGCGACGCCTCTTGCACCGTGCCCGTCTGTCGATAACCATGGGCTCTCTTCGATATGAGAGCCCGCCATGTTGTCCTCCCAGCAAATACAAACCCTGATTCGCAACGGTGTCCCGCAGGCTGAAGACCTGGACCTGCGAATTATCAGCAGCGATGCCGAGTACGCGCTCACCTGCGTTCCGTTCAGTCCGCGCCTGGTTCGCCCGGGCGGAACGCTGTCAGGGCCTACCATGATGGCTTTGGCTGATGCAGCCATGTATGCGCTGATTTTTGCCAGCCTCGGCCAGCAGGAGATGGCGGTCACCAGCAACCTCAACATCAACTTCCTTAGCCGACCAGCACCCGCGGACCTCTATGCCCGGGCTACCTGGATGAAGCGCACCGGGCGCCAGGCGGTGTGCGCTGTCGACCTGTTCAGCGCCGACAACGAGCGTCAGCTGGTCGCCCATGCAACCGGCACCTATAGCCTGCAGACCACAAGCGGCTAGGCAAGAAAACACGCTGCGCCAGTTATTACCGGCACTGCGCAACCTTTGGCGCAGCGTGGCGAGACGCCCATCACAGAAGCCTTCCAAACGCACAGAAATAGAATTCAACCTTTTGATTTAAAACAGGTTTAACGCAACGGAACAAACCTTGCTGGTTTAACGCACCGCGAATCAGGACGACTCGCGCCGGATCAGCAATGGAATGGCCATGCCGTATACCTCCCCGCTTTATCGAGCCCTGTTGCTCTTGTGCCTCTGCCTGCTTGGCGGCTGCAGCGGCAACCTCCGATTTGATGACGATCAATATCGGGCGCTCAATCAGCCGCTAGCGCAGCCCCAGATGGAGCACCGCGCATGGAATTGACGCTTGAGGTCATATATCCGCCGCGCCACCACGACGAACCAGCGTTACAACGCACCTTTAAAGCGGCCGGCGGCGTCATTGGGCGTAACCGCACCTGCGACTGGGTGCTTGAGGACCCGTCGCGCATCCTGTCAGGCCAACACGCCGAGGTCAGTTTTGATCAACAACGCTATCAGCTGACTGACCTCAGCCGTAACGGCATTGTCCGCAAGGACAACAACCAGCCATTGCCCAAGGGCGCACCGGTCAACATTGAACATGGCCATATCTACCGCATGGGCGAATTCGAGATCTTGGCAAGGCTACATGGCGCACCAGAACCAATCCACACGCTGATTCCGGACGACGCCTTCCTTGGACTGGCGAGTGACCAGACCGGCAGCACCGGTGATCAGCTGCTGGCAGGACTCCTTTCAGCGGGCGGTGATCAGCTCGACTCACTGCCGCCGGACACCCTCGCAACCGAGGGCGATCACCACCATATAGAAGCACAGCACGTACGCCTGCCGCGCCACGTCACCGACAGCCCGCCCCGACACCTTGCTGCCGACAACCTGGCAGAGCAAATCTGCCAACGGCTCGGACTTGAGTGCGACCCAGGCGAGCGCTCCCGTCAGCACGCCCTGCAAACGGCCTCCCTGCTTCGGGTGCTGGTGGCGGAGCTGCAGCAGTGCCTGCGTAACCAGCACCAACTGGATGTTCTGCTTGAGCACAGCGCACCGGCACACCCGTGGTGTCACAACGACTCACCAGAGCGCTGCCTGGAGCAGTTGCTGCAGAACAGCGAGGATGCCGGCACCCTGTTGCGCAATGCCTGCCAGCGCCTGCGCGCCCAAACATTGGCCATGCAGCAGGCCAACCAGATCTGCGCAGAGCGGCTGCCACAGCTGCTCTCGCCCCATCAATTGAGCACTTCGCTGGGCCCCCTGCGCACCGACGGCGCGCGCTGGCGTGCACTCGGCGCCATGTACGCCCAACAACCGGATTTTTTCCAGCAGCGCTACCGCACAGCCTTCCAAACGGCATACCAGGAACAGGCTCGCCTACTGGACTCACTTCAGCCGCATCACGGATAACCCCATGTCACCATCGCGCTTCATTGTCGTTGCTCTAGGCTGCCAGTTGCTCACCGCGTGCAGCTGGCTGTCGCCCTACTCTGATCTGACCAAGCTGGATTTAACCCTGAGCGCGTCCGAGCAACTCAATCCGGATCTGCACGGCCGGCCATCACCGCTGGTGCTGCAACTCGTTGAATTGAGCGACGCTGGCACCTTTGAGCAAGCCGACTATTTCGCCCTGCAGCAACACCGAACGCAGCTGCTGGCGCCCAACATGCTGGCATCCGAAGAACTGGAGCTGCGCCCAGGCCAGCGCCGCACGCTCAAGCTGGCCATGCAGCCGCAGACCCGATATCTCGGCCTGATCGCCAGTTACCGCGACCTCCCAAACACACGCTGGCGCATAACCCTGAACCTCCAGCAACGCGCACGAAACAGCGCGCAAGTACAACTCGGCATCGACGGTCTGCACCTCGCCAACAGCACCGGAGCGCCTTGACATGGAACCCCTTAAAATTGTCTGGCACGAGGGCATGCTGCTGCGCCCGCAGCATTTCCAGCAGCAGGACAGCTACCACGAACAGCAGCTGGCCTTGCGCGTTCAAGGGCTGCATGCCGACGCCTGGGGCTTTGAAACGCTAGAGATCGCCGATCAGTTTTTAGCGATGGGCAAACTGGTTGTCAGCAATGCAAGCGGGCTGCTGCCGGATGGCACCCGGTTTCAGCTGAACAACGACCTCACGCCCCTCGCACTGGATATCCCACCGGATCTGACCGACACCGACGTCTACCTTACGCTGCCGTTAAAGACTGACAACCACATAGAAATCCGCCAACAGGACCGTGACAACTCTTTAGGCCGCTACACGGCGACTGAACAGGATCTGCCCGGCAGCGCAGGGCGCACTGATCCAGGCGGGTCACTGCTCGTGGCGCAGCCCAACTTCCGGCTGCAACTGGATGCAGGTGCCCAGTCAGCCGGCCTGGTTCGGCTCCGGGTCTGCAGCATTCGCGAGCGCGCTGGCGATGGTGCCGTCAGTGTGGATGAGCGATTCCCGGCAACGTTCATCCACTACCAGCGCAGCCCCTTTCTCAAGCGCTGTGTGCAAGAGCTGCTCAGCCTGCTGCAGCAGCGAGCCGACACGCTAGCCGAGCGCCTCTGCGCACGCGGCAAGGCAGCTGCCGCTGAACTGGGCGATTTGCTCAGCCTGCAGTTGCTCAACCGTTACGAAGCCATCCTGCGGCATCAGCAACACAGCAGCCACACCCCGGCAAACCAGCTGTATTGCCAGCTGCTTGCCCTGCTTGGCGAGCTCGCAACCTTTGGTTCGGAAACCCGGCGCCCGCCAGGCGATCTGCACTATCAGCACACAACCCAGAGCCGCAGCTTTGCCGCCATCATGCAGGCGCTGCGACAGGCGCTGTCGAGTGTGCTCGAACAACATGCCGTTGAATTGCCGTTACAGCAACGGCAGTACGGTGTGCGTGTAGCCCCCATCAATGACCCAGCCCTGATCGACGGCGCACGCTTTGTTCTGGCAGCCAAAGCCGCGTGCAGCAGCGACGAACTGCGCAGCCGCCTTCCCAACCACCTCAAGGCAGGCGCAGTCGAGCATATACGCCAGCTGGTTAACCTCCACCTGCCCGGAATCCGCATCCAGCCACTACCGGTCGCTCCCAGGCAGCTCCCATACCATCGCGATCACTGCTATTTCGCGCTTGAACCCAGCACCGATGAACGCGCCCAGCTGGCAAGCTCTGGCGGCCTGGCCTTCCACGCGGTTGGCGACCTGACCGATCTGCAGCTCGCGCTCTGGGCCATCAGAGACTGACAGCCATGTATACCGCCCATTACCCCAGCGACGACCGCACCGTGATTCTGGCCGGCGACACTGCCTGGAACCCTGGCGCCGACCTGACCGATGCGATCGAGCGCCAGCCGCCCCCCGTTGATCGCGTCAGTGACACCTCGCGGTTCCTCGCAACAGCCCAACCGAACCCGCTGCTCACCGCCGCAGCCCCGCTGCTATCGGAACTGCTGCAGCTGAAAAATGGCCAGCTTGAACCGGAACCAGCCGAGGTTCTGCGGGTAACCCTGCACACGGGCATGCAGCAATTCGACCAGGATTGTCAGACCCTCGCGGTAACCCCGGCCAACCGGCAGGCAGCGCGCTACATCCTCTGTACCGCGCTGGATGAGGCCATTCTCACTACCCGCTGGGGCAATGACAGCAACTGGTCCAAGCACAGCCTGCTCAGCGCCTTTCATCAGGACACCTTTGGCGGCGAGCGGTTTTTCCTGCTGCTCACGCGCCTGTCGCAGGACATGGCTCAACACCTCGAACTGCTTGAACTCATGCTGGTCTGCCTGACCCTGGGTTATGAAGGACGCTACCGCCTGCAAGCAAACGGTCACGCCGAGCTGGAGCGCATCCGCAAGCGACTGCACGACGCGTTACAGCACCACAGAGGCCAGCCTGACATGGCATTGGTGACAGGCTGCCCCCAAGACAGTGCCTGCACCTTGCCAAGGCGAACGCCGCGCCGATGGGTGGCATTCGCGGCAGCCGGCTGCATGGCGGCGCTGTTTTTTGCGTTCAACCATCACATCGAGCAACACCGCGAATCAGCGCTGAAGCCCTACCTCGACAGCAGCGTTGCCAACGCAACCCGCCCCGGAGCTGACCAATGAAGCCTGTTCTTCACCGCCTTGCAGGGCTGTTGCGCAAACCGCAGGGGTGGTCCCTGCTGGTGTTACTGGTTCTGGCAAGCACCGTCTGGTTCCTCGGCCCCATCATTACCGTCAACGGCAACGCCGTCTGGGCTGGCGCGGGCCAGCGGCTAACAACCATAGCGCTTCTGCTGCTGCCCTGGCTGAGCTGGTGTGCGCTGTCGTACCGTAAACAGCACCGGTTGCGCAGCGCTGACAGCGCCCCGGATACCGAGGCAATACACGCCCGCATCGCGCTGGAGCAACGCTTTCAACTCAACCAACGCTTGCTGGCCGACGCCGGCATCGGTCGCCGTCAAAGAAGCCGCCAACCATGGTTCCTGCTGCTCGGACCGGACCGCTCAGGAAAAAGCAGCCTGTTCAGCAGCGCGCTACTGAACGGGTGCCATACCACCGCTACCGCCCCACCCTCCGCGTTCGGGGCAAGTCCGGTGGAATGGCATAGCCTGTCGCAATGCAGCTGGCTAGAAACCGCCGCGCACTGCCTGCCCGGAACCGACCCGGCAGTTAAGGCGCCAGGCTGGCAGGCATTGCTTGGCCTGCTGCGCCAGCGCCAAACACCAGCACTCAGTGCTATCGCGCTGCTGCTGCCGGCAGAGCTGCTGCTAGAGCCCAACCACCTGGAGCTGGATCAGCTGGCCCGCCGCTACCGCCGCGCGCTCAGCGAGCTACGCCAATCCCTCGGGTTGGATTTACCGATCTACCTGTTGCTGAGCAAGGCGGATCAGATACCGGGGATGACGGAACTCACCCACCAGCTCCCCCCAGCACAGCGCCAGCAACCGTTTGGCATCAGCCGGCCGGCAACGACAGATAACGCGGGCTCGGATGCCCTGACACCGCTGCTGGTGCAGCTTAACCGCCAGATTCTGTGCCGAACGCAGCTTGAACCCGACAGTGAGCGCCGCGGCCGACTCTACGACCTGCCCTATCAGTTGGCACGCCTGGAAGGACCACTGCGCGGTTTCTGCGCCCAGGCGCTGGATGGCAACAGCTACCAGCCTGGCAACCGACTGCTCGGCATCTACCTGACGGTTGCCGCCAGCGATCACGACGTGACAACAGCGTTTGGCGCTCCAGCGGCGCAGACGGCCTTCATCAGCCAATTGCTCGAAAACACCGTTGCCGAGCGCGCTGGCACCGTGACCGCGACGGCCGAGCGCCGCACTCGCGAGCGCACCAGGCACAGACTGGTCGTGGCAACCGCTGCCGCATGCGTCACCTTCTGCGCAGTCTTCTGGGCGCTGCGCTACGACCGCGAGGCAGAACAGCTTCGGCAACTCGCACAACTGGGCCAGCACTTCAGCACCGACACCGTTCGCGTGCAGGCCCACACCCGCATCGAACCTCTGCTGCAACAGCTGGATACGCGCTACGCCGCAACCCTGATTCCCCGCCAATCTGACGCTCTCCCGACGCTGCAACGACTTGGGCTTGAACAGTCGCCAGCGACCCTGCCGGTCGTACAAAACACCTACGCGCACGGCCTTCAAGCCTTCCTGCTCCCGCTGCTGGCTCGTCAGCTAGAGTATCGCCTGCGCACCGATCTGGAGGACCGGCAACAGTTGCTAGGACACCTGCGGGCCTATCTCATGCTGGCGCTGCCCGAACGTCTGGACACCGCCTATCTGCACAACTGGCTACGCCAGGAGTGGGCGCGTCGCTACCCGGAGCAACCGGAGGTCAGAGCCAGTCTCAGTGCGCACCTCGAACGTCTGCTTGCCGAGCCACTGCCCCTGACCGCGCTGGACCACCAGCTAGTCGCCGACAGCCGGGCCCAGCTGCTGCAAGAGCCCCTTGCCCAACTGTGCTACCGACTGCTGCTGGAACAGTCCAGAACGCTGCCAGCCTATCGGCTGGATACTCACCTTGGCCGCCACCACTCATTACTGGCCGCTCGCCCGATCGAAATACCCGGGTTCTACACCAGAGCAGGCTACGAACGTCTGCTTGAGGCCGGGGGAGCAAATCTGATCAAGGAACTGCTTGCAGATGACTGGGTTCTCGGCAGCAACACCCATGCGCTTGATCAAACGGCCCAACGGCTACTGGCAGAACTGGAAGCGATCTACTTTCAGGATTACACCCAGCACTGGACCCGCGCCCTCGCCAGCCTGCAACTGAAACGCGTAACGGGGTACGAAGGACTGGATGACCTGAGCGCTCTCTCATCCGCTGACTCGCCATTGCTCGCGCTGTTGCAACAGGTCCGACAACACACCCATCTGATAGCCGACAGCGATACCACCCCCAGCCTCGGCAAACAGGCCCTGCAACAACACTTCGCCCACCTGCACCGCCTGCTCAACGACGCTGCCGAACCCCAGCCTGAGTTGGCCATGGCGCTGCAAAATATCGCCGCACTGCAGCGTCAGCTGGCTCAACTCGAGAACACCAGCACACGTGGACAGCTTGCGTTCAGGATGGCTGGGGCACGGATGCAACACCGGCATGATGCGATCAGTGCCACCCGCGACAGCGCGGCGACTCTGCCAGCACCGCTCCAACTCTGGGTCACCCAAATTGCAGACCAGGGTTGGCGAAGTGTGCTTTTCGCGGCAACCGACTACCTGAATAACCGCTACCAGCACGACGTCTACCGCCCATACCGGGAAGCCCTGGCTGACTACTACCCCTTCAACCCGACCAGTCAGCGCGATGTCGAGCTGGACGACTTCGGACGTTTCTTCCAGCGCGAGGGTACCTTGCAGCGCTTCACCAGCCAGTACCTTGAAGCCTTTCTGGTCAGCACCGGTGCCGGTTACCGCCTGCGCCTGCTCGATGGTCGAGCGCTGCCGCTATCAGCCCAATTGCTGGCGCAACTGAACAGGGCAAACACCATTCACAGCAGCTTCTTCGGCGCAGATCCGTTTTCGCCCTCTATCGGCTTTCGCCTGGAGCCCTATTCGCTGGATGCCAGCCTTGGCCGTTCCAGTTTCGACTACGGCAACCAGCAGCTTGAGTACCGCCACGGTCCGATTGTCCCCATGGCGTTCAGTTGGCCGGCGACACTTGACGATAGCCGCATCACCCTGACACTGGAGGACCTTGGCGGGCGGCGCATGAGCCTGCAACAAGGCCAGGGAGCCTGGTCGCTGTTTCGGCTGCTCGACCAACTGACCCTTGAGCAGCAGGACCAGCGCGACGCACTCCAATTACGGGCGAGCGTCGGCGGCATGCGCGCCCAGTATCTGCTGCATAGCCAGCGCGCGCCCAATCCGTTCGAGCCAGGTCTGCTGGCTAGCTTCAAACTGCCTGCCCGCCTGTGATGCACTGGTCCAGTAGCAGTCATTCCCATCCGGGCAAGCGCCGCCTACACAACGAAGATGCTGTCCTTGCACGCCCGGATGCAGGGCTTTGGCTAGTCGCCGATGGCCTGGGAGGTCACCGCAACGGCGCGCTGGCCAGCCGCCTGATCGTCGACACCCTGGCCGCCCTGGAGTTGAACAACAACCACGAGCAGAACCAGCGCCGCGTGCGCCAGGCACTGAATCAGATTAACCGCCGCCTGAGTACCGACTTGACCCGGTTAGCCGGCCAGCCCACCAGCCCGATGGGCAGTACCGTGGTGACACTGTTGATCAAGGCGCGGCGGGCCACCTGTATCTGGGCAGGAGACAGTCGCTGCTATCTCTGGCGCCAGAATCAGCTGCACTTGCTGACCCGAGACCACTCCCTGGCCCAGCGCCTGATCAACACCGGCAAACTGAGTGCAGACAGCGCAGCCAAACACCCCAGTGCACATGTACTGTTCCGCGCGGTTGGCGCCCATGAGCAGCTACGCCTGGACAGCACCAGCTTTGCCATTCAGCCGGGCGACGTGCTGTTACTCTGCAGTGACGGCCTGTATCGGGAGCTGTCACCTGCACAGCTGATTGAAGGCCTCAGGCAACCCAGCTCGACCAACCGAGCAGCCTTGCTCGTCAGCAGCGCCCTGCGCGGGACGGCGGCCGACAACATCAGCGCAGTCGTCGTCACCGTCATGTCGGAGCAGCCAAATGGTTACTAACCCAACAGCGGCTCGCACCACCCCATTACCAACACTGCTCGGCAATCGCTACCGCGTCGAGCGCCTGCTCGGTGTCGGCGGCATGGGCGCGGTGTATCAGGTACGCGACCTGTTACGGGAACAATTCCGTGACCCGCAACCCTGCATTGCCTTGAAGATGCTCAATGACAACTTTGCCGCACACCCCGACGCCAACACGCTGCTCTACAGCGAATACGCCCTGACCTGCCGTTTGCATCACCCGCATATCATCCGCCCCTACAGCTACCACGTGGACGCGGTCAGCAAACGCGCGTTTCTTACTATGGAACTGCTCGACGGCCCGACACTGGATCAGGTCATCGCCGACCACCCGCATGGATTGGCATGGCCGCAGCTCCGGTCGCTCGGCCTGAGCCTGCTTTCCGCCCTCACGCACGCGCACGCTGCCGGGGTGCTGCACGGCGACCTCAAACCCGGCAATGTCCTGCTGGCCAGCGCCGGCTTGCGCTTGTTCGACTTCGGCTTGGGTCAGGGCTGCACAGCCAATCTGCAGCAGTTACCAAGGCTTAGCCGACAACTGGCAGCCTGGACACCCCGCTACGCCGCCCTGGAACTGCTGGACGGCGCAGAGCTAAGCCGTGCGAGCGACCTGTATGCGGTGGCCTGTCTGCTCTATGAGTTAGCCAGCGGTCACCATCCGTTCAGTCGTTTGACCGCTCGACAGGCGCTGCGGATGCAGCAGGATCGGACCTTGCAGAAACCAGGAAACATGCCGACGAAGGTATGGCGAGAACTGCGCACGGCGCTGGCATTTGAGCCAGCACAACGCACCACCAGTGTCGAAGCGCTGATGCGGGCGTTCAGGCAAGGAGGCCGACGCGGATGGCCCGCATCGATCAGGTGGGGAGTGCGACCGGCGACGCCGGTCGCAGACAACTCAGAGTGACAGGTCGCGGTTGGATGCCGCAATGAAGGCCTTTTTCAGGTCGTCATAGGTATGCACTGCAGGGAACTGCGGGAATTCACGAATGACATTGTCCGGCGCATGGAACAGGATGCCGGCATGGGCCTCCGAGAGCATGGTGGTGTCGTTGTATGAATCACCGGCCGCGATGATGCGGTAATACAGGCTCTTCAGCGCGATAACCGACTGACGCTTCGGATCTTTCTGGCGCAGTTGATAGTCCACAACGCGATCCGTCTCGTCCGTGATCAGACGATGGCACAGCAGCGTCGGGAAGCCGAGCTGACGCATCAGCGGCTGGGAAAACTCGTAGAAGGTGTCAGACAGAATCACCACCTGAAAACGCTCACGCAGCCAGTCAACAAACTCCACCGCGCCTTCGAGCGGCTTCAGCGTGGCGATGACTTCCTGGATGTCCGACAGCTTGAGGCCATGCTTGTCCAGGATGGACAGACGCTGCTTCATCAGGACGTCGTAGTCGGGAATGTCACGGGTGGTTGCCTTGAGCTCCTCGATGCCGGTTTTTTCGGCAAAGGCAATCCAGATTTCGGGGACCAGTACCCCTTCCAGGTCAAGGCAAGCGATTTCCACACGACACTCCTGAGATTCAAGGTTGAGACTGGCGCACAATCTACCGGCAAGCGGGTCTCGGCGCAATCACAAGGGTCGTGCAGGCCGTCCAATCTAAGGCGAAAAAGGCATAAAAATATAACCAAATAAAAGAGGATGGACTAAGGCGCCCTTTGCTAGACTCCCCGCACAGAACGGTGGCACACCGATCCACCGCCGGATAGAGAGCCTGATATCCATGAGCAATTTTGACATCGACCAGCTGGCCACTGACTACGCTGGCAAATCCCCTCAGCAGATTCTCGAACTGGCCTTCGCCAACTTCGACAACCTCTGGCTGTCGTTCAGCGGCGCCGACGACATCGTCGTGCTGGACATGGCCTGGAAGATCAACCCGAACATCAAGGTGTTCACCCTCGACACCGGCCGCCTGCACGTCGAGACCTATCGCTTCCTTGAGCAGGTGCGCAAGCACTACGGCATTCAGCTGGAGGTACTGTCACCTGACCACCAGCAGCTTGAAGCCTACGTGAAAGAAAAAGGCCTGTTCGACTTTTACGAAAGCGGTCATGGCGAGTGCTGTGGCGTCCGCAAGATCGCGCCGCTGCGCCGCAAGCTGGCTACCGTCGATGCCTGGATCACCGGCCAGCGCAAAGACCAAAGCCCGACCCGCGCCGACGTGCCAGTCGTACAACTGGACGGTGGTTTCTCCACGCCGGAGCATCCGCTGGTGAAGTTCAATCCGCTGGCAAACTACAGCAGCGAGGACGTCTGGAACTACATCCGCATGCTGGAGATTCCATACAATCCGCTGCACGAACGCGGCTTCATCAGCATCGGTTGCGAGCCATGCACCCGCCCGGTATTACCAAACCAGCACGAGCGCGAAGGTCGCTGGTGGTGGGAAGAGGCAACCAAGAAGGAATGTGGCCTGCACGGTAGCAACCTGATCGCCAAATCCTAAAAAAAACCGGCGCAGAGTCACCTGCGCCGGTTTTTTCTTACCGCAGCTCACACCCGCTCAGAGCACCGGCAGTTCCACGTTCTCGAACAACGCCTCTAGCTCAACCTTGCTACTGCATAGCAGCGCCCGGTCAATCATGTCCCGGGTCAGATGCGGAGCGAAGGCTTCAATGAACTCATACATGTAGCCGCGCAGGAAGGTGCCGCGCCGGAACCCGATCTTGGTCACGCTGGACTCAAACAAACGACTCGCATCGATCACTTCCAGGTCCGGGTCCATCTCCGGGTCCACCGCCATGTGCGCAACGATACCCACGCCCAGCCCCAGTCGCACATAGGTCTTGATCACATCAGCATCGGCGGCGGTAAAAACCACCTTGGGCGACAGACCGCGGTTATTGAAGGCCTCGTCGAGCTTCGAACGGCCGGTAAAACCGAACACGTAGGTCACCAGCGGCCAGTCCGCCAGCGCCTCCAGTGTCAGCTCGCCGCCGCTGGCCAACGGATGCCCCTTCGGCACAATGACGCAGCGATTCCAGCGATAGCACGGCATCATCACCAGATCGGCAAACAGCTCCAGCGCCTCGGTAGCGATGGCAAAGTCGGCCGTGCCATCCACCGTCATCTCGCAGATCTGCATCGGCGTACCCTGATGCATGTGCAGCGACACGTCCGGGTAGTTCTTGATGAATTTCTGAATGATCGGCGGCAGGGCATACCGCGCCTGGGTGTGCGTTGTGGCCAGCGTCAGCGTGCCCTTGCGCTCATTACTGAACTCCTGGGCGATTTGTTTGATGCTGTCGACCTTGCGAAGAATCTCGCCCGCGGTCTCAATGATACGCTCCCCTGCGGGGGTAATCCGGGTCAGATGCTTGCCACTGCGAGAGAAAACCTCAACCCCCAACTCATCCTCGAGCAGGCGGATCTGCTTGCTGATCCCGGGTTGTGAGGTGTACAGGCTCTGAGCGGTTGCCGACACGTTCAGGTCGTGATGAGCTACTTCCCAGATGTAGCGCAGTTGCTGCAGTTTCATGGATGTCTTCCCCTTGCGATCAAAGCCCGCTACGCAGTGCCGCGCACATAGCCCGGCGACACGCTTATAACCAGATAGGCTGTTATGACTGCTAGGTTAGTCCATAAATTCCTGCACGCATACGAAATAGCCAGCGACAAGCCGACCGACGGTGAAAAGCGTGCGCATTCAGGCAGAACTGGGGCTCTTCAGATTGCTGATTCCATGTGGCACATGACCTGTTGGCACCACATCAACTGCTCGACGGCAGTGCCCCTCCTGATCATCAAAAAACAGATCCGCACCAAAAGCCTGCAGGAATTGCGATTTATCCAGGCCGCCGAGAAACAGCGACTCGTCCAGCCGGATGTCCCACTCACGCAAGGTGCGAATCACCCGCTCATGCGCTGGCGCGCTGCGCGCCGTAAACAAAGCCGTCCGAATGGGGCACTGCTCACCCGCAAACTCGGTTTGAATACGGTTAAGCGCAGCAAGAAACGCCTTGAACGGGCCGCCGCCAAGCGGCTCGCGCGCAGCTGCCTGCTCGCTGGCCTGAAAGGCAGCCAGACCTTCGCGCTGGAAAACCTGCTCAGACTCGTCCGAGAACAGTACCGCATCGCCATCAAAGGCAATGCGCAGTTCATCACGCTGCTCGCGGGCACGCTTGGCCGGGAAGATGGTCGCTGCAGCAAAGCCTGCTTCCAGAGTCGCCCGCACATCTTCGGCATGGGTGGACAGGAACAGCTGACAGCCAAATGCAGGAATATAAGTGAAAGGACTGCGACCGCCGGCGAAGGCTGCACGGGTGATACCCAGCCCGTAGTGCTGAATGGAGTTGAACACACGCAGACCGGTATCTGCGCTGTTGCGCGAGATCAGAACGACCTCAACGCGACTGTCACCTTCTAGCAGGTTATTGATACGCAGCAGCTTCTGGACCAGCGGAAAGGCTTCGCCCTGCTCCAGTGGTATCTCTTCCCGGGCGATCTGGTACTGACGATAGGCTTCCAACCCTTCCTGCTCGAAAACCTGATGGCTTTCGTCCAGGTCAAACAGTGCTCTGGACGAGATGGCGATTACCAGTTTGTCTCCGAGCAGGCTGGGCATGGAGTTTCCCTATTCGTTGGTCAGATAGCGGGCCTGAATAAACTTCAGCTGATCCAACATTGCCTCGATTTTCGGCAGGCTGCAACCAGCCTCTGCGCCCAGGCGGAGCAGTTCGCCGTACAACGCATCCAGTTCCATCGGGCGCTTGTACAGCCAATCGTGGTACATGCTTGGATGATAATCAGGCATCGCTTCGGTGCCTTTAAACATGTAATCGATAACGCCGTCAGCAATGCCGACACCACGTGCACGCGCGGCGGCAATAACCTCTTCCATCATCTCGGTGATCAATTTGCGGCTGGCCGGGTTACCAACCAGCTCTCGAGTACCAGCGTTCAGGACTACCGAAATACCATTAAAGGGTGCGTTCCAAATCAGCTTCTGCCAGCGAGCCTCATCGACGCCGGGCAGCAGGCGGGTCTGAATGTTGCCAGAGTTCAGCAGCGCAGCGCCCTCTTCCAGCAGCGCCTGTTGCTCTTCCTTGGAGGTCGCCGGGCCAGAGTGGTAACCCAGGTCGATCATGCCATTGGACTGGTGCTTGACCACGCCCGGGCCTTCACGGAACAGACAGACGTAACAAAGGCCACCGATCAGGTGCATGCTGTCAGGCAGGAACGGACGCAGGTGGTCTTCGTTGTTCAGACCGTTCTGCAGCAGCACAACCTTGGCGTCTGGCTTACCGGCCTTGGCGATAATTTCACCGAGGTTGCCTGCAGTGGATTTGGCGCCAACAAAGATCCAGTCGCACTTGGGCATGTCTGCCGCTTCTTTGTAGGCCTGCACCGGATGTACGTGCAAAGTGGGGTTGACCAGACTGTCGATGGTGATGCCCTTCTCTTTCACCGCGTCATACTCGCTGCGCAGCAGGAAATGCACATCGTTACCGCCATTGGCCAGCATTGCGCCGTAGAAACCACCGATGGCACCGGTGCCAATGATCCCGATCTTCAGATGACTCTGACTCATACAACCCTCATTTGGATGATGTGTTATTGGTATTCACGCATGGTAATGCGCCAATGCCGAACGAGACAGTCAACAACACGACAAAGCTGCGACCGAATGCCTCACCATTCACCACAATGGCTGGACCACCCGTTTGCGCCACGGCCAATTTATTTTGTTTTTCAGGGTAATAGCCTAATGGCGGGGTAGCCTAAGGCGGCAAGCTTGATTAAGCTGTGTGGCACTTAAAATGCGCCGCAATGCAGTGGCAAGCACCACATTCCGGGATGACTGATGGCCGATTTACCTATTGATGACTTGAACGTAACCTCCAACGAGATCCTGATCACGCCTGAGCAGTTGAAGGCGAAGATCCCCCTCAGCGAGGCTGCCCAGGCAACCGTGGTGGAAAGCCGCCAGGTTATTCGAGATATTCTCGACGGCAAGGACCACCGTCTGTTTATTGTTATCGGCCCCTGCTCCATCCACGACGTCGAAGCCGCCAAGGACTACGCCGCACGTCTCAAGGAGCTCGCAGCCGAAGTCAGTGACACCCTGTATCTGGTCATGCGCGTCTACTTCGAAAAGCCGCGCACCACCGTTGGCTGGAAAGGTCTGATCAACGACCCCTATCTGGATGACTCCTTCAAGATTCAGGATGGCCTGCAAATCGGCCGCCAGCTGCTGCGCGACCTGACCGAAATGGGTCTGCCCACGGCAACCGAGGCCCTCGACCCGATCTCCCCGCAGTATCTGCAGGATCTGATTTCCTGGTCAGCCATCGGCGCTCGCACCACCGAATCACAAACCCACCGTGAAATGTCGTCGGGCCTGTCCTCCGCGGTCGGCTTCAAGAACGGTACCGACGGTGGCCTGTCAGTCGCAATCAACGCACTGCAATCGGTTTCCAGCCCGCACCGTTTCCTGGGTATCAACCAGCAGGGCCAGGTGTCGATCGTCACCACCAAGGGCAACCCCTACGGTCACGTAGTTCTGCGTGGTGGCAACGGCAAACCGAACTACGATTCGGTCAGCGTAGCCCTGTGCGAGAAGGACCTGGAAAAGGCCGGCATCAGCAAAAACATCATGGTCGACTGCAGCCACGCCAACTCCAACAAGGATCCGGGCCTGCAGCCTCTGGTCATGGATAACGTCGCCAACCAGATTCTGGAAGGCAACGACTCCATCATCGGCCTGATGGTAGAAAGTCACATTGGCTGGGGCAACCAGTCGATCCCCAAGGATCTCTCGCAGCTGCAGTACGGCGTATCGGTAACCGACGCCTGCATCGACTGGGCAACAACCGTTCAGAGCGTTCGCTCCATGCGCGACAAACTCAAAGACGTTCTGCCGCGCCGCGCTCGTCTGACTCAGGACTGAGCACACGCAGAGACAAAAAAACCGCCTTCGGGCGGTTTTTTTGTGATCCTGGCAAGGAGCTATCAGCTGACAGCTGCAGCTTGCCGATCCATGTAGCGTTCAACGTAGGAACACGATGGGATCACGGTGTATCCCTGCTCCTGCGCAAAGGCCAGCGCATGAGCGGTAAGGCGAGCGGCCAATCCCTTGCCACGAAGACTGTCTGGAACAAAGGTGCGATAGATATCCAGTGTCATCTTGCCCAGATCCATGTAGGCCAGATACGCCCGCATGCCATCCAATGCAATATAAAACTGCTTGCGTTCCTTATCGTGCTGGACGGTCGCGTTCATATTCATTGTCTGTCTCCCAGGCAGAAAAGATCGAGCGACGAGTTATCCACTATAGACCGAGAACGGGCGGAATGTTTCCCCGCCCGTCTCAAAAAGTGAATTACGCCGCAGGAACCATCCCCATGCCCAGCGCCATCAACAGGCCGATAGCGGCCAGACAGGCAATAACTGGCACCGCGACGGTGACCACGAACAGATCACGGTAGGCTTCCTTGTGGGTCAACCCCATGATCATGAAGGTCGCGATGACCGCGCCACAATGCGGCAGTGAGTCCAGACCACCAGAGGCAACCGCAGCGATACGGTGCAGGATTTCAGGATCCACGCCCATCTCGATGTAATGCGGCGCGAAGGCCTGCATGAAAATCTGCAGACCACCGGAAGAAGAACCGACGATGGCAGACACTACGCTGACCGAGGCAAATACCGACAGCAGCGGCGGCAGATCAACGTTCACAATCCAGTTGGCAAACTGGCCAAAGCCGGCAGTCTGGGTGACAACCCCGCCAAAGCCGATAACCGCAGCGGTGTTCAGCAGCGGCATGATCGAATCATCCGCGCCCTGACCAAATGCCTGCGCAGCCTTGCGGCGCAGCGCCGGGAACAGCACAACGCAAGTCAGCGACCCCAGAATCAGCGACAGGCTCGGCCAGATGATCGGCTGCTTGGCGCTGAACATCAGCACTTGAGCCATCAGGCTGTCGCTCTGCGACCAGTCAGCCATGCCGAGGAACGCTCGCGGCAGCATGATCGATCCCAGCACGACGACCATCGGGATCATCGCCATCCACCAGGCAGGAGCATCGTTTGGATCACCGATCAGTTGCTCCATACGCTGGTCCTGAGCGTTCTCAACGAAGCCCTCACCGCGCGCCTGCGCAACCTTCCACTGCCACTCTACGTAGAGCATGCCCAGCAGCGCCATCAGTGCGCCGGCAAACAAGCCAATCCAGCCGCCCGCAAACAGGTCGGTACCCAGTGAGCTGGCAGAAATAACGTTGTGAATGGAAGGTGTGCCCGGCAGCGCCGTCATGGTGAAGGTGCCGGCACCGATAGAGGTGGCGGCGGCCCACAGACGTTTCGGCAGATTGGCCTCGCGCATCAGCGTGATACCCAGCGGGTACATGGTAAAGACCACCACGAACACGACTACGCCGCCGTATGTCAGCAGCGCGCACACGATCATGCCGACCAGCAGCGTGTGGCGAACGCCCAGGGCACGGGTAATTGCCAACGCAATACTCTTGGCCGCCTGACTGGTAGCCATCACCTTGCCGAAGATGGCACCACAGAGGAACAGCAGGAAGAATTTGCCCGCAAAGGTGAATGCACCCAGCGCACCGAACGGATAGAACTCAAGAAAGGTTTGCGAAACAAGCATGCCGTTGGTAAGCGCTACAACCAACGCACACACCAGCGACGCTATAAAGATGTTGATACCTCGAAGCGCCAGATACATCAACAGCACAACACCGGCGAGAAGACCGAGATTTCCTAGCATGGTTTTTATCCTTGTAGTTAACTGCGCCGGCTACATTACAGCAGGCCAGAACCACTACAAACCCCTGCAGGACCCAATCAGGCCTCTTTATTGTTGTTCATTGGTAACAGAATTATTGGCGACCACTTCCAACCACCAATGCAACTGCTACTATTACTAGCGCTATCAGGAACGTACTGCAGAAAATCGGCGGAACTTGTTCAGGTAACGCCGGTCTTTCGCAGTACGTTTTTGAGGCAAGACTTTTTACACAAGGGGAAAGTTATGAAAACTGCACTGAAAGTATCCGCCGTAGCCCTGGCCGCACTGATCGCAGCCGGCTGCAGCAACAGCATGGAAAAGGAACTGAGCGCTCGCGTTGCCGCTAATGAAAACGCTACTGCCAGTGCCCAGGCCCGTGCTGACGAAGCATACCGCAAGGCTGAAGAAGCTCTGGCTGCCGCTCAGCGTGCCCAGATGACTGCTGACGAAGCCAACGAGCGCGCCCTGCGCATGCTCGAGAAAGCCAGCCAGAAGTAAGGCCGGTTTTGCCGATCCGGATCACATGGTCCGGATCGGTTGTCCAATCACCCCCGGAATACCGCTCTCGGCGTAAACCAGATCCCGGATCGCCGTCCAGTCCAGCCTGAAGCCCTGCACTTTCTCCTGCTGATCAGCCAGCAATTTCTGAATCGCCGCCTGCTTGTCCAGTGTGGATGGCATACCGTGCTCATCCAGCGCAGTGTGAACCTCCAGATACAGCATTCCGTCCTTGATACCCAACTTGTAGGGCTGATTGACAATGGTCACCGGCGTGCCAACCGGTACTTGAGGAAACAGTTCGGTAATATCCTCATTGCGCATGCGGAAGCAACCGTGGCTGACGCGGGTACCGATACCGAACTTCTTGTTGGTGCCATGAATGACGTAGCCGCTGAGCGCCAGATTCATCTTGAACGGGCCCATCGGATTGTCCGGTCCTGGGGGTACAACCGACGGCAGCGGGTCACCATTGGCCGCATGCTCTTCCAGAATCGACTTGGGCGGATACCAGGATGGCCGCTCTTCCTTGCGCAAAATACGGGTTTGGCCAATGGGCGAGGACCAGCCTTCGCGGCCGATACCGACCGGGTAGCTCGACACCAGCTCGCCGCCCTTATGGAAGTAGTACATGCGGAATTCAGGCAGGTTGATCACGACCCCTTCACGCGTCCCCTGTGGCAATACATGCTCACCCGGCAGCACAATCTCGACCCCCTCCCCCGGTAGCCAGGGATCAATACCGGGGTTCGCCGCCGTCATTTCCAGGTAACCAAAACCGCGCGCGCTGCCGAGATCTGCAAAGGTATCTTCGTAGCGAGCCTGATAGCGTGACACTTCGCCAATCAGATCCTGTTCTGCCGACAGCAACGGGTAATCATTAGCCTGCACCGACCCGATCGCCAGCCCGGCGAATACCAGCCCTGCGGTAATCCTGCCCAGTCGAGAACGCACGCTCAACATCAATTCAGCTCCCACTTAACTCATGATCAGGTCAAACTGCTGCATCACCGCTGCACTGCTCGCAGTGCGGCCAGCGCCAGGACGACGGCCTGCGGTTCTGGCCTGCTCCGCCAGATCCATGCAGGCCGGACAGAGCGAACGCAGATCCTTGCGCGTCAATTCACGATAGGCCGGTGACGACGGCAACAGATCACCGCACAAGGTGCGCTCTCGCGGCACATCAAGGCGCAGATTTATATCAACCAGATGAACATGCCAGGGATCTTCCACAAACAGATCCCGCTGCTCATCCTGCTCCACCAGACACCAGCGTCTGGCCATCCAGGACACACTCAATTCAGGGCTCCACCTTAATCATTTGTCGCAGCCGGCGGCTGCGTCAGAACCCATTCACGTATTGCCGGCCATGCATTCTCAAGAATGCCGGGCTGTCCTTGCGCGTTCGGATGAATGCCATCGGACTGCATCAACTGCCCCCGATCAGCCACGCCTTCCAGCACAAAGGGCACGAGTGCCACTTGCTGTTGCTGCGCGACGTCCCGAAAGACCTGTTCAAAGGCCTGGGTGTAACGCACTCCGTAATTCGGCGGGATACGCATGCCCAGTAGTATGACGTCAGCCCCGGCCGCACGCGAGTGTTCGACCATGGCAGTAAGATTCTGTTGCATATTAGCTGGCGGCAAGCCACGCAGGCCATCGTTACCCCCCAACTCGATCACCACCAGCTCCGGTGAATATTGCTCCAGCAGTGATGGCAAGCGGGCCAGGCCGCCTGCGGTGGTGTCTCCGCTGACGGATGCATTGTGTACCTGCAGCGACAGTTTCTCTGCATCCAGCCGCTGCTGCAGCAGCACTGCCCAGCCGTCACTGATTTCCAGACCGAAAGCGGCGCTGATACTATCACCGACGATCAGTATCCCCTGTGCTGCCGCGGGAACAGAGAGCGCCCAGACCAGCATCGCTCCCAGCCAGTTTCTCAAGACATTCATCAGGTCCGTATACCATGTCAGACGCCGTTGTAATCGCCCGCCACCTTAGCAAAGTCGTGAACAGCTCGGAAGCGCCGCTGCAGATACTCGACGACGTCTCACTCAGTATCGAACGCGGCAGCAGCCTGGCCATTGTCGGCGCTTCGGGATCGGGCAAGTCAACCTTGCTAAGTCTGCTGGCCGGCCTGGACCTGCCAAGCAGTGGTCAGGTCATACTCGCCGGCGAAGACCTGACGGCACTGAACGAAGACCAGCGAGCGACACTGCGCGGCCGCCAAGTTGGTTTCGTCTTTCAATCCTTTCAGCTGCTCGACAGTCTGACCGCGCTTGAGAACGTCATGCTGCCACTGGAGCTGGCCGGGCGATCCGACGCACGGGAGCGCGCCAGCGAGCTGCTGCAGCGGGTCGGACTCGAAGCCCGGCGCCAGCACTACCCCCAGCAACTCTCTGGTGGCGAACAGCAACGGGTAGCCATCGCCCGCGCCTTTGCCAGCGAACCCAGCATCCTGTTTGCCGACGAGCCAACCGGCAACCTGGATGCAGCCACCGGCGAGCGCATCAGCGACCTGCTGTTTGCACTCAATCGCGAGCGCCGCACCACCCTGGTGCTGGTGACGCATGACGCGCAGCTGGCAGACCGTTGCGAGCACGCAGTACGCATGCAGGCGGGCCGCCTGCTTGGAGACGATGCATGAACCGGCCGCCGCTGGCCCGGCTGGCCTGGCGCCTGTTGCGCAGGGAATGGCGGGCGGGCGAACTGACCGTGCTGTTGGGTGCCCTGCTGATCGCAGTGACCATCAGCACGGCCATCAGTCTGTTTACCCAACGCCTTGAGCGCAGCATGACCGATCGCGCCGCAGAGTTTCTGGGCGCCGACCTGGTTGTCTCCTCGCGCAGCCCCTTGCCGGACACTTACGCAGAGCAGGCGGCAGTCAATGACCTGATGCTCAGTCGTCAGCTCGAGTTTTCCAGCGTCATGGCCAGCGACTCGGCAATGCAGCTATCCAGTATCAAGGCGGTTGACGCGGCGTATCCCTTGCGCGGCGAATTGCGTATTAGTCGTTCCGCGTTTGCCGAGGAAACAGCAACCCGCGCCATACCGGCCGCCGGTGAAATCTGGGTGGAACCACGCTTGCTGAACCAGCTGGGGGTTCAGGTCGGCGACAGCCTGGAGGTTGGCTATGCGACGCTGCGAATTAGCGCTGTACTGACCCATGAACCGGACCGCGCAAGCGACTTCTACAGTCTCACCCCGCGGGTGCTGATGAACCTCGTTGACCTGGACGCAACCGGCGTGGTCCAGCCCGGCAGCCGGGTAACCTATCGCTTGCTGTTGAGCGGCGAACGCCAGGTACTACAGCGTTACCGTAACTGGATAGAGCCGCTGCTGGCGGTAAACCAGCGACTTAGCGGCGTGGAAGACGGAAACCGCCAGGTTGGCAATGCGCTAACGCGGGCCAATCAGTTCCTCGGCCTTGCCAGCATTGCGGCCATTATTTTGGCTGGGGTTGCCGTGGCGCTATCATCCGGGCGTTTTGCGCTTCGTCATTTCGACAGCAGCGCCCTGCTGCGCTGTATGGGACTGCAACGCCGGCAGGTACTCACCCTGTTCACCATGCAACTACTGTACATCGGGATCATTGCCACAGTCGCCGGCCTGGCCATAGGGCTTGTCGTGCAGTGGGGGCTGATGCAGCTGCTCGCCGACCTGCTGCCGCCACGACTGCCGGATCCGGGCGTTGTCCCGCTGCTGGTTGGCGCGGCTACCGGCTTCAGCGCACTGCTCGGATTCGCTCTGCCGCCGCTGCTGCGACTTGGTAACGTCGCGCCTCTGCGGGTGCTGCGCCGCGACCTCGAACCGATGCCCGTCAGCAGCTGGCTGATCTATGGGCTCGCCCTCGCCATCCTCAGCCTGCTGATGTGGCAGTTCACCGGCGATCTGACCATCACCCTGGCCATGCTGTTCGGCGGAGCACTCGCGGCATTACTGCTCGGGCTGCTCGCCTGGCTGCTGCTGCGCGCGGTTGCCGGCAAACTGCGCGAGGCCAGCCTGGCCTGGCGGCTGGGAAGCGGTGAACTGCTCAAACGCCCAACGGCCGCCGCCACTCAGATGCTCTCATTCGGTCTGATTTTCATGTGCATGCTGGTTGTCCTGATCCTGCGGACCGAGCTGCTCAGCACCTGGCAGAATCAATTACCGGATGACGCTCCCAACCACTTCGTGCTGAACGTGCTGCCAGCTGAACAACAGGCGTTCAGCCAGGCACTGGAGAACATCGGTGCACGCAGCGCCCCGCTCTACCCGGTCACGCCAGGACGTCTGGTCAGCATCAACGGCGAGCCTGTGCGCACCGAGGTAAGCAAGGAAGATGGCAATCGTGATCGCGGAACCCGGGCCATCAACCGTGACCTCAGCCTGACCTGGGCAGCCGAGCTGCCCGCAGACAATCAACTGCGCGAAGGCCGGTGGTGGCCAACAGTCGCAGCCCCTGCTGCATCCGCCACGGCCCGTGTGTCCATCGAGGCCGAGCTGGCCGACAGCCTTGGTGTCACCCTTGGTGACAGGCTGGGATTCGTCATTGAAGGCAGGACTCTGGACGCCGAGGTCAGCAGCATCCGCAGCGTCGAATGGGACAACTTCACGCCCAACTTCTACATGATCTTCGCCCCGGGGGACCTTGACGGCTTCCCCGCGACCCTGCTGACCAGTTTCTATTTGCCGGCCGAGCAACGCGGTGCCCTGCAGGAGCTGAACCGTCAGTTCCCGGCAATGACGCTGCTGGAAGTCGGCCCCTTACTGGCCCAGATTCGCGATATCCTCCGCCAAGTCACGCTGGCGGTGGAGTATGTCCTGCTGTTTGTTCTGCTCGCCGGGATGACAGTGCTGTTTGCCGCCCTGCAGGCTACCCTTGACGAACGCCTGTATCAGGGCGCATTGCTGCGTACACTGGGGGCCGGGCGAGCGCTGCTGCGCCGCGCAAGCTGGATGGAGTTTTTGCTGCTGGGGCTGATGTCCGGCCTGATGGCAGTGGTAGCAGCCGAGCTGGCCACCTGGGCGCTGTACCGATTTGCGCTGGGTCTGGATTGGACACCGCATTTGCTGTTTTGGCTGCTGACACCCTCGGCAGCTGCCTTGCTGATCGGCTGCGCGGGCGTCTGGGGAACCAGGGCGGTGCTCCAGCAAAGCCCCATGCGCCTGATCAACCGCGGCGCCTGAGCAAACCGACACACAGCCGTCGATCAACACCGGATAATCCGGTGCGGCAGCTGCTCGGGTTTCTTGACGCATAGGCGCCGCACTTGATCGACATCAAACCCGCCTCGCAGCAAAGCGTCTAGAGTGGATTTCAGCGGTTTGGCAACGGCAGCCAGCCGCCCCCAGCACAAGGAACAGTCATGCCAAAACCTCCTCGCCATCTCGTTCGAGCCCTGATCGCCGCCGCCCTGCTCGCTGGCATTGCTCTGGTTACCTGGCTGGAGCTGCAGCCAGACGGCTACGGTGATGGCTTTGCCAATGGTAACGGCCGGATTGAGGCGACCGAGATCAACATCGCGACCAAACTAGGTGGACGTATTGCCCGCATCCTGGTCGACGAAGGCGATTTCGTCGAGCCCGGACAGCTGCTGGCCGAAATGGATACCAGCGTACTGCAGGCGCAACTGCTGCAGGCCGAGGCACAGGCTCGGCAGGCCGAGAACGCCATCCAGACAGCCCGCGCCCAGGTTGGCCTGCGCGAAAGCGAGCGCTCTGCCGCGGAGGCTTTGTTGCTGCAGCGCCAGGCTGAACACAATGCAGCGCGCAAGCGCCATGAGCGCATCAGTGTGCTGGTCCAGCGCAGCGCCGCCTCGCGCCAGCAGTTGGACGATGCCCTGGCGGCCATGCAAAGCGCCGAGGCAGCCGTTGCATCGGCACGGGCCCAGATCCACGCAACCGAGGCCGGCATTGCCGCGGCGCGCTCGCAGGTGATCGAAGCCGAATCAGCCCTGGATGCAACACGCGCAGCGGTAGAGCGCATCGCTGCAGATATCAACGACAGCAAGCTGACCGCCGACCGCAAGGCAAGGGTGCAGTTTCGTACCGTTCAGCCCGGTGAGGTACTTGGCGCAGGTGGCCGGGTTTTGAATCTGGTGGATCTGACCGATGTCTACATGACCTTCTTTCTGCCCGAACGGCTCGCGGGTCGCGTCGCGATGGGCTCCGATGCGCGGATCATTATCGATGCTGCGCCGCAGTATGTGATTCCGGCCACGGTCAGCTACGTTTCCAGCGTGGCCCAGTTCACCCCCAAATCGGTGGAAACGGAGCAGGAGCGGGAAAAAATGATGTTCCGCATTCGCGCACGTATCGACCCGGCGCTGCTGGAGCAGCATATCGAACAGGTCAAGACCGGCCTGCCCGGCGTCGCTTGGCTGAAACTGGATGCCCGTGCCGAGTGGCCCGAGGCACTCAGCGTTAACGTCGGCAACTGAACATGAGCCAGCCGCAGCCGGTCGCCCAACTGCGCGATATCAGCCTGCATTACAAGCACGTCGCTGCCCTGGACAAGGTCACCCTTGACCTGCCGGCGGGCTGTATGGTCGGCCTGATTGGCCCGGATGGCGTTGGCAAATCCAGTCTGCTGGCACTGGTCGCCGGCGCGCGTCGCCTGCAACAGGGCGAGCTGCAGGTCCTCGGTGGGGACATGCGCAGCGCCAGGCACCGCAGCCACGTGTGCCCGCGTATCGCCTTCATGCCCCAGGGACTGGGCAAGAACCTGTATCCGACCCTCAGCGTGGCCGAGAACCTCGAATTCTTTGGCCGGCTGTTCAATCAGGGTGAAGCTGAGCGCAAGCAGCGCATCCAGCAGTTACTGGCCAGCACCGGCATGAGCCGCTTTGCCGATCGCCCGGCCGGCAAGCTCTCCGGCGGCATGAAGCAAAAGCTGGGGCTGTGCTGCGCGCTGATCCATGACCCTGACCTGCTGGTGCTGGATGAGCCCACTACCGGTGTCGACCCCCTGTCACGCAGCCAGTTCTGGGAGCTTATTCGACGCATCCGTGCCGGCAGGCCGCAGATGAGCGTGCTGATCGCCAGTGCCTATATGGATGAGGCCCAGGGCTTTGACTGGCTGGTTGCAATGGATGCCGGCAAGGTACTGGCAACCGGCACGCCACAGCAGATTCTCGCCGATACCAACAGCAGCAGCCTCGAGCAGGCCTTCGTTGCGCTGCTGCCAGAAGAAAAACGCCGTCAGCACCGGCGGTTGCAGATACCACCGCGCACGATGCATAGCGGTATTGCGATCGAGGCACACGACCTGACCTGCCGCTTCGGCGATTTCGTCGCGGTCGACAAGGTGAATTTCCGCATCGAGCGCGGGGAAATCTTCGGTTTTCTCGGTTCCAACGGCTGTGGCAAGTCGACCACAATGAAAATGCTCACCGGCCTGCTGCCCTTCAGCGAGGGCGAAGCCTGGTTGCTGGGCAAACCGGTGGACCCGACCGACATGGCGATCCGCATGCGGGTTGGCTACATGTCCCAGTCATTCTCGTTGTACAGCGAACTGACGGTGCGCCAGAACTTGGCGCTGCACGCCAAGCTGTTCCAGCTACCCGCCGAGCAAAGCGCCGAGCGCATTGATGAACTGCTTACGCAGTTCAATCTGCAGGCAGTTGCAGGCAGCTTGCCGCTATCCCTGCCTCTGGGGGTGCGTCAACGCCTGTCGCTCGCCGTTGCCGTGATTCATAAACCTGAAGTGCTGATTCTCGACGAGCCCACTTCGGGGGTGGACCCGATCGCACGGGACCTGTTCTGGAGCCTGCTGGTCAGCCTGTCACGGGCGGACGGCGTTACCATCTTCATCTCGACTCACTTCATGAATGAGGCCGAGCGTTGCGACCGGATGTCGTTAATGCACGCCGGCAAGGTACTGGTCAGCGGTGCACCCGATGATCTGCGGCAGCAGCGGGGCAAGGCAACGCTAGAGGACGCGTTCATCGACTGGTTGCGCGAGGCCAGTGGCCAGCAAGAGCAGGTGCCTGACGCGGCGGCACTGTCATCGTCAGTCGCTCAGCCTGACACTGAAAAGCGCCCTCCCCGTTTCAGTTTGCGCCGGATGCTCAGCTATACCCGCCGGGAGGCGATGGAACTCAAGCGTGATCCCTTGCGCGCGCTGCTCGCGCTGGCCGGCTCGGTTCTGCTGATGGTGATCATGGGGTACGGCATCAATATGGATGTCGACGACCTGAGCTTCGCCGTGCTGGACCGGGATCAGACCACCTACAGTCAGGCCTACGCTTTGGAGCTGGCTGGTTCCGGCTATTTTATTGAGCGCCCGCCACTGCACAGTCATGCCGAACTGGAACAGCGCATGCGAGCCGGTGACATCAGCCTTGCACTGGAAATCCCGCCCGGCTTCGGCCGCGACTTGCTGCGCGGCGACCTGCCACAGGTCGCCTACTGGGTCGACGGTGCCATGCCGGTACGGGCCGACACCCTGCGCGGCTATGCCCAGGGCATTCACCTGAACTACCTGCATTCACTGGCAAGCCGTCAACCCACACCCATCGCGGTCAGCCTGGTGAACGTAGAAACCCGGTATCGCTACAACCCCGATGTGAAGAGCCTGCCCGCAATGGTACCGGCGGTAATTCCGATTCTTCTGATGATGATTCCGGCCATGCTCACCGCGTTGGCGGTGGTACGCGAAAAGGAGCTGGGCTCCATCACCAATTTCTATGTTACCCCGGTAACCCGGCTCGAGTTTCTGCTCGGCAAGCAGCTACCGTACGTGGTACTCGGCTTCATCAATTTCATTGCGTTGCTGCTGCTCGCGGTGCTGGCTTTCGACGTTCCTATCAAGGGCAGCCTGTCGAGCCTGTTGCTCGGTGGTCTGCTGTATATCGTGTGCGCCACCAGCCTCGGGTTGCTGGTCTCCTCGCTGCTGAAAAGCCAGATCGCCGCGATCTTCGGTACCGCCATCGCCACGCTGATTCCGGCGGTTCAGTTCTCCGGCATGATGCATCCGGTATCGGCAATGGAAGGGCTCGGCGCACTGATCGGGCAGCTGTATCCCACAACCCACTTCCTGATCATTTCCCGCGGCGTGTTTTCCAAGGCATTGGGGTTCAGCGACCTCTATTTCTACTTCATCCCCTTGCTACTGGCGATACCGGTATTGACGCTGGCCAGCGTCGCGGGGCTGAGAAAGCAGGAACAGTGACATGCGCCGAGCGCTGAGTAACATACTGCAGCTGGGAGTAAAGGAACTGCGCAGCCTCGCCCGGGACCCGGCGATGATCATCCTGATCATTTACGCATTCAGCATGGCCATCTACTCCTCCGCCACGGCGATGCCGGAAACGCCAAACCGGGCAACCATAGCGGTGGTAGACGAGGATCGCTCGCAGGTTTCCAGCCGGCTGATCGACGCTTTCCAACTGCCCTACTTCATGCCCCCGACCCTGATCGACCACCGCCAGATGGACCGGGGCATGGACAGCGGGCTCTACACCTTCACCCTGAACATTCCTCCGGACTTTCAGCGTGACCTGCTGGCCGGACAGCAACCGACGATCCAGCTCAATGTCGATGCCACCCAGATCAGCCAGGCGTTCAGCGGCGCCGGCCACATTCAGCAGATCATCCAGAGCGAAACCACCGCCTTCGTTCAGGGCTATAGCGGCGCTGCAGCCCTGCCTCTGGAAGCAGTGATACGCATGGCCTACAACCCGAACCTGGAGGCCAGCTGGTTCGGTTCGATAAGCGAAGTAATCAACCAGATCACGATGCTGTCAATCATCCTGACGGGGGCAGCGCTGATTCGTGAGCGCGAACACGGCACCATCGAGCACCTTTTGGTCATGCCGGTGACGCCGCTGGAAATCATGCTGGCAAAGGTGTGGGCCATGGGGCTGGTGGTACTGATCGCCTGCGCACTGTCACTGCGTCTGGTGGTACAGGATTGGCTTGGCGTACCCGTTCAGGGCGCCGTCAGCCTGTTTCTGGCCGGCACCGCACTGCACCTTTTTGCAACCACCTCGATGGGGATTTTCCTCGGCACCGTGGCGCGCTCCATGCCGCAGCTCGGGCTGCTGATCATCCTGCTGCTGATCCCGCTGGAAATCCTCTCCGGAGCGGTAACGCCCCGCGAGAGCATGCCGGTCGTGGTGCAGACCATCATGTCGCTGGCTCCAACCACGCACTTTGTTCAACTGGCCCAGGGCGTTCTGCTCAGAGGTGCCGGCATCGGCATTATCTGGCCGCAACTGCTGGCCCTGGCTGCCATAGGTCTGGTGTTCTTCTATGCGGCGTTACGCCGGCTGCGCACTACCCTGCAGTAATCCGGCTGCGTGCTAGCGGCCGTCAGGCTGGTAGCAAATACCCGTGATCTCCCAGCTTTTTTCGGATTCCGGCGTGCGCACAACCACTTCATCGCCAACCACCTTGCCAAGACACGCCCTGACGATCGGCGCGTTGACCGACACATAGTCCTTGCGGCCATAGATTTCGTCAGGGCCGACAATTCTGAAGCGCAGGCTGTTGTCGTCTTCATCGACCAGTTCGACCCAGGCACCAAAGAAGGCACGCCCCTCCTGCACCGGGCTGTATTCAACCACCCGAAGCTTGTCGAGACGATTGCGCAGAAACCGTACCCGCCGGTCGATTTCGCGCAACCGTTTCTTGTTGTACTGATAATCGGCGTTCTCGGAACGGTCTCCCAGACTGGCGGCCCACTGCACCAGTCGAGTGACCTCCGGGCGCTCCTGTCGCCAGAGCTGATCCAGTTCCTGCTTGAGCGCAGCATGCCCTTCTGGGGTGATGACGTTGGTGTCCATTGAGCTTTCCGAGAATTGACGGGGCTGTCGGGCGAGGAGCCCAACGCTGCAAAGCCCGCATTGTCAGCGCAACGTCGGGCAATTGTCGACAGTCACTGAGCCGCCTGGCTCCCCGCCTCGGTGGCCCCACCCTCACGCCCGGCCTTGCCCTTCTCCTGCGCGGTTTCCAGATAGATCAGCGTCCAGTCCGCCACAGGATCAATGGTTTGATCCGGCGAAAAGACCCGTATGCGTCGCTCAGGCGTCAGCGCCAACAGTGGCGTACGGCCCTTGCCTGCTTCGTCCTGCCACTGAGCATAGTCAAAGCCCTCGGTCAGGGTCGTTGCCTTAAAACGTGCGCCCTGACTGATCAGGCTCGACAACTTGCTGAAGGTCATGCCCTCGGGGCCCAGCGGCGCGCCTTCGTGCTTGGCTGATATCTGCAGCCGCTCACTGGCCCCGCTACGCTCGTTACGCACGGTAAAAATCCGGTGCGCGGCAAAGTCACGACGAAAGTGCTGGTTGAGCAACGCGTTGCGCTCACGCTCGGGGGTAATGGTGAGCAAGGTACCGAGCCCGGTCAGATCGAGATTGCTGTCGACCTGCGTTGACAGCGGGTTACCCCGCAACGTGCGCAAGCCCTTCATGCGCGCCTGGCTGATTGACTCCCAATGCGTGTCGACCATCAGCAGCGGCACGTCCAGCTTCTTCAACACCTCTCCCAGCGCCCGGGCAACCGAGTTGGCGCCAATAATCAGCACACCGCGACGCTCAGGCTCTGTTACGCCAAGCACGCGGGCGACGGTGCGCGCCGTGGCACTCTGAAACACCACAGTGCCGATGATCACGGCAAAGGTCAGCGCGCTGATCAGCGCGGCGTCCTCATAACCCGCCTGTTCCAGACGCAGGGCAAACAGCGCCGATACTGCCGCGGCAACGATACCTCGTGGCCCAATCCAGGCAATAAGCGCCCGCTCCCGCCAGTTCAACTCGCTACCGATACTGCTGATCCAGACCGCGAGCGGCCGTGCAACAAACTGGATCACCAGCAGCAGCACCAGTGCAGGCCAGCCGAGCGCGAGCAGTGCGCCCAGATCAAGGCGTGCCGCCAGCAAAATGAACAACCCGGAAATCAGCAGCACCGAGAGGTGCTCCTTGAACACCAGAATCTCTTCGATATCCACGCCGCGGGCATTGGCCAGCCAGATGCCCATGACCGTGACCGCCAACAGCCCGGACTCGTGCGCCAGCTCGTTAGCCAGGGTGAAGGTCACCAGCACCAGCGTCAGCGAGGCCAGCACTTCAAGGTATTCCGGAATCCAGCGCCGGCGCATGGCGGTTGCCATCAGCGCGCCGCCGACAACCCCTACGACGGTGCCGTAGCACACCACCTTGGCAAATATCAGCAGCCCTGCGGCAACGCCATTGTCACCAGCGGTGTGCGCCGCGATCCACTCATACACCAGTACCGCCAGCAGCGCGCCGATGGGATCGATCAGGATGCCCTCCCAGCGCAGCACCTGAGAGATCCGCTGGGTCGCGCGCAACGTACGCAGCATCGGCACAATCACCGTTGGCCCGGTGACCACTACCAGCGCACCAAACAGCGCAGACAGTCCCGGATCAAGACCAATCAACCAATGGCAGGCAACACTGATGACACCCCATGTCACCAGCGCACCAATCGTCACCAGGCGGCGCACCACACTGCCGGTTTCTTTCAACTGCTCAAATTTGAGCGTCAGACTGCCTTCAAACAAAATCAGCGCGACGCACAGCGAAACCAGCGGAAACAGCAGATCGCCGAGAAACTTGTCGGGTGACAGCAGCCCAAGCACCGGGCCGAGCAGAATACCGGCAAGCAGCAGGAAGAGAATCGCAGGCAGACGCAGACGCCAGGCGCCGAGCTGACAGACCAGGCTGACCAGCGCCACCCCGGAGAAAATCAACGCCGGGGTAATCATGTGTTGAAACTCGCCCACGCTATCGCCCCTGCTGATTCGTCAATCCAGCCAACCCTTCACGCCCATGCGCTGCCAACAGATCAGGGCCCATGCCCAGCGCGACGATACGATTGGGATTGATGGTGGCGTGACTGTAGTAGTAATGCTGCTTGATGTGCTCGAAGTCGACGGTATCGGCGACACCCGGCCACTGATAAAGCTCGCGCAGGTAGCCGAGCAGGTTCGGATAGTCTTCAATGCGCCGCAGGTTGCACTTGAAGTGCCCGTGATAGACCGGATCAAAGCGCACAAGCGTGGTAAACAGCCGCCAGTCGGCCAGCGTCACTTGGCTACCGCACAGGTAACGACGCTGACCAAGCAACGCTTCGACCCAATCCAGAGCGCCAAAGAGGTCGCGACAAGCCTGCTCATAGACCTGCTGATCAGTCGCGAAGCCGGCCTTGTAGACACCATTGTTGATGTCGCTGTAGACCCGCTCATTGATCCGTTCGATCTCGGCACGCAGGGCAAGCGGATAATAGTCATCACGGTTGCCCGTCAGCTCATCAAACGCGCTGTTGAAGATACGGATGATCTCGGCTGACTCATTATTAACGATGGTCTGCTGCTGCCGATCCCAGAGCACCGGCACGGTGACCCTGCCGGTGTAGTCCGCACGCGCATGGGTATAGAGCTGATGCATGCAACGATAGCCATACAGCGGCTCAGGCTCGGCAAACTCCCAGCCCTGTTCAAGCATGTGTGGCTGTACCACGCTGACACTGATATGCGTCTCCAGCCCCTTGAGGCGGCGCATGATCAACGTACGATGGGCCCATGGGCACGCCAGCGAGACATAGAGATGGTAGCGGCCGGAGGCTGGCGCAAAGCGTGCACCGGGCTCAATCCAGTCGCGAAACCCGGCGTCCTCGCGCTTGAAGGCGCCGCCAGTGCTGCTCGTGTCATACCATTGATCGACCCACTGGCCGTCCACCAGACGTCCCATGCCTTGCTCCTTGATCCTGTCACTTGACCGCTAAGCCTGACACTTTGTGCCGGCGCTGAACAGGTCAGACAAAAGGCAGAGGCAATTTGGCCGTAAACCGCGTATACTGTGCGGCTATCTCTTCCCTAAGGTTTACTTCCTGTATGTCCGATACCGCTCCGGCCCGGCAATTTGCCGATCTCGGCCTGCCCGCTCATCTCCTCGAGGCGCTCAACAGCCTCGGCTACGAAACCCCCTCCCCGATCCAGGCGGAAGCTATCCCCACGCTTCTCGCTGGCAAGGACCTGCTCGGTCTGGCGCAGACCGGCACTGGTAAAACTGCAGCCTTCGCGCTGCCTGTACTGGCTGGCATCGACGTCAGCCTGCGCGCCACTCAAGCACTGATCCTGACGCCGACGCGCGAGCTCGCGCTCCAGGTCGCCGAGGCATTCCAGCGCTACGCCCAGAACATGCGCGGCTTTACCGTGCTCGCCCTGTACGGCGGCTCGGCTTTCGCCCCCCAGTTCAAGGCCCTTGAGCGCGGTGCCCACGTTGTTGTGGCTACCCCTGGTCGTCTGACCGACCACCTGCGCCGCGGCAGCCTGAAATTGCAGGAACTGCGCTACCTGGCACTCGACGAAGCCGACGAGATGCTGAAGATGGGCTTCGCTGACGATCTGGAAGCGGTCTTTGAAGCGGTCCCGGATACCACCCAGAAGGCACTGTTCTCAGCAACCATGCCGCCGGGTGTGCGCAACGTAGCGCGCAATCACATGAAAGAGCCTGCCGAAATCCGCCTGCACAGCGGTGCCAGCAGCAGCCTCGAGACCATCACCCAGAAGGTCTGGGAAGTCTCCAACCACCATAAACTGGACGCCATGACCCGCCTGCTCGAAGTCGAGCCGGTCGAGGCCATGATCGTCTTCGTGCGTACCAAGACCGCCAGCCTTGAGTTGGCCGAGCGCCTGGAAGCCCGCGGCTTTGCTGCCGCCGCGCTGAACGGCGACCTGACCCAGCAACTGCGCGAGCAGGTGGTTGACCGCCTCAAGCGTGGCCTGCTGGACATCGTGGTTGCAACCGACGTTGCCGCCCGCGGTCTGGACGTAGAACGCATTACCCACGTACTCAACTACGACCTGCCGCACGACAGCGAAAGCTACGTCCACCGTATCGGTCGTACCGGCCGCGCCGGTCGTCAGGGCACGGCAATCCTGTTCGCCACCCCGCGCGAGCGCCGTCTGCTGCACGTACTGGAGCGCGCTACCGGTCAGAAAATCGAGCCGCAGGCACTGCCAACCGCCGACGCCGTACGCAGTGGCCGCTTGAACAAGCTGGCCTCACGCCTGAACGATGCTCGCGAGCAGGCCACCTCGCTGCACCAGCAACTGGTCAGCGACCTGCAGGAACTGACCAGTCTGGATGCAACCGAACTGGCTGCTGCCCTGCTGACCCTGCTGCCCAGCGCCAAGACCCTGCTGGAACCGGTAGCTGATCTGCCTAGCGCTCCGCCGCGCCGCGAGCGCGAATTCGACCGCGACAGTGGCCTGGTCCGCTACAAGGTCCAGGGCGGTCGCAAGACCGGCCTGATGCCCAAGCCGCTGGTCGATGTACTGGTCAAGGTCGGTGGTCTGCAACGCCAGCAGATCGGTCACATCAAGCTGTTCAACGAGCACACCGGTGTGTTCCTGCCGCAGCTGGATCAGGCCGTACTGAATCGCCTGGCAAGCGCCGAGATCAATGGCGTTACCCTGCAGATCAAGTCCTGGCCGCTGCCGGAAGGCGAACTGCCGCCACGTGACCGCCCACGCAAGCCGCGTCGTGAGTTCGCCGCCAAGCCCAAGGGCCCGCGCAAGGCCTGAGGACCGCACGGCAGATGGAATGGATCGACATCGGCGTCAACCTGACGGACAAGGCCTTCAACAGCGACCGCGAAGCGGTTCTCGAGCGGGCCCGTGATGCCGGTGTCAGCCAACAGCTGCTAACCATGACCTCGCTAGAGCAGGCAGAGCATCTGCTTGCTCTATGCGCGGATTATCCTGAACACCTCTTCACCACCGCCGGCGTGCATCCGCACGAGGCGCGCCACTGGGCTGCGGACAGCAGCCGTCAGCTACTCGAACTAAGTCGCCAGCCTGCCGTTCGCGCCATTGGCGAATGCGGTCTGGACTACAATCGCGATTTCTCCCCCCGCCCTGACCAGTTGCGCGCACTTGAAGAGCAACTTGCGGTCGCAGCTGAAACCGGCCTGCCGGTTTTCCTGCATGAACGCGAAGCCAGCGATACCCTGATTGCCGTACTGAGGGATTTTCGTGACCGTTTGAGCGGTGCCGTTGTGCACTGCTTCACCGCTGATCGCAAGGCCTTGTACGCCTATCTGGACCTGGATCTCTACGTCGGGATCACCGGCTGGATCTGCGATGAGCGACGCGGTACCGAGCTCCAGACCCTGGTTCGGGACATTCCGGACAACCGCCTGCTGCTGGAAACCGACGCACCCTGGCTGTTGCCGCGGACGCTGTCACCCAAACCGAAAAACCGTCGTAACGAGCCGGCATTCCTGCCGGAAGTGGCGCGCATGGTGGCAGACTGCCGCCAGCAATCGCTGACACAACTGAGCCAACAGACCTGCAACAACGCGCGCCGCCTGTTCCAGCTGCCAATGCCAGATCGATAGTCTATATTTGCTGCATATCCGCAACGGACGCAGCCAAGGACTTGCATGCCAGATACGACACGGACTGCCACAGGGCGCTTTCTGCTCGCCCCCCTGCTGGGTATGCTGCCATTGCTGCTGCTCGGCATCACCCTCAGCCTGTTTCACTATCAACAACTCAATCGACTGATGCACGCCGATGGCGATGCGATCTTCAAACGTATCGTGCAGCAGGTCAGCCGCGAGCTGGAGAACGTCTATCACCCGCCGATGCAGGCACTGAACCTGCTGGCACTGAGCAAGCTGGTCCACACCGAAGACTTGTCCCAGCGCATGGACTACCTGCCCATGCTTGCCCAGGCCCTAACTGACAATCCGCAACTCAATTCGGTGTATGCCGGCTGGCATGACGGTGATTACCTGATGCTGCGCCCACTGGGCAACCGCATCAGCCAGCAACGGTTCAGCGCACCAAAGCAAGCACGCTGGATGACCTGGCATATCGACACCGAGGGCGAAACCCGGCACAACAGCTATCTGTTTCTGGACGAAAATCTGCAAATCATTGAGGCCCGCATGGCCGCTGATGAAGGCTACGACCCACGCCAGCGGCCATGGTACGACGCCGCCAACAAAGCCGATCAACGCCTGATCACCACCCCATACCTGTTCTTCTCCACGCGCGAATTTGGCACTACCCTTGCCCGCGCCAGCGGCAGCTTCGCCGTGTTCGGCGCAGACCTCACACTAGACCGGTTGTCTGAAACGCTCCGACAACAGCGGATGACGCCCTCTTCCGAGCTGATTCTCTACACATCGGAAGGCGTCGTGGTGGCCTATCAGGATCCAAATCGCCTACAGCACACCACCCAGGGCAGCAATTCCCTCGAGCCCAGGCGTTTCAACGAACTGGGCAGCACCTTGCTCGCAACGCTGGCGCTGGACGGGTTCACCGAGGAGCGGCAAACGATCAAGGAGCTGGAAGGCCAGCGCTGGGTCATCCAGCAGCAGCGCATCAACATTTTGGGCACGCCTGACGTCTACCTGGCGGTACTGGTACCGGAATCCGAGCTGCTGTCGGAAGCCTATCGGCTGCGCACACTCGGATTCTGGCTGTCACTGGGCATCAGCGTACTGCTGCTGCCATTGAGCTGGGTGCTCTGGCGCGTGCTGCTTGACCCGCGCAATCGTGACCGTTGATCTAACAAATTACTTTAACCCCTTGGCCCAAATCATTATTTAAGTGATGATGCGAAAAAACGGGAACTGAGCGGCGCACCATTGCGCCGTCAGCAATCCACAGGCTACGGAGCTGGATACCATGTCCAACCTTTTCGCACGCACCCTGCTCTGTCTGATCCCGGCGATCAGCCTGCTGACCACCACACCATTGCAAGCCGCAGACAGCGGCACCCTGCCCGGTCGCGTCAACAGTGCGCTGCAGGCCGCCAAGATTCCTGCCGACGCTCTCTCCCTGGCGGTCATCCCGCTGGAAAACCAGGGAATGGCGCAGTTCGTCAACGCCGACCAGCCAGTCAATCCAGCCTCGACCATGAAGCTGGTCACCACCTACGCGGCGCTGGAGATTCTCGGGCCAACCTATCACTGGAACAGCGACCTGCTCGTCTCCGGCCCGGTTGTTGACGGCACCCTGCAGGGCGACCTGATCTTTCGTAGTGGCGGTGACCCGAAGCTGACCCTCGAACGCATGTGGCTGATGCTCCGCGATCTAAAGGCAGCGGGCATTCGCAATATCAATGGCGATTTGGTACTTCAGCCGGCCGACATGCGCTTCCCGGCCGATATACCGCCGTTCATTGACGACAGTGGCAACCAGAACCGGCCGTTCCTGGTAGAACCAGACCCGCTGCTGACCAACCTCAAGGTGCTGGTCGTCAGCAGCTATGCCGAGCGCGGCGGCGTCCGTATCAACGTCGAACCGGCACTGCCTGAAGTCAAGATCGTCAACCAGATCGCGCTCCTCCCGGCACCAACTCGCAGTTGCCCAGCGCCCAACGTCGGCTACAGCATCCAGGACCAGGGCCACGAAGCGGTGATCACCCTGACCGGCAACCTGCATGAGGGCTGCATCGCACAGCGCTACCTGACCGCCCTGACCGCCACCACCTACACTGCCAGCACCTTGCGCACCCTGTGGGCCGAAATGGGCGGCAGCATCAGCGGTGGCACCCAGATCGGCCGTGCCCCCAGCGACGCCCGCCTGGTCTCGCGCAGCACCTCACCCGACCTCGTCGAAGTGGTCCGCGATATCAACAAGTGGAGCAACAACACCATGGCGCGCCAGCTGTTCCTGACCATCGGCCGGGAAAACCGCAGCGCTGTCGACCGCGACGATCACAAGGCTGCCGTCCGCGTCATCAATGACTGGCTTAACAACAAAGGTATCCGCGCCAACACACTGGTAATGGAGAACGGCTCCGGGCTGTCCCGCATGGAACGCCTGACCGCCCGTGAAATGGCGCAACTGTTAGCCCAGGCCTGGGAAAGCCCCTACAGTGCCGAATTCATCGCCTCGATGCCGCTGGCCGCGATGGACGGCACCATGCGCCGCAGACTGCGCAACACCCCGGTGGCCGGCCAGGCGCACATCAAGACCGGCTCGCTGCGTAACGTAAAAGCCATCGCCGGTATCACCCGCGACGCCAACGGTCAAAGCTGGGCGGTCGCCGCCATCGTCAACCACAGCGCCGCAGGCGCCAGCGGGCAGGCCCTCGACCTGGTATTGCAGGACGTGTTCCGGCGCGTGCCAACCGATGTAGCCAGCGCCAGCAACCGCTGACCGATCACCGCCCTCAGGGGCGGTGACTCACCTTCCAGGTCTTGTGAATGCGTGCATTGCGCTGGAAATCACGATCCAGCGTCTGGGCCGAAATATCCTCCACCAGATAACGCGCCTCAACAGCCTCATCCATCCGGAAGCGGCGGAAGTTATTGGAGAAGTACAGCACCCCACCCGGTGCCAGACGTTTCATCGCCAGTTCCAGCAAGCGCGAGTGATCGCGCTGCACATCAAACACACCTTCCAGCTTTTTCGAGTTTGAGAAGGTTGGCGGGTCGATAAAGATCAAGTCGAACTGCTGATCCGCTGCCTGTTCCAGCCACGCCATCACATCCGAACGCACCAGCTTGTGCAGATCAGACAGACCATTGAGCGACAGGTTGCGCCGTGCCCAATCCAGATAGGTGTTGGACAGGTCTACGCTGGTGGTTGAACGCGCGCCAGCCGCGGCGGCGTGCACCGTTGCCGTGGCGGTGTAACAGAACAGGTTCAGGAAGCGCTTGCCCTTGGCTTCTGCGGCAATGCGCAGGCGCATCGGCCGGTGATCCAGAAACAGACCGGTATCCAGGTAGTCCGTCAGGTTGACCAGCAGCCGCACCTGGCCTTCGCGCACCTCGAAAAACTCACCCTGCTGCGCCATACGCTGATATTGCTGCTTGCCAGACTGGCGCTGACGCTGCTTCAGAGCGATATGCTCAGGTGGCACGCCCAACACCTGCGGCAGCGCGGCCATGACGTCCTGCAGGCGTGCCTGCGCCTTCTCTTCGTCGATGGACTGCGGCGGTGCGTATTCCTGCACGTGAACGCGATCACCGTAAAGGTCTACCGCAACCGCGAACTCCGGCATATCGGCGTCATACACGCGATAGCACTCAATACCCTGCTGACGGGCCCATTTGCCGAGGTTCTTGAGGTTCTTCTTCAGCCGGTTGGCAAACATCTGCGCCGACTCGCTGAGGCGCGCCGCCGCAACCGGAACGCTCTCCCCGGCCGGAGCATCGGCGGGTTTGGTAACAAAGCGCTCGGACTGCAGGTCCATCAGCAGCAACTTGCACGGCAGTGCGCCGTTGAACAGGTTGTACTGCTTGTGACTGCGAATGCCCATCCGCTTGCCGAGGTCGGCGTTGCCAGTAAAGATCGCGGCCTGCCAGCCCTGGCACTGTTCGCGCAGCACCTCACCCAGCTTCTGATAGAGATAGACCAGACTGGCAGTGGTACCGAGGCGCTCACCGTAGGGCGGGTTACAGACGACCAGCCCCTTCTGACCGCGATTCGGATTCGGTGCAAAGGTCGCCAGCTCGCCCTGAAACACCTTGACCCATTCACCCACACCCGCGCGCTGAATGTTGTTACGTACCGGCTGCAGCAAGCGCGGATCAGCCTCGTAGCCACGAATCCACAACGGTGGCCGAGCCAGCCCCTGCTCGGCGCGCTGACGCGCCTCGGCCAGTACCTTCTGCCACAGCATCGGGACATGCTGCTGCCAGTTGCTGAACCCCCAGTGTTCGCGCTGGAGATTGGGCGCCACATCGGACGCCATCAGCGCCGCCTCGACCAGGAAGGTTCCCGAGCCACACATCGGGTCGGTCAGCGCGCCACCCGCCTCGGCCAGCGCCGGCCAGCCTGAGCGAATCAGGATGGCCGCCGCGAGGTTTTCCTTCAGCGGCGCTGCGCCCTGCTGCAGACGATAGCCGCGCTGGTGCAGACTGGCTCCCGACAGATCCAGCGCCAGCTGCACCTCGCCGCGATGACAATGCACATTGATGCGCAGATCCGGGCGAATCTTGTCGACACCGGGGCGCGTGCCGTCGGGGCGACGCAACTGGTCAACCACCGCATCCTTGACCTTCAAGGCGCCGAAGTGGGTATTGTCGACACCCGCCAGCGTGCCGGTGAAATCAATGGCCAGCGTGCCGTCGAAGGCCAGATGGTCACGCCAGTCGATCTGCTGCACACCGGCATACAAATCTTCGGCCGTACCGGCCAGAAAGCGCTTGAGCACCAGCAGCACCCGGTTGCCCAATCTGGACCACAAGCACAGGCGATACCCCAGTTCGATACCCCCTTGCACCGACACCCCGGCAACGGTTTCTTTGGCAGACTCAGCGCCGAGAGCCAGCACTTCGTCGCGCAGCAGACCCTCGACTCCTTTCGGGCAGGTAACAAAAAATTCAAGGATCTCGCGCATGTCTTTGATTTCCGGAATACGATGACGTTTATATTTCAGTGACAGCTAAGCGGCTGTCTCGGGTATGCCAAATCGGTCTTTGGAGCGGTGACGGCCGATAGGGTACAACAGGGCATGACTTGAGCGGTGACAGTATTTGAAGCCGGACCATCACACCCAATCCGACCGGCTTCTTTGCAGCGTAGTCAACACTCGATTACGCGCTACCTTGGAACGATTCGGATCGTTCACATATGTCATACCACACGAGGACGCTACCCTATGAGAAGACTCAAGCGTGATCCGATGGAACGAGCATTTCAACGCGGTTACCAGCACGGAGTGAGTGGCAAATCCCAGGACACCTGTCCTTTCAACAACGCATCTACCAGACAAAATTGGATCAATGGTTGGCGCGAAGGTCGCGCGGACCGTTGGGATGGTTTCACCGGCATTTCCGGCGTGCACCGACTCAACGAGATGCACGCGGTAGGCTAACTCCCAGTCAGTTATCTCTTTTCCCCAAAGGCGCTTGCCCACAGCGCCGGGCCTCAGGAAGGCCCACCCAGCCCCCGCTCTGCGGGGGCTTCCATTTTCAGCGGGGCATTACCGCAATGGCGTCAGCACATTCGCGGATCAGCTCCGGCCCGCGGTAAATGAAACCACTGTAAAGCTGAACCAGACTGGCGCCGGCGGCAATCTTGTCGGCCGCATCCGCGCCGCTGAAGATACCGCCTACGCCGATGATCGGCATCTGCCCTTTCAGCTCGGCCGCCAGCAGACGAATGACTTCAGTCGACATGTCGGTCAGCGGCGCACCAGACAAACCACCAGCTTCGTTGGCATAGGGAGAGTCCGCTACCGCACTGCGATCCAGCGTGGTGTTGGTGGCAATCACCGCATCCATGCCCTCTTCCTGCAGCGTCGCGCCGACCAGTGCTACTTCTTCAGCGGTCATGTCCGGCGCAATCTTGATGGCGATCGGCACATAGCGACCGCGCTCCTCGGCCAGTGCCTGCTGACACTGCTTGATCTGACCGAGCAGCACCTTGAGCGCCTCGCCATACTGCAGCGTGCGCAGGCCGGGGGTGTTCGGTGATGACAGGTTGACCGTGACGTAGCTGGCGCGGTCGTAGACCTTACGCAGGCAGTACAGATAATCGTCTACTGCATTCTCGACCGGAGTTACGGCGTTCTTGCCAATGTTGATACCCAACACACCGTCGTAGCGCACACCCGCCAGGCGCTCAAGCATGGCGTCCACACCCTGGTTGTTGAAACCAAAGCGGTTAATGATCGCCAACTGCTCAGGCAGACGGAACAAACGCGGCTTGGGGTTACCCGGTTGCGGGCGCGGCGTGACCGTACCAACCTCCAGAAAACCAAAACCCATCGCCGCCATGCCGTCTACTGCGACAGCGTTCTTGTCCAGACCTGCGGCAAGCCCCACCGGGTTGTCGAAGGTCAACCCCATGACCTCAACCGGCTGCGCCGGTACCGGCCGCACCAGCTTGTCGGCCAGACGCAGCCGGCCGGCAGCGCCAATCATGTCCAGTGCAAGGTCGTGGGAGGTTTCCGCGGGCAGGCGGAACATCAGCGAGCGAAGCAGATCGTACATGGCGGGCATCCGGGGGGCAGAAAATCAGGGTGCAGAGTATACCTGAATCCGGCGGCTGCGCTCAGCCTGCCAGCCGTTCCAGCTTGAGCAGCTTGCCGTCATCGGTAAATTGCATCAGAAAGGCGCCGTATACGCCCTGATGAGTGAGAAAAGGTCGCAGGTGATGGGCTGGCAGGCTGACCCGCCGGCCGTCACGGCTGTACATCAATACCCGCTCGGCGCGCCCCTGATACCAGGCCAGGTAGCGCTCGGCGGGTAACGCCAGATCTATGATCAATTGCTGCATGCATCGTCCTGAACAACAAGGCGGGCGTGCTGAGCCAGATCCAGCAACTCACGCATTGCCACCGCCACCATCGGGTAATCTCCCGCGCCTGCACTCTTCAACTCGCCCAGCATGGCCTGCCAGCGCGACACCAGCGCCTGATTGCGCTGAACCCAGTCCGCCACCAGCACATCGACCGGCGTACTTTCATCACCGCCCTGCAGCGCAGCGATGGTCATGCTACGCGCCTGCCAGTCGAGGTCATCACGGTAGCTTTCGCGCGCCAGCGCCTGCCAATGGTTATCGACCGGCAGGCCGGTAACCTGCTGGCTGAACCAGGGCAGTTGCAGCTGTGAGCCAAGGGCGAAGAACACCTGCGCCACGCGTTCGGCATTCTGCCCGGTTGCGTCGGCCGCTTCAACGATGCCTAGCAAGGTGTAGGCATGGCCGGTGCCGGCAACAACCCGAGCGATGGCGTCCGGGACTCCCTCATCGACGTAGTGCTGGTAACGCTCGTCCCAGAGCTGGCGTACATCCCCTTCCAGTAACTGGTCGAAGCGCTCGGCCAGCGTTCGAATGCAGGGAGCGAAGTGGGCCACCTCGCGCTCCGGCAGCAGCTCGCTGCGGCGGTTGCGAATAAACCAGCGGCTGGCCCGACGCCCCAGCCGCATCAATTCTTCCATCAACTCCAGTTGGACGTCGGCAGCGACTTGATGATCAAGCGCTTCGATACCGGCAAAATGCGATTGCAAATGGAACACATCCCGGGCCACAACCCAGGCCCGCGCGACATCGCTTACGCCCGCACCGGTGGATTGCTCGAGCCGCCGCAGAAAGGTAATGCCCATGTGGTTAACCAGATTGTTCGCCAGTTGGGTAGCAACAATCTCGCGGCGCAACCGATGGCGGCCAAGCGCATCCGTCCAGGACTTCAACAGCACCGCCGGGAATGCGGTCTCCAGCTCACGCGCCAGATACGGGTCCTCCGGGACGTCCGAGGCGACCAGTGCTTCCTTCAGATCCGCCTTGGAATAGGAAATCAGCACCGACAGCTCCGCCCGGGTCAGCCCTTTGCCGGTAGCCTTGCGTTCGGCCAGCTGATCATCCTCGGGCAGGAACTCCAGCGCCCGATTGAGCTTGCCGCTGCTTTCCATTGCATTGATGAAGCGCTGGTACTCGCCCATGGTCTGCGCAGCCTGCCGTTGGGCGAGGCTGATCGCCTGGGTCTGCTTGTAGTTGTTGCCAAGCACCAGCTCGGCCACCGCATCGGTCATGCTCGCCAGCAGCTTGTTCCGCTGCTTGGCGGTCATATCCTGCGCAGCGACCACCTCATTAAGCAGGATCTTGATATTGACCTCATGGTCAGAGCAGTCGACACCGCCGGCGTTGTCGATAAAGTCGGTGTTCAACGCACCACCCGCCAGACAGTATTCGATGCGACCAAGCTGGGTCAGCCCCAGATTACCGCCCTCCCCGACTACACGGCAGCGCAGGTCACGGCCGTTGACGCGCAGCGCATCGTTGGCCTTGTCGCCGACATCGGCATGGGTCTCGCCACTGCCTTTGACGTAAGTACCAATCCCACCATTCCAGATCAGGTCGACCGGCGCCTTTAGCAGCTGGTGAATCAGCTCGGTCGGTGTTAGCCGCTCTGCGCTGATATCAAAGCGCTCGCGCATCTGCGGCGTCAGGGTGATTTGTTTCAGGCTGCGCGAGAACACGCCGCCGCCTTCGGAGATCAGGCTGGCGTCGTAATCCGCCCAGCTGGAGCGCGGTAAGGCGAACATCCGCTCGCGTTCGGTATAACTGCGCTCCGGATCAGGGTCCGGATCAATAAAGATGTGCTGATGGTTAAACGCGGCAACCAGCTTGAGCGTGCGCGATTGCAGCAGGCCGTTGCCGAACACGTCACCGGCCATATCGCCGATACCGATGACGCTGACCGGGTCGGTCTGCACGTTGATGCCCTGCTCATGGAAATGCCGCTGCACCGACACCCAGGCGCCGCGTGCGGTGATGCCCATCTTTTTGTGGTCATAGCCGGCAGAGCCACCGGAGGCAAAGGCATCCCCCAGCCAGAAACCGTACCCGGCGGCAATCTCGTTGGCGATGTCGGAGAAGGTCGCCGTTCCCTTGTCAGCCGCCACCACCAGATAGGGATCGTCCGCGTCATGGCGGACCACGTTGGCCGGCGGCACCACCTGGCCGTCGACCAGGTTGTCGGTGATGTCGAGCAGCCCCTGAATGAACAGGCGGTAGCAGGCAATTGCCTCCTGCTGAACCTCGTCACGACTGCCGCCCAGCGGCAGCCGGCGCGGCACAAACCCGCCCTTGGCGCCAACCGGCACAATCACCGCGTTCTTGACCTGCTGGGCCTTGACCAGGCCAAGTACCTCAGTGCGGTAATCCTCTTCGCGATCCGACCAGCGCAGCCCGCCGCGCGCCACCTTGCCGCCGCGCAAATGGACGCCCTCGACCCGCGGCGAATAGACAAAGATCTCGAACATCGGACGCGGCAGCGGCAATTCAGGGATGGCTGACGGGTCAAACTTCAGGCTCATGTAGTCCTTGTTTTGACCGGCGCCGTCAGGCTGGAAGAAGTTGGTGCGTAGCGTCGCCTTGATGAGGTCGAGGTAGCGCCGCAGGATGCGATCTTCGTTGAGCACCGCGACCTCATCCAGCGCGCCGAGAATCGCCCTCTCCAGCTTCTGCTGCATATCGCCGAGGTCTTCGGCACTGAGCTTGCGAGCCAGATAGAAACGGGTACGGAACAGCCGTACCAGCTCGCGGGCAATGTCGGCATGCGCCACCAGCGTGGCGGCAATGTACGGCAGCTCAAAGCCCAGCCGGATCTGCTTGAGGTAGCGCGCATAGGCGCGCAGCAGGGCAACGTCGCGCCAGGGCAAGCCGGCCAGCAGCACCAGACGATTGAAGCCGTCATTCTCGGCCTGCCCCGACCACACAGCCTTGAAGGCGTCGCGGAACAGCTCGTTGGCTTCCTGGATATCGAGGGTGGCGCCGCCGACGAAAGTGAACTCGAAATCGTGAATCCAGTAGGTACCGCCATCGGCCTGGGTGATGCAGAACGGAAACTCGCCAAGTACCCGCAACCCGAGGTTTTCCAGCACAGGGATCACATCCGATAACGGTAACGACTCGTTCAGGTGGTAGAGCTTGCAGTGCAGCACACCCTGTTTCTGCGCCAGCGGCTGATAAAAGCTCATGGCCAGCGGCGCCTCTGGCGTCAGGGTCAGCAACGTCTGCAGATCGACAACCCCGGTCGCCGCGGTGAAGCGGTCGCTGTAACCTGCCGGGAACCCGTCACCCAGATGGGCCAATACATCGGTGGCGCGCGCCTCGCCGAGGCTTTCCAGCAATCGGTCACGAAACTCGTCCTGCCAGTTGCGGCAGGCGCGCACCACTTCCTGTTCGATTTTCACGGGGTCGATATCCGGGGTTTTGGTTGGATCAACGCGCAGAATGAACTGCGTGCGCGCCAGAATGGATTCGGAGAAATAGGTCCAGAATTCGCTTTCGGTTGCCTGCAGGCGCTCCATCAGCACCGCCTGAATCTTCAGCCGAATATCGGTCGAGTAGACGTCCCGCGGCACAAAGGCCAAGGCGTAGTAGAACCGCCCATAGTTGCCGCGCCGCAGGAACAGACGGATTTGGTTACGCTCCTGAATCTGCACGATATCCAGCGCGGTTTCGGCCAGCTCGTCGACCGACATCTGGAACAGGTCATCTCGCGGCAACACCTGCAGCACCTGCTCCAGTTCCTTGGCCAGGTGACTACGAGGCAAGAAGCCGGATACCGAGCGCACGTGGGCAACCTTACGCCGCACATGGGGAATGTTGTCGACCAGAGCGGAGTAGACCCGGGAGGTGTACAGGCCCATAAAGCGGTGTTCCTGCACGACCCGACCGTCCAGATCGACCTCCCGCACCGAGACGTAGTCCGGATAGGCCGGCCGATGCACCGGGCTGAGTTGCGAGGCCTTGGCGAACGACAGCAACAACGGCGCCTGCAGGTAACTGATCACCTGCTCGGGTAACCCCTGCAGGCTTTCGTCCCGCGGGTTCAGCGCAAGTGCGCCCAAACTCGCGCCGGGGCGCAAGCCGAGCTGTTGCGCAGGCAACCCCTCGTTAATGGCAAAACACTCATAGCCGAGGAAGGTGAAATGGTTGTCCAGCAGCCACTCAAGGAAGGCGATGACCTCGTTACGTTCCTCGCGATCAAAGTACTGCTTGCGCCGACTGCCGAGCAGGGAGATCAACTCCTGGACCCGCGCCTGCATCGCAGGAAAGTCCTGCACCGTCGCCCGCACGTTACTCAGCGCCGCGAGCAAGCCGTCTTGCAGCATGCGCAAATCGGCATGGGTAGTTGCGCGATCGATCTCGATGTACATCACCGATTCGGCACGTGCGCCCTTGAGCTCGCTGCCACTGGGCAGCAGCCGGAGCAGCTTGCCGTCCTCACCGCGCTGGACCGTCATGATGCTGTTGTAAAGATTGTGGATAGCGTAGCCGTGGCGGCTCAGCTCCATGCGCACCGAGTCGACCAGAAATGGCAGGTCGCGATGTATCACCTCCACCACCGTGTGGGTGGTCTGCCAGCCGTGCTGCTGGGTATCAGGGTTGAACACCCTCAGCTTCACATCGCTGTTGGGCAACTCCTGCAAAAAACGCCATGCCGAGAGCGTGCAACCCAGCAGGTCGTTGTCCTGCCGTGACGCCAGTTCCGCGTGCGAGGCAATACCAAAGAAGGTGTTGCAAAACAGGCCGATGACGTCACGATCTGCCTTGGTGACCAGCGCGCGCAGGCGCTCGGTCAAAATATCGATGAACGCCTGTTTGGAGCTGGCCATGATCAATGCCATTTTGCCGTCCTCCCGGATCGCGGGGTCAATCTGCAGCACCCGCCTGACCGCACACTGCTGCTTTCGGGAAGCGGCGCCGCATTAATTGTGGTGTGAGGATAGTCTAGACCAAAGGGATTTCGTTAAAGTGACGTACACTGACGCCAGCCAGCGAACCGGAACAACGGAAAACACATGACCCATCGGGAATCCCTGCTGCAGTTGAAGGCCTTCATGGGCCAGCACATTTTCGGCCAGGAGCACTTGATTGATCGCATGCTGATCAGCCTGCTCGCAGGTGGCCACGTTCTGGTCGAGGGTGCTCCCGGTCTGGCCAAGACCAAGGCCATCAAGGCACTGTCCGAGGGGATCGAAGCCGATTTTCATCGCATTCAGTTCACCCCGGACCTGCTGCCGGCCGACATCACCGGCACCGAGGTATATCACCCGGAAACCACCACCTTCAGTTTCCAGCAGGGGCCGATCTTTCATCACCTGGTGCTGGCGGACGAGATCAACCGCGCCCCGGCAAAAGTGCAGTCTGCACTGCTTGAGGCGATGGCCGAACGGCAGGTCAGTATCGGCCGCCAGACCTACGCCCTGCCCGAGCTGTTTATGGTGATGGCGACGCAAAACCCGATCGAACAGGAAGGCACCTACCCGCTGCCCGAAGCGCAGCTGGATCGTTTTTTGATGCACGTGCGTATCGGCTTTCCCGACGCGGCCCTGGAACGCCAGATTCTGCAACTGGCGCGTGGAGAAGCCCGCGGTGACGAGCCGCGGATGGCCGAGCGCATTACCCAGCAGAGCATTCTGGCCGCCCGCCAGGAAGTGCTGGATCTGTTCATGGCCGATGCCGTGGAGGAATACCTGATCCAGCTGGTGATGGCGACCCGCCGCCCCGATCAGTACAACCCGCAGCTGGCCGAATGGCTCGAAATGGGTGCCAGTCCGCGCGGCACCATTGCACTCGACCGCTGCGCGCGCGCGCACGCCTGGCTGGCCGGTCGCGATTTCGTCAGCCCGGAAGACGTCCAGGCGATTGCCCACGACGTGCTGCGCCACCGAGTCCTGCTGAGCTTTGAGGCAGAAGCCGCGGGTATCGACAGCGATCAGGCGATCAACCTGCTGATCGACTCGGTCCCAGTCGTCTGAACCGATGACCGTCACCCTCGACCCCGCGCTGCACACCAGCCTGGAAGCCCTGCTGGCAACCCGGCGGCATTGTCATGAGCTGCCGCTGTTCAGTCGCCCGGTGCGCAGCGGGCGGCAAACCGGCCAGCAGAACTCGCGCCTGCGTGGTCGCGGTGTCGACTTCGATCAGGTACGGGCCTATCTGCCCGGGGACGACATTCGCAATATCGACTGGCGGGTTACCGCCCGCAGCCAGAAAGTACACACCAAGGTCTTCAATGAAGAGCGCGAGCGCCCGGTCTTCCTGATCGGTGAGCAAAGCCCGCGCCTGTTTTTCGGCAGCCAGCGCTGCCTCAAATCGGTACTGGCTGCAGAAACCTGCGCCCTCATCGCCTGGACCGCACTGGCGCACCACGACCGCGTTGGCGGCATGGTATTTGGCCCGGGGCAGTGCCACGAGGTTCGCCCGCGCCGCGACCGCAAGGCGCTGTTGCAACTGCTGCAGCTATTGGTCCAGGCCAATCATGCGCTGGCACCGGAAACGGCCGAACCAACCGAGTCGGCAACCGAGTCACTCAACCTCGCCTTGCGCCACAGCCGTGAAATCATCCGTCCCGGCAGTATCCTGTATATCGTCTGCGATCACGCGGCCATCGACGGGCTCAATCAAAGCCTGCTGGTGCCACTGGCCGGGCACAACGACCTGATTCTCCTCCCGGTATTCGACCCGCTCGACAGCGAACTGCCGGCCAAAGGTGCGCTGAACTTCGCACAAGGTGAGCAACGACTGACCCTCGACGCCGCTGACAACAGCGTGCGCGAAGCCTACGCGAACCAGTTTCAGGCCCAGCGCCAGGCCTGGCTGCGGCTGGCCCGTCGCCTGCGTTGCAGCCTGCTACCACTCGATACCAGTACACCCGCCCATGAGCAGTTGCGTGACAACCTCGGCGGCCATGCCAAGGCCCTGCAGTCATGACCAGCCCGCTCGAAGGCAGCCTGTTGTTACCCGCCTTGCCGCCGCCAATTGGCTGGTGGCCGCCGGCGCCCGGGTGGATAGCGCTAGCAGGCACCTTGCTACTGCTGCTGTTGCTGCTACCCGTCGCGGTATTCCTTAACCGCCGCCGACAACGGCGTCGCCTCAAGGCTCAACGCATTCTCTGGGAGATCGCTGACGACCTGTCCGACCAGGACTGGCTGGCCGCACTAAACACCCAACTCAAACGCCACCTCAAGAGCCGTGGTGAGGTTGCCGCCACCCGTCTGTATGGCGATGCCTGGGTCGAGTACCTGTGCAAGCACTACCCGCGCCCACGGGCAGATCTGCTGGCGCCCCTTGGCGGAACGCTCTATCAGGCCAACGTGCAGCTTAACGTCGCCGAGCGTCGCACCCTGCAGCGCGAGTTGCTGCGCTGGATAAGGCACAACCATGTTTGAGCTGGCCTGGCCCGCAAGCCTCCTGCTGCTGCCGTTGCCATGGCTGCTGCGCTGGCTGCTGCCCCCGGCAAAACGGCCTGAAGCGGCACTGCAGGTTGCCTTCCTGCAACGCCTGCAACGCCTGAACACAGCCCAGCCTTCGCGCACCCATCCAGGCAGGCGCTCGGCACCCTTTATTTTGATCTGGCTGCTGCTGGTCCTGGCCGCGGCCCGCCCTCAGTTGCTAGGGGCGCCACTGCCCCCGCCAAGCAGCGGGCGCGACATGATGCTGGCGGTCGACCTGTCAGCCAGTATGGATACCCGCGACCTGACCCTGGATGACCAGCCTGCCGACCGGCTGAGCGTGGTAAAGCACTGGCTGGGGCAACTGATCGATCAGCGCAGCGGAGACCGCCTCGGCTTGATCCTGTTCGGCTCACGGGCCTACGTGCAATCACCGCTGACCTATGACCTGGGCAGCGTGCGCCAATGGCTGGACGAGTCCTTTATCGGCCTGGCCGGTCGCGACACAGCGATTGGCGACGCCATCGGTCTGGCCATCAAGCGCTTGATCGCGCAGCCAACCAACAGCCGGGTTATGTTGCTGGTGACCGATGGCGCCAATACAGCCGGCAGCATCTCCCCCATCCAGGCCGCGCGGCTTGCCGCTGACGAACACATACGGATTTTCACCATCGGCGTAGGCGCCGAAAATACCGGCAACAACGACCTCATGAGCCTGCTCGAAGGTAATGCCGATCCGGCCAGCGATCTGGACGAGTCCACCTTGCAGGAGATCGCCAAGGTCACCGACGGCGCGTACTTTCGCGTACGTGACAGCGCGTCACTGGCCGCCGCAATCAACCGCATCGAACAGCTGGAACCCAGCCTGCGCACCGGACCGGCCAGCCGCAAGGCCCAGCCACTGTATTACTGGCCGCTGGCTGCTGCCCTGCTGATCAGTCTTCTCTGGAGTAGCCCGACGCTGCGCAGGAGGCTGAATGCTGCCTGAGACTGACCTGCCGCTGACCTTTCTCCGCCCCCTGTGGCTGCTCGGCATCGTCCCGCTGCTGGCCGCGTGCTGGTACCTGTATCGCCACCGGCGCCAGCGCTCCGGCTGGGATGCCCTGCTGCCCGCTGCCCTGCGCAAGGCACTGGTTGAGGGCCAGCCACGGGGGCACTTCGTCGGCCGCTATGTGCTGCTCGCTGCCGTCTGGACGCTAAGCCTGATCACGCTCGCCGGACCGGCTTGGGAATCGAGCGATACGGTCCAGCGCGAAGACAGCGCGAGCCTGATCATCGTGCTGCAGGTGTCACGCAGCATGTTATCCAACGACCTGTTACCAACCCGGCTGGAGCGCGCCAAGCGCAAAGTCAGGGACATTCTGGACCACTACCCCGACCGTCGGATTGCGCTGATCGCCTACGCGGGCAGCGCTCATCTGGTCGCGCCGCTGACCCGCGACCACGCCACGTTGACAAACCTGCTCGATGCGCTGCACCCAGACATCATGCCCGTGCGCGGTCAGCAGGCTGATCAGGCGCTGCTGCTGGCCGCGGATCTGCGCGCAGAGCATGGGGACAGCGCAACCCAGGTACTGTTGCTGAGCAATGGAATTGACGATCTCGACCCCGCGCGTCTGGAGCTCGCTGCAGACCGGCTCGGCGACAGCCTGCAAGTGATTGGCATAGGCACCGCAGATGGGGCGCCAGTCCCGCTGGCAGAAGGCGGTTTCATGCGCGATGACCAGGGACGCATATTGCTGCCTCGCCTCAACGAACCTGAACTGGTTGAATTCGCCTACTCCCACGGTGGCCGCTACGCACGCATGAGCCTGGACGATAGCGATATCGACCAATTGCTGCAGAGTGATCTGGCCGCGCAGCACGCCAGCGCACAGGAGCGTCAACGCAGCGACCAGGGGCACTGGCTGTTGCTGTTACTGCTTCCGCTGGTTGCGCTGGGTGCCCGTCGTGGCTGGCTGATGCTGCTGCTCTGTGCACTCTGGCTGCCACATCCGGCGTCGGCAATGAGCTGGGATGACCTGTGGCAACGTCCGGACCAGCAGGCCGCGAACCTGTACGCCGAAGGCAGAGTCGCCGATGCCGCCAACCTGTTCGAGGAGCCACAGTGGCGTGCACGAGCGCTGCTCGACAGCGGCGATTACGCCGCCGCCGCACAAGTCTGGGGCGAGCTGGTTGAGCAGCAACCAGATAACGCGGAACTGCACTTCAGCCAAGGCACCGCGCTGGCGCTGGCCGGCGACTATCAGGCGGCACTCGCCGCCTTCGAACAAACCCTGACCCGCGCGCCAGACCACACCGCCGCCCGCTACAATCGTCAGCGGGTTGAGGCGTACCTGGCTGAGCTGCGCGAACAGCAGGATCCAACAGCGGATGTTCAACCCGAACCGGACAAGCCGGCCCCGGAGGCCACAGGCGGAGCCAGCGTCGATACCGATGACGCTGCAACCGCCGAGATCAGCACCGAGCAGGAGCAAGGGGCCGACAGCACAAACAGCGCGGGTACAACGGCAACCGATACCAGCAGTTCGGACGACAGCGCAGGCGAGACCACCGCCAACAGCAACGTAGCCGGCGAGCTGACTGACAGCCCAGAACAGGAAGACAACGGCGCAGCTGCGGTCGGTGGTGGCGCAGGCGGTCGTCGGCAGATTGAACAGCGTCAGGCTGTGCAACAATGGTTACGCGATATTCCCGATAATCCGGCGGAACTGCTGCGGCGCAAGTTCCTCTATCAGCATCTGCAACAGAACGACGGACGTCCTCGATAATGCGCAAGCTGCTTTTCACCCTGCTCCTGCTGGCCACCAGCCTGCCCGCCTTCGCCGCACTGCAGGCGAGCGTTGATCGTACCCAGCTGAACGAGCACCAGCAGCTGGAGCTGACCCTGGAAAGCACCCTGGCCACACGCAGCGACGCGCCCGACCTCAGCCCGCTGGATGAGCACTTTCAGGTTGAATCCAGCCGCAAGCTCAACCTGGTCAGCACCATCAATGGCCGTAGCCTGCCCGTTACCCGCTGGGTCATCCGCATGCAGCCGCTGCGCACCGGCATCGTCGTTATTCCACCGCTGGAGCTGGCCGGCGAGCGCAGCGAACCGTTGCCCCTTCGCGTGCTCACCCAAGCCCAGAGCGACGAGATCAGTCCCGCTGACGTCGCCCCTATCTTTATCGACAGCGAACTCGACACCCGCACACCCTATGTACAGGCACAAGTGCTGCTGACCCTGCGCATTTACCACTCGGTTTCGCTATACGATGACTCGACCCTGAGCGGGCTGGAAATTCCCGATGCGCGCGTCGAGTCCCTTGGCGCGCCGAAAACCTATGAGCGCGAGATCAACGGCATCGTCCACGGCGTGATCGAGGTACGCTATGCCATCTACCCTCAGCGCAGCGGGCCAATCGACATTCCGTCCCAGTTGTTCAGCGCCACTGCGGTGCAGCCGCGCGCTGCAGCCAGCCAGCCCGGCAGCCACAACGCGCGCTTTATCCAGTTGCGCTCTCCCAGCCAGCAACTGGACGTAAAGCCCATCCCCGACAGCTACCCGACAGGCGTACCCTGGCTACCTGCTCGGCAGGTGCGTCTCAGCCAGAACTGGCAGCCGGACCCAACGGGCGAACTGGTTCGCGGCGAACCCCTCACCCGCACCCTGTCGATCCAGGCCGATGGTCTGACCGCAACACAGCTGCCAGAGCTGAACACCCTGTCCGAGGATCAGGATGAACTGCGCCAGTACAACGACCAGCCCCAGCTCGAAAACCAGCTGTCGGGCACTGGCGTGCTCGGCCTGCGGCAAGAGAGTTCTGCTGTGGTGGCACGCCACGCAGGCCGCCATGTGGTACCCGCCATTCGCGTGCAGTGGTGGAACACCACGACCAACCAGCTTGAGGTCTCGGAGCTTGACGCAGTCACCCTGAACATTCGCGGCAATGGCGGCTACACCGACCAGAACACAGCCTACACCGGCCAAACACAGACCGAACCCGCCCTGCTCTGGCCCTGGCAGCTGGCCACGGCACTGCTGTTGGCTGCGCTGGGCTGGGCCCTGCTGCAACTGCGCAAGGCACGTCACGCGCTGATTGCGCTGGATGACCTCGGTGAGGACACCGTCAGCCTCGACACCGACCAGCCAGGCAACCCGCTCGCCGACCTGCAGGCCGCCTGCCGCCACAACCAGCCGGCAGATGCACGCAAGGCGCTGGAGCACTGGGCCAAACAGCAGGAAAGTGACCTCATCGCCCTCAGCCACGCCCACCCCAACCTCGCCGACGCACTGGACGACCTGAACGGCTGCCTGTTCGGCCAGACCGAACACGCCTGGCGCGGCAAACCGCTCTGGCGCGCCGTGCGCAAGGTGACCCAGGCGCGCCAGCGCGAGGCTGAAGCGCTGGGTGAGAATGTGATTGAGCCGCTATATCCGGATGTGTGAAGCAGACAAGCCTTGGCTTGTCATATCGACGTCCAACAAGATCTGCCTTGGCAGATCATCGAATCCCGGTAACTGAGCTTCCCTACTGTCGGTCCAATACGGCACCGATGGTCGAGTCTGCACCGGGGTTAGTCCCGTTTACGCGGGCGAGTAGCGCAGGGCTGGCGGGAAGAAGGACGGCAGCCTGTTTGAGGAGCGTAGCGACGAGTTCTGCCGGCCCCCGCTAGCCCGAGCAACGCAGCGAACCCGCAGGGCCGCGTAGCCGGGTGCCCGGGGGGATCGCCAAGGGGGGCTGGGCAAGCAGCCCCCCTTGGCTCGCCAGAAAAGGCGAAAAATGAGGGTCACGGCAACGCGGCACTCAGCTCTGCTACTCGAATTATCTCTTCCCAGTTACAGCATTACCCCGGCCGTCCCTGGACCGCTGAGCAACGACCTCCAACAGATGCGTTTATCTCGAAACTCAGCATTGAACCGCCCCCCACAAAAAAACCGCCCGAAGGCGGTTTTTTTGTACAGCTCAACCCACTCAGCTACGCAACTTGTCCGGACGGATCAGGAAGCGAGCCAGAGCCGGCAGCAGCCACAGGGCGCCGAACATGTTCCACAGGAACATGAAGGTCAGCAGGATACCCATGTCGGCCTGGAACTTGATCGCGGAGAAGATCCAGGTGGCGACACCAATGGCCAGGGTGAAGCCGGTGAAGGTCACGGCCTTACCCGTGGTCTTCAGGGTTTCATAGTAGGCTTCCTGCAGCGGCAGGCCCTGACGCAGGTAGGTTTCCAGACGGCTGTAGATGTAGATGCCGTAGTCGACACCGATACCCACACCCAAGGCGATTACCGGCAGGGTTGCCACCTTCACGCCAATACCCAGGAACGCCATCAGCGCGTTGGCCAGAACCGAAGTCAGCGCCAGCGGGATGATGATACACAGCACCGCGCGGATCGAGCGGAAGGTGATCAGACACATCAGAATCACGACTGCGTAAACAGTCAGCAGCATCTTGGTCTGAGAGGCTTCGATCACTACGTTGGTAGCTGCTTCGATACCGGCATTACCGGCCGCCAGCAGGAACTGCATGTCGTCGGTGTTGTACTCGGCAGCGAACGCCTCAACTTCGGCGGTAGCACGCTTGAGCGTGTCTGCCTTGTGGTCATCGAGGAAGATCATCACCGGTGCCAGCGAACAGGCCGAGTTGAACATGCCGGACGGCGCGCGGCTGATGGCGTTGTTCAGGTTGTCCTGGTTACGCGACAGGGTCTGCCACTTCAGGTTGCCCTCGTTGTTGCCCATGATCACCTGCTTGGCAACAGTCACCAGCGATACCGCCGACTGCACGCCATCCAGGTTGTTCATGCGCCATTCGAGCTGATCGATGGCTTCCATGGTCTCGTAGGCAGAACACATCTCGTCCGGCGTTTTGACCATGACGACCAGAATGTCGGAACTGGTGGAGTAGTTCTCGATGATGAACTGGTTATCGAGGTTGTAACGCGAATCGGCGCGCAGCTCAGGTGCACCCGGATCCAGGTCGCCGATGGCAACGTTCTTGCCGTGGTAGATACCGAAAGCGAAGGCAATGATCGCCAGGACAACAGAGACCGGGGCCACCGCCGGGTGAGCAAACTTGGCAACACCAAGCCACAGGCCTTGCGGACGATTGGCCATATTGCGGTTGCGCTCGACGGCCTTGCGGCTGATACCGATGTAGGACATCAGGATCGGCAGCAGCATCAGGTTGGTCAGGATGATCACACCCACACCAACAGAGGCGGCAATACCCAGCTCGCGAATAACCTCGATCTCGATCAGCAGCAGGGTTACAAAGCCGACTGCATCGGAAATCAGCGCAACGATACCCGGGATGTACAGTGCACGGAACGCGCGACGGGCAGCGGTCTGGCTGTCATCAGCGTTGGTGTACTCGATGGCCATACCATTGATGATCTGCACACCGTGGGAAATGCCGATGGCAAATACCAGGAACGGAACCAGAATCGAGTACGGGTCGAGACCAAATCCCAGGGTACGCAGCAAGCCAAGCTGCCAGACCACCGCGATAACCGAACACACCAGTGTGGTGATCGAGCTTTTCAGACAGCGAGTGAACATCATCAGCAGAACAAAGGTGATCAACAGTGCAGCACCGAAGAACATTACCACCTTGATGATGCCGTCAATCAGGTCACCGACCTTCTTGGCAAAACCGACAATGTGAATCTGAATGTTAGGGTTCTCACCCTGAAACTCGGTGCGAATCTTGTCTTCCAGCTGACGTGAGAAGTCACCGTAGTCCAGTTGCACCAGCTCGCTCTGGTTCTCCGGGTTCGGATAGGCTTCCTGCAGCGGGATGTCGATGATGGTCGACTTGAAGTTGTTGGCAACCAGACGACCAATCTCACCGGACTTGAGTACGTTCTCACGCAGTTCTTCCAGATCGCTTTCGCTCAGATAGGCCGGTCGGTTGGCAACCGGGCCACCGTCAAATCCGTACTCGGTGACCTCGGTCCAGCGTACGTTCGGCGTCCACAGCGAACGCAGGTTCGAACGGTCGACACCCGGCAGGAAGAACACCTCGTCGTTGATGCGCTTGAGGGTCTCCATGTACTCAGTACTGAAGATATCGCCGTCCTTGATCTCGACAGCGATACGAATCGAGTTGCCAAGGTTCGGCAGATCGTTCTCATGCGCGACCATGTTGGCAATGTAGGGGTGCTTGAGAGGAATCATCTTCTCGAAGCTGGTATCGGGCTTGACCTGCGCCGCCTGGTAACCGAAGAACACGGTCAGCAGTGCAAACAGCAGAAGAACAACAATCCGATTGTTGAAGATCAAGCGTTCCACAAAGGGAGCGCTCGTTTCCTGATGAAGCTTGGACATCCAGACTCTCCTGGCAGCTGTTTGTTATTGGTTTTCGGGCAGGCCGTTGGCTGCCGCCTTGACCACGCCATGCTGACCGACCAGCACCAGTTCGCCGTCAGGCAGGCGCTTGGCGGTCGACAACGCAACACGGTCAGGACGCACGGCAACGTTGAAGCTTTCGCCGTGGTCGGTACTGGTCACCACTACCCCGCCGGCACCCACAACAGCGAGCGAACCATCGGCAGACAGGTTGCCGCCCAGCAGGGTTGCTTCCAGCGGGCCGTTGTTCGGTGTGTGCAGCTCAACCTGCTCCCAGCTGTCGCCAAAGTCGGTGGAACGGTACATGTTGCCACGCAGGCCCCAGGCCAGAACCTGACCTTCAATGCCGGTGCCGGACGTACCAAACCAGGTGCCGTCGTAGGGAGAGCTCTGCAGGGTTTCCCAGGTGTCGCCAAAGTCGGGCGAGCGATACATGGTGCCCATCTCGCCAACCAGGAACAGGCCAGTGCCGGCAACCGCTGTCACCGCGTTGTAGTGGAAGCCATCGGGGTTATCGATATCGAATGAGAGGTCTTCCCAGGTCTTGCCGCCGTCATCGGTACGCAGATAGGTGCCGTAGGCACCAAAGGCAAAACCGGTGCTGGCGTCGCGAAACCACAGATCCATAAGGGGGCGCTCAAGCAGGCCCGGGCCGTCCGGGTCAGCGGCTTCGTCCAGTGCCGGGTCACGGTATTGCATTTCCCAGTTCGCACCAGCATCGCTGGAGTGCAGAATGACGCCGTCGTGACCGACAGCCCAACCGTTATTGGCATCAGCGAAGTACACCGAGGTCAGCAGCTGGCGTACCGGCACCTGGGCTTGCGTCCAGCTTGCGCCCTGATCGTCGGAGTAGACGATATGACCACGACTGCCAACCGCAACCAGACGGTCGCCGGCAGAGGCAACATCCAGCAGCAGTGAGTGACTGGCCAACTCGGACATGATCGCAGGCTTGGGTGCTTCGGCAACGGTATCCGCTGCCAGCGCGGGTGTGATTGAAGCTGTCATCAGTACAGCGCCCAGGCCAGCCGCCTTGAGCACGCGAACAGCAACGGATTGCTTGCGGAACTGCGCCCGCTGGCCGATGGCAGAGGCCAGTTGAGTCGTTTGAGTGCGCCAACGAGTGGGCTCGCGCATACACCATTCCCCCTTATTGTTATCCATCTTTCCGTTATCAAACGGGACTGCCCATGGTAACGAGCACGGGAAGGCGGCGCCAACGGCTCACGGTTATCTTTTGTTAATCACGTTATCAATGCAGAAGCCCGCATTTTCGCAGCAATATTTCGTCACAAACTAGATTGCCAAGGTAACGGCAGTAGCGTCATTCAGGAAACAGTGGGAGGTGCGCTACCGCCTGCCGGCGGGCTAGGCGAGCAGGCACAAAAAAACCCACCGATTGGCGGGTTTTTCTGTGCTGCAGCGCGCTATCAGTGAGACAGCTTGCTACCGCGGGAGTTACGCACTTTCTCCGGATTGATCAGGAAGCGAGCCAGTGCTGGCAGCAGCAGCATCGCACCGATCATGTTGACCAGGAACATGAAGGTCAGCATCAGACCCATGTCGGCCTGGAACTTGATCGCAGAGAAGATCCAGGTAGCCACACCGATTGCCAGACACAGACCGGTGAACAGTACCGCCTTACCGGTGGAGCGCAGGGTCTCGTAGTAGGCTTCCTGCAGCGGCATGCCCTGACGCAGGAAACTTTCCAGACGGCTGTAGATGTAGATACCGTAGTCAACACCGATACCCACGCCCAGTGCGATAACCGGCAGCGTTGCCACCTTCATACCAATGCCGAGGAAGGCCATCAGCGCGTTACCCAGCACCGAGGTCAAAATCAGCGGCAGCACGATACAGATGGTGGCCGGCAGCGAGCGGAAGGTGATCATGCACATTACCGCTACCCAGATGTACACCAGCACCAGAATCAGCAGCTCGGAGCTGGAGATGATCTCGTTGGTAGCCGCTTCGATACCGGCGTTACCGGCAGCCAGCTTGAACACCATGTCGTCGGTGTTGTACTCGGCAGCGAACTCTTCGACCGCGGCAGTAGCGCGCTTCAGGGTGTCAGCCTTGTGGTCATCCAGGAAGACCATGACCGGCGCCAGCGAACAGGCAGCGTTGAACATGCCAGACGGCGCACGGCTGATGGCGTTGTTCAGTACGTCCTGGTTACGCGACAGGCCCTGCCACTTCAGGTTGCCCTCGTTGGAGCCCATGATTACCTGTTTTGCGACGGTAACCAGGGAAACCGCAGACTGCACCCCTTCCAGGTTCTGCATCTTCCACTGCAGCTGATCGATGGCTTCCATGGTCTCGTAGGCAGAGCACTTCTCCGGCGGAGTAGCGACCATTACGACCAGGATATCGGAGCTGGTGGTGTAGTTCTGGATGATGAAGTCGTTGTCCTTGTTGTAGCGCGAGTCAGGACGCAGCTCAGGAGCACCCGCATCCAGGTCACCGACCTTGATGTTGTTCTTCTGGTACACAAAGCAGCTGGCACCAGCGACCAGGGCAACGACAACCATCCACGGAGCCACATTCGGGTGGGCAACGTTGGACAGGAAGCGCCAGAACGGGTGTTCACGCACCGCATCGCGCTTGGAACGCTCAACCGCCTTCTTGCTGATACCCAGGTAAGAAATGGTTACCGGCAGCATGATCAGGTTGGTGAACACGATGACCGCCACACCGATGGACGCGCCAATCGCCAGCTCGTGGATCACGTCGATCTTGATCACCAGCAGCGTAATAAAGCCTACCGCGTCAGCCAGAATCGCGATCATGCCCGGCAGGAACAGCTGACGGAAGGTCAGACGCGCAGCCATCAGGGCGTTGTCTGCTCCACCGGACTGCAGGGCAATACCGTTGATCTTCTGCACGCCGTGGGAAATACCGATGGCGAAGATCAGGAACGGCACCAGCATCGAGTACGGGTCCAGACCGAAGCCGACCAGATTGATCAGACCCAGCTGCCAGATCACCGCGATCACCGTGGTCACCAGTACCGACACGGTACTGCGGATACACCAGGTGAACATGTAGAGCAGCACGAAGGTGATGATGAAGGCGACACCGAAGAAGGCGACCACGCCGATCAGACCGTCGATCAGGTCACCCACCTTCTTGGCAAAGCCGACGATGTGGATCTTGATGTTCGGGTTTTCAGCCTGGAAACGATCGCGGATCTTTTCTTCCAGCAGGTGCGAGAACTGCTTGTAGTCCAGACGCAGCAGTTCGCTCTGGTTATCCGGGTTCGGATAGAACTCCTGCAGCGGCACCTCGATGATGCTCGACTTGAAGTTGTTCGCAACCAGACGACCGATTTCACCGGACTTCAGGACGTTGGCGCGCAGCTCTTCCAGGTCCTGATCATTGGTGTAGGACGGGTGATTGGTCACCGGACCACCGTCAAAACCATACTCGGTCACTTCGGTCCAGCGTACGTTCGGCGTCCACAGCGAGCGCAGGTTGGAACGATCTACACCGGGCAAGAAGAAGACTTCGTCGTTGATCTGCTTGAGCGTCTCCATGTACTCGGTGCTGAAAATATCACCGTCTTCGATGGCGACCGCAATGCGGATCGAGTTGCCGAGGTTCGCCAGATCGTTCTGGTGCTCGATCATGTTGACGATATAGGGGTGTTCCAGCGGGATCATCTTGGCAAAGCTGGTGTCGGGTCGCACCTGCAGCGCCTGATATCCGAGAAACACGGAAATGAGCGAGAAAAGAATCACCACTGCGAGGCGGTTGTTGAACACCAACCGCTCCATGAATGGCGCGTTACTCTGGTCAAAAGACATCCAGATTCTCCTGGCTTGTAATTATTATCAGTGAGCTTTCAGGGCACTTGCCGGCATGGTGGCGACACCATGTTGACCGACCAGCAGCAGTTCACCGTCTGCGAGCGCCTTGGCTGAGGCCAGAGCGATGCGATCAGGACGGGTCATCACATCAAAGCTGTTGCCGCCATCGTTGCTGCTCAGAACAACACCGCCAGCGCCGACAACTACCAGCTTGCCGTCAGCCGACAGACCGCCACCCAGCAGGGTCGCTTCCAGCGGGCCGTTGTTCGGCGTCAGCAGTTCAACCTGCTCCCAGCTGGTGCCGAAGTCGACAGAACGGAACATATTGCCACGCAGACCCCAGACCAGAACGACATTCGCTTCGTTGGTACCGGAGGCGCCAAACCAGGAACCGTCATAGGGCAGATCGGTCAGGGTTTCCCAGGTGTCGCCAAAGTCCGGCGAACGATACAGGGTACCCATCTCACCAGCGAGCATCAGACCTGCGTCTTTCACTGCGGTGATGGCGTTGTAGTGGAATCCATCGGGGTTATCGATATCGAAGGAGCGGTCTCCCCAGGTCTTGCCACCGTCGTCGGTGCGCAGGAAGGTACCGTAGGCACCAACTGCAAAGCCGGTGTTGGCGTTCTTGAACCAGACGTCCATCAGCGGACGCTCCAGCAGACTCGGGCCATCCGGATCAACCGGCTGGTCCAGCTCGGGATCGCGGTACTGCATTTCCCAGTTGGCGCCAGCGTCGCTGGTATGCAGGATCAGGGAATCATGCCCGACAGCCCAGCCGTTCTTGTCGTCAGCGAAGTAAACCGACGTCAGCAGCTGACGGACCGGAACATTGGCCTGAACCCAGGATTTGCCTTGATCATCGGAGTAAACGATATGGCCACGGCTGCCGACAGCAACCAGGCGATCACCAGCAACCGCAGCGTCGACCAGCAGGGTATGAGCGGCCAGCTCCGACTTGATTGCCGGCTGCACGCTCTCCGCCACATCGGCTGCCTGAGCGGGCACGGCACCGAGTGCAAACAGGCCGGACAGCATCACGGCTTGAGCAACAGCACTGACGGAGAAGCCTTTCTTAAGATGTTCGCCCGACCCTGTGCGGTCTGTTCGGGCCACGAATGGAGCGCGCCAATTGCTAGGCTTACGCATACACCACCCCTCTTTATTTTTGTATTAGTGCATCTGCTCCGCTACGGGAACATGTTGTATTAAATCCAGCTCACACCCCACGCGGGCGCATTCCGAATAAGTTATCCCTCCAGCGGACAACGCATATTAGAGGGCTGCAAGGCGCGGCACAAATACCTCTCGGTAATTTTTTATTAAAATTTCATCCTTGCGTGTGCCGAGTAACTCATTTATCCGCGTTCACTTCAAGACCCGCGCCCCAGACGGGCGCGGGTCTTTTCGCTCAGGCCAGCGACTTACTTACCACCTCGTAGACATCCGGCGAAAGCGGGCTTTCTGCCATTATGCGGGCCAGTTGTGCCTTCATTAGCTCCTGGCGCTGCGGCTCGAACTTGCGCCAGCGGCTCAGCGGCGTCACCAGACGCGAGGCGATCTGCGGGTTGCTGCGATCCAGCTCGATGATCCGATCAGCCAGGAAAGCGTAGCCGCTACCGTCCATTGCATGGAAATTCACCAGATTCTGGTTGGCGAAAGCACCGATCAGGGCGCGGACCTTATTTGGGTTGCGCATGGTGAACAGCGGATGTTCCATCAGCTTGCACACCCGATCCAGTGCTCCCGGCTGGCTGGCTACGGCCTGAATGCTGAACCACTGATCCATCACCAGCGGATAGTCGGCCCAGCGTTCGGCAAACTCGGCCAGCGCCGCTTCACGCTGCTGCTCGAAGGGCGAGTTGACCAACGCCACCAACGCAGCCTGACGGTCGGTCATGTTGCTGGCCTCGACAAACTGGCGCACACACCAGCCCACCACCTGCTGCTCTCCAGTCAGCATCAGATAGCTCAGCAGGCTGTTCTTCAGGCTGCGTCCGGCCATGGCCTCAGCCTTGGCACTGAACGCTCCCGCTCCGGCGGCGGCAAGAATCTGGTAGCGCGCCGACATCTCGTCGCGCAGGGCCTCGGCCAGCGCACGGCGCAGCCATTCACGGGCGTAATGAATAGCGTCGACATCCGCCACATCAGCCAATTCGATCAGATAGGCCTCGGCCGGCAAACGCAGGATTTCAGCCACCATGGCGGCGTCCAGCTCGGTGTCGGTGATCACACTGCGCATCACCTCAACCAGGCGCTGGTCCAGGTTCAGCGGTCGACCGGCGCGGTGAATTTCGACCAGCCCTTCCAGCACATCGACGGCAAGCCCCTGCGCCGCTTCCCAGCGATTGAAGCCATCCGGGTCGTGCTTGGCGAGGAACACCCGATCATCACGGCTGTACGGGTAGCTCAGCTTGACCGGAGCCGAGAAACCGCGCAGCAGGGACGGCAGCGGACAGGTCGGTACATTCTCAAACACCAGCGTTTGCTCGGCTTCGGTGATGGACACCACCGTTTCTGTGCCAAGCGCCTCGCCGTTCAGCTGCAACGCCATCTCCTTGCCGTCGCGATCCAGCAGCGCCATGCGTACCGGAATCACCTGTGGCAGCTTGTCCGGCTGACCCGGCGTCGGCGGGCAGATCTGGGTGAAGTGCAAACGATACTCGCGGCTGGCCGCGTCGTACTCGCTGCGCACGTTCAGGCGCGGCGTGCCGGCCTGACTGTACCAGCGCTTGAACTGGGTGAAGTCAGCGCCATTGGCGTCTTCCAGCGCCTTGATGAAATCATCGCAGGTGACCGCCTGACCGTCGTGGCGCTCGAAGTACAGATCCGTCCCCTTGCGGAAGCCCTCTTCACCCAGCAGCGTGTGCAGCATGCGCACCACTTCGGCACCCTTCTCGTACACCGTCAGGGTGTAGAAGTTGGAGATTTCGATAAAGGAGTCCGGGCGTACCGGGTGGGCCATCGGGCCGGCGTCTTCGGCAAACTGGTTGGCACGCAGGAAGGTGACATCCTCGATGCGTTTGACCGTGCGCGAGTTCATGTCGGCAGAGAACTCGGAGTCGCGGAAAACGGTAAAACCCTCCTTCAGCGAGAGCTGGAACCAGTCGCGGCACGTCACCCGGTTACCGGACCAGTTGTGGAAGTACTCGTGCGCCACCACCGCTTCGACTCGCTGGAACGCCATGTCGGTGGCGGTGTCCTGCTGCGCCAGCACGCAGCTGGAGTTGAAGATATTGAGGCCCTTGTTCTCCATCGCGCCCATGTTGAAGTCGTTTACTGCGACGATCATGAAGATATCCAGATCGTACTCGCGGCCATAGACCTCTTCGTCCCAACGCATCGAGCGCTTGAGGCTGTCCATCGCGTGGTCACACTGGGTGCGGTTTTCCGGCTCGACGTAGATGCGCAGGTCGATGGTGCGACCGCTCATGGTGGTGAAGCTGTCCTGCAGCAGGCAAAGGTCGCCGGCAACCAGGGCAAACAGGTAGGCCGGTTTGGGGAACGGATCTTCCCAGCTGACCCAGTGACGACCGCCGTCGTGCTCGCCGGAGGCAATCGGGTTGCCGTTGGACAGCAGCACCGGGTAGCGCTCGCGTTCGGCAATCACCGTGGTGGTGAAGCGGCTCATCACATCCGGGCGGTCGAGGTAATAGGTAATCTTGCGAAAGCCCTCGGCCTCGCACTGGGTACAGAACATGCTGCCGGACTTGTACAGTCCCTCCAGCGCCGTGTTGTTCTGCGGTTCGATACGGGTGGTCAGGGCCAGTTCAAATTGCGCGCGGCTCGGTTGCAGGGTCAGGCTGTCGCTGTCGACCTGATACCCCTCCTCGCCCAGCTCCTGCTCGTCCAGGATCACCTTCTGCAGTACCAGCTGCTGACCATCCAGCACCAGCGGCGGCAACGCGCTGGCGCTATGGCGCTCGGTATTCAGGCGCAGGGCCAGACGGCTGTGTACCAGCGCGTGGTCCTCAAACAGCTCGAAGGTCAGCTGGGTCTCGTCAATCCAGTAATCTGGCGCCTGATAGTCCTTGAGGTAAATCGTCTTCGGTTGTTCGGTACGCATCTGTGAGCTCCGCTGCAGCCGGGGTAAGCCGGCCAATGAATCCTGTTCGACCGCCCCGCTGCAGGGCGGCCTTGCCAAATTGACTCAGCTGGCGCTAAAGGCCAGCTGATAGGCTGTGTACTTGCGAATATTGATAACTGCGGTGTCGAGCAGCAGATACTGCCCCTTGATGCCGAGCAGGGTACCTTCCAGTACCGGCTCCTTGTCCAGGTTGGCCGACTGCGGCTTGGCGACGTACTGTTCCACCGGATAGCGAATCTCCAGCGCCTCGGCCTGCGGCAGCAGCTGCACCGCCTGCAACCCAAAGCGCGCCTGCAGCTCACTGATACCCGCCTCGGCGTTGTCGAGCAGCCGATCCCGTTCGGCGCACAGATCCAGCGGCTCGGGATCGCCCTTGAGCAATGCCCGCCAGTTGGTCTTGTCGGCTACCTGCTGGCGCAGCAGATCTTCGACCAGACCCGACTGCTGGCGGGTGGAAACACGCAGGATGGGCAATGCCTGACTGGCTCCCTGATCAACCCAACGGGTCGGCACCTGGGTGGCGCGGGTGATCCCGACCTTGAGGCCCGATGAGTTGGCCAGATAGACGATGTGATCGGTCATGCAGAACTGCTCACCCCAGGCCGGCTCACGGCAGGTACCCTGGTCGTAATGGCACTTTTCCGGGCTCATGATGCAGCTGTCGCACTGCGCTAGCTTGGTGAAGCAGGGGTAACAATAACCCTGATTGAAGCTCTTTTTGGTCTTGCGGCCACAATGCACGCAATGAATCGGCCCCATGGCTTCAAGCCGGATGGTCTTGCCGATCAAGCCGTTAAGCGGCACACGCTCATCGCCAACCGGCAGGCTGTAATCGACCGGGGCGTCGGCAGCATCCAGCCGGCCGATCATCTTGCTGATGTTGCCTTCGAATTGCAGGAGACTCAATGCAGCGTCCCCGAGCCGGTCGAAAACAGAATATTCGGTACTTCCTTTTGCTGCGACTTGCAGGCCTGTGGCCCCATATAACCGGTGCGCTCTTCTTCCGGCAGGTTGTCCTGTTCCCAGGCAATCATAGCCTGCAGGCACAGCTCCTTCTGCTCACGCGTCAGCTTGCGGCCGTCCGGCCACTTGCCAATCTCCACAGCCAGCTTGAGGCTCTGGTAGATATCAGGGGTGATGTTGCGCAGCATATCGATGAAAGTGGTCATCGCGCCTCCCGCTGGAATGATGAAAAGCCGCTATTGTACTCGCTCACCGCAGCCGCTGCAGCGTTCCAGCAACACCGCCGATGGCGCAGCCAGCGACAAAACCGCTGACGTGCGCGGCATTGGCAATGGCGCCAAAGCCCAGCAGGGTGATCAGTCCGGTCATGCACAGCACCAGCCACGCAAGCATCATGATGATCACGCCACGTGGCAAATCGAAGAACACGTTGGGAGCCAGCTTCTGGTAGACCCAGCAGTAGCCCAGCAAGCCATAGAGCACACCGGACAGCCCGCCAAACAGGCTGCTGCCGCTCCACAGCCATTGCGCGGTGTTGGACACCACGCCAATCAGCAGCGTCAGCCCCAACAACCAGAGCCCGCCGGAGCGCATCTCGATGCGCCGCCCCAGCTCCCAGTACCAGAGCGCATTGAAGGCCAGATGCATAACGCCAAAGTGCAGGAAGATCGGCGTAATCAGCCGCCACCACTGGGCCATATCTGGCTGCGCCGCCAGATAGCCGGAGGCCTCCAGCGGCGTAAAGGTAAACATCACGATGCCACGCGCGTCACCGCCCAGCCCGGTCAGCAATGCCACCACCGCGGTAATCGCCAGCACCGCCAGGGTGACCGGTATCAGTCGATGGGCCTGGCGCCAGAACTGCGCCGCGGGGCTGGGTGGGCGCTGCGCAACGGGCTCGTCCGGCAGCGCTTGCGGCCCCTGTGCGTATACCGCGCGCACAATCTGAGCGGCGGCTTCATCCACCACCCAGACCACCTGCATACCGCCCTCTTCCACCACCCGGTGCACCACGCCGCGGCTGCGCAGAAAGCGCACCAGCGGTGACAAGTCTTCATCGAGTTGGCAGGTCAGCGCCTTGAGCATGGAATTCCTCAATCGAGTTTGGGTACATCGACCCAGACGAAATGATCACGGTCCAGGTGACGCTCACCGTCCCAGCGGTAGGCCACCAGCTTGCCGTATTTGACGGCGCTGTAATCCAGACAGGCCAGGTTCGGGCGAATCGGATGCGGCCGCCCCTGCTGCCAGTAATGACCGACAAACAGCAGCGGCTGTTCCGGGCCGTAGATCAACAATTCGGCGCGCTGATCATCACTGAGCGGCCTGGCGGCGATTTCGGTCGGCAGCGCATCGGGCTGGAACACCACATCGCCGTAAGTCAGCGGCGCCTCTTCCCAGAACTTGGTGCGGAAGAAGGCACGGGTAAAACCGTCCTTGCCGGTCATGGTCATGCCGTGCGGCAGGCGCATGTCGGTACCGCGCAGCAGCCGGTCGAAAGTCTGCGCGGCGAAGCTGCCCCGTTCCACCGAGGCTTCGATAAACTCGCGATCTACTCGTCCGTCGGGATACTGCTCGCGCAGCGGCTGAATCAGCCGCGCATCCCAGCACGCATGCACCATGCGAAACAGACCAAAATCGAGAAACAGCGGCAGTTGGCCGAACCACTCGACAAACTCGCGCCATTCCTGCGGCCAGGGGGCAAACTGCTCCAGGGTGTCGCCGATCAGACGCAGATGCCGCTCATTGTGCTCGCGCAGGTATTCGCGGCCACTGCCTGCGGGCGCACGGGTTTCCCAACACAGGGCATTGAATTCGTGATTGCCCATGATGCATTGCGCCTCACCCGCCTCAACCATGCCGTGCACGATGTGCAGTGCCTCGCGGATGCGCGGGCCCCGGTCGATGATGTCGCCGAGAAACAGCGCCTTACGCTGTGGGTGGCGCCAGACACCAGCCTGTACGCGATAACCCATGAGGTCGAGCAGGTGCTCTAGCGTATGCGCACACCCGTGCACGTCGCCGATGATGTCGTAGCCCTGATTCTCGACCATCTGCGGCCTACTGATCCGTCAGGCGGCTGGACCAGCCGAGCTTGCTGCGACAGATCGCGTAGAAATTGTGGTCCAGCGGGTGCAGCAGACGCAGCTTCTGCGGCTTCTTGCGGATGGTAATGCTGTCACCGGGCGCGCAGGAGATATGCACCTGGCCGTCGCAGCTGACCTGCGGATAGATGCCGCTCTGCTTGGAGATGATGATCTTCAATTCGCTGTTGCCGTCGACCACAATCGGCCGGCTGGACAGGGTATGCGGGAACATCGGCACCAGCACCACCGCGTCCAGCTTGGGGTGCATGATCGGGCCACCGGCAGACAGCGCATAGGCAGTGGAACCTGTAGGGGTCGCAACAATCAGGCCGTCGGACTTCTGGCTGTAGACAAACTGCCCGTCCACATACAGCTCAAACTCGATCATCCGCGCCGACTTGCCCGGATGCAGCAGCACGTCATTCAGCGCCTCGCTGGTCCCCAGCTGCTCTTCACCACGGCGCACGAACGCATCAAGCAGAAAGCGGGTTTCGACCATGTACTTGCCGGCCAGCACGTCACCGACCTTTTGCTCCAGCTCATCCGGCGGGATATCGGTCAGAAAGCCCAGCCCACCGCGGTTCACCCCAAGTACCGGGATGTTGTAGCGGCACAGCGCGCGCGCGGCGCCAAGCAGGCTGCCGTCACCACCGACCACAATCACCAGATCACAGATCTCGCCCATCATCTTGCGCGAGCACACCTGCTGCTGGTGGCCGGGCAGCAATTCGGCAACGGAATCCTCAAGAATGACGGTATGCCCGGTATCAAGCAGAAAGCGCTTGAGGCGCTTGAGGGTATCGACCACGCGCCCGCTGCCAAGGCGTCCGATGAGACCGATATTGCGGAACTGATCCATACCACCCCTTTGCGTTCGACGATGAGATACCCGAGACTGAGCGGGAACCGAGCGCAGATTATTCCGCAGCCAGCCTGGGCTGGCAAATACGAGAGTCTTCATGCTGCCAGCATTTCAACACACCAGCATCCGCGATATGGCCTGGATTGCCTTCAGCCCACCCCTGCTCGACAGCCAGCTGCTGCCAATCCGCGACCCACTGCAGGGCAGTGTCTGGCGCGACGATCCCGAGCAACTGCTGCACGCGCTGACGCGCCTCGACCAGGAACCCGCACCATTGACGGCGCTAATCGGCGAGTCATCGGATCGGCGCCTCGGCAATTATTACGAGCGACTTTGGCACGCGCTGCTGCAACTGGCGCCGGACACCCGCATCCTGGCGCACAATCTCGCGCTGCGCGAGGGCGCCCACACCTTTGGTGAATTGGATCTGATCATACAAGCCGCGGACGATGCGATCGTCCACCTGGAACTCGCGATCAAGTTCTATCTGGCCAGACCCGAGCTGCAATCCGCGCACAGCACCACCAGTGATCCAGCCAACTGGTGGGGCGTGGATCCGCGCGACAATCTGGCCAACAAGCTGAAACGACTGCGCGAACATCAATTGCCGCTGGCGAATCGACTGACCGAACTGGCAACGGCGCATCGCGCGCTGCCGTTACCCGACTGTTCCGCCGCCTGGCTGCAAGGCGGGCTTTTCCAGCACCTGCACAATCCAATGCCGCCGGTGCCTGGACAGCAGCCCGGAGCGCCGCTGAACTGGTGCCATCGGCATGAACTAAAGAGGCTAGACGCGGAGCAGCAGTGGCTACCAATGGCCCACAAGGAATGGCTCATGCCACCGGAGCCGCAGCGCACGCGGGCTCTGGGGGCCACCCAGATGCGCGCGCTGAGCGATCAAGCGGGCAACAAACGCGCGATCATGTTCTGTCGCGCCGATCAGTCACCGCTGCAAGCTGAACGCCTATTGTGTGTGGATGATGTCTGGCCGAACGGCTAGACGGAAAGTGCACTACTCCTGATCGCTGGCGGTCTTGTTCTGGTATTTACCCAATTCGCGCTTGAGCGCAGCATTCAAACGCTGCTGCTCGGCCAGCTCCTGCTTGATATCGAGCAGCTCGCCCTGAACGATCTCCAGATGATCCGAGTGAATACCCTTGAGTTCGACCAGCGCCTGCTCTTTCTCGAGCGACATTGCCTTAATCTGAGTACCTAACGCCTCGACCTGCTTGCGCAACGCGCGCACTTCCTGCGCGTGACGTTCACGCAGTTGCTGCAGTTCGGCATTGACCGCAGGCGCAGCCGCAGGTGGTGGTGTATTGGTGAGTGGAATGAGGTCATCGACGTCGTTGACCTGTCCGCCGCCGTACCAGGTATCTTCCGCCGCCATATGCAGGCGCTCGGGCGCGATGTAGCGAATGGTTTCTTCATCGTCGCCGAGAATGCCCAGCGCGTTGTGGGCAACGGCTTCCTTGATCAGCGCCAGATCGTTGCTGTTACCCCGGGCGCCCGGCTTCCACAGCATCGGCCGGTATTGCGGCTGCTTGTTGAAGCCGAGACACACCAGCCTGATCGGGCCACCGCCCATATCCGGGCCACGATCACCACGCTCGGCAATCTGCCGCAGCGGCAGATTCCACAGCCGGTTGACGTAGCCATCGAGATCAAAGTCGAGATTGAAAAATACCGCAGACCGAACCTGCAGCCGCGTATTGATCTGCAAAAACACCGCCTGCACGGTTTCATCGGCGTATTCAGCCGCCGACACCATGCCATCCAACAGCGCCTCAAATTCGGGATACAGCATCTCTTTCGAGATACCCCGTTCCGAAAAGAACATGACCGCCTCGGTCAGCAGCGGCTTTGTTGGCGTATTCATGACCCTTTCTCCTTGCCCCGAGCAACACTGTGCGCCATTTCTCGGGCAATTGCACCCCGCGCCTCTGTCAGGCAATCAGTGTAGGCAAAAGGTTCATTTTGGTGTGTGACCGATTTGGCAAGCGGTCGGCAGAACGGGAAGGATCGTTGGAAAAAAGCGGAAATCTGTCGCAGATTTGCGGCAAACAACAGCGCCCGGGAGCCGGGCGCTGTAGATGTTTCAACGCTGGATAATCAAATCTCTGCAGCCAGACGAGAACCCTGATCAATCGCGCGCTTGGCGTCCAGCTCGGCCGCCACATCGGCACCACCGATCAGATGAACGCTCTTGCCCGCAGCCACCAGGCCATCCTGCAACTCGCGCAGCGGCTCCTGACCGGCGCAGAGGATGATAGTGTCAACCGGCAGCACCTTCGGCTCACCGTTTTCACCGATGCTGATATGCAGGCCTTCGTCATCGACCTTGAGGTAGTTGACCGAGTTGAGCATCTGCACCTGCTTGGTTTTCAGACCAGCACGGTGAATCCAGCCGGTGGTTTTGCCCAGACCGTCACCCACCTTGCTCTTCTTGCGTTGCAGCAGGAAGACTTCACGGGCCGGCGGGTGCGGCTGCGGAGTGATACCGGCGATACCGCCGCGCGCCTTCAGCTCGGGATCAATCCCCCACTCTTTCCAGAACAGGTCGATATCCTGACTCGGGCTGGTGCCCTGATGGGTGATCATCTCCGACACATCGAAACCAATACCGCCGGCGCCAATCACAGCCACCTTCTGACCCACCGGCTTGCGCTGCAGAATGGCGTCCAGATAGCTGATCACCTTGGGATGGTCGATGCCGGGAATATCCGGTGTGCGCGGCACGATACCGGTGGCGAGAATGACTTCGTCAAATTCGGTCAGATCGCTCGCATCAACCCGGCGATTGAGCTCCAGCTTGACGCCGGTCTTCTCGATCCGCTTGCCGAAATAACGCAGGGTTTCGTAGAACTCTTCCTTGCCCGGCACCAACTTGGCGATATTGAACTGGCCGCCAATCTTGTCGGCCGCATCAAACAGGGTGACCTGATGGCCGCGCTCGGCAGCCACGGTTGCAGCAGCCAGACCGGCCGGGCCTGCACCGACAACCGCAATGTTCTTCACCTGGGTGGTCGGGATAAAGTTCAGTTCGGTCTCGTGACAGGCACGCGGGTTGACCAGACAGCTGGTCAGCTTGCCGCCAAAGGTGTGGTCCAGGCAGGCCTGGTTACAGCCGATACAGGTGTTGATCTCGTCGGCACGGCCAGCAGCAGCCTTGTTGACGAACTCCGGGTCAGCAAGGAACGGGCGCGCCATGGAGATCATGTCGGCGGCGCCGTCGGCGACCAGTTGATCGGCCAGCTCAGGGGTATTGATACGATTGGTGGTCACCAGCGGAATCGACACCTCGCCCTTGAGCTTGGCGGTCACCTTGGCGAAAGCACCGCGCGGCACCTTGGTGGCGATGGTCGGAATACGCGCTTCGTGCCAGCCGATACCGGTGTTGATGATGGTCGCACCGGCCTGCTCGATCGCCTTGGCCAGCATGACGATCTCATCCCAGGTGCTGCCGCCTTCGACCAGATCAAGCATGGACAGACGATAGATGATGATGAACTCGGGGCCGACTGCCTCGCGTACCCGACGGACGATCTCGACCGGCAGACGCATGCGGTTCTCGTAGCTGCCACCCCAGCGATCGGTACGCTTGTTGACGTGGGCAACCAGGAACTGGTTGATGAAGTAGCCTTCCGAGCCCATGACTTCAACGCCGTCATAACCCGCTTCCTTGGCCAATGAGGCGCAACGGGCGAAGTCGGCAATCTGCTTTTCGATCCCTTCCTCGTCCAGCTCCTTGGGGGTGAACGGGTTGATCGGCGCCTGTACCGCGCTGGCAGATACCTGCTTGGGGCTGTAGGCATAACGGCCTGCGTGCAGAATCTGCATGCAGATCTTACCGCCTTCGGCGTGCACCGCGTCGGTGATGACCTTGTGCTGTGCCGCTTCTTCGGGCGTGGTCATCTTGGCCGCGCCGTGGGCAACGCAGCCCTCGTCGTTCGGGCCAATGCCGCCGGTTACGATCAGGCCCACGCCGCCGCGGGCGCGCTCGGCAAAATAGGCTGCCTGGCGATTGAAACCGTTCGGGCGCTCTTCCAGGCCCGTGTGCATTGAGCCCATCAGGGTACGGTTACGCAGCGTGGTAAAACCCAGATCCAGCGGCGCCAGCAGGTGCGGGTACAGAGATTGTTCGCTCATTGACTACTCCGGTTTCATCATCAGGGATGGCGCGGCGGATACCTGTCCGGCGCCTCGTTGTGGAGCCAACAATAGGCCGACCCAAGGGCTTACTCAATAACCTGAAGTGACACTTTAATAACCCTGAATTACACTGACGCACACCCTCTTCACAGCGACATTCCCGCCCCATGAAACTCGGTGACATATCCGTCGGTTATCTAATCAGCCTGCGTGACGTCGTACAGCGCCTGGGCCAAGACCCGGCACCGCTGCTGAGCCGGTTCAAGATCAGTGACGAACTGCTGGCCCAACCGCACGCACGGATCAGCATTCCACGTTTCATGCGCCTGGGTAACGCGGCGATTCGTTATACCCGCGAGCCGGCCATCGGTTTGCTGATGGGCCAGCACAGCCGCATCAGTCATCTCGGCCTGGCCGGGATGGCGGCGCAGTGCGCACCAAGCCTGCGCGCCGCCTACAGCACCATGATCGAGTTTGAACTGTTGGGCAGCCAGAACTACCGCGGCCATTCGAGCTTCGAATCACCGGCCGTGCGCTTTTACTCGATCAGCCCGTACAACATGTTCAACCTGTTCGTGGTGGACTCGGCCCTCGCGGCACGCGCACAGATCGGCCGCGACCTGACCGGCGGGCGCGCGCAGCTGCGCGAGGTACATATCGAGTTCCCGGCACCGCCCTATGCCGCCCGTTACGAAGCGGTATTCGGGTGCCCGGTGCATTTCGAGCAGGCCCACAACCAGATTGTCTGGGAGCCGCGTAGCCTCGACTTACCGTTAGAACAAAGCGCTGCCGCCACCTACGCCGATCTGCGTGAGCTGTGTCGGCAGCGCCTGACCGAACTGACCCGTCATCGGGGATTGCGCGAGCGGGTCGAGACACTGGTTGCGCCGAAGCTCGACGGGCAACCGCCAACACTGGCGGAGGTTGCAGCGGAACTGGGCTTGCCCGCCTGGACCCTGCGGCGACGCCTGCAACAGGAAGCCGGCACGCGTTATCAGAGCATCATCGACGAGATGCGCCGGGAGCTCGCGGTCACCTACATTCGTGATACAGAGATGGCGCTGGGGGAGATTGCGTTTCTGCTGGGGTTTTCGTCGCCGGAGGCGTTTCAGCGCGCCTTCAAGCGCTGGACTGGCGCCGCACCCGGTAGTTACCGGAAAGCGATCTTTGCAGAAAACAAAGATAGATAGTATTTAAAACAATAAATTACATAACAATTGCAGAAATGACACGAAGAGCAATCACAGCTCTTCGGCATCTTCCACGTCGTCATCCCACTGCTGGGACTGCAGCTCAATCAACTCTTCAATGTAATCACTCATGTGATCTTCCTTCTTCGCTTGTCTGTTGTGAAACCGACCTTAGCGGCGGTATGTGACAGTCAGATGAAGATTAACCACAGAGGTTCCCCAAGGGATTGATCTGTATCAGCCAAGCAGCGCAACTAGCGCTACCAGCACCGCGGCTTCCAGCACCTCGACCAGTGCCCCTGCGGTGTCACCGGTGGTGCCGCCGATCCGCGAACGCAGCCGCTGGCGCCAGAGCAGCGTCAGCAGCGCCGCCACCAGCAGCGCCAGCAATCCGCTCCAGCCGAACAGCAGTACCAGCACAGCGTGCAGCACCAGTATCTGCACCAGGCGCACGCGCGGCAGGTTATCGACCAGTTGCGCGCCCATACCCTGCGGGCGCACGTAAGGTGTGCTGAGCAGCAGGCCCGCCAGTGCGCCACGCGCTACCCACGGCACCAGCAACAAGGCGAGCCAGGCACCTGACTCAAGCAGACTGACCAGGGCAGCCCACTTCACCAACAACACCAGCACCAGCGAGATCACCCCGATCGGCCCGCACGCCGGATCTTTCATGATCGCCAGGGTGCGCTCAATGCTGCCCATGCCGCCAACCCAGGCGTCCGCCGTATCGGCCAGCCCATCCAGATGCAGCCCACCGCTGAACCAGACCCAGAACACCAGCAGCAACGCTGCCTTCAACGGTGCGTCAAGATCAACTGGCAGGGCGGCCAACAGCAACAGCATCAGTCCGAGCAGCACCCCCACCGCCGGGTACCACAGCAGCGAACGCCCCAACTCCTGTGGGGTGGGAGCGCGCCACAGGCGAACCGGGATACGACTGAGCAACTGCAGTGCCAGACCAAAGGAAATCACGCGTGCAGCTCCTCAACGGTGCCGCCCGCGTAGCGCAGTCGATGCAATGCGCCGTGCGCTACCTCAACCTGCAACAGCTGGCTCGGCGGCAAGCCACGTGCCGCCGCCAACAGCAACCGCATCACTCCACCGTGCGTGATCAGCAGGATCGTCTGCTCAGCGTAGTCCCGCTCCAGCTGCGCCAACGCGGCCCACACACGCTCGGAAAATTGAGGCATCGGCTCGCCATCAGGCGGCGTAAAAGCATAGGGGTCGTTCCAGAATGCGGCTAACGCATCGGCCTGATCGACCATCAGATCGCGCGGATGACGCCCCTCCCACTGACCGAAGTGCAGCTCGCGCAGGCCGCCCGCATACTTCAACGGCAGTCGGTCACGCAGGCTCAGCTGCAGCGCAAACTGGGCGCAACGGCGCAGCGGGGAGCTGACAATGCGCTGCCACTGCGGCTGCGCCGGAAGTGCCGACCACATCTGCTGCCAACCCTGCTCGGTCAGGTCGTCATCCAGACTGCCGCGCAGGCCGCCACCCAATTCGGTCTCACCATGACGCAAGAGCAGCAGGCTCATACTCATGCGAGACTCCTGGACACTGCCGCCTCGGCGAAAGTCGCCATTTCACTGTGCAGCCGGCAGGCCGCCTGCAACAGCGGCACTGCGAGCGCCGCCCCGCTCGCCTCCCCCAGCCGCAGATCCAGCGCCAGCAGCGGCTCCGCGTCCAGCTCCTGCAGCAGCAGGCGATGCCCGGGCTCGGCGCCGTGGTGACTGTAAAGCAGCCACCCCGCTACATCCGGGTTCATTCGCACCGCACAGAGCGCAGCCGCCGTCGTGATGTAACCGTCGACCAGCACGGCAATACCCTGCTGCGCAGCTGCGATGTACGCCCCGGCAAGGGCGGCCACTTCCAGTCCGCCAACCCGGCGCAGCGCCTCGAAAGCCTCGCTGGCATAGGGCCGGTGATGCGCAACGGCCCGCTCAATGACCTTGGTCTTATGCCGCAGCGCCAGCGGTGACAGACCGGTCCCCACGCCCACCAGCTCCGCCACCGGGCGATCCATCAACAATGCCGACAGCGCGCAGGCGCTGCTGGTGTTGCCGATACCCATCTCACCGCCGATAAACAGCTCGGCGCCATCGGCCGCGGCCCGCTCAACGGCCTCTGCTCCCGCCTGCAGCGCAGCGTCGCACTCGGCTACGGTCATTGCCGGGCCGTGCAGAAAGCTCTCGGTACCGGCTGCGATATTGAGATGGCGTACGCCGGGCAGCGGCGCAATTTCATGCGCCAGCCCCAGATTGATCAATTCCAGCGGCGCATCCAGGTGGCGCGCCAACACGCTGATGGCAGCTCCGCCGTGGGCAAAGTTGGCCAGCATCTGCCCGGTCACCTCCTGGGGGTAAGCAGACACGCCCTCACCCGCAATGCCGTGATCAGCGGCGAAGATACTGATCCACAACCGCTCCAGACTGGGCGCGCCGCGCCGCTGCAGACTGGCGAGCGTCACCGCGACCTGCTCCAGCCGGCCTAGCGAGCCAGCCGGCTTGGTCAGCTGCGCCTCACGTGCCAGAGCCTGTGCCCGCCGCCCCATATCCACCGGCTGCACCGGCTGCTGCCACCACGCACTCACAATGGCTCTCCTTTCAACACCTGCGGCAAACCCGCAATGCAGAACACCACCCGCTCGCACTGGGCCGCCAGCGCCTGATGCAGCCAGCCGGCCTCGTCGACAAAACGGCGGGTCAACTCGCCCATCGGCACCACGCCCAGCCCGGTCTCGTTGCTCACCAGCAACACGCGCCCCGGGGCCAGAGGCAGCGTTTCCAGCAACGCGCCGCGCTCACGCTCCCAGGCTTGTGGGTCGTCGGCCAGCAACAGGTTGCTCAGCCACAGCGTCAGACAATCGACCAGCAGGCAACGGTCTTCACGGGCGTGTTCCCGAATCACCCGCGCCAGCGCAAAGGGTTCCTCGACCAGTGCCCAGTGGGCCGGACGCTGATCGCGATGGCGTTCTATGCGCTCGCGCATTTCCTCATCGCGCGGCTGGCAGGTAGCGATATACACCACCTCGGACGCGCTGGCAGTTGCGAGCTGCTCTGCCAGCCGACTCTTACCCGAGCGAGCTCCGCCCAGAATCAGCTCAGCCATGACTCACCCCGCACAGGGCACGCAAGGCAGCGGTGTCCAGATGCTGTTCGACCAGATCGGCGAGTCGCTCCAGGTCGCGTTCGCGCAGGGCGGCGTAGTCCACCCCCTGCGCCGCCCGCAGTCCGGCCCAGCCGAGCAGCGCCTGCTGCGCCGCCGGCGACTCGAACAGCCCGTGCAGATAGGTGCCGGCCACCTGTCCATCGTCACTCAGGGCACCGTCGGCGCGGTCGTCATCGAGCAGCACCAGGGGATTTTCCAGCGCTTCGCCCTCGCTGATCCCCGCGTGAATCTCATAGCCGCTAACCTCGGCTCGCTCCAGACGCAGGCGCCCGTGCACATTGCGCAGTTGCTTCTCGGCGCGCAACTCGGTGGTCATGGCCAGCAGCCCAAGACCCGGCTCGGCGCCGGCCACCCCTTCGAGCCCCAGCGGATCATCAATCAGCCTGCCGAGCATCTGAAACCCGCCACAGATACCCAGTAGCCGGCCGCCATAGCGCAGGTGGCGGGCGATATCCCGATCCCAGCCCTGCGCACGCACATGCTGCAAATCGGCGCGAACACTCTTGGAGCCGGGCAGAATGATGAGGTCAGCCGGGGGCAATGCCTGCCCGGCCGGAATGAACTGCAGGTCAACCTGCGGATGCAGACGCAACGGGTCAAAGTCGGTGTGATTGCTGATGCGCGGCAACACCGGTACGACCACGCGCAGCGCATCGGCAGCGCCGCCGACCTGTCGCGTCTCGACCGCGTCCTCGGCTTCCAGGTGCAGATCGTGCAGATATGGCAGCACACCGAGCACCGGTTTGCCGGTGTACTGTTCCAGCCACCTTAGGCCCGGCTCCAGCAGCGCGATATCGCCACGGAAGCGATTGATGACAAAGCCCTTTACCCGCGCCTGCTCGGACGCCGACAGCAGCGCCAGCGTCCCGGCCAGGTGCGCGAACACGCCGCCCTTGTCGATATCGGCAACAATGATCACCGGGCAATCGACCGCCTCGGCAAAGCCCATATTGGCGATATCGCCTTCACGCAGATTGATCTCGGCCGGCGAACCGGCGCCTTCTACCATGACGACCTGCGCCCATTCGCAAAGGCGACCGTGGGCAGCCAGCACCGCCTGCATCGCGGTCGGCTTGTAGGCGTGATAACTGACCGCATCCATAGTGCCAATCGGGTGACCATTGATGATTACCTGCGCGCCCACGTCGGTATTGGGTTTGAGCAGAATCGGGTTCATGTCCGTGTGGGTCGGCACGCGCGCGGCCTGCGCCTGCACCGCCTGCGCCCGGCCGATCTCACCACCATTGGCGGTCACCGCGGCATTCAGTGCCATGTTCTGTGGCTTGAACGGCGCCACCACCACATTCTGGCGCACCAGCCAGCGGCACAGTGCACTGACCAGGGTGCTCTTGCCCGCATCGGAAGTGGTGCCTTGCACCATCAGCGTCGTCATTTGCGTTTTCTCATACTGGTAGTCAAGGCCTGCTCAAACCGCTCCCAGTCACGCTGGTGATGGGGCAAACCAAAACGCAGTCCATTGAGGTCCGGAAACAGGCGAACCAGTACGCCTGCTCGCGCCAGATTCAAATAAATCCGTTCGGCACGCTCAGATTCGCGCCACTGGAACAAGGCGCAGCCCGCTCCACCGTTCAGACCGGCCCGGGTCAACAGCCCATCGAGTCGCTCGCTGGCAGCTTTCAGCCGATATCGCCAAAGCTGCTGGGTGCTGGCATCCAGCAACGCGGCAAGACCAACGGCCCTTGCCGGCCCGCTCACGGCCCAGGGACCAAGCTGCTGCTCCAACTCGTTGAGCAACGCTGGCTGGGCCAAGGCAAAGCCCAGCCGTACGCCGGCCAGACCAAAAAATTTGCCCAAGGATCGCAGCACAATCAGTCCGCGACGATCGGTATACCCGGCCAGGCTGTGCTCAGGGGTGACATCCATAAAGGCTTCGTCAACCAGCAGCCAGCCGCCGCGGGCTGCCAGCTCGGCGTGCCAGCCGAGCAGTTGCAGGGCACCCAGCCGCTCGCCGGTGGGGTTATTCGGATTGACCACCAGCAGCACGTCGAGCTCACCAAGCACCTGCGGCAGTTCCGCCAGCGTAACGCTGCGCACCGCGTGCCCGGATCGGCGCCAGGCCTCGGCGTGTTCTGCGTAGGTCGGTTCCAGCACCCCGACCCGGCTTGGCGCGCGCAGCCGCGGCAGCGCCTGAATGGCTGCCTGCGAGCCGGCCACCGGCAGCGCAGCGGGAGCGCCGTAATAGTCACAGGCCACGCTGGACAGGTTGTCGTCGATCTCGGGCAGCCGCTGCCAGATCGACTGCGGCAGTGCCGGCACCGGCCAGGCAAAGGGCGCGATGCCAGTCGACAGATCCAGCCACTGCTCTACCGGCCGCTTGAAGCGCAGGGCAGCCTCGCGCAAACGCCCACCGTGTTCAAGCATGGCTTAGCCCCCAGATCAGCACGATCACCAGCACCCACAGCAGCACGCTGCGGCGCACCAGCAGCAGCGCGCGGTCGATATCGGCAGCCGTGGCGCGCGGCCCTGCGCCGAGTAGCGGCCGCTCTTCAGTGCGGCCGTGATAGATCGCCGTACCGCCCAGCTCGCGCTCCAACGCGCCGGCACCCGCCGCCATCACCGGCCCGGCGTTGGGGCTATCCCACAGCGGGGCCTGCCGGCGCCAACAGCACCAGGCCAGCCGTACGTTACCGCACAACGCGTAGCTCAAGGCCACCAACCGGGCAGGAATAAAATTGAGCAGATCGTCCAGCCGCGCAGCGATACGGCCGAACAGCAGAAACCGCGGCGAGCGGTAACCCCACATGGCGTCGAGGGTGTTGGCCAGTCGGTACAGAACAACGCCGGGGGCGCCGGCCACAGCGAACCAGAACAGCGCCGCGAACACCGCGTCACTGCCGTTCTCCAGCACCGACTCGACGGTGGCCCGGGCAACACCCTCCTCGTCCAGCTCGCGGGTATCGCGGCTGACCATGCGCCCGACCAGCTCACGCGCTCGCGGCAGATCCCCACGCTCCAGCGCCTGCGCAACAGGTCGTGCATGGGCGCCCAGGCTTTCCCAGCCGATAGCGGCATACAGGCAGACCAGCGACACCAGCCAGCCGATCAGCGGCTGCGCCGCCAGCCACCAGACCAGCACCACCGGCGGCACCACGGCCAGCACCCAGGCCAATGCGCCGCGGGCGATACTGCCGCCAGCCGCCGTATTCAAGCGTCGCTCAAGCCCGGCAGCAAGGTTGCCAAAGCCCACCAGCGGATGATGCCGACGCGGCTCTCCCAATAGCGCATCCAGCGCGACCCCGGCCACCACCAGCGGTCCAAGCAGACTCATGACTGCGCCCATTGGCGGATCAGCGTAGCGAGCTGATCCAACCCGTCGGTCAGCGCGCCGATCCCCGGCTGCAGAATGTCGGCCGACTTGATCTCGAACAGCTGCGCCTGGGCGACCGCGGGCACCGCATCCCAGCCAGCACGTTCGACCACCTGTTCAGGGCGAAAACGCTTGCCGCACCAGGAACCGATAACAATGTCGGGGGCACGCCGCACCACCTCAAGTGGATCAGCGATGATGCGCTGTTTCGCCCGCGGCAGTGCCGCCAGATCACTGAAACAATCGTCTCCCCCGGCCAGGGTGATCAGTTCGCTGACCCAGCCGATGCCACTGATCAGCGGCTCATTCCACTCCTCGAAGTAGACCCGCGGGCGGCGCGGTAGTGTCGCTGCCTGCGCGGCAACCGCCGCCATGCGCTCCTCCAGCTCCCGAACCAAGGCCTCGGCGCGATCTGCCGCGCCCACCAGTGCTCCCAGCGTACGAATCATGCCGAGGATGCCGGCAATACTGCGCTGGTTGAACAGGTGTACTTCCAGCCCGGCCCGTGCCAGATCGGCAACAATGTCTGCCTGCAGATCGCAGTAACCCAGCACCAGATCCGGTTGCAGGGCGAGAATTTCGTCGTGCCTGGCGCTGGTGAACGCGCCGATCTTGGGTTTTTCCTTGCGCGCCTGCGGGGGCCGGACGGTGAACCCGGAGATGCCGACGATGCGCTCCTGCTCACTGAGTGCATAGAGCACCTCGCAGGTTTCAGTCGACAGACAAACAATACGTTGCGGCCCGAACGCGCCCATCAGCGCTCCTCCCATTGATCAGTAAACAACATGTCCGCCAGCGGCCGGGCCTCGGCCCAGTGCTCCTGCTCCAGCATCGGCCGGCTGTAGAACGCATCGACCGGGCCCAGACAGAGCACCGCCACCGGCCGCGCCCCCGCCGGCAGCGCCAGCAGGTCGGCCAGCGCCTGCGGATCAAACAGCGAGACCCAGCCCAGACCCAGACCCTCCGCCCGCGCCGCCAGCCATAAGTTCTGGATGGCGCAGGCAACCGAGGCCAGATCCATTTCCGGCATGGTCCGGCGACCGAACACATGCGCCTCGCGCCCCGGCGGCAAGGCTGCGACCAGCAGTTCCGCGCAGCTCAGTACCCCTTCGACCTTGAGGCGCATGAACTCGTCGTCCCGCTCGCCAAGCGCCCGCGCTGTTTCCCGCCGCTCCTGCTCCACCAGCTGATGAATCGACTCGCGCAGCGCCTGACGGGTAATACGCACAAAGCGCCAAGGCTGCATCAGACCGACACTTGGTGCCTGATGCGCCGCCTGCAGCAGCCGTTGCAGCTGCTCATCCGGCACCTCGCCCGCTGCGAAATGGCGCATGTCACGGCGCTCACGAATGGCGCGGTAAACCGCGTCACGCTCCAGTGGGTCGAAGGCGTAGCGGGTCATGGCCGGAACAGCGCCGCCGCAGCCTGCGGATTGCTCGGCAGGTAGAAATGGATGTAGGACGCGGTGAGCCGGCCATTGCGGAACACCGCCTCACTGGTGCGCCGGTAGTTAGGGCATTCGCCCTGCGCCAGCGGCTCCAGCCGGGTATCCAGCAGCGAGTGATGGAAGGTGTGGCCACGCAGCGTCCCCTCGGGCAACCGCACCTCCTGCAGCGCCAGCGCAGCCAGGCGCAACTGCATCGCCGCCTTGCCTGGTAGCACGCCGGCCATGCTGTGCTGCACGCCGTCGCGGTCGGTCAGAGCGTCAAACAGATACAACATGCCGCCGCACTCGGCCACCAGTGGCTTGCCCGCAGCGTGATGCGCGTGCAGCGCCTGCGCCATCGCCTCATTGCCAGCCAGGGTGTCGCCGTGCAGCTCGGGATAGCCGCCGGGCAGATACACACTGTCCACCTCCGGCAGTGTCTCGTCGGTCAGCGGCGAGAAGAAGATCAGCTCGGCGCCCATTGCCTGCAACAACGCCAGATTGGCCTGATATAGAAAGGCAAAGGCCTGATCGCGCGCTACGCCGATACGCACGCCCGCCAGCAGCGGCTGCAGCGCTTCGGCACTCGGCGCCGGGAAACTCACCGGCACAGGCAACGGCGCGCCACTGCTCTGCTCCAGCGCATCGGCCGCGGCATCCAGCCGCGCCAGCAGGTCCGGCAGCTCCGCCGCCTGCACCAGGCCAAGGTGTCTGCTCGGCAGTTCCAGATCAGCGGCTCTGGGCAGCCCGCCGTACCAGTGCAGACTGTCCGGCAGACTGTCACGCAGAATATCGCCGTGCCGTACGCTGCCGAGCTTGTTGCCCAACACCCCGGCAAAGGCGAGGTTCGGCTGGAAGTTCGCCAGCCCCCAGGCCACCGCCGCGAAGGTTTGCGCCATGCCGGAACCATCGATCACGCCGAGGACCGGCACGCCAAACTCACGGGCAAGGTCAGCCGCAGACGGCGTACCGTCGAACAGCCCCATGACGCCCTCAATCAGAATCAGGTCAGCTTCGGCCGCCGCTTCCCATAGCAGCCGACGCGACTGCTCCAAACCCACCATCCACAGGTCCAGCTGATATACCGGCGCGCCACTGGCGGCCTGCAGAATCATCGGATCGAGAAAGTCCGGGCCACATTTGAATACCCGCACCTTGCGGCCCTGCCGACTGTGCAGGCGCGCCAGCGCGGCAGTTACCGTGGTCTTGCCCTGCCCCGAGGCAGGCGCGGCGATCAACATCGCCGGACAGTTACGCGCGATCAAAACTCCACCCCCTTCTGCGCCTTGATGCCGGCCTTGAAGGCGTGTTTGGTCATGCCCATCTCCGTCACGGTATCGGCTGCCTCAACCAGCGCAGGCGGCGCACCGCGTCCGGTGACGACCACATGCTGATGGGCCGGTCGCGCCTGAATATCGGCGATCACCTGATCGAGCTGCAGGTAGCCGTATTTCAGCGCGATATTCAGCTCGTCCAGCAGCACCAGCGCGACCTGTGGATCGCGCATCAGCTCGACTGCCACGGCCCAGGCGGCCTCGGCCTTGGCGATATCGTCCTGCCGATCCTGGGTTTCCCAGGTAAAACCAGCACCCATGACGTGATAGCGCACCTCATCGGGAAAGCGCCGGAAGAAGGTTTCCTCACCGGTGCTGCGCGCGCCCTTGATGAACTGCACGATGCCGACACGCAGACCATGTCCCAGCGCCCGAGCAGCCATGCCGAAACCGGAGCTGCTCTTGCCCTTGCCATTGCCGGTCAGCACCAGCAGCACGCCGCGCTCGTCGGGTGCCTGGGCGATTTTCTCGTCGACCACCTGTTTCTTGCGCTGCATGCGCTCACGGTGGCGCTGATCGCGCTCGGCAGACTCACTCATGCGCGTTGGCTCGCGTTACCGAACAGCGCAGCGGCGCTGCGCGCGCCGACATAGAGAACCACCGCCACAGCAACGTACGCGGCCATGGTGCTCAGGTAGGACGGGTAGTAATGGGCCAGGCGCTCGATCATGCCGGCAAAGGTCGGCTCGGCGTAACGGCCGGAGAACCAGTAGAAGCCACCGCTGGTAAACACCTGGCAGACCAGCGCGCTGAGCATCATGGTCGGTACCAGCACCAGCAGCGAAGAGGCCTGTTCACGGTGCCAGCCAGCGTACAGCCGGCCACCGAACCACAATGCCGCGTAGCCAGGCAGCAGCGCCCAGTAAGCGATGGTCATGCAATGGTGACCCACATTGCTCCAGCCAACGGTCAGCACGTCCACCGCGACAGCCGCAGCAAAGAACAGCGGGTAGGCCCAAACCGGGCGCAGCAGCACGCCGACCAGGAAGAACACCGCCCAGGAGGCGCTTGGCAGGTTGAGCTGCGGGAAGTGACTACCGCGCGTCATGATCATCAGCGCCAGCAGCAGCGCGCCAACCACCAGTTGGGTATGTTTCGAGGTTTTCAGCACAGCCTTTCTCCTTTGCGGTTTATCCAAACGTCAGTGCCGGGCATTGCCCGGCTTTTTATTAAGGGCGCCACCGCGAACGGCGGCGCCAGTCAAACAACGCGATTACAGCGGCTGATAACGCAGGGTCAGGTACCCAGCGCGGCCCGGCTGCGTGTAGGTCGCGGCGGTTTCATACTCGTTGTCGAACAGGTTGCTGACCCGCGCCTGCACCCGCCAGGCATCGCTCAGCCAATACTCGGCCCGCAGCTCAACCGTGTTGTAGCCGTGCAGGTCGCTGGTGTTGGTCGCGTTGTCCCAGCGCCGGCCCTCAGCATGGACGCTCGCCCCCAGGCCGATACGGCCGAAGCGGCGGTCGACATCCAGGTTGAAGATCTGTTCCGGCACACGGCGCAGCAGCAGGTCGTCATCGGCACTGCTGGAACGGTTTTCCGGGTCCTGCAGGGTCAGGTTCGCCTGCCAGCTCCAGCCCAGCTGCTGGGTCAGCACTTCCAGTTCCAGGCCGGTGATACGCGCCTTGTCGACGTTCTCGGCCATCGACACCCCACCCACGCGGACGCTGGCAATCATGCCGTCAATGTCGTTGCGGAAGGCGTTGGCCGACCAGCTGCCCCAGCGGTGCTGGCCACGCAGGCCCACTTCCAGGTTGCGCGAGGTTTCCGCCTGGATAGCCGGATTGCCGTAGCCGGGGAAATACAACTGGTTGAAGGTCGGCGCGCTGAAGGCCGTGCCATAGCTGGAGGTCAGGCTGATGCTGTCGGTCAGCGCATAGCCGTAACCGACACTGCCGGTGGTGTGCTCACCGTAAGCCTCGTTGTCGTCGTGGCGCAGCCCCAGCTGCCATTCGTGGCGACCGGCGTGCAGCAGGTACTGGGCAAACAGGCCGTGGTTGTAGCGGCTGTCTTCGGGATAATCGACGCTGCTGCTGATGCTGTCTTGCTGCCAGTCATAACCGACGGTGAGCAACTGGTTTTCGCTCAGCGCAACATCGTTCTGCCAGCTGGCGCTGTCGCGGCGAGTGTCATAACGCGTGTCAAAGGTGCTGCCCTTGAAGTTTTCGTTCTTGTCCTCGCTGCGGCCCACCTGCAGGGTGACATCCCAGAACAACGACGGCGCAAACCGGGCGCGCGCACCATAAGCCCGCAGCACGCTGTCAGCGTTGGCCTTGTTGCCGGAGTCATAGTCGTTGTGCGACTCGACCTGCAGCAGGTTGCCATCCAGCAGCAAGCCATTGGCAAAGCGGTAACCGCCGGACAGGCTGGCCGACAGCTCACGATAACCGTCGTGATCTACCTCGCGGCTGGGACGCGCGTCATAACCCTCGGTGTCCAGGCTGCTGACACCCAGGTTGAACCAGGCGTTGTCATCGCCGCCGGATACACCGGCGGTACCGGCGCGATGCTGGCGACTGCCAACAGTGGTCGATAAGTACGGCGCCAGGCCATCACCACCCTTGCGGGTGAATATCTGCACCACCCCGCCAATAGCCTCGGAGCCATACAGGCTGGAGCGCGGACCGCGGACAATCTCGATCCGCTCGATTTGCTCGACCGGCAGGTTCTGCAGTGCAGCAACGCCGGAGGTCGCCGAGCCGATACGCACGCCGTCGATCATCACCAGCACGTGTTTGTCGTTGCTGCCGCGAATCTGCAGCGAGGTACTTTTGCCCGGACCACCGTTGTTGATCAGGTTGACCCCGGTCGCGCGGCGTAGCAGCTCTTCCGCCGTATTGACCTGCAGACGCTCAATGTCGGTCCGCTCGAACACGGTGGTGGCTGCGATACTGCTGGCCTGGCTGGTACGGGTGGCGGTCACGACATCGCTGCCGAGATCCAGGGTACTGGCGAAGGAAAAAGAGGAAAGGCCAATAAGGCCCAGCGCCAGAGGGGCGCGTGCAAAGATAGTCATGCTGCTTGGCTGCTCCGTCGTACCGACCCGTACGACATTGTCTGATCGGGACAGGCTGGAGCGGCAGGAACACGGCAGGCACGCAAGGGAGGACGCCGTACACCTACAGCGCCCACCGCACTGTCGTGAAACGCATCAGGCCGGTCTCCGGGCTTGCGACTGGACGTGAGTCCGACGACCTGAGCCTTCCCATGCGTTCAGCACAGTGGCGTATATCAGGTGTCTCGCCTTGAGGGCGGACGTCGCTTACCGTTGCGGGGGCAGCGCCGGAATTGTCTGCTCTGGCAGACGCACCGGCTTCCCAGTTTCACCCTCCTCGAATTGGAGGGAACCTGAAGCGAGGCAGAGAGTAGTGACCGACCTCGGTCGTGTCAACCGCCCTGCCAATGAAATAACGCGCACCGCCGCGGCGCACAAAGCGCACCAACGCAGTGCAAGCACCACAATAATCAGCGAAGCTTGCTGCTCGTCCCGCCGATCATCTCGTTGTAACTCAGCACCGTGCGAGCGACCTCGGCCAAACGCTGATTGCGCTCCATCGCCGCGTTCTGCAACGCACGATAGGCGTCCTGTTCGTTCAGACCATGCTGCTTCATCAGCAGCCCCTTGGCGCGCTCGATCAACTTACGTTCATTCAGCGTCTGGCGGGCGTCTTCCAGTTCGTCCTGCAGCTGCTGCAGACGTGCTGTCTGCTCATGCAGCAGATCCAGCAACGAGCGATTGACCTGCCCACCCGGCGCCTCACTGGGCAGGCTTTGAAAATCCGTCGCCTGTACGTTGTAGAGCTTCACCGCCGGATCGGCACTGCCGTCATCCAGCTTGTCCAGCTGACGCATCAACCTGCGCTGATTATCCAGATCAGCCTGCGCCTGGGCGGTCTTCTCGGCGCACAGCCGTTGCAGGTTTTCCGCCAGTTGATCCTCGATCTGCTTCATCGCGTCGATACGCTGGCTCGTCAACTCAAACCAGACGTCCCCCAGCGCACCCTGCACCCGCTGTTCGGCACTGGTGCGCTCGGCCATCTGGCGCAGCCGCGCAATCTGCTCGATCAGCTCGTCAGCGCACAGCGCCTGCCAGAGCGCCAGCGACTGGTCGTCAGCCGCCTCCTGAAAGCTCTCAAAACACCGCACCTGGCCGTCCTGCAGAAACCGCAGCTTGCCCTGCATTGCCGGATCGAAATAGCCGGTCATGAAGCCGGCCACCCCGCTCGCCCGCTCCTGCCCGGCCAGCTCCTTGCCCTGCATAAAATTGAACAGCGCGACCAGCGCGCGGGTAACCCGCGGGTCTACCGCGGTATCGGCGGCATCAAACACCACCGCCAGCAGGCCAGCAATCTGCCGCGAGAACAGCCGCGTGGCCTCCGCCGCTGACAACGACTCGGCGCGCACCCGCTCGCGCAGCTGCGGCAGCGCATCCAGGCTGTGCAGCACATACGCGATGCGGGTGAACAGCCGCGCCTTGTCGGCACCGACGCTGGTTTCCGGGTGGATCTGTTCAAAAGCGCTGCGCACCAGCAGCTCCTGCTCGGCGGCGGCCTGACTCAGCGCATCCAGCGACGCGCGATGGCTCTGTGCGGCGCCGCCCAGACAGAAATTGGAATAGCCGCGCTCGCGCTGCAGCGCATGCACCAGCCGGCTCACCTCGGTCACCAGCGCACAGGTCAGCGACAGGGCCTGCAGGCCCTGCATTTCGCTGCGCCGTGCTGCCAGCATGAAGTCCAGCGCTGATGACATGGGGTTCTCCGTCGCAATTGATCTACCCGAGCATCAGCAAGACTTGTGCCAGTGCGATCATTCACATCAGCGGAAAATCGGCCTATAACAATGAGATAGCTCACACCTTTAACGGGAGGACTGCATGTTCGAACCGGGCCACCTGCATATCAGCCGCATGCGCCTACTGCCATCAGACACCGGGTTCAGCATCGACATCCGCTACAGCATCGAAGATCAGCGCGAGGGCGTCGACTTCACCGTCGATGGCAAAATCAACGACGCCGAGATTCACGAGCACTTTTCACTGCCACGCGACATGGCGTTCAACTTTGCCAGCAACGTGGACCACATCCTGCGCCGTCACGGCGTGCTGAAACCGGAGTTCATGTCACTGTCTGCGCACCACGAATACGATGCGATGTTTGAGGATATCCGCGCGCGACTGCACGCTTGGCACGGCGAGGCGATTGATCCGCAGCATCTCGGCTAGCCCCGCAAACGACGGCGAAAAACAGGCACAAAAAAACCCCAGTTCTTGCGAACTGGGGCTTCTTGAATAATGGCGCAGCGGACGGGACTCGAACCCGCGACCCCCGGCGTGACAGGCCGGTATTCTAACCAACTGAACTACCGCTGCGCATCGTTCTTCAGGACTCTGCCAATCGCCTTGAAGTCGATCAACTTGTCCGTCGGAACTGGCGCGCATTTTATAGATTCCATCAACCGAGTCAAGCACTTGCAGAAGATTTATTGAAAATTTCTTCAGCACGTCCGTGCAGCCCTCAGTTCATCTGCACAGCCCCCTTTTCGACCTCTGAGCAAGCCGGCCGTAACCACAACCGACAGACCGCCGGAACCACCAGCAACGTCAGCACGGTAGACGCCAGCAACCCCGAAATGATCGCCCAGGCCATCGGCGGCCAGAGTGTCGAACTGGAGAAGGCCAGCGGCAATAGTCCGGCGATGGTGGTCGCCGTGGTCAGCAGAATCGGACGGGTTCGACGCATCACGGCATCCGATACCGACTGATCGATTGTCCTGCCCTGCGCCAGGCCCTGATCCACCACATCGATCAGTACAATCGCGTTATTGACGACAATACCCACCAGCGCAATCACCCCAAGCAGCGACTGAAAGCCGAACGGCACACCGGAGAACACCAGGCCCGGCAACACGCCGGCGCTGGCCAGCGGCACCGTGAGCAAGACGATGCCCAGGCGCTTGAACGAATTGAACTGCAGCAGCAGGAAAAACAACAGCAACAGGATGCCGATCGGCGCGGTAGTGAAAAGCGCACGGTTGGCGTCGCCAGAGCCCTCGCTGTCACCGCCGATTTCCAGCCGGGTACCCGCCGGCAGCGCAGCGTCCGAAAGCCGCGCCTGCAACTCACCCAGCACCTGATTGAAACTGAAGCCCTGCTCAAGCCCCGCAGTAACGGTAAGCACCCGCACACCATGACGCTGGCGAATACTCGCTGGCTGCCAGGCCGGCACCACCCGGGCAACGGCGGTCAGCGGCACCGCCTGCCCCGCTGCGTTAAATACGCTGGCAGACAACAGGCGCTGCAAGGATTGCTGACTACCCTCGTGGGTACGCAGCAGAATCGGGATCGGGTCCAGCTCCTGACGGTACTGTTCTACCGTTGTACCCAGGCTCTGGCGGAACAACGCCTGGGCAACGTCCGCACGGCTGAGGCCAAAGCGCTGCGCCTGGGCATCGTCCACCTCAATCTTGACCGTAGGTACCCCGAGATCGATATCGTGGCGCACATCTACCGCACCCGGAACCTGCTTGAGCACGGCAAACAGCTGCTCCGCGGCGGCAATGCGCTGACGGTCATCATGGTGATAGACCCGCAACTCGACCGGCGCCTCGCGCGGCGGCCCCTGACCCAATGTGGTGGCAACCACATCAAGCTCCGGCCACTGACTGCCAACGCGCTCGCGTACCCAGTGCTGTAGCGGCGCGGTGTCGTCCAGCGCACGGGTGTTGACCACCAGGCGTGCCCGGTTCGGCGCCTTCGGATACCGGTTGAGGTTGTAGTAGAAGCTCGGGCCGGTAGCACCCACGAAGCGATGCACCGACAGCACACCCGGCTGCATCATCAACTCCCCTTCCAGCTGAGCAGCTACCTCACTGGTATACAGCTGATCGGTCCCCTCCGGCATGAACAGCTCGACCACCAGTTGCGGCCGATCGGCATTGGGAAAGAACTGCAGCTTGACCAGCGGCGCCAACGCCAGGCTCAGCGCAACCACCCCGGCGCCGAGCAGCAGCATGCGCTTCGGCGCGTGTTCGCTGAGCCGCGCCAACCCTGATGAAAAGGCTTCCAGCCGAGGATTCATCCGCGTCGCCGCCGGCTTGAGGAAATGACCTGACAGCATCGGAGCCACGCTGATCGCCAGCAGATAACTGACGATCAGCGTGAGCATGATCATGACTGGAATCCCGCGGGTAAAATCCGCCGTTCCGCCCTTCGACAGCAGCATCGGCGTAAACGCCGCCAGCGTGGTGGCGGTGGATGCGCCCAGCGGCCCCGCCAACTCGCGCACCGCGCCAAAGGCAGCCTGCCAGCGGACCTCGCCGGCATTCAGGCGATCCTGAATGTTCTCGACCATGACAATCGCATTGTCGATCAGGATGCCCAGCGAGATGACCATGCCGATGACCGCGATTTGGTGCAGGATGCCGCCTCCCAGGTCATATAGCCCGAGGCTGATCAGCGCCACCAGCGGCAGCATGGCTGCCACCAGAATGCCCATCCGCCAGCCCATCCCGAGCAGCACCACCGCAACGATGATCAGCACACTGCTGAGCAGGTTCTGCTCCAGCCCCTCAAGCCGCTCCTCGACCTGATCCGGCTGAAAGAACATTTCATCGATTTGCAGCGGTGCGAAATCCGGACGCAGGGTATCCAGCCGCGCGCGTAGCTGGTCGCCAAAGCGAATGGCGTCCACTTGCCCGCGCTCCAGAATCAGTCCGACCAGAACGCTCTGATCACCATCAAACCAGGCCCGCTCACCAATCGGCTCAACAGGCCCGCGCCAGATATCGGCAATCGCCGCGAGCGGTACACTGCCGCCGTGCGGCAGCGGAATCTGGGTCGCCTTGAGTGCATCCAGATCAACAAATTCACTGTTGGGCAGCACGCCAAGTCGCTGCGAACCCACCACCACAAAGCCGCCGGGAATAACCTGATTACGCTGCGCCAGCAAACCCGAAAGCGACTGCGGCGACAGCCCCAGGCGGCTCAATTCGGCATCATGCAGGGCGATGGTGATCTGCTCGTCGGCATCCCCATACAGTTCGACCCGCGCCAACCCGGACAGGTCCATCAGCTGACGCTTCAGCCGCTCGGCTTCGTCACTCAAGCGCACCACCGATGCATCGCCACGTACCGTCAGCACCACCGCAGGAATATCCAGTAGCCGGTCATCCAGCTCGATGCTACGCACACCAGCCGGAAACGACAGCTCGGCACGCGTCATCGCCTGGCGTACACGGTCCCAGGCCGCGTCGGTGTCGTAGATATTGTCATCCAGCATGACGGAGACCAGCGCGACGCCGGTGCGCGCGGTGGACTTGATGAAATCGACTTCCGATACCTGCGACAGCTCATCGGACAGCGGCTCCAATACCAGGCGCTCAACCGACTCGGCCACCGCGCCGGGGTAAATCACCGTGATCAAACCCGCCCGATACGGAAAGCTGGGGTCTTCCTGTCGGGCCATGGTCAGGTAGGACGCGACACCCAACAGTGCCAGCATCACCACCACCATGCCCAGCAGACGCGGGCGCAACACGCGGCGCAGATTCATGGCAGCAGCTCCACGGCGTCGCCATCGGCCAGACGGCTGATTCCGGCGTACACCACCTGATCGCCGGCGACCAGCTGCCCGTCTTTCAGCAGCGCCTGCTCGCCCTCAAATCCGTCGACCTCGATGGCAACCCGCTGCACCCGCTGATCGCTCAACCGAAAGACGGACAACCCCGACGCAGAGCGCATCACCGCCGCCAAGGGCACACTCAGAGCCGCCTCATTGGCTGGCTGCAGCCCAACCTCCAGCGCATCACCGGCTCGCACCGATCCCGGCAGGCTTACGACCAGTGGATACAGCACCGAACCCTGCGAGGCACCACGGCCAATCTCGGCCACCCGCCCCTCTATCTGCTGATCATCAAGCACCGACCACACCGGCACCGCAGCGCCAACCTCAAGCCCGTTAAGCAGGGCTGCAGGCACCAGCACCTCGACTTCCATCCCGCGTCCCGCCGCCATCTGCAACACCGGCTGACCGGCGGCAACAAACTCGCCCGGCTCGACCAGCAGCGCTTCGATGCTGCCATCAAACGGCGCGAGCAGACGGGTTTCGCGGTTTAACTGTTCACTCTGCTGCAGGCTGGCACGGGCACTGCGAACGCCCGCCTCAAGGGCCTCAAGACGTGCCTTCTGCTGCTCCTGATCTGCCTGCGAAACGACTCCTCGCTGGAATAACTGCTCCGCACGCTGCACGTCGCGGCGAGCTTGAGCAGCCTGCGCCTGCAACTCTGCCAGCCGCGCACCTGCTGCATCCCGAGCCGGACCGAGCTGGGGGTTGTAGAGCGTCGCCAGCACCTCGCCCGCCTTGACCGCCTGACCGATCTCCAGCGGCCGCGTAGCCAATGTGCCGCCAACCTGAAAGGTCAGGCTAGCCCGCTGCCGCGCCCGTGCGCTTGCGGCAAAGCGCAGCGCCTCGGCCTGCCCACCGACAGCGACCTCGGCCACCCGTACAGGCACACGCACGACATCAGACTCCACAGCACCCGTTACCGCTTCGCCACGACATCCCGCCAAAGCCAATCCGCCCGCCACCGCCAAAACCAGCAGCCGGCTACGTTGCCCTTGCAAACCCGATACGCTGCGCATCATCCTGCTCCTGGAAAATAAACCTAATTAACAATCTGTCAGACATTGACAATTTGTCAACAACTGACAAAATGTTTTTGTCTTCGCAGTCGAGAAAACCGATGAGTGCCACCGAACGCAGGGAACGGGAAAAACAGGAACGCCGTGAAAGCATCCTGGACAGTGCAGAGCAGTGCTTTTTCAGCAAGGGCTACGAACGTACATCGATGGACGAAATTGCCCGCGGCGCACAATTGAGCCGCGCCCTGCTGTATGTCTATTTCAAGGACAAGGCCGCGATCATGCGGGGGCTCATGCTGCGTGCCGGCCAACAACTGCTGACCCGCTTCCGGGCCGCACAGACAACCGGTGGCAGTGGTTTGCAGCAACTGGAGCAAATCGGCTGGAGTTACTACCGTTTCAGTATTGAGGCGCCGAACTACTTTGACCTGCTGACCGATGCCAGCACCTTCGCCCATCTGGTCGACAGCGATGACCAGTTGCAGGAGTTGGCCGCCTGCTACGACCAGTCGATGGCCTGCATGATTCAGTCGCTGAGCGACGGCGTCGCCGACGGCAGCCTGCACCCTGAGCGCGTGGCCGATCCGGTGCAGACCGCCAACTACCTGCGCGGCGCCTTGCACGGGGTCATCCTGCAAACCCGCCATCCCGATCCCTGCGAGCAGACACACATACCGGCAGAGCAGTTGATCGGCTACACATTGCAGATGCTCAACTACTCCATGCGCGCCTGAATCCCGCACTTGTTATCCGCGGTACCTGCGCCCATCATGGCAACAGACACACCGCCCAAGGAGATCACCATGCCCTGGTATGGATGGTTATTTATGGTTCTGGCATTCGGCAGCGTGCTTGGCAGCTTGCTGTTGCTGCGCGACAACGCCGGCAGCAACCGTATCAGCCCGGAGACACTGGCCAAGGTCAAGGCGCGCGAGGCACAACTCAAGGCCGAGGAAAGCGAGGAAGAAAAGCGCTGAACAACGCGCTACACTACCGGCCGCAATTTCAGACTTAAACCAGGCGTTGCTGCCGCAACGCCGCCATCACGACGCTGATTACCATGGTCAATTCACTGCAAGCCCAACTGCTCAAGGCCGGACTGGTCGACGAGAAGAAACTCAAGCAGGCGCAACGCGCCAAGAAGAAAGAAGCCAAGGCCCAACCTGCGGGCGAAAGCGGCCCCAGCGCGGCGCAAAAGGCGCGCGAGCAAAAGGCAGAACGTGATCGCGAGCTGAATCAGCAGCGCGAGGCGGAAGCCGCCCGCAAGGCCGCTGAGGCGCAAGCCAAGCAGATGATCGAACAGAACGTGGTCGACCGCGCCGGTGGCGAAACCCCGTATCAGTTCGTCAGCAAGAACAAGATCAAGAAAATCCACGTCACCGAAGAACAGTTCGGCCTGCTCAGCCGCGGACGACTCGGCATCACCCGACTGTCTGGTGGCTTTGTACTGATCCCGCTGGAAATCGCCGAGAAAGTTCGCGAGCGCGCCCCGCACTGGCCAGTACACGTCGCGGAAGTCAAAAAAGCAGCCGTTGCCGAGGACGATCCCTACGCGGGATACGAAATCCCCGATGACCTGATGTGGTAAAGCAACCAGCCAGCACAACAAAGAACGGCCACCCCAGGGTGGCCGTTCTGCTTTCAGGCGTCAGCTTCCGTCGCCGGATCGATCGACTGATTGCCTGCACCCTTCTCCTCACGTTCGTGCTGACGCAGACGTTCCTCGTCATAGTCTGCTTCAGTACAGCTGGGTTTGTGCATAAAGGTTCGCGACACATCGATCAGCCCGACGTGCTCGATAGTGCGACGGCCAATCAGCACCGGATAGTTCATGTCGCCGCGGTCACGCAGTGAAAACTGCTCTTCATAGACCCGATCGCCCATGCAGATCGACATCTTCACCACCGGACGGCGATCGGAGCCACCGGCCCCGCGTACCAAAATTCGCCGAAACACCGGCCGCTCGAAATGCATGGTTACCATTTCGTCGGTATCAGCATCGCGAACCGGCACGTCATAGCGCACCCAGTCGTGCCCCAGATGCTCAAACTCCTCGAGATTGACCGCGTGCATCGACGAGGTCAGCGCCCCCGAATCGACCTTGATCTTCACTGCCGTGTGCTCCGGCAGGATCAAGCCTTTCTCGATCCAGCCGACAACGCGCGGACCGTACTGCACTGAGTCATCCGCGGCCTGCACCGCACCCGCGCCGATAACCGCAACCAACAGCCCAACCGAAAGACCCGCCACTTTGACTACTGACCGCATGAGAAACCCTTACCTTGAATGAACATCAACCTGTGAGCCGGCGAAACCGCGTGCGCAACGCCTCGCGCCTTATGAGCAAAGATCACAAAAACAGATAACCCCTTGCAAGCCCGGCCTGCATACAGTCAAATCGCCACCACTGATGACGAAAAAATACCGCTCAGGTTTTGACGGCATCGGCCGACAATTAAGACAACGCTCCGCGAGCAGCATTCGCAGCGGACATACAAAAATAATAGACACGACCATCGGGCGCGTGGAGGTTACATGAAGCTGTTGCGCAACATTCGTATCAGTCAGCGGATCTGGCTGATCCTGATTATCGCACTGGCCAGCACCCTGACAACGGAAGGTATCTCCCTCTCCCACCTGCACCGGGAAATCCGCGACGGTGAAATTGTGAAGGCAACCCACCTTGTCGAGGTTGCCCATGATCTGATGGCGTTCTATCACCAGAAAGAACTCAACGGCGAACTGACCGGCGAGCAAGCCCGCACCGAAGCCATGAACGCGCTGGCTGCCCTGCGCTACGACGGCAACGAATATTACTGGGTCAACGACATGAATAACATCATGATCATGCACCCGCTGGCACCGCAGACCGTTGGTACCGACCTGTCCACGATGCAGAACCAGGACGGCGTCAACGTGATTGCCGAGATGGTGCGCAAAGCTCGCGCCGATGGTACCGCCAGCTTCCAGTACTCCTGGCCCAAGCCGGGTGAAGAGGACGGCTCGCAGAAAATCGCCGCGTTCAAACACTTCAAGCCCTGGGATTACATGGTCGGCACCGGCATTTACGTGGACGCCATGCAGGCCAAGTTCCGTGAGGCAGTGATTAGCTCACTGGTGGTCAGCACACTGGTGATCGGTGTGATGTTCCTGCTGCTGTTCATCATCGGTCGCAGCATCTCCCAGCCACTGGACAAGGTGGTCAACGCCATGCGCGGCATCGCCAGCGGCGAGGCAGATCTGACCCGCCGCCTGGACGACGACGCCCGTGATGAGCTGTCGCAGATCGCCAGCTACTTCAACCGCTTCAACAGCAATCTGGCCGACATCATCGGCCAACTCGGAGACAGCGCTCGCCAATTGATCAGCTCCAGCCACCAGCTGGACCAGATCAGCAACAAGAGCCTGAGCGACATGAGCCACCAGTCCGAGCGTATGGAACTAATGGCGACCGCGGTCAACGAAATCACCTACGGTGTGCAGGACGTGGCCCAGAACGCCAACGCCGCCGCGCAGGAAGTCGAGAATGCCAACCGGGGCGCCGACAATGGACGTCAGCAGGTCGAAAAGACTATCCACGAAATTCGCCTGCTGTCCGGCAGTGTTACCACCGCCGTCCAGCACATGGAAACACTGTCGACCGACGCGCAGGAGATCACCCAGGTTCTCGACGTTATTCGCAATATCGCCGAACAAACCAACCTCTTGGCCCTGAACGCCGCCATCGAGGCAGCACGGGCAGGTGAAATGGGTCGCGGCTTTGCCGTCGTCGCCGACGAGGTACGTAACCTCGCCCAGCGCACCCAGCAGTCGACCGAAGAAATTCACAACATGATCAGCAAGCTGCAGACCAACACCCAGACAGTGGTTGGCGTCATCAACGAAAGCAGTCGCCACTCGCAGGCCAGCGTCGACCAGGTCAACGAGGCTGGCGCGGCACTGGAGCAGATCGCCCAGTCCATGCAGCAGTTGGTCGCGCTCAACGCCTCCATCGCCAGCGCGACGACACAGCAGTCGACCGTGGTCGAGGACGTCAACCGCAACGTTACCGAAGCGGCTGAACTGGCCCGCGAGACCACCGACGGTGCCCGCGAAACCGCCCAGGCAGGCCAGCACCTGGCTAGTCTCGGCAGGCAGATCGACGAGCTGGTACGCCGCTTTAAGGTCTGATCGACCAGCCACGGCAAAAAGCCCAGCCCGATATCCGGGCTGGGCTTTTTTGTGGTCGATCCCGGACGGTCGGTGTGAGCCGCCCCTTGCCGCTTACCGTTTAATGCGTGCGCTGTTGTTGCGTCAGTCTTTCGCCTTCACGGCGAGCCAAGGGGGGCCGCTTGCCCGGCCCCCCTTGGCGATCCCCCCGGGCACCCGGCTACGCGGCCCTTCGGGTTCGCTGCGTTGCTCGGCTTGGCAGGGGCCGGCAGAACTCGGCTCTGCGAGCCTCAGACATGCTGCCGTCCTATTTCCCGCCAGCCCTGCGCTACTCGCCCGCGTAAACGGGACGAATCCCGGTGCACACTCAATCATTCGCGCATTCGGTTAGCGACTCTGGAAACGCCCTTGTGCGCAGTCCAACTTTCCACAAAGAACCACAAAAAAGCCCCGCCCGGTTTCCCGAGCAGGGCTTTTTTACGTCTGAATGCGTTACAGCACCATCACCGCAATCCAGCCGAAAATAATCAGCGGGAGATTGTAGTGAATGAAGGTCGGCACCACGGTATCCCAGATGTGGTTGTGCTGGCCGTCCACGTTCAGACCCGCGGTCGGGCCGAGGGTCGAGTCGGAGGCGGGAGACCCGGCATCACCCAGCGCCGCCGCAGTACCGACCAGTGCAACAATCGCCGCCGGGCTGAAGCCTAGGTGCATCGCCAGCGGTACGTAGATGGCTGCGATGATCGGAATGGTCGAGAACGACGAACCGATACCCATGGTGATCAGCAGACCGACCAGCAGCATCAGCAGCGCGGCCAGCGCACGGTTGTCGCCGATCATCGCAGCGGAGCTGTCGACCAGCGTCGCGATTGCACCGGTAGCACGCATGACCTCGGCAAAACCGGCGGCGGCAATCATGATGAAGCCGATCATGGCCATCATTTTCATACCTTCGGTGAACACACCATCGGCCTCACGCCAACGCACTACGCCGGACACCGAGAAGATCACGAAACCGGCCAGCGCGCCCATAATCATCGAATCCAGCCACAGCTGAATGACAAACGCGGCGACCACAGCGCCCAGCGCGACCAGCAGCGACATCGGGTTGTAGCTGGTTTCAGCGCGCTCGACTTCGCTGATCAGACTCTCATCGTATTGGCGCGGCTTGCGGTAGCTGACGAACACGGCAATCAGCAGACCGAACAGCATGCCCAGCGCCGGCAACGCCATGGCGTGCATGACGTTGACGCCCTCAACCACCACACCGCTCTCTGCCACATTGGCCAACAGGATGTCATTGAGGAAGATGCCGCCGAAGCCGACCGGCAGGAACATGTAAGGCGTGATCAGACCGAAGGTCAGCACGCAGGCAACGGCACGGCGGTCCAGCTTCAGACGGGCCATGACATACAACAGCGGCGGCACCAGCAGCGGAATAAAGGCGATGTGAATCGGCAGAATATTCTGCGAGGAAATTGCGACACCCAGCAGCACCAGCAACAGCATCAGTTTGAGCACCGCGCCACCACCGTCACGGCGACTGTCGACCAGCGTCAGGCCCTTGTCAGCCAGCGCATGGGCCAGACCCGATTTGGCAATGGCCACCGCGAAGGCACCGAGCAGGGCGTAACTCAGGGCGATATTTGCACCTTTGCCCAACCCCGACTGAAAGGTGCTCAGCGTAGTTTCCAGACCCAGGCCGCCGAGCAGGCCGCCGGTCAACGCACCGAAAATCAAGGCTACGACCACGTGCACCCGGCACAGGCTGAGCACCAGCATCACGGCAACAGCCGCTACAACTGCATTCATTTCCAACTCCCCATGTTCATGTCGTCTGCCGTCCCTATACGGCAAACCCCACAACCCGACGCCGCGCGCGGCGTCCCGAAGGCCGCGTACTCTGCCCCACTGCCCTGCCCCTGTCAAAGAACACTGACCAAAGGCAGCCAGCCGGTCATATCATGTACAGTACCTATCCAATTCCCTGATCGAGGCCCGTCATGCATCAAATCGTTATCGTCGCCGGCAGCAGCCGTCCCGAAAGTCAGACCGCCAAAGTCGCTGGCTTCATCCGAAACGCCCTGATCCGCAACCATGCACTTGCCAGTGAGGCTGTGTCGGTGATCGACCTGGGCAAGCGGCCACTGCCGTTGTGGCCAGCCGACGATCATGGCCCGTGGAGCGAGTACGAGGCACTGCTCAGCGCCGCCGACGCGGCGATCATCCTGGCCCCGGAGTGGCACGGGATGGCCTGCCCGGCAATCAAGAACTTCTTTCTCTATGCCAGCAAGGCTCAATTGGCCCACAAACCCGCCATGCTCGGCGGGATATCCGCTGGCGTTGGCGGGGCCTTTCCGATCAGCGAGCTGCGCGCGTCCAGCTACAAGAATTGCCGCCTGTGCTACATCCCGGAACACCTGATCGTGCGTGACGTCAACCACGTCATGAACGGCGATGCCCCCGAGTCTCAGGCTGACGAGCGCTTGCGTCAGCGCCTTGAGTACAACCTCGATGTGCTGCTGCATTACACCCGCGCGCTGGCAGGCATTCGCCCCCTGATCGACATGAACAACCCCGCCTTTACCAACGGCATGTCCTGATCAGCGGCGCATTAGACTAAAGTACAGCCCGCCAGCCTCGGTTCCGTTCGGCAGGTTCAAAGGCTCAAGCCAGAGCCTTTGCGCCTGCGACCTCGCGTCAGTTTGAAGACATTTGCATGACAGTTCGACGATAGTCGTAAAGTCAGGCGCACGCTCGCGTGCTTTATTTTCCTCGGCGTAACCCATGCCGCACTTCACATCAGGAGAATAACAATGAAGCATGTGACTCCCCTTGCGCTTGCCGTCGCCACGGCAATCGCGTGCAGCCAGACCCAGGCTGCCGGATTCGCAGATGATGCCACCGCATCGCTGCAACTGCGCAACTTCTATTTCAACCGTGATTTCAGAGACCCCGGCGCACAGTCCAAGGCGGAAGAGTGGGCGCAAGGCTTTATCTTCAAGGCCGAATCCGGCTACACCCAGGGCGCACTGGGCTTTGGTGTCGACGTCTATGCGGGGCTTGGACTGAAGCTGGACTCGGATGACGAACGCGCCGGTTCCGGCCTGCTGGCCAACAGCTACGGTGACGAGGGCAAAGGCAGCTATAGCGAAGCCACTGCCGCGCTAAAAGCTCGCCTGTCCAACACCGTACTCAAGGTAGGCGGCCTGATGCCCAAGCTGCCGATTGCCAGCTCAGGCGACTCGCGCCTGCTGCCGCAGAGCTTCACCGGTGCCAGCCTGTCGATGAATGAAATTGAGAACCTCGACGTTCAAGCAGGTCAACTGCGCGAGGTGAACTACCGCAACAGCAGCAACCGCGAGGATATCCGCTCTACCGTTGGCGGCGCCTCCGACCGATTCAACTATCTGGGCGGCACCTATTCCTTCAACAGCAAGAACACCACTATCGGCCTCTGGCGCTCTGAGCTGCAGGACGTCTACAACCAGAACCTGGTCAACCTGATTCATACCCAGCCTGTCGGTGACTGGAAGCTGGGCGTCAACCTCGCCTGGTTTGACAGCAGTGATGACGGTAATCAGCCACTGGACATCGACCACCAGTTGACCTCGCTAACCCTGTCTGCCGCAACCGGGCCTCACACTTTCCGCGTGGGCTACCAGGACAGCGACGGTGACACCGCTTTCCCCTATCTCACCGAGACCGATCCCTACGTCGTCAACTACGTGCAAATTCTTGATTTCACCCGCGCCGAGGAGCAATCCTGGCAGGCGCGCTATGACATCAACTTTGCATCACTTGGCGTACCAGGGCTGAGCGCCTTTGCGCGCTACGTGACCGGCGACAACTTTGAGGTTGCCGGCAACGAAGGCAGCGAATGGGAACGCGACATTGACGTCAGCTACACCGTTCAGAGCGGTACCTTCAAGAACCTCGCGGTGCGCTGGCGCAACGCGATGGTCCGCTCCGACGCAACGCGTGACATCGACGAAAACCGCCTGATCCTCAGCTACACCATCGCACTGAAGTAATCCCGCTCCATCCAGGCCCCCCACGCGATTTGCCTGGACTTGCCGCTGCGACTCCCCGATGGTCGCAGCGGCTTTTTGAGCCCCATACATCCGCTCCCCCTTGCTGACGGGCAGCACAAACGGCAGGCATGAAAAAAGGCGCCGAAGCGCCTTTCTCCAACCACCGTGACCGCTCGCTTAATAGCGTTCGACCTCGGCTTCACTGCGCAATTGCTGCTGGGCAGCGGCAAAGTCCTGCTGGCCCGACTGACCTGCGACAAACAGGCCGTACTGATCGGTAGCGCCATCAGCCGACTGCACGTCCTCAGCCACGGCAACACCGTTCAGCTTAACCAGCCAGTAACCGCCGGCAGCACGCTTGAAGCTGGCGTATACCGGCTGATCAGCGTCAGGCTTGGGCATCGCGAACACGTTGCGCAGCAATGCCTGATCGACCTCGCTGGTGCCGCGCCCTGCGGCCTCGTATGTCTGCCACTCGGCACCCAGTTGCTCGGCTACCGCATCAACTGACAGGCTCTGCCCGCGCAGCTGCTCGGCCAGCTGCTCGGCTTTATCCGCCGCGGCCTGATCGGCCTTGGCTGCAGCCAGCTGGTTACGAATATCAGCGCTCACCTCTGCCAGCGGACGCTGCTCCGGGGGCAGATGCTGCTTCACCCGTACCACAGCGACCGTATCAGCATCCAGCTCGATCAGCTCGCTGTTAAAACCGTTGTTCAGCACGTCGTCGCTGAACGCAGCGCTCATGACTTTCGGATTAGCCGCAAGACCTTCACCACCCAGGCGCTCAAACGGGCCCAGCGTCTCGACCGTCAGACCCAGCGCGGCGGCCGGCTCTGCCAGATCGGGCGCTTCATGCGCCAGGTTTGCCAGCTGCTGGGAGGCTTCAACAAATCGGTTTTCAACCTGCTCGGTCTTCAGCTCCTGAACCAGTTGCTCACGCATAGAGTCCAGCGAAGGTACTTCCGGCGCCTTCAGGTCAGTCAGCTTGACCAGCTGAAAACCGTAGCTGGTGCGCACCGGCGCAGAGACCTCGCCCGGCTGCAGGGCAAACAGTGCATCATCGAACGCCTGATCAAAGCTGCCTTTGACGATGTAGCCCAGATCACCACCCTCGCCGGAGCTGCCGGTATCGTCAGACAGCTCTTCAGCCACCTTGGCAAAGTCTTCACCGGCGGCGATGCGCGCTGCGGCTTCGTCGATACGTGCCTTCGCTGCTGCTTCGTCATCGCCTACTTCAATCAGAATGTGAGACGCGCGGCGTTGCTCAGCCAGGTTGCCGATTTCACGCTCATACAGCTGCTGCACTGCCTCATCGTCTACTTCGACCTGGTCGAAAAAGTCACGACGCGAGAGCGTCAAGGTTTCCAGAACCACGCGCTCCGGGGTCATGAACTGCGAGGTATTGGCGTTGTAGAAGTCTTCAACGTCGGCATCGCTGATCTCACCATTGGCCTCACCAACCGGGATCGCCAGCGCCGCGAAATCGCGGGTCTGGTTTTCCAGCGCGGCCAGTTGCTTGCTCTCCAGTGGGGTAGCGAAGGCAGTGGCTTCGTAACCATTGCGGTACTGCGTGATCAGCAGCTGCTGGCGAACCAGGTCACGGAAGGCCATGCGCGACGGCATGCCCATGTTGCGAATCACCACATCGAAGCGGTTGGCGTCGAACTTGCCGTCAACCTGAAAATCCGGTTGAGCCAGAATCAACTGGTCGATCATCTGGTCGGATATCTGGAAGCCAGCGTCTGTAGCACCCTGAATCAGCACCGCTCGCTCGATCATGCCATCCAGCACCGTGCTGCGCAGAAACGCATCGTCGATCATGCTGGGGTCAAACTGGCCACCCATCTGCTGCAGTTGCTGCATCAGTTGACGTCGCTGCAGAGCTACTGCCTGCTCCAATTCAAGCTTGGAGATCGGTTCACCGTTGACCTCGGCTGCTTCGTCCGCCTTGTTGGTAAAGCGGTTGATGGATTCCCATCCGGTCAGCGCGAAAATCAGCACGATGATGCCGACGATCACCTTGGCGACCCAGCTCTGTGCATTGTCCCTCATTGTTTGCAGCATCATGCCCCCGAAGCGTCTGCAGAGTACGACTTTAAGGCCATCGGCCTCCGGAATGGTTCCGGCGTCGTTTTTTTATTTGTCCAACAAAAAAGGCGCATCACGTTGATGCGCCTTTCTGCTAACTGTCGGAGCCGGCTTGAGAAGCCATCGCTGGCGGTCTGGTTACCGGTCCCGAAGCACATCCACGTAAACGTGGACGTGTCACATCAGATCAGGGACGCGATCAGTTAACGGCGTCCTTGAGAGCCTTGCCAGCCTTGAAGCTGGGGATCTTGGCTGCGCTGATCTCGATCGGCTGACCAGTCTGCGGGTTGCGACCAGTGCGAGCTGCACGCTCTTTAACTGCAAAAGTACCGAAACCTACCAGAACAACCGAATCACCATCCTTCAGCGCACCGGTGATGGAGTCGATGACGGCGTCCAGAGCACGACCGGCAGCAGCTTTCGGAATATCGGCAGATGCGGCGATGGCATCAATCAGTTCAGACTTGTTCACTCTAAGTCCCCTTATCTAGTTCAATGAGTTGTTAGTCATTATGTAAGCTTTTGGTCTTAGCAAAGCTGTGGCCAGTCAGCATACCTGCTTAGGTCGAAGCCGCTTTATAGCAAGCGGTCAAAAACCGTGTCAAGGAGCGCCGTTGGCGCTCTGGACGGGTCAGTGAAAGCATCCACAGCGGAATCCATCACCCACCAAACTCTGATGGTCTTATCAGTGAGTACTGATGCGTCCCTTTTCATCAGTCTCGCGATTGTCATCCTTTGCCACCATCTCTTCAACCCCTTCTTTCAAGGGCTCCGGCGAGTATTGCAGCGCAATCGCCAATACTTCGTCAATCCATTTCACCGGTTTGATCTCGATATCCCGGCGAATCTTCTCCGGAATCTCTTTCAGGTCACGCACATTGTCGTGCGGAATGATCACGGTACGAATACCGCCACGGTGAGCGGCCAGCAGTTTTTCCTTCAATCCGCCAATCGGCAGCACCTGGCCACGCAGTGCAATTTCGCCGGTCATCGCGACATCTGCGCGCACCGGGATGCCGGTCAATGCCGATACCAGCGCGGTGCACATACCGATGCCGGCACTCGGACCGTCCTTCGGTGTGGCCCCTTCCGGCACATGGATGTGGATATCGTTCTTCTCGTGGAAGTCAGCGGCAATACCCAGACTGGCAGCGCGGCTACGCACCACAGTCAACGCGGCACTGATCGACTCCTGCATGACATCGCCGAGTGAGCCGGTCTTGATCTGACGCCCCTTGCCCGGCACGACAACGGCTTCCAGACTGAGCAACTCACCACCGACCTGAGTCCACGCCAGACCGGTTACCTGGCCAACCTGGTCGCTCTCCTCGGCCAGCCCGTATTTGAACTTGCGGACGCCCAGATAATGCTCCAGCAGCGCCTCATCGAGCACTACCGGCTTGGGTTTGCGCTCACCAGCCTGCTCCTTGACTACCTTGCGGCAGACCTTGGCAATCTGGCGCTCCAGCCCCCGCACGCCTGCCTCTCGGGTGTAGTAGCGGATCAGGTCACGCAACGATTCCAGCGTAAACGTCAGCTCATCCTTTTTCAGACCGTTGTTCTTGGTCTGCTTGGGCACGAGATAGCGCTGGGCGATATTGATCTTCTCGTCTTCGGTGTACCCCGGGATGCGAATGATCTCCATCCGATCCAGCAACGGTGCCGGAATATTCATCGAGTTGGAGGTACAGATGAACATCACGTCCGACAGGTCGTAATCTACTTCGAGGTAGTGATCGTTGAAGGCGTGATTCTGTTCCGGGTCGAGCACCTCAAGCAGAGCAGACGACGGGTCGCCACGCATGTCTTGCCCCATCTTGTCGATCTCATCGAGCAGGAACAGCGGGTTCTTGACTCCAGCCTTGGTCATCTTCTGGATCAACTTGCCCGGCATCGAGCCAATGTAGGTCCGGCGGTGACCACGAATCTCGGCCTCATCCCGCACACCGCCCAGCGCCATGCGCACGAACTCACGATTGGTGGCACGCGCCAGGGACTCGCCCAGCGATGTCTTACCAACGCCCGGAGGGCCCACCAGACACAGCACGGGGCCTTTGAGCTTGCGGACCCGCTTCTGCACCGCCAAATACTCGAGAATGCGCTCTTTGACCTCTTCCAGGCCGTAGTGATCGGCCTCCAGTACCTTCTCGGCGCGCTGAATGTCGTGCTTGACCTTGGTTGCCTTCTTCCACGGCACCCCGGTCAACCAATCAATGTACGAGCGCACGACCGTTGCCTCGGCAGACATCGGCGACATCATCTTCAGCTTGTTCAACTCAGCGTTGGCCTTGGCCAGCGCCTCTTCGGTCATGCCTGCCTCGTCGATCTTGCGGCGCAGATCATCAAATTCGCTGTGACCATCCTCCAGATTGCCCATCTCCTTCTGGATGGCCTTCATCTGCTCGTTGAGGTAGTACTCGCGCTGACTGCGCTCCATCTGCTTTTTCACGCGACCACGGATACGCTTCTCGACCTGCAGCAGATCGATCTCACCGTCGAGCACGCCGAGCACGTGCTCAACCCGGTCGCGCAGCGGCAGGATTTCCAGAATCTTTTGCTTCTCGTCCAGCTTCAGCGACAGGTGCGCCGCCATGGTGTCGACCAGACGACCCGGCTCATCGATGCTGGACAGCGAAGAAACCACTTCCGCCGGTACCTTCTTGCCAAGCTGCACGAACTGTTCGAACTGGCTCATCAGACTGCGTACCAGCACCTCGGCCTCGCGCTCGTCCAGATCAGAATCGTTGAGCAACTCGACCTCGGCACGCTGGTATCCACCGATGTCGTCCAATTCGGCAATACGCGCGCGCCGCTCCCCTTCGACCAGCACTTTAACCGTGCCATCAGGCAGCTTCAGCAGCTGCAGGATGGTGGCAAGAGTGCCCACCTCGTAGAGGCCGTCGCGACCCGGATCGTCATCACCTGGGTCACGCTGCGCAACCAGCAGCACCTGCTTGTTGGCCGACATGGCGGCGTCGAGCGCCTGAATAGATTTGTCACGCCCGACAAACAGCGGGATGACCATATGGGGATACACAACCACATCGCGCAGTGGCAGGAGCGGGAATTCGCTAGAAGTCGTCATGGCAGAGGCTCGCTCGATGAAGGGTACCCTGCAATGCGGCACCGATACGTGAAGATGTCATGCATTCAACATGGGGGCTGCTGAAAGAAATTACAAGCGTGACAACAAGATGAATGACAATCAGGCGACAGAACAGCAGCCCGGAAAGCACAACGCCGCCCGAAGGCGGCGTTGCATGATCAGCGATCAGTCTTCCGGCACAGCCTTGGGCGGCTGTTCCGGCGTCTCGTAAATCAGCAACGGCTTGGCGTCGCCACTGATGACGTTTTCATCGATGACCACTTTGCTGACATTCTCAGCAGAGGGGATTTCATACATGGTTTCCAGCAGCACGCTTTCCAGGATGGAACGCAGGCCGCGGGCGCCAGTCTTGCGCTCCAGCGCACGGGAGGCAATCGCCTTCAGTGCATCGGTGCGGAACTCCAGCTCCACATCTTCCATGTCGAACAGGCGCGCATACTGCTTGGTCAGCGCGTTCTTCGGCTCGGTCAGAATCTGGATCAGCGCATCTTCATCCAGCTCGTTCAGGGTCGCAATGACCGGCAAACGACCAACGAACTCCGGAATCAGACCAAAGCGCACCAGATCGTCCGGCTCGACATCCTTCAGGGTGTCGCCTACTTTCTTGCCGGCATCCTTGCTGCGTACGGTTGCGTTAAAACCGATACCACTCTTCTCGGAGCGATCGCGGATAACCTTTTCCAGGCCGGCGAAGGCGCCACCACAGATAAACAGGATGTTGCGGGTATCAACCTGCAAAAACTCCTGCTGCGGGTGCTTGCGGCCACCCTGCGGAGGAACGGAAGCGACAGTGCCTTCAATCAGTTTCAACAGTGCTTGCTGCACGCCCTCACCCGATACGTCACGGGTGATCGAGGGGTTGTCAGACTTGCGCGAAATCTTGTCGATCTCGTCGATGTAGACAATACCCATCTGGGCCTTCTCGACATCGTAATCACACTTCTGCAGCAACTTCTGAATGATGTTTTCAACGTCCTCACCCACATAACCGGCTTCGGTCAGAGTGGTGGCGTCAGCAATGGTGAAAGGTACGTTCAACAGGCGCGCCAGTGTCTCGGCGAGCAGCGTCTTACCGGAACCAGTCGGGCCAATCAGCAGGATGTTGCTCTTGCCAAGCTCAACGTCGTCCTTGCCCTGACGCTGATTCAAACGCTTGTAGTGGTTGTAGACCGCAACAGACAGCACTTTCTTGGCGCGTTGCTGGCCAATCACGTACTGATCCAGAATCGAACAGATCTCGACCGGCGTCGGCAGCTTCTGCTGACTGCTCTCGGTCTGACTTTCCTGCACTTCTTCGCGAATGATGTCGTTGCACAGGTCAACGCACTCATCGCAGATAAACACGGAGGGGCCGGCAATCAGCTTGCGCACTTCATGCTGGCTCTTGCCGCAGAAGGAGCAATACAGCAGCTTGCCGTTATCGTCGCCCTTCCCAGTCATATCGGTCATCGAAAACCCCTACTCTTGAATCGCTCTCGAATACAAAGATGGGGGCATTGTCCCCACTTTGCAAGTGCGACCCGATCAACTTGCACCGGCCATGCTGCACCGCGCCTGCCTCGGAGCAAAAGCGCGGCGTTTCGGGCACGCCGGGATTAAATGCGCATTACTCGGCGCTGATGCGCGATTCCAGCACCTGGTCGATAAGACCGTATTCCACCGCCTCGGCACCGCTCATGAAACGGTCGCGATCGGTGTCGCGGGCAATCACGTCGAGCGGCTGACCGGTATGGTCTGCCAGCACTTTGTTCAGACGCTCGCGAATGAACAGGATCTCGCGGGCATGAATCTCGATGTCAGAGGCCTGGCCCTGGAACCCGCCCAGCGGCTGATGAATCATCATCCGCGCGTGCGGCAGACAGAAACGCTTGCCGGCAGCACCGCCAGCCAGCAGCAGCGCACCCATGCTGCACGCCTGACCAATACACAGGGTGCTGACGTTCGGCTTGATGAACTGCATGGTGTCGTAGATCGCCATGCCGGCAGTTACCGAACCACCGGGCGAGTTGATATACAGGTGGATGTCCTTGTCGGGATTCTCCGACTCAAGGAACAGCAGCTGCGCCACAACCAGATTGGCCATGTAATCTTCCACCTGACCCACGAGGAAGATGACGCGCTCTTTGAGCAGCCGCGAATAGATGTCATAGGAGCGTTCACCCCGAGCAGACTGCTCGATCACCATCGGGACCAGACCGCCTGCGGCCTTCACTTCTGGGGGCAACTGCATAAAGCTGTTTTGGGTCATGGATTCCTGTCACTCCGAATATGCTTGTCGCAAAAACGCACAAGCCAGCCCGAAGGCTGGCTTGCGTTGACGGAAAGCCGCAGCGAATTACTCGCCTGCTTTGGCTTCCTCGGCCTCGTCAGCTTCAACCTGAGCAGGTTGTGCCGGCTTCACGGCCTCTTCATAAGCGACTTTCTTATCAGTCACTTGCGCCTTCTGCAGCACAGTATCCACGACTTGTTCTTCCAGCACAACCGACTGGATTTCGCCCAGCTGTTGTTCATTCTGGTAGTACCAGTTGATGACCTGCTCCGGCTCCTGATAAGCGGAAGCCAGCTCTTCGACCATGGCACGAACGCGATCGCTGTCCGGCTTGATCTCATTCTGCTTAACGACTTCAGCAACGATCAGACCCAGGCTGACGCGACGCTTGGCCTGCTCTTCGAACAGCTCAGCCGGCAGCTGGCTGGCCTGGATGTTCGCACCACCAAACTGTTGAACAGCCTGCTCGCGCAGACGGTCGATTTCACTGCTGATCAGCGCTTTCGGCACTTCAACGGTGTTGGTCTTCAGCAGACCATCCATGACCTGGCCCTTGACCTTGGTCTTGATGGCCTGGCGCAGCTCGCGCTCCATGTTCTTGCGAACTTCAGCACGGAAACCTTCCAGACCGCCTTCGTTAACACCGAACTGGGCGAAGAACTCATCGTTCAGTTCCGGCAGAGCCGGAGCCGCAACGGCTTGAACGGTGGTTTCGAACTCGGCGGCCTTACCAGCCAGGTCCAGGTTCTGATAATCCTCGGGGAAGGTGACGTTCAGAGTCAGGCTGTCGCCTACCTTGGCGCCGACCAGACCTTCTTCAAAGCCCGGGATCATGCGGCCAGAGCCCAGAACCAGATTGGTACCGTTGGCAGTGCCGCCCTGGAATGCTTCACCGTCGATCTTGCCGACGAAGTCGATGGTGACCTGGTCGCCATTCTCGGCAGCACGCTCAACAGCTTCAAAGCGAGTGTTCTGCTTGCGCAGGGTTTCCAGCATGGTGTCGACGTCGGCGTCGGTCACTTCGGACTCGGGACGCTCAACGCTGATGCCTTCAAAACCGGCCAGAGCGACTTCCGGGTAGACTTCGAAGGTCGCGATGTACTCGAAATCCTTACCAGCTTCCATGGACTTGGGCTCAACGCTCGGCGCACCAGCCGGGTTCAGCTTTTCCTGCATGACAGCTTCGTAGAAAGAGGACTGGATAACTTCGCCGATAACTTCCTGATGAGCAGAAGCACCGAAGCGCTTGCGGATAACGCTCATCGGCACCTTGCCAGGACGGAAACCATCAACGCGGGCGCGCTTGGCGGTCTGCTGCAGACGCTTGTTGACCTCGTTTTCAATACGATCGGCAGGAATGCCTACGGTCATGCGGCGCTCGAGGCCGGAAGTGGTTTCAACCGAAACTTGCATGGATAGTCCTCGTTCAACAGACAAAGAAAATGATTATTGGTAGATTCCAAAGGGTCGACATTCTAGTCGCTTGAATTGCAGAAGTCATCACCGCAGCGATAAAGGGAATTTGAGCCCCGAAACGGACTACACCACGCCGTCGGAAAACAGTCCCGAAAACCAAAAAGCCGCCTTCAAGAGGCGGCTTTTCGAATAGAAGCTCGACGACATCAGCAACAACTGAGCGTCAGAACAAGATGGTGCGGACGGAGAGACTCGAACTCTCACACCTCGCGGCGCCAGAACCTAAATCTGGTGTGTCTACCAATTTCACCACGTCCGCTTTGCAGCGCTTCAAACGAAAACGCCAGGCAGTGCCTGGCATTTTCTTGAATAAGTGGGGTGGACGATGGGGATCGAACCCACGACAACAGGAGTCACAATCCTGTGCTCTACCAACTGAGCTACGCCCACCACTACATACTTCTCTATCACACAGCCTTGCCTGAATGGCACGCCCGGCAGGACTCGAACCTGCGACCATCCGCTTAGAAGGCGGATGCTCTATCCAGCTGAGCTACGGGCGCCCTGTGCATTCTTTCACCCCTGAGGGATCAGATTTCCGAGTGAACTTGTGACGCTCATTCGGTGCTGCCTGGTCGCCTTCCAAACCGGTGTCGCTGTGTTTGTGAAGCGGGGCGAATAATACTTAGCAGCGCCCACCACGTCAACGCTCCTTTCAAAAAAATTTAATCACATGAGGAAGTTATCCCCGCTCCCTCATCTATTCGCAGACATCAACATTGCAATTCGGCACGCTCACATGGGCTTTTCCGACAACCTGCCCTGCTCGCCCTTTTTCCGCGGGGTTCGGCGTGCCACAATAGCGCCACTTTTTTCTGCGTCAGGAACCCCATGAACGCCCAACTCATTGATGGCAAGCAGATTGCCGCCAACCTCCGCAAGGAAATCGCCAGCAAAGTCACCGAACGCAAGAAGCACGGTCAGCGCCTGCCGGGCCTGGCGGTGATTCTGGTCGGCAGCGATCCCGCCTCGCAGGTATATGTGTCGCACAAGCGCAAGGATTGCGAAGAAGTCGGGTTCCTGTCCCGCTCGCATGATCTGCCGGCGACCACCAGCCAGCAGGAACTGCTCGATCTGATCGACAATCTGAATGACGACCCGGAAATCGACGGCATTCTGGTTCAGCTGCCGCTGCCGGCACACCTTGAAGCCTCCCAACTGCTGGAGCGCATTCGCCCAGATAAAGATGTAGACGGCTTCCACCCTTACAACATCGGTCGCCTGGCCCAGCGCATTCCGCTGCTGCGCCCGTGCACACCGATGGGTATCGTGCAGCTGCTCAAGAGCACTGGCGTTGATCTGTACGGTCTGGACGCCACCGTGGTTGGCGCTTCCAACATCGTTGGTCGCCCCATGGCGCTGGAGCTACTGCTGGCTGGCTGCACCACCACCGTGACTCACCGCTTTACCAAGAATCTGGAAGACCACATCCGTCGTTCCGACCTGGTCGTGGTTGCCGCCGGCAAGCCCGGACTGGTCAAGGGTGAGTGGATCAAGCCAGGCGCCATCGTCATCGACGTGGGTATCAACCGCATGGAAGATGGTCGCCTGGTTGGCGATGTGGAGTTTGGTCCGGCCGCTGAGCGCGCCAGCTGGATTACCCCGGTACCGGGCGGCGTTGGCCCGATGACCCGGGCCTGCCTGCTGGAAAACACCCTGCACGCCTGCGAACACCTGCACAAGTAATCCGCAGCCGCAGAAACGCGAACGCCCGGCCAGCGCCGGGCGTTTTCGTTTAACGACGCAATGTCAGAGACTGCCGGTACGCCCACCATCGATTGGCAGGTTGACCCCGTTGATATAGGCCGCCGCCGGTGACGCAAGAAAGCCCACTGCATTGGCGAACTCGGCCGGCTCGGCAAAGCGCCCCGCTGGCACACTGGCCGCCATCCCCTTGGCCACCTGTTCAGCAGAACGGCCACTGCTGGCAGCCGTATTGGCAATCAGGCTGTCGAGCCTTGGCGTTTGGGTTAACCCCGGCAGTACGTTGTTAACCGTAATACCGTCAGCCGCCAGCTCGTTCGACAGGGTCTTCGCCCAATTGGCCACCGCCGCGCGCACGGTGTTCGACACACCGAGATTGCTCAAGGGCTGCTTTACCGAGGTGGAAAGTACATTAAGGATTCGCCCGTAGCGCGCACTGCGCATTCCCGGCAACAGCAGGGTAAGAATCGCCTGCGCATTGGCCACATGATGAACCAACGCTTCGGCATAGGTATCCGGCGCCGCCTCACTGGCCCGCCCAGGCGCAGGACCGCCAGTATTGTTCAGCCAGATATGCATTGGGCCGCCCCGCTCCAGCTCGTTGAGCAGAGCGAGCGAGAGCGCTGCACGGTCATTAGCATCCACCGCCAACACCGCATGACGCTGCCCGTGATTGACAGCGAGATCGTCACGCACCCGCTGAAGCTTATCGAGCGAACGAGCGAGTAACACCACTTCTGCGCCCTGCTCGGCCAGTTGGCGGGCACAGGCCTCGCCCAATCCCTGACTACCACCACAGACCAGCGCGCGCCGGCCCGACAGATCCAGATTCATGCAATTGCTCCACTGCGTTACCAGAGTCGAACGACCCTAGCACACGGTGGAGCACAGCACATCAGAATGCGTCACCGGGTACCCGAACGTTGCCTTCCATCAAGATGCGCGCACTGCGGCTCATGATGGCCTTGGTGACTACCCACTGGCCGTCGATCTGCTTGGCTTCAGCGCCAACGCGCAGCGAGCCGGACGGGTGACCAAAGCGCACCGCTTCACGCTCGCCGCCACCCGCTGCCAGATTGACCAGCGTACCGGGGATGGCCGCCGCCGTGCCGATGGCGACCGCGCAGGTGCCCATCATGGCGTGGTGCAGTTTGCCCATGGAAAGCGCCCGCACCAACAGGTCGACATCAGACGCCTCTATCTGCTTGCCGCTGGAGGCCTGATAGGTCTTCGGCGCAGACACAAACGCAATCTTCGGCGTGTGCTGACGCTTGGCGGCTTCTTCCGGCGCTTTGATCAACCCCATGCGCAGAGCGCCGGCGACGCGAATCTGCTCAAAGCGTGCCAGCTGGGCCGGGTCGCTGTTGATGTCTTCGCGCAGCTCGGTGCCCTGGTAGCCAATGTCTTCGGCGTTGACGAACACGGTCGGGATACCCGCAGTGATCATGGTCGCCTTGAAGGTACCGACACCGGGCACCTCCAGGTCATCGACCAGGTTACCGGTAGGGAACATCGAGCCACCCTCCTCGCCGTCGTCGGACGGATCAAGGAACTCCAGCACGATTTCGGCCGCAGGGAAGGTCACGCCATCCAGTTCGAAATCACCGGTCTCCTGCACTTCACCATTGGTGACCGGCACATGGGCGATGATGGTTTTCTGAATGTTGGCCTGCCAGATACGAACAACACAGACACCGTTGTCTGGAATACGCGCCGGATCAACCAGACCGGCGTGAATCGCGAAGGCACCGGCCGCGGTCGACAGGTTGCCGCAGTTGCCACTCCAGTCAACGAAGGCACTGTCGATCGAGACCTGACCGTACAGGTAATCGACGTCGTGCTCGGGCTGGCTGCTTTTCGACAGAATCACGCACTTGGAGGTCGACGAGGTGGCGCCGCCCATACCGTCGATGTGCGCACTGTACGGATCGGGGCTGCCGATTACGCGCATGAACAGCTTGTCGCGCGCTTCGCCCGGCACCTGGCAACGCTCGGGCAGATCCTGCAGGCGGAAGAACACACCTTTACTGGTACCGCCACGAATGTACGTGGCGGGAATTTTGACTTGGGCTGCATGAGCCATGAAAACGTCTCCTGAAAAGAACACCGGGGCGCAAGCGCCCCGGTACTGGATCAACCTTGCTCTGACTCAAGGAAGTCCTTGGCGAAGCGCTGCAGCACCCCGCCAGCCTTGTACACGCTGACATCGGCAGCGGTATCCAGGCGGCAGGTGACCGGCACCTCTACCACCTCACCATTGCGGCGATTGATCACCAGCGTCAGATCGCAGCGCGGCGATACCTCACCCTTGATGTCATAGGTCTCGGTGCCGTCCAGGCCCAGCGTCAGACGGGTAGTACCCGGCTTGAACTCGACCGGCAGCACACCCATGCCCACCAGGTTGGTGCGGTGAATGCGCTCGAAGCCTTCGGCCACGATCACTTCCACACCGGCCAGACGCACGCCCTTGGCCGCCCAGTCACGGGACGAGCCCTGACCGTAGTCGGCACCGGCAATGATGATCAGGTTCTGCTTGCGGTTCATGTAGGTTTCAATCGCTTCCCACATGCGCATGACCTGACCTTCCGGCTCAACGCGGGCCAGCGAGCCCTTCTTCACTTCACCGTCAACCACGGCCATTTCGTTGACCAGCTGCGGGTTGGCGAAGGTCGCGCGCTGCGCGGTCAGGTGGTCACCACGGTGGGTCGCGTAGGAGTTGAAGTCCTCCTCCGGCAGGCCCATCTTGTGCAGGTATTCACCGGCAGCCGAGTTCATCAGAATCGCATTGGACGGCGACAGGTGATCGGTGGTGATGTTATCCGGCAGGATCGCCAGCGGGCGCATGCCCTTGAGCGTACGCTCACCGGCCAGCGCGCCTTCCCAGTACGGCGGACGGCGGATGTAGGTGGACATCGGACGCCAGTCGTACAGCGGGCTTTCGGCTTCCTGCACGCTGCCCAGATCGAACATCGGGATGTAGATCTGGCGGAACTGTTCCGGCTTGACGCTGGTGGCGACGATGGCGTCGATCTCTTCGTCGCTCGGCCACAGGTCTTTCAGGGTGACCGGATTGCCATCCTTGTCGGTACCCAGCACGTCCTGCTCGATGTCGAAACGCACGGTACCGGCAATGGCGTAGGCCACCACCAGCGGCGGCGACGCCAGGAACGCCTGTTTGGCGTACGGGTGGATACGACCGTCGAAGTTACGGTTACCGGACAGCACAGCGGTGGCGTACAGGTCCCGGTCGATGATTTCCTGCTGGATTTTCGGGTCCAGAGCACCAGACATGCCGTTACAGGTGGTGCAGGCGTAGGCAACGATACCGAAGCCCAGCTTCTCCAGCTCAGGCAGCAGGCCTGCTTCTTCCAGATACAGCTTGGCGACCTTGGAACCCGGCGCAAAGGACGACTTGACCCACGGCTTGCGCACCAGACCCAGATCGTTGGCTTTCTTGGCCAGCAGACCGGCGGCAACCACGTTGCGCGGGTTGGAGGTATTGGTGCAGCTGGTGATGGCAGCGATGATCACCGCGCCATCGGGCATCAGACCTTCAGCTTCTTCACCCTTGCCAGACTGCAGCTTGGCTTCGTCGGCAATACCGCGCTCGGCCAGCGCCGAGGTCGGCAGGCGGCGATGCGGGTTGGACGGACCAGCCATGTTACGCACGACGCTGCCCAGATCAAAACGCAGCACACGCTCGTACTCGGCGGTCTTGAGCGCATCGCTCCACAGACCCAGTTCCTTGGCGTAGGTCTCAACCAGCGCCACCTGCTCGGGCTCGCGACCGGTCAGCTTCAGATAGTCGATGGTCTGACCGTCGATATAGAACATCGAGGCGGTAGCACCGTACTCGGGGCACATGTTGGAGATGGTCGCACGGTCGCCGATGGTCAGGCTGTCTGCACCTTCGCCGAAGAACTCGACGTAGGCACCCACCACGCGCTCCTGACGCAGAAACTCGGTCAGCGCCAGAACGATGTCGGTCGCAGTGATGCCGGGCTGACGCTTGCCGGTCAGCTCGACACCAACGATGTCGGGCAGACGCATCATCGACGGGTGACCCAGCATCACGGTCTCGGCTTCCAGGCCGCCCACGCCAATAGCGATAACGCCCAGAGCGTCAACGTGCGGAGTATGGGAATCGGTGCCGACACAGGTGTCAGGGAAGGCAACGCCGCCACGCGCCTGAATCACCGGGCTCATTTTTTCCAGGTTGATCTGGTGCATGATGCCGTTACCGGCCGGGATCACGTCAACGTTCTTGAACGCGGTCTTGGTCCACTCGATAAAGTGGAAGCGGTCTTCGTTGCGGCGGTCTTCGATGGCACGGTTCTTCTCGAACGCATCCGGGTCGAAGCCGGGCGCCTCAACGGCCAGCGAATGGTCAACGATCAGCTGGGTCGGCACCACCGGATTGACCTTGGATGGGTCACCGCCCTTCTCGGCGATGGCATCACGCAGACCGGCCAGGTCGACCAGTGCAGTCTGACCAAGAATGTCGTGGCACACCACACGGGCCGGATACCAGGGGAAGTCCAGATCGCGCTTGCGGTAAACCAGTTGCTCCAGCGAGGCGGTCAGATCTGCCGGCTCGCAGCGGCGCACCAACTGCTCGGCCAGCACGCGGGAGGTATAGGGCAGCTTGGCCCAGGCACCGGTCTGGATCGCTTCAACCGCTTCTTTGGCGTCGAAGTAATCCAGCTGGGTACCCGGCAGGGCTTTGCGGAATTGGCTATTCATCTTACTTGCGATCCTTGAGTGCCACGAACGGCACATCTTCTGGGCCAACGTAGTTGGCACTCGGACGAATGATCTTGCCGTCGATACGCTGTTCAATCACGTGGCTGGACCAGCCAGCGGTGCGAGCAATCACGAACAGCGGGGTAAACATCGCGGTGGGCACGCCCATCATGTGGTAGCTCACGGCGCTGAACCAGTCGAGGTTGGGGAACATCTTCTTGATTTCCCACATCACGCTTTCCAGACGCTCGGCGATGTCATACATCTTGGTGTTGTTCTGCTCCGCAGACAGCTGGCGGGCCACTTCCTTGATCACCTTGTTGCGCGGGTCAGACACGGTGTAAACCGGGTGACCGAAACCGATGACCACTTCTTTCTTCTCGACGCGGGCGCGGATGTCGGCTTCCGCCTCTTCCGGGTTGTCGTAGCGCTTCTGGATTTCAAAGGCGACTTCGTTGGCGCCACCGTGCTTCGGACCACGCAGCGCACCAATCGCACCGGCGATGCAGGAATGCATGTCGGAACCGGTACCGGCGATCACGCGGCTGGTGAAGGTAGAAGCGTTGAACTCGTGCTCGGCGTACAGATTGAGGCTGGTGTGCATGGCACGCACCCAGGACTCACGCGGCTTCTCACCGTGCAGCAGGTGCAGGAAGTGACCGCCAATGGAGTCGTCGTCAGTCTCAACATTGATGCGCTTGCCGTTGTGACTGAAGTGGTACCAGTACAGCAGCATGGAGCCGAAAGACGCCATCAGTTTGTCGGCGATATCACGCGCGCCCGGATGGTTATGATCGTCCTTCTCAGGGGAGACGCAGCCCAGCACGGAGACACCGGTACGCATCACATCCATCGGATGAGCCGACGGCGGCAGCTGTTCAAGGGCAGCCATCACCGCAGCCGGCAGGCCGCGCAGGGCCTTCAGCTTGGCTTTGTAGCCGGTCAGCTCGGCGATGGTCGGCAGCTTGCCATGGACCAGCAGGTGAGCAATTTCTTCGAATTCGCAGGTGGTGGCGACATCCAGGATGTCGTAGCCACGGTAGTGCAGATCGTTACCGCTGCGACCGACGGTGCACAGTGCGGTGTTGCCGGCAGCCGTGCCGCTCAGGGCAACAGACTTCTTCGGCTTGAAAGTCGGGGTCTCGGTGTTGGACGTCATGCGTTGGTCTCCTCACGGATCGTTCTTATATAAATGAATGACGGCCCCGCCTGCGCGGGGCCAGCGCTGACAATTACTTCTTGCCGGCGGCGAACAGGGCGTCCAGCTTCTGCTCGAACGCGTGGTAACCAATACGGTCGTACAGCTCGGCGCGGGTCTGCATGGTGTCGACCACGTTCTGCTGATGGCCCTCGGTGCGGATCGCGTTGTATACGTTCTCGGCGGCCTTGTTGGCAGCGCGGAAGGCGGACAGCGGGTAAAGCTGAATGGCAACACCTACCGAGGCCAGCTCGTCACGGGTGAACAGCGGGGTCGCGCCGAACTCGGTGATGTTGGCCAGGACCGGCACGTTCAGTTCCTTGACGAAACGCTCGTAGGTCGGCAGATCGTAGGCGGCTTCAGCGAAGATGCCGTCGGCACCCGCTTCAACGTAAGCCTTGCAGCGCTCGATGGCCGCATCCACACCTTCGGCCTGGATGGCATCGGTACGGGCGATCAGGAAGAAGTCCGGATCGGTCTTGGCATCGACTGCTGCCTTGATGCGGTTGACCATCTCTTCGGTGGAGACAATTTCCTTGCCCGGACGGTGACCGCAGCGCTTGGCGCCAACCTGGTCTTCGATGTGAGCAGCGGCAGCGCCGGCCTTGATCAGGCTCTTGACGGTGCGCTCGATATTGAACGCGCTCGGGCCGAAGCCGGTGTCGATATCGACCAGCAGCGGCAGATCGCACACGTCGGTGATACGGCGCACATCGATCAGCACGTCTTCCAGGGTGTTGATACCCAGGTCCGGCAGACCCAGCGAGCCCGCGGCCACACCGCCACCCGACAGGTAGATAGCCTGGAAACCGGCACGCTTGGCCAGCAGGGCGTGGTTGGCGTTGATCGCGCCAATGACCTGCAGCGGACTTTCAGCAGCCAGTGCTTCGCGGAAACGTTTACCCGGGGTTTTCGACATCAGACTGTTCCTCCTGAGGAAGTGACAGCGTCGCCCTGCTCTTTCAGTCGACGCTCGATGTTGCGGCGTGATGCGCTGATATGTCGGCGCATCAGCATCTCCGCCAGCTCGCCATCGCGGTCGGCGATGGCCTGAATAATATTGTGGTGTTCGGCGAAGGCCTGCTTCGGCCGTTTGGGGGTAGTGGAATAGCGGTAGCGATACATGCGCACCAGCTGGTACAGCTCATCGCAGAGCATGTTGCTCAGGGTGCGGTTCTTGCTGCCCTGGACGATCAGATAGTGGATATCCAGATCGCCTTCCTGCTGGTAGTAGGACTTGTTGGCCTTCAGGCCGCTGTGCTGCTCGTGCATGGCCAGCACCTCGCGCAGCGCCGCGATCTCGTCGTCGGTCATGTTTTGCGCGGCCAGTCGACACGCCATACCTTCCAGCGCCTCGCGCACGTGGTACAGCTCAATCAGCTCAGCATAATCCAGCGCAACCACGCGCACGCCTGCATGGGGAATTCGCACCACCAGACGACGCCCTTCAAGCCGGCGAATGGCCTCACGCAGGGGGCCGCGACCAATCCCGAAGGTGGTCGACAGGTACTGTTCACTAATGCGCGTGCCCGGCGCGATTTCTCCTTTAACGATCGCCGCCTGAATACGCTCAAACGCGCCGTCTGACAGCGTTTGTGCGGGACCTTCGAGAGTAGCCTCAGTCAATTGTCTACAATCCTGTTTGCGGAGTTGAAAACAGGCGGGATTTTGCGCCCCAACAATCAGGATTGTCAACAATCCATCGACCATCGGGGTATGTTCTATGCTAAAGCAGCCACTTTAAGCGGACATTGTAGGCAACGCTGGGGAACCCGCACGCCGTACACCTGTCTGCCGGAGGGCTGAAAAAAAGGCTGCGGGGGGTATCTACGAGGCGGGTTAAGCGCATGATAAGATGCCGCCAGCCTGCCGCGCCTGCCGGAGTGCCCCAGAGTCAGGCCGACCTACAACAGTTGTTGAGATAACTATGCAATCAATAAATCTGCACCTGAAGATCCTGATCGCTACGCTGGTTGCACTCGGCGTACTTATTACCGGCTACCAGATCTATGTACTCGACATCCCGGTTACCGAGGATGAAACCGATGACATCTGGAGTCTGGACGCCAAAGTCGAATTTCGTGCTGCACCCGGCACCCCGATCAAGGCGCAGTTCTTCATTCCGCCGCTCAACCAGGACTATGTCAGCCTGAACGAGAGCTTCATCTCCAACAACTACGGCGTCAGTATCAACAACCAGAAAGGCAATCGCCGGGTCACCTGGTCCTCGCGTCGCGCCAGTGGTACTCAGACACTGTACTACCGCCTGGTGCTGACCAAGCGCTACAGCGAAGAGCAGGCCAAGGCCGCCCCGCCGCCGTCGCCGCAACCCATCCAGCTAGACGGCCCGGAACAGGTCGCCGCGGATGCGCTGATCAACCCGATTCGCCAGCACTCTGCTGACATCGAAACCTTCATCAGCGAGACCATTCGCCGGGTAAACGACATAACCGACGACAACGTCAAACTGCTGCTGGCCGGCGGCACCAGTGCAACGGACAAGGCGCGAGTGATTGACCTGCTGCTGTCCAACGCGCGCATCCCGCTGGAGCTGGTTCACACCATCCGCCTGGAAAATACCGAAGCCCAGACGCCCGAACTCTGGTTGCGCAGCTACAACGGCGAGCGCTGGCTGTACTTCCACCCGGAAACCGGTCAACAAGGCATTCCGGACAACCGGCTGGTCTGGTGGACCGGCAGCGACCCGCTGTTGGCATTGGAGGGCGGCCGTCAGGCGAGTGTCACCCTGACCGTCAGCAACAGCGAAATGAATGCCCTGCGCCTGGCCAAGCTGACCACCCAGAACAGTGCATCGGCGCTGCTGGAATACTCCCTTTACGGCCTGCCGCTGCAGGCTCAGCGGGTGTATCAGGTGATGATCATGATCCCGGTAGGCGTGCTGGTGATCCTGATTCTGCGTAACCTGATCGGCATGCAGACCCTGGGCACCTTCACTCCGGTACTGATCGCCCTCGCCTTCCGCGAGACCGAACTTGTCTGGGGTATTGCCCTGTTCACGCTGATTACCGCGCTGGGCCTGTCGCTGCGCTCGTACCTTGAGCACTTGAAGCTGCAGATGTTGCCGCGCCTGTCAGTGGTACTGACCTTCGTCGTGCTGGTAATCGCCGCCATCAGCCTGTTCAGCCATAAACTTGGTCTTGAGAAAGCACTGGCCGTCTCGCTGTTCCCGATGGTGATTCTGACCATGACCATCGAACGCCTGTCCATCACCTGGGAAGAGCGCGGTGGCGCACAGTCGCTCAAGGCGGCCGTTGGCACCCTGATCGCCGCGACCCTGGCGCACTTGCTGATGACCATCCCGGAGCTGACCTATTTCGTGTTTACCTTCCCGGCGGTGCTGCTGATTCTGGTGGCGTTCATGCTGGCGATGGGTCGCTACCGCGGTTACCGCCTCACCGAGCTGATGCGCTTCAAGGCGCTGACCAAGAGCTGAGGACACGACATGTTTTTCTGGAAAACCTGGAAGGCGCTATCCGCAGCAGGTGTGATGGGCATCAACCGCCGCAATGCGGACTACGTGCTCAAATACAACAAGCGGCATCTGTACCCGGTCGTGGACGACAAGATCCTGACCAAGGAGCGCGCCATTGCCGCCGGCATTCACGTGCCGGAGCTATACGGCATCATCGAAACCGAGAAGGACTTCGACAAGTTCGACGAGATCGTTGCCGAACATCGTGACTTCGTCATCAAGCCGGCCCAGGGCGCCGGCGGTGACGGCATCATCGTCATCGCTGACCGCTTCGAGGGCATGTACAAGACGGTGTCCGGCAAGATCATCAGTCGTGACGAAATCGGCCACCACATCTCCAGCATCCTGTCCGGACTGTACTCGCTCGGCGGTCATCGCGACCGCGTGCTGATCGAGTACCGCGTCACCCCGGACCAGATTTTCAAGAGCATCAGTTACGAGGGCGTGCCGGACATCCGCATCATCTGCCTGATGGGCTACCCGGTGATGGCGATGCTGCGCCTGCCGACCCGACAATCCGGCGGCAAGGCCAACCTGCACCAGGGCGCCATCGGCGTGGGTGTTGATCTGGCGACTGGCATCACCCTGAAGGGCACCTGGCTGAACAAGATGATCAGCAAGCACCCGGACACCACCAACGAGGTCGACGGCGTGCAGCTGCCGGACTGGAACGGTTTTATGCGCCTGGCAGCATCCTGCTACGAGCTGTCCGGTCTGGGGTATATCGGCGTGGATCTGGTGCTGGATCAGGACAAGGGCCCGTTGATTCTCGAACTCAACGCCCGCCCCGGCCTGAACATCCAGATCGCCAACGACGCTGGCCTGACCACCCGCGCGCACATTGTCGAGCGCCATATCGCACAGCTGAAGAAAGAAGGCCGCGAAGAGACCGTCGAGGAACGAGTTGCGTTCTCTCAGAAGCACTTTGCCAAGCTGCCGGATGCACCAATGTCCAGTGAAGAGGCGAACGCCAGCAACGCATGACCGGCACCACTCCCGAGTACCAGCTTCACACGCTCGACTATCAGGCCGACCCAGTCCCGCGACTCAACGCAGTGCGGGTACTGGGCTCGCCAGTGCTGCTCGACTCTGCCGACCCACGCAGTCCGCTTGGGCGCTACAGCATGCTGTGCGCAGGCCCGCTGCTGCAGATCACCGACGACCAGCCTGCTGAAGTCGTACAGCAGCACCTGCGTGCCGCGCTGCAGTCGCTCGGCCCGGCGCAATGGCCAAACGGCTTGCAGCTCCCCTTCGGCGCCGGCTTGGTAGGCTATCTGTCCTACGACTACGGCCGCCAACTGGAACAGCTGCCAAGTCTGGCCACACACGACATCACCCTGCCCGACCTCAGCTTCGGCCTGTATGACTGGTGCCTGCTGAGCGATCACCTGCAGCAGCTCAGCTGGCTGGTGTGCCACCCATCGATGAGCAGCACGCGCCAACAGCATATCCTGGAGCAGCTGGCGCAGGCCGCTCCGCCTGCCGCCAGCTTCAAGCTGTGCGCCCCCTTCGCTGCCGAGCAGAGTAAAAGCGAGTACGCCAGCGCGTTTGCCCGAGTCCAGCAGTACATTCATGCCGGAGACTGTTATCAGATCAATCTGGCGCACCGTTTCAGCACGCGGTTTGAAGGCGATCCGCTGACGGCCTACAGCGCCCTGCGCGAAAGCAGCCCGACCCCCTTTTCGGCCTACCTTGAAACCCGTGGCGGCGCCCTGTTAAGCCTGTCGCCTGAACGTTTTATCGAAGTTCAGAACGGCCGCGTCGAAACCCGCCCCATCAAAGGCACCCGCCCGCGCGGCCAAACCGAGGCGCAGGACCTGGCCCTGGCGGACGAACTGCAGAGTTGCGAGAAGGACCGCGCAGAGAACCTGATGATCGTCGACCTGCTGCGCAACGATCTGGGCCGCAGCTGCGAACCGGGCAGCATTCGCGTACCCGAGCTATTCAGCCTGGAAAGCTATCCAAACGTCCATCACCTGGTCAGCAGCGTAACCGGCCAGCTGCGCAATGATTGTGACGCCATCGACCTGCTGATGCGCGCCTTCCCTGGCGGCTCGATCACCGGCGCACCGAAGATTCGCGCCATGCAGATCATCGAGGAACTCGAACCGGTACGCCGCAGCCTGTACTGCGGTAGCGTCGGGTACCTTGGCTGCGAAGGCCAGATGGACTTCAATATCGCCATCCGAAGCATGGTCTGCCATGACAGCCAAATCCACTGCTGGGGCGGCGGCGGCATCGTTGCCGACTCAGCGCTGGAAGCCGAATACCAGGAAACCTTGACCAAGGTCAGCAATCTACTCAACGCCCTGAATAAAGCGCTCTAAATCAAGGCGCGAGTAGAAATCCTTGTCTAGACTGGTCTCACGCTCGCCCGGTCAACGGGGTACGGCGCGAGACGATGGACTGTCATTGACGAGGAATAACACATGGACACGCGCTCGAAAACCCGCAGCCTGCTGGCCGCTGCCGTGCTGCTTTGCGCCACCGGCGCGCATGCTGCCGATGAAAAACCCAACATTCTTGTCATCTGGGGCGACGACATTGGCTGGCAAAACGTCAGCGCTTACGGCATGGGCACCATGGGCTACACCACCCCAAACATCGATAGCATCGGCATGCAGGGTGTACGCTTTACCGACCACTACGCCCAACCGTCCTGTACAGCAGGCCGCACCGCCTTTATCACCGGTCAATTTCCTATTCGCTCCGGCATGACCACCGTCGGCCAACCGGGCGACGCTTTGGGCTGGAGTGACAAGTCACCCAGCCTGGCTGAGGTGCTCAAGGATGAAGGGTACGCCACCGCTCTGTTCGGTAAGAGCCACATGGGCGACCGTAACTCGCACCTGCCAACCGCACATGGCTTCGATGAATTCTTCGGTATTCTCTATCACCTGAACGTGATGGAAGAAGAAGAGCAGCGCGACTACCAGAATTTTGCCAATGCCTATCCGGGCGGCGCGGAGGAGTACCGCAAGAAGTTTGGTGCCCGCGGCGTCATCCACTCCTACGTTTCAGACAAGAACGATCGCACCGAAGATCCTCGCTTCGGTGTGGTTGGTCGACAGACCATCGAAGACACCGGCCCGCTCACTCGCGAGCGCATGGCCAACTTTGACGGCGGTGAAGTGGTCCCGCTGGCCATCGACTTCATGAAGAAGTCGCAAGCCGACAATAAACCCTTCTTCGTCTGGCTCAACGCTACCCGCATGCATGTGTATACCCACCTGGACGACGACTGGCGGTACGCGGCGGAGAACTTCACCAGCGAAGTCGACCTGCACGGTTCCGGCATGATGCAGCACGATCATGACATCGGTCTGGTATTGCAGTTCCTGAAAGAGTCTGGCCTGGAAGACAACACCATCGTCTGGTACTCCACCGACAATGGCCCCGAGCATGACTCCTGGCCGCATGGTGCGACCACACCGTTCCGTGGCGAGAAGATGACTACCTACGAAGGTGGTGTGCGCGTCATTTCACTGCTCAAGTGGCCGGGTCAAATTCAGCCGGGCATCATCCTCAACGGTATTCAGGATCACCAGGACATGTTCACCAGTCTGGCCTCTGCTGCCGGCGTGGAAGATGTTGCTGCCAAGTTGATGAGTCAGAAGAAACAGTACATCGACGGCATCAACAACGTCCCGTACTGGACTGGCGAGTCTGATCACTCGGCGCGCAATACCGAGATCTACTACTACGAATCCAACCTCACCGCAGTTCGCATGGGCGCGTGGAAGTGGCACTTCTCATTGAAGGAAAACTACTACGACAACCTGGTTGGTCGCACTGCCCCGATGGTATTCAACCTGCGCATGGATCCGTTCGAGAGCTACGAGAGTGTCGATGCCTACGGCCACCTCATGCAGAAGGTATCCTGGCAGATGGCACCGATGAGCGAGCTGCTCGCCGCCCACTTGAAAACCCTGGCCGACTACCCACCGGTACAGACCGCGAAGAGCTTCAATATGTCTGAGCTGGTACCGGCATTCCTGGAGAAAGGCCAGCAGTAACCTGGCCGCAACGCCAATAAAAAACCCGGCTTGAGCCGGGTTTTTTATTGGTTTGGTGATGGATCAGGCCGTCGCAGCCGCCGAGTCCGCCACGTCAACAGGCTCATCTGCCGCCATTGCTGCCTCCATTTTCTTCGCATCCGCCACGAAGTAGCGCGCGCCCATCAACAGCGCCGCCATCGCCGCCAGCAACGCCACCGGAATGGAGATCATCGCGTCGTGCAGACCCTGAGCCTTAAAGGCTTCGCTCATTTCTGCAGCGCCCGCAGCAACCCGCGCCGCCTCGGCGAACTGATCCGACAGCAAACCGACAACCACCGGCCCCATACCGCCGCCCAGCAAGTACAGGCAGGCGAAGAACAGGGCAACCGCCGTCCCGCGCAGTCTCGGTTCGATGACATCCTGGATTGCGGTGTACACACTGGTGAAGTAGTTGTACGAAAACAGCCAGCCAAACGAAAACACAGCGATGAAAACGCCAATCTCAATCTCGTTCTGCAGCAATGCATAGGCCGTTGCCAACGCTGAAATCAGCATGCTGATCGCACCAAACATCAGCCGCCCGGTCGCCCAGCGCTGATGTACCTTGTCGGCAATCCAGCCACCAGTGGTCAACCCGATGAGGCCAGTTACCCCCACAATGAGGCCAGTCGATACCGCCGCCTGCTGAAGTGACAGGTGGAAGTAGCGCTGCAGCATCGGCACCATGAACGAGTTGCAGGCGTAGGAAGCGAAGTTGTAAGCCAGACCGGCCAGCGTCAGCCACCAGAAGGTCCGCACGGCAAAGATCTTGCGAATCGGCTTATCCACTGGCGCCGCACTGGTTTTTACCGCCTCGGCAGCGCCACGCGCCGGCTCCTTGATCATGAAGATAAACACCGCAAGGAGCAGCCCCGGTATGGCCGCGATAAAGAATGGCGCACGCCAACTATCAAACGCTTCGACCATCGCCCCGACCGTGAAGAACGCCAGCAACAGACCGAGCGGCAACCCCAGCATGAAAATCCCCATCGCCCGGGCACGCTTGTGCGCCGGGAACAGGTCACCAATCAGCGAGTTGGCCGCCGGCGCATAGCTCGCTTCCCCCACACCCACGCCCATGCGAATGATCAGGAAGCTCCAGAAGTTCCAGGCAGCGCCCGTCAGCGCGGTAAAACCACTCCAGACCGCCAGCCCCCAACCCATGATCTTGCGGCGCGAGCCGATGTCGGCCATACGACCCAGCTGGATGCCGGCCAACGCATAAATCACGGTAAAGGCAGTACCGCCAAGCCCCAGCTGAAAGTCGCTGAGGTCCCACTCCATGCGCAGCGGCTCAATGATAATGGCCGGGATGGTGCGGTCAAAGAAGTTGAACATGTTCGCCAGGAACAATAGAAAGAGTACCCGCCAGGCGTTCTTGGCTTGCTGCGGCTGTTGCATGAGCTGACCTCTCTTGGTGTTATCTTGCCTGCCCAACAGCAGCGACGATGTCTCTGAAACGGGCTTTTGCCTCAGTCTCGCCGATCATGGCAACCCCGCAAAGCAACAGGGCTATCGTGATCGCTACGCCATCACTCAGATGAATGCCTATTTCTGGCAATTATTGCGGCGCGTTGCGCTGGCAACGGCGGTTTTTTCTACTAGGCTTTCACTCATTGAATCGCACACGGCCTCCCACCGAAAGGACGCACCATGCCCACGCTAATTCGTCTGCTGCCCGCTGCCTTGATATTGAGCGCCCCAATGCCGTTGCTGGCTCAAAACGCCGAGGATCTGGCCAAGTCGCTGAGCAACCCGGTTGCCGCTCTGATCAGCGTCCCGTTTCAGTACAACTACGATCACAACATCGGGCCAGACGATGATGGAGAGCGCCACACACTGAACATCCAGCCGGTGGTTCCCATCGCCATCAGTGACGACTGGAACATGATTTCGCGCACCATCCTGCCGATTACCCACCAGAGCGATATATTCCCGGGCGCAGGCAGCCAGACTGGCACGGGCGACATCGTGCAAAGCCTGTTCTTCTCGCCGAAGGAACCAACCGCCAGCGGCTGGATCTGGGGCGCCGGGCCGGTAGTCATGCTCCCCACCGGCTCGGAAGACGAGTTGACCGCCGACACCTGGGCAGCCGGTCCAACAGGCGTAGCGTTGCGCCAAAGCGGGCCATGGACAGTCGGTCTGCTGTTCAACCACCTGGTGGACGTTGCTGACGCCGGCCGGGATGTCGATATCAACAGCACCTTCATCCAGCCATTCGCGAGCTACACAACCCCTTCGGCGGTGACCTACACCCTCAACAGCGAAACGACCTACGATTGGGAAAACCGCGACAGCTCGGTGCCAATCAACGCCGTGGTGTCCAAGGTCGTACCGATTGGTGGCCAGTTATTCAGCATCGGTGGTGGCCTGCGCTATTGGGTCGACAGCACAGAGAACGGGCCGGAGGGATTTGGCGCCCGTCTGATCGTCACCGCCCTGTTCCCGAAATAAGGGCCGGCTACACGGGTATCGGGCGGGATGCCTTGGCAATCACGCCGATACCTGGCTGGCCGCAGACCTGCGCAGGCAGGGCTGAGAGTCGCATCACCCCCTGCAATTACCCGCCTTCCTGAACCCGGCAGCTTGGGCCTCGACTTCCGTCTGAAACTGCACCTGATTGCGCTGCGCTACGCTGCTGTAGCTTGGGCACCCCTCAGGCAGGTGGTAAACCCGACTATTGCGGTTACCGATGATGGTGCCGGCACCGTTGGCTAACCTGGCCGCATCGGCTTGCGTCGCCAAGGCAACGCCGTCTCTTGACGGCCTGTGTCCCAACCTCCAGACCGAGTCACCGCTGACAAACGGATTGTCGTGCCCCATCACGCGCGCAGTCCGATCACTCCACTCCCGCTCCCACTGCGTTACCGGGTACTGGCGATCCCACGCCATCAACAGTTGCTGCTGTTGACGAGACATCGACAGCCCGTAACGGTCAAACATATAGAAGTGAACGCGCGCCACCAGGCCTTTAACGTCGTCCCGGGGCTCTGCCGCTCGTGCGCGAAAATCGACCTTTGACGAGCAGGCGCCATACTGTGAGGCAGCACCAACCACCATCGCGTATTGGTAATTGCTGCGATCCCCGTTGACCTCGCCAACGGCCGGATACAGGTTAAACAGATCCGCCTCCATAACCCCAAACAGCGGATCACTGGCCACACAATTGCCTCGCCCGCCGTTTTGCCAGCACTGCCGCTGATGCCCAAACACCCATGCAGGAACGATATGCTCCCACTCAATGCGCTCAGCCCGGCTCTGCTGAGCCCGAGTCTCGTACCCACACGAGCCCGCGTCGATCCGCCCGCCGGAGCGACCGACCCAATCCCAACGGCAGCCGCAATACAGATCGCCCTGCTCTAGGGCTAACGCATCAAAGAAGATCTGTTGTTTGGCGACTACCTTGGCGGCGGAGAAACTGGTCGGCGCATCAGCAAATACAGGGGAAACGAAAGACAGCAAAACAACAATCGAGACGATCAGAGACTTCATAAACACTGAGCTTTTGCGAAAAGGGTCGCATTGTAAGGAGGCGACTCCTTTACGAACAGTGATGGCTCAACGATGCTGCCCGGTTGCAACCGCCTCGGCCCTTTTATCTCCCTGCGGCTGCTTTCCTGATAAAATGCCGCCAGTCATCGGAGCCTCAGTAACAACGCCCGGCAAACCGAACCTCCAGCCGACACCACAGGCTCGCGACAGCACCCAAGCACCAGACAGGCAGTACGACATGCATCCAGACCCAGAGTCCAACCTAGCAACCAAACGCACGGAGCCCAATCGCCGCTTCAGCGTTGCGCCGATGATGGACTGGACCGACCGTCACTACCGCTACTTCGCTCGCCTGATCAGCCAGCGCGCGCTGCTGTATACCGAGATGGTGACCACCGGCGCCGTACTTAATGGCGACCGCCAGCGCTTTCTGGGCTACAGCGCTGAAGAACAGCCGCTGGCGCTGCAACTGGGTGGCAGCAACCCGCAGGAGCTGGCTCAGTGCGCGGCACTGGCGGAAGAAGCAGGCTACGCCGAGGTCAATCTGAATGTCGGCTGCCCGAGTGATCGCGTGCAGAACAATATGATCGGTGCCTGTTTAATGGCCCATCCGGCGCTGGTTGGTGAGTGTGTAAAGGCGATGCAGGACGCCTGCAGCACGCCAGTCACCGTAAAGCACCGCATCGGCATCAATGGCCGTGAAAGCTACGCCGAGCTGTGCGATTTCGTCGGCACGGTGCACGAAGCTGGCTGTACCAGTTTTACCGTACACGCACGCATCGCCATTCTCGAAGGGCTGTCACCCAAGGAAAATCGCGAGATTCCGCCGCTAAAATACGACGTAGTGCATCAGCTCAAGCGAGATTTCCCGCAACTGGAGATCATCCTGAATGGCGGACTCACCGATCTGGATGTGATGGAAGCGGAACTTGCACACCTGGATGGCGTGATGGTCGGCCGCGAGGCCTACCACAACCCCTGGCTGCTGGCAGACGTTGATCGACGTTTCTTTGGCGATGACCATCCAGTGCCAACGCGCATCGAAGTGATGGCCCTGATGCGACCCTATATCGAGCGCCACATCGCCGCTGGCGGCCAGATGCACCATATTACCCGCCATATGCTGGGCCTGTTCCAGGGACTACCGGGCGCGCGCCAGTTCCGTCGGGAGCTGAGCACCACCATTCATCGCACCGAAGACCCGCTCGGACTGTACGATCAATTGCTGGAACAAATGCAGGCACGGCTTGGCTGACGATTGCGGCTGTCAGACGCCATGAGGTATGGTCGGGGTGACACTTCGGAGTAATCCCGCATCATGACCTCGAAATTAGCAAGCCTGAAACAACACACCCTGATCGTCGCAGACACAGGCGACATCGACGCCATCCGCCAGCACCAACCCATCGATGCCACCACCAACCCTTCGCTGCTGCTCAAGGCCGCCGAGCTGACAAGCTGCGCGCCCTTGCTGGAGCGCGCCATCGGCGCAGCAAAAGGCAGTGCAGAGCCGATCAGCGAGGCCTGCGACCGCTTTGCGGTTGCCGTCGGCAGCGAGATCCTTGGTCTGATCCCCGGCCGCATTTCTACCGAGGTTGACGCTCGCCTCTCGTTCGATCAGCAGGCGACCTTCAGCAAGGCATGCGAACTGATCGAGCTGTATGAACGCGCCGGTGTTACCCGCGACCGGGTACTGATCAAAATTGCTGCAACCTGGGAAGGTATTCAGGCCGCAGCCGCGCTGGAGCGCGAGGGCATTCAATGCAACCTGACGCTGCTGTTTTCCTTTGCTCAGGCCCGCGCCTGCGCTGACGCCGGGGTCTATCTGATCTCCCCGTTCGTCGGCCGTATTTACGACTGGTACAAGCAGCATGAAGGCCGCGACTTCAGCGGCTTCGATGATCCGGGCGTGCAGTCGGTGGCGCGTATTTTCCGTTACTACAAGGCGCACATGTACGAAACCGTGGTCATGGGCGCGAGCTTCCGCAATACCGGACAGATTGAGGCGCTGACAGGCTGCGACCGCCTGACCATCAGCCCGCAGCTGCTGCAGAGCCTGCAGGAGCAGGAAGGCGCACTGAAGCCCTCACCCCTGCTGCGCGAGGGTGCGGTTGACGAGCGAGTTGTGCTGGATGAAGTCAGCTTCCGCTGGGCGCACAACGAGGACGCCATGGCGACAGAGAAACTGGCTGAGGGGATTCGTGCATTTGCGGCAGATCAGCTCAAGCTGGAAAAGCTGATTGCAGCCAGATTGGGGTCAGCTGTCTGACCCTTCGAGTGCGCTGACCAGATCGCGGAACGCTTCCCGGTTACTGTCATTGAGGTCCATCAAAATACGGTGGGCCTCGAGTACCTTATGCTTGACCTTGTCTTCGGACAGCATCTGCGCCGGCAGGTCCTGCAGCTCTTCGCAGGTCGGCGTCGATTCCGGCACGATATTGAAAACCTGATCGAACCCCATGCTTTGCAGCAGACGGTTCATGTCTTCATGGTTAGATACCAGCGTGGGCAAAAAACCCACTTTCTGGCGCGACAGGATAGACAGCTTGGCGAGCAGCCCCAACGAGGTGCTGTCGATGCACTCGGTCTCGGTCAGATCGATCACAATGGCCTTGAAGCTCAGCACACTGAAGATCTTTTCGATATAGGCATCCAGCGCTGCACACAGCGTCAGGCGCACATCACCAATGAACTTGAGCACAAAGGTGCCTTGCGCTTCCGCAAACTGGATCTTGCCAGTCGTCATCATTCTGCGTTCCTGCTCAACACCAACACGGATATGTCATCGGGCATGGTTTTATTGGGGTCTAGCCCCAGGGCGGCCATGATACCCTGCATGCGCCCATCTTGCTCGGCAATCAGCGCCGGCAAACGCGCTTCCTTCTCTTTCAGGGTAGCCCCTTCCAGACAGTCCAGCACGCCATCAGAACACAGCGTCAGACTAAAACGCTCCGGCAACGGGATAGTTTCATCCTGATATTCCGCGTCGTCAAACAACCCGACAGGACGCCCCTTGCCCGGCAGATAACGTGCCTCACCGTCAGCGTACATCACCGGTAACGGCAAATGCCCGCCGATACTGTAAGTAAGTGTCTTTTCCTGCTCGTCAATCACCCCGCCCAGCATGGTGACATGCTTGCCCAGCTTACAACTGATCAGGCTGCGATTGATGTGCCCAAGCACGTCAGACGGCTTGAACTCGATACGCCCCTGCCCTTCGACCTTTCGCTGCTCATACATCAAGCGCGTGGTCATGAACTTCAGCAGAACGGTCACGAAAGCGGACGAGGAGCCGTGGCCGGATACGTCAGCGAGGTAAAAGGCCAGTTGCGATTCAGAGACCCGGAAATAGTCAACAAAGTCACCCGACAGATACAGCGACGGGATCAGCTTGTGCTCCAAGGTGTACTGACCGCTGCCCCAGGGAGTCACCGGCAGCATGTTGAGCTGAACCTGATGACCCGCCGCCTGATCGTCGCGCAACTCCTTGAGGTGCACCTCAAGCTCGCGATTGGCGCGCTCAAGGCGTTCGCGAATGCGCTGATTCTCCAGCCGCAGACGATACCGGTCCAGCGAGCGGCGAACCGCGTGCTCAAGCACTTCAGGATCGGCCAGCGGGTTGAGCAGGAAGTCGCTGGCACCTTGGCGCAACGCCTGCACCACATCATTCATGGCACCATCGGCTGACATGACAATAACGGGGATCTCGTATCCCGACTCGGAAATCTGGCGCACGAGCTCAAAACCCTGATTGTCACCAAGGTGCAGATCGCACAACACCAGTTCGGGACGTTGCTTCTCGAACAGGGTCGCTCCGCTAACCGCATCAGCGGCCTGGAGCACATCGTGACCATTACCTTCCAACAGTGCTGACAGACGTTGGCGAACCTTGTCGTCGTCGTCAATCACCAGCAGTGTGGTGCCTGGAGGCTGCATAGAATCCCTACGTCATTGTCGCTGCGCGCTTCATTCGCGGCGACCACAGGGTGGCTGAGTCGAACCGGAAATAACCCGGCGTTTTCAAGGGGGAAACACTACTCCCATCCGTTGCAGCAAGCAACCGTTGCGCAAGCGCATCCGGGTGCTTGTCGACGCCCCAACTCGGAACTACGATGACCTCTGGAAAACATAAAAAACAGATATATCTGCCAGAGCCGGAGTCGCCGATGTCGTTTCATGATCAGCAGTACAGCGAAAAGCGTGATTTCATGCGCATGACTGTGGAAACCGCCGCCACCCTCACCTTTGGAGCGGACAACCGTAGCTGTGACGTTCTGTGCCGTGACCTTTCCAATCAGGGGGCTCAGGTGATGGCCGGCGAGGCTGTCGCCGAGGGCAGTACCGTAACGCTGTCGATTCCGTCACCGACTCCCGGTATGCAGGGGCTGCAGGCCACCGGTGAAGTAGTGCGTTGTCAGGCAGAAAGCGACGGCCGCTTCAGCATCGGGCTGCGCTTTGACAGCCTGAGCTAAGCGGCCGGTACCCGGCGATCAGAATTCGTCGGGTACGTTACCGTCGCGCACCTTGTACTCGCGATTTTGCAGGTAGGCATTGCGAATGAAGGTGTAGCGGTCACCGGTGATCAGGCGCTCCTGATCGAGCAGACCAGCTCGCGCATCCACCATCTCCAGTGCAAACAGCTGGTTACGCGCGCGAATGTCGTTCATGTAACCGGTGTAGGTGTAGTTGAAGAAGTTTTCAGGGAGCTTGGACGCCGTATCACGCACCGTGTTCGGCCCCAAAAACGGCAGCATCACGTATGGGCCACTGGGGACACCCCAGTAACCCAGCGTCTGCCCCAGATCCTCGTCGTTACGCTCCAGCCCCATGCGGGTCGCCACATCAACCAGACCGAAACCACCCAGCAGGGTGTTGAACAGGAAGCGCGACATGTCGACGCCGGCTTCGTTGAACTTGCCCTGCAATCCGTTGTTGAGGAAGTTCATCGGCTCTTCGAGGTTATTGAAGAAATTGCCCACGCCGTCGCGCACAAACTCCGGAGTCACGGCCTTGTACCCCTTGGAAACCGGCTTCATGGCGTACCGATCCAGCGTATCGTTGAAGCGGAAGGTAGCCCGGTTAAAGGTTTCCCACGGATCAGGGTCGACATAGGTCGAGCCATAATCATCATAGTCATCGGCGGCAAAAACAGGTGTAATACAGGCCAGTGACAGCGCCGACAGCAGCAGTGCAACGGCTCCTGTATTCAGCAGATTCATCAGCGTTTCTCCATTCTTCGCTTTTGAGTGGCAGCGCCATGCGCTACGTAACGCGTAAGTGTAATGCAAATTTTCCGCCGATTTCAGCGATATTTACCATGACCGAGAACAACAAGCCCCTGCTCTACACCACCGAAATCCCCATTCGCTATGGCGACATGGACAGCAACCAGCACGTCAACAACACGCGCTACTACCAATATCTGGAAGATGCCCGCATTGAATGGCTGGACGGGCTTGGCGCACCACGCCGCGAAGTCGGTCAGGGCCTGGTACTGCTGACCTGCACCCATCACTTCCTCAAGCCCGCCTTTCATCCCGGCACCATCGTCGTCGAGCTGTATGCAGGCGTGGTAGGCCGTACCAGCCTGACCCTCGAGCACAAGCTGTATGTGAAAGGGCAACCGGAGCTGATCGGCTACGGCGACGTCAAAATGGTATGGATCACCGTCCACAACCAGCGCCCCATCCCGGTACCCAATAGCGTGCGAATCGCCATGGGAGCAGAAACGCTGGACGAAGCGCAGTCATAAAGCTGACATGTTTTGATACGATCATGTGCGGTCAACACGGGTTTCCGACCAGGAGCACGGAATATGACCGCACATCAGATCGAGGCAGTACTCTTCGATCTCGCTGGCACGCTCACCGCCGCCAGACCCGCCCAGGCCGAACTGACGCTACTTCCCCAAGCCGTGCCGACCCTTCAACGTCTGGCGCAGAACGGCATCAGCACGGGAGTCGTGCTGGATCGCCGCGACCGCCAGCTAAATGCCCTGCAAGCACTGGTCAACGCCACCGCCTGTAGCGATAGCCAACTGCGTCCCCTACCCGCGCCGGACCTGCCCGCCACCCTCGCCGTGCGCCTGAAAGCCCAAACCTTCAAGCACTGTGTGCTGGTCAGCGGGAGCGCAGACGGTATCCGGGCCGGACTCAATGCGGGTCTGTGGACCATCGGAACAGCACTGAGCGGCGCGCTGGACCGGCACGGCAGCGAACACTGGACCGCACTTAGCGGCGAGGAGCAGGACCGCATCCGCCTGCAGGCGACCATGGCGCTGATGAACGCCGGTGCGCACTACGTGATCGATAACGTTGCAGAACTCGACAGCTGCCTGCACGACATTGAGCTGCGTCAGGCAAAAGCCTGATTGCCGTAAAAGCAGCGGACGCGTTGTCTATCCAGAGGTATAGTAAAAACACACTGGATGGACAGGAGAATTACATGCCGACAGAACGCTTGAAGTCACAGCTGGAATCGCTGCAGACCACCCTGAACGAAAGCGACTCCCCGCTCAGTAACGAAGAGCGCGAAGCCTTGCAAGCACTGGCGACCAGCCTCGAAGCTCGCCTGCTGAATGAAACGGGCGCCGCTGAGGTTGAAGAGGATCCCAGCCTGGTCGACGGCGTCAACCTGATGGCCGAGCAGTTCGAGGCTCGCCACCCGACGCTCGCAAGCACCCTGCGCAGCGTGATGCAGAGCCTGGCGGACATGGGTATCTGAACAGCTGAACGCCCCGTTTTGCGCGGGGCGTCCATGCCACCTTACTGGCGAGCCAGGCGCAGGTTCTCAGGCATACCGGGCTCGGTCGAGCGCCACGGGTTGATATCCAGTCCACCGCGGCGCACATAACGCGCATAGACCGTCAGGCTCGCCCCCTCCCCCAACAGCTGCCGGATATCGAGGAAGATGCGTTCAACGCATTGCTCGTGGAAATCGGAATGCTCCCGGAACGACACCAGATAACGCACCAGCGAGGCGTGATCCAGCTGCGGACCGCTGTAACTGATCTGTACCGAGCCCCAATCCGGCTGCCCGGTCACCGGACAGTTGGACTTGAGCAGGTGACTGTGCAAGACCTCGGTAACTGGCGCGGCATGGGCAGCCACGTTCAATAGCGACGGGTCGTAGCTGTAGGTCGAAACCTCAACATCAAGATCATCGATGCAGGTACCGGGCAATACGAACAGGCCCGCGTGATGCAGTTGCTGCATGCTGAGCAGGCGCACCATGACCGGTCCCTGCGCAGCAACGGACAGATCCGTTTCCAGCGTTTTCAGCAGATCATGACGATCGCGGAATACCGTCTGATTCAGCGAGTTCAGATACAGCTTGAAGGACTTGGACTCAACAATCCGCGCCGCCTTGATCGGGAACACAAACTCCGCGGCCGCGACCACAGGCTTGCCCGAAGGCGTCAACCAGGACAGCTCGAAGCAGTTCCAGATATCTGCGCCGTGAAACGGCAGCGCTTGCGGGTCCAGCCCCAGCTCCTGCCACTTCGGCAAACGGGAAATGGGATACAGCAGCGACGGTGTGTAGACGCTGATATACGCACTGGACTTGCCCAGCGGCGACTCAGTCGCAGGATGATCGGACATGGTCATTACCCCCGGGTATCGACTTCGGGCCGCCGGCTGGCGACCCGGCGCCATTATTGCCGCATACCCGTGCCTCTGACCAGCAGCCAGTAGCTAACGCTGTAAAGCACGACAGTAAAGATCGTCATGATGATCAGCGCGGTGGCAATCGGAATGTCGGACACCCCAAGGATGCCGTAGCGGAAGGCGTTAACCATGTGCAGGATCGGATTGACCTGAGAGACCGCGTGCCAAAACGGCGGCAACAGGTTGATCGAGTAGAACACCCCACCCAGATACGTCAGCGGCGTCAGCACAAAGGTCGGCACGATCGAGATATCGTCAAAGGTGCGAGCGAACACCGCATTGATAAAGCCGCCCAGCGAGAAAACTAACGACGTAAAGAAGACCACCACAATCGTCAGCCAGATGTGCTGAACGTGCAGCTTGGTGAAAAACAGCGACGTCAGCGTCACGATCAAACCCACCGCCAGCCCGCGCGCCACACCGCCAAAGGTGTAACCCAGCAGAATGACGTGCGGCGACACCGGCGCAACCATCAACTCTTCAATCGAGCGCTGGAACTTTGTACTGAAGAAACTCGACACCACGTTGGAATAGCTGTTGGTAATTACCGACATCATGATCAGACCGGGCACGATGTAATCGATGTAGCGGAAGCCGCCCATCTCGCCGATACGGCTGCCGATCAGGTGCCCAAAGATGACGAAATACAGCGTCATGGTGATCGCCGGCGGCAGCAGCGTCTGCGCCCAGATGCGGGTAAAACGACGGATTTCCTTGGTCAGGATGGTGCTGAAGGCCACCCAGCTCTGTTGCCAGTACTGCATGCTCAGGCCCCCTTCTTCTCGGCGTTTTCATCTACCAGCGTAAGGAACAACTCCTCCAGCCGGTTGCTCTTGTTGCGCATGCTCACCACCTCGATGCCAGCGGCGCTGAGTGCCGCAAACAGCGCGTTCAAGCCCTGCGCCTTGTCGACCTGCACCTCCAGCGTGTGCTCATCGACCACGCGCGCCGGATAGTCCGCCAGCGCAGGTGCCTCAGTCAGGGTCTCGCGGGTATCCAGCAGGAAGGTCTCGACATGCAGCTCCTTCAACAAGGCGCGCATGCTGGTGTTATGAATGATCCGACCCTCATCGATGATCGCGATGTGACGGCACAGCTGTTCGGCTTCTTCCAGGTAGTGGGTGGTCAACACGATGGTGATGCCCTGCGCGTTGATCTCCTGCAGGAACTGCCACATCGAGCGGCGAATCTCGATATCGACGCCTGCGGTGGGCTCATCGAGGATGAGTAGCTTGGGTTCGTGAATCAGTGCACGGGCGATCATCAGGCGACGCTTCATGCCGCCAGACAGCATGCGCGAAGGAACATCCCGCTTCTCCCACAGACCCAGGCGCTTAAGGTAATGCTCCGCACGCTCGCGCGCCCGCGCCAGCGGAATTCCGTAATAGCCAGCCTGACTGACCAGAATGTCGATGACCTTCTCGAACTGGCTGAAGTTGAACTCCTGCGGCACCACGCCGATGCAGCGCTTGGCCGCCAGCAGCTCACGGTCAATGTCGTGGCCGAAGATACTGACCTCACCCGCCGACTTGTTAACCAGAGAAGACAGAATACCGATGGTAGTGGACTTGCCGGCGCCATTCGGGCCGAGCAGAGCAAAGAAGTCACCTTCGCGCACTTCCAGATCAATGCCCTTGAGAGCACGCATACCGGTTGCGTAGGTCTTCTCAAGCCCCCGGATACGTATAGCTGCAGTCATGCGATGCCTCACGCCTTGGAAGTTGAGGGCTAACTATGAGGGCAGATACGCAGGAATCAAGCCCGGCACAAATAACTCCCTCATATCAATAGAAAGACATGCATACTGCGAATAACAATACCGCTGTGCGAAATCATCGGCTTACAATTTTGCTACAAATGCATCGATTCGGTCGATTGTGACGAACAACGGGACAACGTATTCTCGCTGCAGAACAACAAACGCCGGAGACAATAATGGCCCAAACGCCAGAAAACGCGGCTGACCAGAACGACGTCAGTCACCGCATTACCCCCGCCTATCGACGCTACGCGTTGTTGATTCTGGTCCTGGCCTATACGTCCAGCCATGTCGACCGCAACATCGTCGGTATCCTGATTGAACCGCTGAAGGCAGACCTGCTGCTGTCGGATACCCAGCTGGGCTTCCTCTCGGGTATCGCTTTCGCCCTGTTCTACGCGACGCTCGGCATTCCGATTGCCATCTTTGCCGACCGCTCCAACCGCCGCAATATCATTGCCTGGTCCATCGCCATCTGGAGTGCGATGACGGCACTATGCGGCCTGGCCCAGAATTTCTGGCAACTCGCTATCGCCCGTATCGGCGTTGGCATCGGTGAGGCCGGCTCCAGTCCGCCATCACACTCGATGATTGCCGACCTCTACCCGAAGGAAAAACGCTCCAGCGCGATGTCCATCTACGCACTCGGCGTGTATCTGGGCATCATGATTGGCTTCATCGTTGGCGGCTTTGTCGCCGAGTGGTGGGGCTGGCGTGCAGCTTTCTTCGTCGTCGGTCTGCCCGGTGTTCTGATCGCCCTGCTGGTACGTTTCACCATGATCGAGCCGCCGCGCGGCTTCGCTGACGGCGTCAAGCCGCCGCCGATGGGCAAGGTCAATATCAAGGCCGGCTTCGCAGTACTGTGGCGTGTTCGTACCACTCGCCACGTGGTGCTGGGCGTCACCCTGACCGCGCTGGTCGGCTACGGCACCATCGTCTGGAACCCGGCGTTTCTGATCCGCAGCCACGGCCTCACGCCGGGCCAGGTCGGTCTGTTCCTAGGCCCGCTGATGGGTATTGTTGGCGGCCTGGGCGCCTGGATCGGCGGCATGCTGGCTGACAAGCTGGCCGCTCGCAACGCCAGCTGGAATGCCTGGATTGTCGGCCTGGCCAAGCTGCTGGCGATTCCATTCATCGTCGCCTTCTACATGGTCGACAGCACCTTCTGGGCGCTGGTCGTCTATTGCCCGGCCGTGTTCCTCGGCGCCTTCTACCTCGGCCCCAGCTTCGCCATGATCCAGAGCCTGACTCCGCTGCGCAGCCGTGCACTGGCGTCCGCCATCATGCTGCTGGTACTGAACCTGGTCGGCTTGGGCCTGGGCCCGCAGCTGATCGGCATCATCAGCGACCTGGTAAGCGGGCCATTCGGCTCCGACAGCCTGCGCTACGCGCTGATTGGCGCAGCCTTCGTCAATATCTGGGCCTGCGCGCACTATTACCTCGCCGGCCGCACTATCCGTCACGACCTCGACACTGTCGACGCCTGACACCGCCATTACGGGCGCCGACCGGCGCCCGTAATACCCTGTCACCGCTCCCCGCCGCCCCCTCTACCCAAAGCAGCTATGCTTAAAGGGTACTGAACAATAACGCCCCTCTGCATTGCCCCCTCATGGCCTGAGTCGCACGGAATACCTGCGCGGTACGATTGCGAGCAAGAGGTCGAAGGGAATTATTCAGCACATCCTCTGGTCAGCAGAGGTGTACCGAAAAGGAGTGCGTACCATGATGACCCTGCTTTGGCTGGCTGGCCTGCTGCTCTGTATCAGCGGCCTCGCCTACATCCGAACGAGCCTTCTCAACGCCACCCTCGGCGTTGCCGCCTACCTGGCAGTAATGACACTGCTCGGCCCCGTACACTGGTTGCTGGACCTTCTGCTCTGGGCCCTGTTTCTTGGCATTGCTGTTCCGGTCAACCTGCCGGACTGGCGTCGGCAAAGCATCAGCGCCCCGCTGCTGAGCTGGTTTCGCAAAGTGCTGCCACCACTCTCTGACACCGAACAGGAAGCGCTCGACGCGGGCACCGTCTGGTGGGACGGCGACCTTTTCAGCGGTCGCCCTGACTGGAGCAAGCTGCACAGTTTCCCGATTCCGCACCTGACCGAAGAAGAGCGGGCCTTCCTCGACGGCCCAGTCGAAGAACTGTGCCAAATGACCAACGAATGGGAGGTCACCACTCAGTTGCAAGACCTGCCGCCCAAGGTCTGGCGCTTTATCAAGGACAACGGCTTTTTTGGCCTGATCATCCCCAAGGAATATGGCGGCAAAGGATTCTCGGCGTACGCCCACTCACAGGTCGCCATGAAACTGGCCAGCCGCAGCGGTGACCTTGGCTCCACTGTCATGGTGCCCAACTCGCTTGGGCCCGCCGAACTGCTCATGCACTACGGCACCGAGGAGCAGAAGCAGTATTACCTGCCACGACTGGCACGCGGCGAAGAGGTGCCCTGCTTTGCCCTGACCGCACCGGAAGCCGGCTCCGACGCAGGCGCCATGCCCGACAAGGGCATCATCTGCAAGGGCCAGTGGAAGGGCGAAGAAGTCATCGGCCTGCGCGTCACCTGGGAAAAGCGCTATATCACCCTCGGCCCAGTCGCCACCGTGCTCGGCCTGGCGTTCAAGGCCTACGATCCGGACCACCTGCTTGGCGACGAAGAGTCGCTTGGCATCACCTTGGCACTGATCCCGACCGACACCGACGGCGTCAACATCGGGCGCCGCCACTTCCCGCTCAATGCAGCGTTCATGAACGGCCCCAACTCCGGCACCGACGTATTCATTCCCATGGACTACCTCATCGGCGGCCAGGATCGTATCGGCCAGGGCTGGATGATGCTGATGAACTGCCTCTCGGTAGGACGCTCTATTTCGCTACCTGCGGGCAGTATCGGCGCCGCCAAGATGGCCAGCATGACCACCGGCGCCTATGCCCGCATCCGCCAGCAGTTCAATCTGCCGATTGGGGAGTTTGAAGGCATTCAGGAAGCGCTGGCCCGGATCGGCGGCAACACCTACGTGATGGACGCCGCCCGCACCATGACCGCCGGTGCAGTAGATCTGGGCGAGAAGCCGTCGGTGCTGTCGGCGGTAGTCAAATACCACCTGACCGAGCGGATGCGTCAATGCATCAACGACGCCATGGACGTGCACGGCGGCAAGGGCATTTGCATGGGGCCGCGCAACTACCTTGGGCGCGCTTACCAGTCGGTGCCGATCTCGATCACCGTCGAGGGCGCCAACATCCTGACCCGCAACATGATGATCTTCGGCCAGGGTGCCATCCGCTGCCATCCGTATGTGTTGCGCGAAATGCAGGCAGCCGCTCTGGAAGACCAGAACGAGGCATTAACCCAGTTTGATCGCTTGCTGTTCGAGCATATCGGCTTCTCGCTCAGCAATGCCGCTGGCAGCCTGTTGCTCGGCCTGAGCGGAGGCAGGCTGGCCAGCACACCCGACTACCCGGAAACCCGCCGTTACTACCAGCAACTGTCACGCCTGGCTGCCGCATTCGCCACCCTGACGGACTGCACCATGCTGATGCTGGGTGGCGAACTCAAGCGCAGGGAGCGCCTGTCCGCGCGCCTTGGTGACATCATGAGCAATCTCTACCTGGCCAGCGCTACACTCAAGCACTTCGACGATCAGGGGCGGCCAGAAGAAGACCTGCCGTTTGTGCAATGGGGGTTGGATGATCTGCTGTACCGCATCGAAAACAGCCTGCATGACGTCCTGCTCAACTTCCCCAATCGTACTGTTGGCTGTGCACTGCGCGTGGTTGTGTTCCCGCTCGGCCGCCGCCTCACCCCACCAAGCGATGCCACCGGCGCGGAGATAGCGCGCCGACTGATGCGCCCCGGCGCCGCCCGCGACCGCCTCCTGGCTGGCTGCTACCAGAGCAACGACCCTGACGATGTGACCGGCCTGCTCAACAGCACCCTCGCCAAGGTAATTCAGGCCGACCCGATTGAAGCCCGACTACACAAAGCCGCCCGCTCGGGCGAGCTTGAGCACGACAGCGATGCGGACATTCTGGCCGTCGCCGCCGAAAGCGACGTGATCAGCCCGGAAGAGGCAGAGCTGGTGCGCTCAGCACGCGCAGCGCGTCTGGCCGTCATCACTGTTGACGACTTCTCCAAGGAGGAGATGACGCCGCGCAAGGCACGCCGCAGCAAGGTCGTGGCGAAAGCGGACGGCGACTGACGTGAGCAGCGGTCGGCTTGCCAGCCGACCGCTGCCAGTCTCTGCCCGAGCGGCACCGCCCACAACCTGATAGACTCCCCGCCCAAGCAACATCAGGAGTCCCCATGAGCACCGCACCCAGCTATCACGACTATCATCTCGCCCTGCTGCAGAGCCTGTACGACACTATCCGCGCCCAATCTGCGCTGCTTGAGCAGCTGCAGGAAGAGAGCAACGAGCTGTTCATGGAGCGTTTTGACGAGCTGCTCGCGCAGCTGCAGAAAGGCGATCACGACGACCTCTATCTGGGCCAGGACATTCTCTGCCAGATCATCGCGCGCTATCCGCAGATCGCCCATCTGATCCCGCGCGACCTGCTCTGGTACTTTGGCGGCGATTGCCTGCACTACATGCCCGACGAAGAAATCGCCCAGTATCAATTGCTCGACGAGCATCGCGCCGAAGCAGAAGAACGCGGCGAAGACTTCGACTGGGAACAGGCTCGACAACTGCTGCAAGCACGCTGACGCACACATCATGGCAGGCCGCAGCAGCGCGACCTGCCTGTCCACCTCACGCCCCGCAAGAACAAATCCTCGCAATAGTCCCCTGCTAGACAGTTCAGCGCCCTGCCAACTGATAGACTGGCGTATGCCATCTATTAAGAGCAGGAGACCCCAAGTGAAAACAACAAGAATCGTCGCTGCACTGACCCTCGGCCTTGCGCCGCTCACCGCATTGCACGCCGCCAACAGCTACGGCCCGCAACTGGAAGGCTTCAACTACCCCTACCCGCAACACCATTTCGAGTTCGAATCGCAGCAACAGACACTGTCGATGGGCTACATGGACATCGCACCCAACGGGGCGGCCAACGGCCGGACCGTGGTTCTTCTGCATGGCAAGAACTTCTGTGGAGCAACCTGGGAATCCACCATCAAGGTATTGAGCGACGCAGGCTATCGGGTTATTGCACCAGACCAGATTGGCTTCTGCAGCTCCAGCAAGCCGCGAGGCTACCAGTTCAGCTTCGGCCAGCTGGCCGCCAATACCGACGCGCTGCTCGCCTCGCTGAACATCGAGAAAGCCACCGTCATCGGGCACTCCATGGGCGGCATGCTGGCAGCCCGCTACGCGCTGGAACACGCCGAGCGCACCGAACAACTGGTCATGATCAACCCGCTCGGACTGGAAGACTGGCAAGCCGAAGGCGTGCCGTACGTTAGCATCGACCAGCTCTATCAAAGCCAGCTGAAGACCAGCTACGAAGGCATCAAGAACTATCAGCTCAAGTACTACTACAACGGCGTCTGGCAGCCTGAATACGACCGCTGGGTCGACATGCTCTACGGTATGTACAGCGGCTCAGGTAAAGACATCGTCGCCTGGAACCAGGCGCAGACCGCCGAAATGCTGCTGAACCAGCCGGTGGTTCATCTGTTCCCCCGCTTGACCACCCCTACCCTGCTGATGATCGGCGGCATGGACCGCACCGCCCCCGGCGCCTATCTGGCCGCACCGGATGTTGCTGCACGTCTGGGCAACTACCCGGAGCTGGGGCGCAAAGCTGCGGCAGCCATCCCAAACGCAACGCTGGTGGAGTTCCCGGAACTGGGCCACTCGCCGCAAGTTGAAGCGCCCGAGCGCTTTCATGAAGCCCTGCTGAACGGGCTTGCTCAACTGAGCCGCTAAACAAAAGTCGCGGACGCGCGGATCTCGAGCCGTCCGCCCCTTCTCACGGAGCTGCCGAATTCCGGGCACAAAAAAACCGTCACTTGGACGGTTTCTTTGTTACTTCTGGAGCGGGAAACGAGACTCGAACTCGCGAGGCTCCGCGCCCCGCCCCGACCTCGGCAAGGTCGTACCCTACCAACTGAGCCATTCCCTTTTAGCCCGAACTTCGGGCACAAAAAAACCGTCGCTTGGACGGTTTCTTTGTTACTTCTGGAGCGGGAAACGAGACTCGAACTCGCGACCCCGACCTTGGCAAGGTCGTGCTCTACCAACTGAGCTATTCCCGCAAATCTGACGCCGAAAGTGGCGTCCCCTAGGGGACTCGAACCCCTGTTACCGCCGTGAAAGGGCGGTGTCCTAGGCCACTAGACGAAGGGGACGTATCCGGACTTCTCTATGCCGAGGT
>JAYNRF010000002.1:12845-234777 GCA_038114645.1 Pseudomonadaceae bacterium | reverse complement strand
AAGGTGGCGGCTTGACTTAAACCAAACAGCCTCCGCGAAACCCGGGGCGGTTCACCCTTCTCCCAAATGGCTTGGTTGCCGCCTTACACAGATAGCTACAAGCAAAGAAAGCGTCTTTGTAGGCAGACTGGTCAACGTGGTCCAGCTTCCACTGCCCCTGGCTACAAACGCTTACCAACCCTTGAGCATCCTCTACTGACAGCCCTATGGCACCCGCCCATGCTTCTAGAATACGTCGATACAACCCCTCGGCCCCCGGATTACTGTAGTCCCCAAGCGATCGGTAGGCATCCCCATTGAAGATCAAAACGACGTGGTAGTGAGGCCTAGCGCTCCGCGAGCCCACCTCCAGCGCCCATGCGTAACGCATGTCATGCTCGTTGACCCTGCCAGTATCCTGTCGACGGGATAGATCCTTGTGATCCAGTTTCGCCTTTAGTGACGCTAGGAACCTTTGGATAGGCTCATTGGTTAAGGCATCGATGGGTAGTGGTCGAGAAAGGCTGTAGCGAAGATCGATACGTACTACGAACAGTCGGCGATGGGCATTTAATGAGTCGGCCAACACGCGGCGTAGACGCACGAGGTACTCAAGAATGAGCGGTCCCTGACTGACCTGAACAGGGCATCCTTTATATGCGGGAAGGTAGTACAGGGTTTGGTTGGGATTATGTGGGTTACGCATGAACTGTCTCCTTGTGGTTTAGTTCATACGGTCTATCTCCTGAGTATTTCTTGTCAGGCTATCCTCCCTTCTCTTCCTCCTACTCCTCCATGCTACGCATATGGCATGGTTCCCTTTGGGGTCACCATTACCATTCCTTCTACTACTATCGATACTCTATCACTGATAGTGATAATATATTTACCGGAGCATAAACGATTCCTCGAACGAGATCCGAGGGCACGACTGGCGGGAAATGATAGGCAGGGACATCGCAGCAAAACCACTCTGAAGAATTATCATATGTAGAGCAGTCTCTGTGCTCGGACAGAAGCTAGGCAAGCGAGGAAGTACAGCGTACACGCCGGGAGGGAGCTGCCCATTTGGCAACGAGGAAAAACAGTCGAGCCAAAGTATGGGCTGAAGTATGGGCTGAAAAGAGTTGAAAATGAAAAAGCCCCGCGATGCGGGGCTTTTAACTACATATTTGGCGGAGAGAGAGTCCGCTTGTAGCGAATAACAACCAAACACGACCACCACCACCAAGCCACCCAGAATCTACCCGCAAACCCAGCAACGACAAGGCATTGATAGGTTCTGATAGCCATTGATATAACAGCAGGCACCAACTATTATCACGGCATAAAGTGTCTACCGAGGTGTCTACCCAGTGTCTACCAAGCAAATCAAAGCCGATACCGCCCGAGGGGCCGCCGCGCTGCTGAAAGACGGCAAGCCGGGACAGCACGCCGCTGGCGCTGGCCTATATCTGAAAGTATCCGCGCCCGGCCTGGGATCGTGGTTTTTCCGCTACAAGATCGACGGCAAGACCCGCCGCATGGGATTGGGTGCTGCTGACACTGTGACACTGGCCGCAGCCCGCACCGCCGCACTGGAGCAACGCGCCCTATTGAGCAAGGGCATTGACCCCATGGAGCACCGGGACGCGCTACAGCGCCAGCAGAGCGCCAACCTTGCTACGTTCGATAGTGTGGCCGCCGCCTACATAGCCGCGCACCGTTCCGGCTGGAAGAACGCCAAGCACGCCCAACAATGGGAAAACACGCTCAAGACCTACGCCAGCCCGATCATAGGCAAGCTGGCACCCAGCGACGTGACCACAGCGCATGTGCTGGAAGTGCTGAACAAAGATGACTTCTGGAGCATGAAACCGGAGACAGCCAGCCGGGTGCGCAACCGCATCGAGCTGGTTTTGGACGCCGCCAAGGCCAAAGGACTACGCGAAGGCGAGAATCCGGCACGCTGGCGCGGACACCTGGACAAGCTGCTGCCCCGGCGCGACAAGATACAAGCCGTAAAGCACCACGCCGCCCTACCTTACCCTGAGCTACCCGCATTCATGGCGCTACTGACTGGCGACGATATGACCACCAAGGCCATGCAGATGACCATCTTGACCGCCTGCCGCACCAGCGAGGTGCTGGGGGCAACCTGGGATGAAATCGACCTGCAAGCCCGTATCTGGACGATACCCGCCAGCCGCATGAAAGCCCGCAAGGAACACCGCGTACCGTTGGCTGATGCCGTGCTGGCGCTGCTGGCTTCCCTGCCCCGCATTGAAGGCAACCCGCATTTATTCCCCAGCATGAAAGCAGCCAGACCATTATCAAACATGGCCATGCTGATGGGCTTGCGCCGCATGGGCCGGGATGACCTGACCATGCACGGCTTCCGTTCGACGTTCCGCGACTGGGCCGGGGAATGTACACCGCACCCAAGGGACGTATGCGAGCAGGCGCTAGCGCATAGCCTGGGCAATGATGTTGAGGCCGCCTATCGCCGGGGCGATCTGCTGGAGAAGCGCCGCGCTCTGATGAATGATTGGGCCGCCTATTGCACCAGCAAGCCGACCAGTAACGTAATACCGATTCAGCAGGCGAAAGCCTGACACTTTTGGCCAGCCTAGCCCGACGGGGCGAAAAGCGGACTTCCCACCTGCCTGGCTGGCCAACCTATTGAGCAAACGGGAATGCCTGGGAGCATGTGACCATGAGCGAAGAGCAGTTTAGGTCGCCTGAGTTTTTGGAATGGCTTGTACATAAACATCTAAAGATTAAAGAGCATGTATCTATTCCATGGGAAGAGCTGAACGAGGCCGAGCCTGGCTCAAGTCTTTCTGACCCGACTCTTCGTGCGGCTTTAGCGAGAATCGACGCCGCAAAAAAAGGGGGAGACAAACCCTCTGACGAAGACCTGCAAACTGTCAGAGACAAATTAGGCTATCAAAACCCTTTGCTGAAATTCGTTAATGCCTACAACTGGTATCACGACGATAGCGACGAGGGCCATAACTGGGCAGAGCATGTTCTAACAGAGTTAACACATGCTGAGACGTTAGAAGATTTACAGAAATTTAATGTCGGAGACTGGTACGTTTGCGCAAAATTACTGCAAGGTGACATTCCGGTTCCCCGTAGAATTATTGGGGAGCTTTTGGAAAAAATAATTACAGAAGGGGAGCAGGTAAAAGCCAACATTCCAGCCCTGGGGATAAAAAAGCCTAGGCGCGGAAGACCGTCTAATCCAGTTGAGCGCGAACGCTATTTGTCTAGCCTTAGATATCAGTTTTACGCCCTGACAGAGAAGGAGGGCATGACCGCCACAAGGGCATACGAAATCATTGCCGACAAAAAGAACAAAGACGCCTCAACAATCCGCCGCGACCTTGAGCGGCACACTATAGAGCGCGAGCAACAAAAGAAAGACCTACAAGCCCGCCTTGCGGAAGGCAAGGAAGAACAGGCGCGTTTGCTTGAAGAGTTCATGAAATACCAGGAAAGCACCACCCGGAAGCCGGAGAAAGATTAGACGGGGATAAAGAAGGGATTTAACCCCGTAGAGCAAGCGCAAGCACCTTGTATTGAATAGCCATGTTACCAACCGCCACCAAGGAGGCGCACAACATGGCTACCACCGCCCAAGCACTACAACCCGCAACCCTTACCCGCCCAAAGCAGACCGCTGAATATTTCCAAATCAGCATCATGACCTTGCACCGCTGGAGCAAGCAGCCGGGATTCCCGCAGCCGCTCAAGCGCGGGCAAATCGTTTTGCACGACACCGCCGCTATTGAAGCCTGGCTGAACGGGGAACGCTGAAATGAAAAAAGGCGACTCCACCGAAGTGAAAAGCCGCCCGCGCAAGGCCGATTCTACCACCGAAGCACCCAGCAAGGTTGTCCGGATACTGGCGCACCTACTGACCGGCGCAAGTCTCAACCGCTTTGAAGCCGAGCGCATGGGCGATCATTGCTTGAACTCCACTGTCTCCGATCTGGCCAACGACTACGGACTGAACGTCCCGCGCCAGGCCGAGAAGGTGCCAAACCGCTGGGGATTACCCTGCCGGGTGATCCGCTACAGCTTGCCGGCTGCCGAGCATGACCGGGCTGCGCTGGTGCTGGCGCATATTCGCAAAGCCAAGCGGGAGGGCTGACCATGAATCAGACCATCCTGAAGGCATTCTGGTGCCGGTTGCTGGCTGGCCCTGACCTGATACTGCTGCTGGCGCTGGAGGTGCTGCTATGGACTATTTGATAGCGTTCCTATACGCCCTGCAATCGGTCTATGGCCCGCTGGATTTACGCCTGCTAGCCGACGGCTTGATTCACCGTTTCACCGTCCCCGGCGACCGACCCGGCAGCAATAACGGCTGGTACGTCCTGCACGCTGGCGTCATTGCGTCTGGTGCCTTTGGTAGCTGGAAGTTTGGCGACTGCCACACCTGGAGCAGCCGGAAGCCTGCCGACCAGCGCGAAGCCGACCACCTGCGCCAGCAGATGGAAGAGGCACGACGCCAACGGGAGGCAGAGCAACGCCAACGCCAGCAGGCCGCCGCTGAATATGCCCGCAAGCTGTGGCGTGATGCCCGACGCGCTGACCCCGGCCACCCCTACCTAACCGCCAAGGGCTGCCGCCCCTACAACCTGCGCCAACTGGCTGATGCTCTGCTGGTGCCCCTGACGCTCAATGGCGAGCTGGTGAACCTGCAACGCATCCACCCCGACGGCAGCAAGCGGTTCCTGCCTGGTGGCCGGGTAAAGGGCTGCTATAGCCCCCTGGGACTGATACAGGCCGGCCAGCCCCTGTACCTTTGCGAAGGCTACGCAACCGGCGCAACCCTGCACGAGAACACCGGCCACCCCGTCGCCTGCGCGATGAACGCCGGCAACCTGCTGGCAGTCGGGCAACAGCTGCAACGCACCTACCCTGACGCCCTGCTGATCGCAGCCGGTGACGACGACCGCCAGACCAAGGGCAACCCCGGCAAGACCGCTGCCATCACCACCGCCGCGACGCTGGGCTGTGGCCTGATCCTGCCGCCCTGGAGCGGTGACGAACCCCTGACCCTGACAGATTTTAACGACCTGCGCCAATGGCAGGAGGGCAAGCTATGACGCTGATACCCGAACCGCAATACCAGAAGCCTCTGCCACTGCTACCAGACACCGCACCGCCTACGCCCTACCCGATAGGGGCCCTGCCAGTAGTTATTCGCGAAGCGGTTCAAGCCATTGCCGAGTTCGAGCAAGTACCAGTAGCCATAGCCGGTCAATGCGCTATCGGCGCTGCTGCCCACTTGGCGCAAACCCGTGCTAATGCGTGGCACCCCAAAGGCAACCCGGCCGGGGCACCCTGTGCATTATTCATACTGTCACTGCTTGGGTCTGGTGAGGGGAAGACCAACGCCCGTAACCTGGCGTTCAAAACGATTGACGAAGCAGAGCGAGAGGCCCGCACTACATACCGCCAGCAGTGCAAAGAGACCGAGGACGGAGCGGCGCGCCTGAAAGGTAAAGCCCGCGATGAATACCTGGCAGAGCATCCATGTCCTACTGATCCACGAACGCAATACAGCGATGCCACTTTCGAGCCGATTGCGGGTGACTTCATCCGAGGCATGCCCGCTGCGAGCTGGGACACTGACGAAGGCGGGCAGATGCTGGGAGGGTCATCACTCAAAGCTGACACCGTGAGGGCTACCCTAGGAGGACTGACCAAGGCGTTCGATTCCGGCGATTTTGAGCGCACCCGATCACGCGGCAATGCAGAGGGCTCAGGTGTGGCTTATCACCGCCGCCTGAGCATTCACTTGCTGGCCCAGCCCGTAACGGTAGCCGAAGCCTTAAGCGATCCAACGTTTATAGGTCAGGGGTTTCTGCCTCGTTTTCTATTTGCCGCACCCGACAGCCTAGCCGGAACGCGATTCATCACCGTGGAGTCACTAAAACGGAGCGCCTATTCCGACTCGCGCTTACAGCGCTATTGGGCACGCTGCAAAGAAATTGCCGCTAGTCCTGAATATATCGACCCCGACACCAGCGAAGTGAAGCCGCCGGTACTTGCTCTGGATGCTACAGCACTGGAACGCTGGACCTACTTCAAAAATGAAGTCGAATTTAAGGTGAGACCGCTAGGCGAGTATGTGGGCATAAAGCCTTTCGCCAACAGAGCTGCACAGCAAGCATTGCGCCTGGCTACTGTGTTGGGGTGTTTTGAAGGACTCAGCCAAATTGACGCAGACTGCATTCAGCGAGCTTGCTTACTAGCACAGTACTCACTATCTGAGTGGCTGCGTTATGCGGAGGCCGGCAGCGGCAGCCCTCTGCTGAGAAACGCAGCCTATGCCATGAGCTGGATGCTTGATCCCAGCCGTATAGATAACTGGCAAACGTTCGATAAGACAAAAGCGGGCAAGTCCTGGCCGCCAGCAATTCGGCCAGCCAAAAGGCGTGACGCAGTACTGGCCCTGCTGGTGGAACACAAACACCTGCTAACCAGCAACGGCGAGCAGTTCAGAATCAACCCTTGTGCGGAAGCTGCGGAATCTGCGGAAAGCCAGCAACGGCAAGGCTCACCCGTTGCGGATGGACTGCGGAAAGTTGCGGAAAGCGCACAACCTGCACGCCCTGCATGCCCGCCATCCGCAGATTTTCCGCAATCTTCCGCAGATTCTCCGCAACCTGAAACCCAGCGAACACGGCGTCTTCCGCAAAATCCGCAGTTTCCGCAACCTGAACCACCCGCAACAGCTCATGCTTATGGTGGCGAACTATGAACGCCGACGCCCTGATCGAACATGCCCGCCAATTCGATGTTGTACTGATACTGATTGGCGACCGCCTGACCTGGAGCGCCAGCCAGCAACCGCCCCCCGATCTGCTGGCTCTGCTGCGCGACAACAAGCCTGCCGTAATCGAGCACCTGCGCCAGCAGCAACGCACCTGGCTGGAACGTGTAGCGGTCCTGCTGAACACCACCTCCAATGACCTGCTAGCGCGGGAATTGATCGACGCTAACGACATGGCAGAGCAGTACCAGACGGACCCACGTCATGCCGCCAAGCTGATCACCAGCACCCCCAACTGGCTGGCGCTGGAGCAGGTGCGGGGGCAATTTTGCGCACAGTACGCGCGCGCGCGCGAGAGCCCGTTTCGCGAAACCAACCCCATAAGCGGGAACAGCAACACCCACACCGCGGATTGGACGGCCGCCCGCGATGCTCTGCACCGTCACAGTCTGAGCAGTTGCCCGGCCTGCCATCCACCGACGGGACGATACTGCCCGACCGGCCGAACGCGGCTGGCGCAATACCTAGAGCGAAAACCATGGCCGGTAGATCCAAGCTGCGCCTCAACAGGCAACAATGCCATGACTCCAACATAAATGGATGCCATCGAGACGTATCACCGTAGAAGGCGCTCACGGCTGCACTGGCGACCGCTACAAGGACGAGAGCGTGCAATACGGAACGAACGAGAACGGCAAGCCGGATTTGACACCCGGCAGTCCGGCTTGGTGTGCTGCTGGCTTTATCGAGATTGCATTCATCGCCTGAGTCGTACCCGAACAAGCCCCGGCCAGATCCTTGCTCGACGGTTCCTATTCCGTGGTAGGTGGATCGGCACTGCCTGACGGCAGCCTGCGCAGCTTAATCGTTCTGCCCCCTCCAGCTTGTAGAGCAGGCAGGTGGCGTAGTTGCCGGAAAAGGCTGCAGGCGCGAAAAATTAGGGAAATAGCTAGCCGCTGCTTCAACTTGGCGGTTACTGGATTGAAGATACACACACGCCGGTAACGTAGATCGCCCAGCGCTTATTGCCGTCAGGGTAGATCCACTGCTCTTGGCCAACGATGACGGAGTTCACTGATTGGGGCCTGCCTATCAGGCCGGTAACTTGGGCACCTGTCATGCCTGGCCAGATTTCCTCCCCGCGAATTTCTTCCACCTTGAACGCAGGCTTTGACGAGCTGCAGTGTGCCCGGCTTGCATCTTGAGGGCGAGGGTCATTTAGCTTGTTCTGTATCTGCTGAATCCGGCGCTCCAGCGGGTCTTGGCGAAGCGAGTACGGCACTTCTCGCGTGTTGATTTCAATTGGCGATATCGTGGACGGTGTCTGAGGCAGCACGGGGGAGGCTGCTGATCTTGCTGGCGCAGAGCCTCTGAGGCGGGCTGCACGTTCAGCGGTGCTTTCCCAGGAAGTATCTGGAACTACGTTCGAATATTCGAGCTGCTGATTCAGCCGCTCATTCGCGGCTTCTTCCCGTAGCCGAAGCCGCCGGTTAATAACGCCATCAACCGTGTGTTGATTTTCATCCGACGAGTCATAGACCACACCGACGCGAGTACCGCGCCGCGCATCAGGGTTAAGTCGGTCAGCCCGCAGCTCGTTGATCTCGCTTTCGGTCGCAAGAGACCCGACCTGGTTTACCTTTGGCTGTACATACTCGGACTCCCCAACAGAGTCGACACATGGCACGCTTGCGAATGAAACACTTCCATCCGGATTAGTGCACTTGAAGATCTGAGCGTATGCAGGTCCTGTTGAGATCAGAAGCGCCACGGCAAATAGAGTCGCTTTCATTGGTATCCGTCCCTAGCTGAACGCGTACAGCATGCCTTGGATGGGTGAAGTTGGGCAAGCGGCGCGCCTCATCTGCATGCACCACCTCTGTGATGAGGTTAGCCTTCAGGCTGTCGGATTTATCCCATAACTTCATTGCTGAGATTTGGTGAGGTGTCATGTGACAACTATCAAACTGCAACCCGCTCGCCAGCGGCCCAACTGGCTGACGACGAGCATGTCGAATTTCGAGAACAGTACGCGCGCGCGTACGCGCGCGAGACCGCTTCGGAAAGCCAGCCCAATACCCCCGACAGCACAGCATAGACAACCGCGCGCAATGCCCAGCACTAAAGCATGGCGAACAGCTGGACACCCGAGCGACGGGCACGGCAAGCGGAGCTGATCCGTAAGTGGCACCAGTGGGCAAAGCACCGGGCCCGTCAGCGCTAACAAAAAGGCACTGGCTGCGCGACTTGGCGCGAGGGGTTGTGCGAGCAGGATCAAGCACATCGGCGGTTACTGGATGAACCCGAGGCAGCCCCTAGCGCTTTACCTGCGGCACCTCGTAACGGGTATGGGCGGTCAGTTCCAGAAGGGTTTCCATCTGCCCGACCGCCTTGACGATCTGGTAGATGTCGAGATTGGCGACGCTTGTGTGCTTGCTCACGTAGTCGGCCAGATAGGTCTTAGACTTGCACTCGACGCCATTGCGGCAGCAGGCCAGATAGGCGACAGACTCGGCCTCCAACTCCCTCTGCGCATGAGTTATCTGCGGGCGCTCAGGGATACTAAGCCGCTCGTCAGGGCCGAGGTGGCCCAGGAAAAGGTGACCAAGCTCATGGGCCAAGGTGCTGAACTGCACGTTGGGCGCATGATTCTGGTTGCAGCGCATCAGGTACTCGCTTGGCTTCAAGTTTTTTTTCTTCTTGTCGTTCTTCGCGGGTGGTTTTTGCGTGACTTCGATTGAGCCAGCGCTGCAATCACCACCATCGAAATACTGGTGCTTGATGCCCTTGCGCTCCATCAAAAGCAGGAAGCGCTTCATCCGCTCCTGAGTGATCTCGCCACTGGCCTGGAAGAAGCTGACGTCCGCAGGTAGCGGATCGCCCTCGGTATCCTGCCAGTCGTAGACCAACGCCACCGGCCCGAAGGGCCACAGGATAAGCAAGGGACGCGCATCCCGTTTCGGACGCCGATTGAAACGCTCTCTCCAGTCGAGTGCAGAAGCGGCATAGCTCAACCCCGGCTTCTGGATCTGCAGCAACATCGCGTTGAATGGCGCAAAGTTGCGGAGCTTCACGATGAAGTCTAAGAGGTTCTGGTAGTCGGCACTGCTGTGATAGAGCTGCGAGTCTTCGAGCAATTGATCCAGCAGCGTGCGTGCGGCTTCAGATTCGAACAGATCGTGCTGATGAATCATGGGTGGTCACTTCGTCCGTGAGTGAGGTTTCTGGTGACTGGGGTAGCGATCAGCGACAAACAGCTTAGTCTTCGGCGAAGTAATCACTGTCGAGCTGCTTCACCTCGTACACCTGCTTGACGCTCACCCCCAGGTTGTTCTCCACCATCAACCGGGCCAGCTCTTCGCCATCGATCAGCACCACTTTGATGTCCAGTCCTAAGGCCGCCTCGCGTGCGCCTGCGGAGAAGTCCGAAGTGGTGATAAACACGCCTTTGCGCGCCCGCTTCCGGGTCAATGCGCCGATGAACTTGTCGATTTCCGGGCGATGAACCGTATTGCTCCAGCGCTTGGCCTGCAGGTAGATCACATCCAAGCCTAGCTTGTCTTCCTTGATGATGCCGTCAATACCGTCATCGTTGGTGGCCTGAGTCGCCTTGCCTGCTTCCTTGCGCGACCCGCCGTACCCCATGGCCAGCATCAGATCGACTACCAACTGCTCGAAGAAGCCCGGCGTCGCGGCCCGCACCTGCGCCAGCAGCTCATCAACGAGCGACTGCTGCAGCGCTTGATGCGCCTCTGCCAGTTGCTCATCCGGCGTCGTCTCGGCCAAGTCCAGCTCTGTCGCGACCGTCGCATCACTCCCCTGCGGCTTGGCGGTATGAAAGTCAGCGAACTCAGGAAACTGCTTCAACCACCGCACCGTAATGCGTTGCGGGCCACTGGCCAACGCCTCTTGCCCTCGCGCAGTGATCTGCACCATCCCCTTGGCCGGAATACACAGCAGACCAGCCTTGTTCAGGTAGGTACGCGCCCAGCCCACACGGTTATTGATCACCGTTTGATTACCCGAGGGCAGTCGTTCTTTGCGCTCGTCCTCGGTCAGCTGGAATTGATCGGCCACGCGCTCACGCAGCTCATTCAGCGCCAGCGGCACGCCATCCTGAACAGTCGCCAGCACAGGCCGCATTACGCTTTGAAAATCCGGAATTGCCATCGTCACTCCATAACCTGGTTGGCCGTTTAGATGCGGCGCTCGCCGCTCTGATCCAGCCTCGCCTGCTGCGTCAGCATCTTCAAAATCACCAACGCAAACGCCCGGCTCTTGGTCTCGTTATCCAGCACTTCCAGCGACATCTTTTCGTTGTCGGTCATGGCGTCCAGCACGGTGTCCAGGACGCGCTTGGGGAACAGGCCATGCATCACCTGTTCGATCGAGTGGTTGTTGACCTGGGCCATTACATCCTCCTGACGACTGATGCGATTGGCGATGCCGGTGAGGAACTGCAGTTGGTCTTCTTCACTCACCTCGGCGCCAAAGATATCGTTCAACGCCTCAATAATTTCCGACAGCCGCTTCTTCTCCGGGTCATGGGCCTTGCCGCTGCCCACTGCGCTGGCCGGGTCGAGACCGTATTCACCGTGTTCGTCATTCAAGCGCAATTGGTGCTCGGCGCGTTTGGTCAGGCGGTAGTGGGTCAGTTGCAGTTCGCCCACATCCACATCTTCCTGATCCAGGCGATCCACGCGCAGTAGTGGGTGCAGGTGCTTGGCGTACACGCACAGCTGCTCCAGCTCACGATCCTCATAGGGGATGATCTGCGAGAGGAACTCGTACAGGCGCACAAAGCTCTGCAGGTTCTTCTTGAACAGGTCGAGCTGATCTACCTGCTCGCCCGCTTCCTTGAGCGCCGCCTCGGCTTTTTTCAGGCCTGCGCTGTCGCCGTTCTTCTCGGCGGTACGTTTGAAGTCCAGCGCGTGCTGGCGGGATTCCTGAGCCAGCTTGTAGCGCTTGGCAAAGCGCTCCTTGGCCGGCGCGCAGTAGTAGCTGAGTTTGCTGGCCGCTGCCTTGGGGTCGAAGAAGGCCATGGCGAACGCCTCGACCTCCTGCCAGTAATAGATCCCTTCGGCATCCAGTTTCTTTTGAATGTCATAGATAAGCTGCGGATCAGTTACATCGGTCAGCTCGGCCTTGGTGTAGTACGGCAGAAAGGCGTCGAGAATGTCCTGGGCGTCGTTGAAGAAGTCGAGGATGAAGGTCGGCTTGCTGTCGCCAAAGGTACGGTTCAGGCGCGACAGGGTTTGCACGCAGTCTACGCCCTGCAGCTTTTTGTCTACGTACATGGCGCACAGCTTGGGCTGATCGAAGCCAGTCTGGTACTTGTTGGCGGCGATCATCACGTTGAAGTCCTGGGTGTCGAAGGCTTCCGCCAGATCACGCCCGTTCAGGCCGGGGTTGAGCAGGCTGCTGCTTTCCGTCACCTCTTCGGGGATCACCCCATCCGGCAGCACGCTGCCGGAAAAGGCCACCAGCGGGTGCACATCGGTGTAGCCCATCTGCTGCACATAGGCCTGCATAGCCAACTGGTAGCGTACCGCCTCCTGCCGGCTGCTGGTGACCACCATGGCCTTGGCCTGGCCGCCCAGCAGGTGGCGGATATTGGCGCGGAAGTGCTCGACGATCACCTCCACCTTCTGGCTGATGTTGTAGGGGTGCAGACGTACCCAGCGCGCCAGCTTCATGCGTGCCTTTTTCGAGTCCACTTCCTCGTCGTCGCCGTCCGGGTGGGCGATCTTCCAGGCGGTGCTGTAGGTGGTGTAGTTCTGCAGCACATCGAGGATGAAACCCTCCTCGATGGCCTGGCGCATGGAGTACAGGTGGAACGCCTCGGGCTTGTTGTCGGCGCTCGCCGGCAATGCCGGATTGGCCGGGCGACCGAACAGCTCCAGGGTCTTGGCCTTGGGCGTGGCGGTAAAGGCGTAATAACTGATGCGCTCGTTCGGTGCGCGGGCGGCCACGGCGGCGTCCAGCAGCTCTTCGGCGCTGATCTCTTCGGCGTCCCCTTCTTTGCCAGCAACAGCATCGCTGCCGAGAATCTGCTTGAGCTTGCTGGCCGATGAGCCGGTCTGCGAGGAATGCGCCTCGTCGGCGATCACCGCATAGCGCCCGCTGGCAAGCCTCGGGTACTTGTCCAGCGCATCGAACAGCGCCGGGAAGGTCTGGATGGTGACGATGATGATGCGCGTCTGCTCGGCCAGCGCCTCGGCCAGTTGCTCGGATTTGCTCTGGTTGCCGATATCACGGGTGATGCACTTGACCACGCCCTGGGCGTGCTCGAACTGGTAGATGGTGTCTTGCAGCTGCTTATCCAGCACGGTACGGTCGGTAATCACGATCACCGAGTTGAACAGGCGCTGGCCCTCGGCATCGTAAAGCGAGGCCAACTGATGCGCCGTCCAGGCAATCGAGTTGGACTTGCCGGAGCCGGCGCTGTGCTGGATCAGGTAACGCTTGCCCGGCCCTTCAGCGCGGGTGGTCTCAATCAGTGTGTTGACCACTTCCCACTGGTGGTAGCGCGGGAAGATCAGGGTTTCCTTGGTGACGCGCTTGCCGTCGACCTCTTCCTTCACGCTCTTCTGCAGGTGCAGGAAGCGGCCCAGCACCTTGAGCCAGGCATCCGGCTGGAACAGGCGCTGCCACAGGTAGCCGGTGGCGTACTGGCTGTCATCCGGCGCAGGCGGGTTGCCGGCACCACCGTCGAGGCTACCGAGGTTGAACGGCAGGAAGAAGGTCTCCTTGCCGGCCAGTTTGGTGGTCATCGCCACCTCATCCTGGCTCACAGCGAAATGCACCAGCGCGCCGCGTTTAAAGGTCAGCAGCGGCTCGGGTTTGCGTGTCAGCGGATCTTTTACCGGGCGGTCATAGCGGTACTGGCGCTTGGCGTTTTCCACGCTCTGCTTGAACTCGCTTTTCAGCTCCAGCGTGGCGACGGGAATGCCGTTGACGAATAGCACCAGATCCAGACGCGGGTTGTACTCCCCTTCGCGGTAGTGGGGCGAGTAGGACACCTCCGGTACCACGCGCAGGCGGTTGCACTGGTAACGCTTGAGGGTGTCCGGGTTCATGCCGTGGTCGGGCTTGAAGCTGCATGCCTCGATCTTCACCCCCGGCAACTTGAAGCCGTGGCGCAGCACATCCAGGGTGCCGTCCTGCTCCAGCTCGCGCACCAGCTTCTGCACCAGCACGGCTTCCGGGTTGTTGGGGTTGGCCTTGGCGAACTTGTCCCAACGCTCCGGCCAGGCCTCCTTGAAGTAGCCGAGAAAGTCCTCGGTATACAGCGCCGTGCGCCGGTCGTAACCACTGGCCGGGCCGGTGAGCCAGCCTTGGGCGACCATGGCGGTGATGATGTCCTGCTGGAACTGAGCTTCCTTGCTGTCCGCCATTTAGTGGGCCTCTGCTACTGCTGATTCGGGGGCTTGGGTGCTGACCGGTGGCTGCCAGCCGCGCACGTCGATCTTTCCGGTGACGGCGGCGGAGATTAGGGCGGAGCGGCGTTCTTGAAGGAACTCAACCCCAGTTTGCGCCTCCTCAACTAACGCCGAGAACTTCAATAGTTCAACATCCAAGAAGGCTACAATTTCTGACTGCTCTTGGAGTGGAGGAAGCACAAGGAAATGATCGCCAATACGATCCTGCCCAATATTAGGATCTTTGCGAGAGCTCTCTGCCCCGATCATCCAGTAAGGCCTATAGAACTGGATGTACCTGTGCAGGTATTCCGGCGCACATCTGTCCGATGGAAGGAAGGCACAAATCGCCTGATTTATCGCACTATCAAAAGTCAGAAGGCCATTCTTCCCAATAGTCCCATCCCCTCCATACATAGCTATGAGTACGGAACTCTTAGGAACAATTTTGCATGCGGTCTCTTCGACTGCGCGCGGGGTCACTGTTACTTCATGTTCGATTACCAGATCATCTGTCAGATCCAAAGATCGCAGCCAAGGTATTCCGCCATCGTAGTAGGCCTCTCTATCGCTTGATGGAGGAGTCCCCCCGCTTGCCGTGCGCAATGGCCATTTGAACTTAGTTACCTCCCAATGTACCGGCACCTCGCCCAGCCACTCCACGCCGGAGTCTTTCATCGGCACCGTCGGGTCGAGGCCTTTGGTGACGGCGTGGGAGATCACGGCCTGGCGCTTTTCCTTGAGCAGCTCGATCAGGCGCTGCTGCTCTTCGATCAGCGCGTCGATGCGGGCGGTTTCGTGGTCGAGGAAACGGGCGATTTGGGTTTGTTCTGGAAACGGCGGAATGGGCACTTCGAAGCGGCCTAATTCATCACCAGAAATCTCCAGAAAAGTTGTGCCCTTGCCACGATTATTGAGTTCGGCTTTGGCTGTCAGCAGAACATAAGCAAAGTAAGCGGACGATGCATCTGCATTCGGTACCAGCCCTTTGCATCCCTGATTCGTGCACACCCTGATCAATGCAATAGCTAATGAACCGATCGGTGCTCTAGTGGAGAGAATCAAACTACCAGCCGGAAGCAAGGTAGTGCCGGAGGATGCAAGACCTGTAGCTGTGATGGTCCTTTTAGAAGCATCAAGGAAAAGTGAAGACTGCCCACTCAAATCAGCCGGGGTTACCCAAACAATATCGCCGTCCCAATTCACCTCATCGGGCGTCGGAGTGGAGCCGCCTTCAATTTTGAACGCTCTCTTAAGTGGGTTTGCCGACCAATGATCAGGGATATCACCAATCCACTCGCAGCCTGAATATTTGTTGGCCGGATACGCAGGAAAGCTCATGCCGACAGCCCCTCGATCATCTGCTTGATGCGGTCGGTGCAGGCTTTCAGGTCGCGGTCGATCTCTTCCAGCGGGCGCGGTGGCTGGAATACATAGAAGTGGCGGTTGAAGGGAATCTCGAAGCCGACCACGCCGATTTCGCCATCCTGTTCATCACGCTTGCTCTCGTCGATCCAGGCATCCGGCACATGGGGTTTCACTTCGCGCTTGAAGTAGTCGTACACCGACTCACCCAGCGGCACGTTTTCGTTATCGCGCAGGCCTTTGTCCGGCTCAGGCTTGCCCTTGGTGATGCAGATATCCGCCTCGGGGTCCCGCTCGCTCAGGGCGCTAAGAATGGCTTTCAGCTCGGGCGTGCTGGGCGATACACCGTGGGCGCTGAGGGTCTTTTTCAGTAGCTTGCTGAACTGCTCGCGATTGCGGTGCAGCACGCTGGCGTCCAGCGTTTGCAGGGCGGCGACCAGTTGTTGCTGTGCCGCCGCGTCCATCTTCTGAATGGCCTTTTCTTCCAGCACCTTTTCAATACGCTCGGCGTTAACCTGAAAGTTCAGACGCAGCGGGCGTTCGACAGTGATGCGCCGGTAGCCAAAGGCTTCGACGGGGAAGATCTTGCTCTGCGCGGTTTGTTCAAAGCGGCCATACAGGCGCACCAGATCACTGATCTGCTCCTCGGTAATGTACTGGCGCTTGCTGCCGAGTGATTTGCGCATTTTGGCAAAGTGCTGGCTGCCGTCGATCAGTTGCACCTTGCCTTGGCGCGCGGCTGCTTTGTGGTTGCTCAGCACCCACACATAGGTGGCGATGCCGGTGTTGTAGAACATGTCGGTGGGCAGGGCGATGATGGCTTCGACCAGATCGTTCTGCAGCAGGTAGCGGCGGATCTCCGACTCGCCGGAGCCGGCGCCGCCGGTAAACAGCGGCGAGCCGTTGAGGATGATGCCAATGCGCGAGCCGCCTTCACGCGGGTCACGCATCTTGCTGACCAGATGCAGGAGGAACAGCAGCGAGCCATCGGACACGCGCGGCAGGCCGGGGCCGAAGCGGCCGTTGAAGCCTTTCTCGCTGTGCTCGTCGGCGATCTGCTTCTGTACCTTCTTCCACTCCACGCCAAACGGCGGATTGCTGAGCATGAAGTCGAAGTGGTGCTCGGGGCCGGCCAGTTGGTCGTTGGACAGGGTGTTGCCCAGCTTGATACTGGTGACGTCTTGGCCCTTGATCAGCATATCCGCCTTGCAGATGGCGTAGGACTCGGGGTTGAGCTCCTGGCCATGCAGCGACACGGTGACCTGCTGGCTGATGGACTGGATGTACTCGTCGCCCTCGGAGAGGAAGCCGCCGGTGCCGGCAGTCGGGTCGTAGATGGTGACGATGCTGTTGGGCTTGAGCTTGTCGTCCTGCCCGGTGATTACCAGCGAGGTGGTCAGGTGCACGATATCCCGCGGGGTGAAGTGCTCCCCTGCGGTTTCGTTGGAGCTTTCCGCGAACTTGCGGATCAGCTCCTCGAAGATGATGCCCATGCCGAAGTTGCTGATGCGCTCGGGGCTCAGGTCGGTGGCGGCAAAGCGCTGCACCACCTGATACAGCAGGTTGGAGGCGGCGAGTTGCTGCACGAAGTCTTCAAAGTGGAAGTGCTCGAAGATCTCGCGGGCGTCCTTGCTGAAGGACTGCACATAGCTCATCAGGTCGGCGGCGGTCTGGGTGTCGGACAGCGTGCCGAGGCTCAGCTTGGAGGCATTGAAGAACTGCTGCCCGGCCGCGCGCAGCAACAGCCGCTCACGCACCAGATCAGGCCGGCCTTCCTGAGCGTAGGACTCACGGATCACCGCTTCCTTGGTCGGTTCCAGAACACATTCCATCCGCCGCAGCAGGGTGAACGGCAGGATGATGCGACCGTACTGGGACTGCTTGAAGTCACCGCGCAGCAGGTCGGCAATCGACCAGAGAAAGGCGGCCGTCTGGGAATGGTTTTCCGTGTTCACGCTACTGCTCCTTGGGATACGCACAAAATCGCAGTGTAACTTAATTGGTGGCTAGGCAAACCCAGCGAGCAGGCAGCAACCAACGCAGAGGTGAATAGCCTGATAGTGCAGACAGCCTGAGAAAGGTGCTCACTGAACCGGCCTGACTCGTGATGCAGCGCCCGAGGAGGCGTCTGGAGAAGCGAAGCCATCCTCTGCTGTCTACACTGAATGCTACCAACACCTAGCCCAGCTCCCGCCTCGTGCACCCTCGATGCGGAGTGGCCCACATGCGTCAGGCGGTATTGCTATCAGGTATCGCGTAGGTGCTGGTACCGACCTGGCTGCCCTGATCGGTAGCTGCATTCGTGAACCATGGAGCGAAACACGCAATGGACGACGCGGAAATGGCGCTTCGGATCAAGGCCGAGCGCAAGCAATACGAAGACGTGGACGAGGTAACGCACAACCGGGATCTGCACAGCCAGATCTTGTCGACATGGCGCAGCAGCAGTCCGAATATGGTGCGGGAGCTGGAAGCGCTGAAGATTCTGGACGACATGGCGTTCGTGTGTCAGGAACGGATGTGGCGGACAGCGGAGCTCTACCAGAAAGGGGGGGATGTACTTCACGGACGCCCGCGAGCAGGCGGAGCGGGAGCACCTGATGCTGGAACCGGAGGATCAGGGCGACAAGTTGGTGCCGTGGCAGGCGTCGGAACAGGGGCCAGTGACAATTCAGTCCCTGTAACATCCCCTGCTGCGACCGCAGCGCAGGCGCAAGACCTGCACATTGATGACCCGCTGGCGATCGTCAGAGCCTCAGGGCTTCCGGTCGCCGCAACCATCGCCGCGCTCAGCCGGGGGGATGTACAGCAACTCCCCGTCAGGCAGATAACAAAAGCCACCGTGTCCCGTCGTTTTGTCTTTGCGTCGAGGGAAGAGCTGGCGCAGGCGATTAAGGACTCTGCTACGAATGAGAAAACGCTTCATCGTTCGGTGTCGCCTGCAAGCCTGAATGGAGCGCCAACGAAGGCTAGATCTGCTGGTCGCTGCTGGGCGTGCATATTCTCAATGACCATTGGCAATCGCCGCTCTAATGATAGGAGTCACCGTGCGCTCCGTGATTCCATTTTCGTTGCAGTACCTGGACTGCAACCATTCAGATACTGACTTCTGGCCTTTACTCGCATTGCAGCCCCGACAACAGAGGGCGATATTTTCGCGGGTAATCAGCGACGCATCGTTGATGATGTGCTCCCAGCTTGCCGAAGCCCTGACAGAGACATTGGCCGGAACGAAGGGCCGACCACAATAGACGCAAGCGGAGTCTCGCTGCCGGACCTCTTCCTCCAGCCAAGCAGGAATACCCCAACTGTTAGCCATTGTCAGACGTCCCCCATTCCACCTGTACCCGCCGCTGCTCAAAGTGACGTGACTAGAATCGCCAGCATATCCGTTTCCTACGCTGCGCGCTTTAGAGCGCTGACCCTGCCCAGGTTTTCTCAGTTGCTACACGCAGCAACCATGGCGCGACTAATAAATAGGCAATCAATGACAGGTTTTGACAGGTTTCGCGCAATAGATACGCTGCAGCTTTCACCACACAACCAAAGACTTAGCAGGCACCGCCCGCTGGCGCCAGCAGGGAAACCCGAACGAACGGATGCATGATTTCACGGTGCAGTTGTAGACCTATGAAGCTATCAAAAGTTAACATTTTTTCGCGCGCGCGCGCGTACTGCTCCCGAAATTCAGCGTTTACGAGAGCGATATGATGCGCGCAAGAGTGCGTACCAGTTCACTGCGAAGTGTTCCGCGCGTGCGAGCAAGGCCCCGTTCGGGAAACCAATCCCATCAGCAGATCACCGGAATGGATCGCCGCACGCGATGCCCTGCACCGTCACAGCGTAAGCAGTTGCCCCGGCTGCCATCCACCGACGGACCGATACTGTCCGACCGGTCGGGCGCTGCTGGCGCAATACCTGGAGCAACAGCAATGACCAGTACGCCGGCGCTACCCGCGTGAGGGTGTTTCCTAAGGTGTTTCCTTCCATCCGGCGTCCGTGCGAAGTAGACCGCTGCAATGACGCTGGAGTGGTGGCCGCTTAGCTATTCTGCTCAAGCAACTGTAAACGGGCCTGCTCCATGTAGAACAACTCCAACTCTTCCACCGTTTTGGCGTCTTCCAGCCTTTTTGGAATCGGCGGCAGTACCTTGTTCGGGTCCATCCTCAGGCCCGCATACATTCCTTCCGTAATCAGCAACCCGTCCTCGTCGTCCATGTCCCGCCTCCAAACCGATTGAGAAAACTTGATCTATTCATGCGCCCCGAACAACTGGGCACCGCCGCGCATTAGCTCGCTCTGCGCTTCTGACCAGTATTGACCGCGCAGCACCCAGCATCGCACGCAAAGCCCCTGCTCAGACAGACAATCGCAGCGGCTGCTCTGCATGGTGCCAAAAGCGATCATAGCCCGTCCGCGAGACGACCCTATGTATTCACCCTACTGCCCACCCAATATTCTGGACAGACCCTTGACGGATCGACGCGCGCTCACTGCGCGGTAGCCGCCTGGAACGCCCGGCCAGCGCCATCGCACGCCCAAACAAGGCCGACCGCCCCGCCCATGCCGTCCAGAATCACCACCCCTGCAATGGGTCCTCCCGGCCACCCCTGCCCCGAGGGTAATGCAGGCCCCGCCCGCAAACTATGTACGAACGAAATGCAGCAGTTGGTTGTTGTGTTGTCGTCGCCCTGGAACATCGACAGCCAGCGCGCTGCGACCGTGCGACACGACAACCAGCACCGGGGGGATGGTCGGATATCCAGCAGGCCACCAAGCGGAGACCGCACCCGATCTCACGCACAGAAAAAATCGCCGTTTCGCAGACGTGTTAATTAACAACGTTAAGCAGGCGGGAGGGGCGGGTTAAAAGCTCAAGCGACAGGAACACCGAACGACGGGGGGAGCCACTTTTTCACATCCACAAAATCAACGTTTCTAGCTGGGCAAGGTTAGGGCAAGGGTAGCGGTAAGATCACGGTAAGGCTGCGCCAGCACTGCAAGGTTATAGCAAGGGACGGGGAGCTTACGGGTGGGCGGCGCAACAAGATTACAACAAGGCCGGAGGGCGACATGACGGGCCAACCTGACAGCAGGCCGGAACAGGTGAAAGCACTTACGCGGTCGGCAAGACGGGGCGGCAATGCTTCACGCACTCCGCGCACTTTTCGCGCACCTTCTCCGCGCACTTGAAGCAGGTTCGCACTGAGTACGCACCCCTTACGCGCGAAGCTATGCGGTTGCCCTATCGCCAAGCGCCCGCACCTGCCCCGCCTAGCCTGAATGCCGACAACGAAACAACAACCGCCGCCCGCATTGCGCCGTGTATATAGCCAAGGGCCGGGGATCGAATTACCCGCACCGGCCACCCCGCCGGGAGTACCTTTCTGGAGCAAGCAGCAAGCAAAGGTGTCTACCAAAGTGTCTACCGCAAACAGCAGATACAAAAAAGCCCTGTAAAAACAGGGCCTTAATGATTTGTCTGGCGGAGAGAGAGGGATTCGAACCCTCGATACGCGATTAACGTATACACACTTTCCAGGCGTGCTCCTTCAGCCACTCGGACACCTCTCCGGATCTCGGTTGCAAGTCACCCTGCTACCGAGGCGCGCTAATGTATCTAAACGCGGGCGCTTTGGCAAACCCTTTTTCTATTGTTTTCAACCACTCGGCTGGCTGGCGGGGGCAGACTCGCCAGTCATGAATTAGTTGGTAAACTGCCTGCTCTTTGCGGCGGCGCTGGTGCCGCTCGATTTCTACGTGAGGACTTTCTGATGAGCGAGCTGGTCTCCTATCGTTTCGCTGACGGCGTTGCCCACCTGAGCCTGGACAATGGCAAGGTCAACGCCCTGTCGCCAGACATGATTGCGGCGATTAACGCTGCGCTGGATCAGGCCGAGCAGGACCGCGCGGTTGTCGTGCTGAGCGGCAAGCCGGGCATTTTCTCCGGCGGCTATGACCTGAAAGTCATGACCTCTGGCCCGGACGCGGCCAAGGCGCTGGTAGCTTCCGGCTCTACCCTGTCGCGCCGCATGCTGTCTCACCCCTTCCCGATCGTGGCGGTCTGCACTGGCCACGCGATTGCCAAGGGCGCGTTCCTGCTGCTGTCCTCCGATTACCGCCTGGGCGTTGAAGGTCCGTTCAAGATTGGCCTGAATGAAACCGCCATCGGCATGACCATGCACCACGCAGGCATCGAGCTGGCCCGTGACCGCCTGACCCCGGCGGCGTTCAGCCGTGCGGTAATCAACGCGGAAATGTTCGACCCGGCGGAAGCGGTTGTTGCCGGTTTCCTCGACAAGGTTGTGCCGGCCGAAGAGCTGGAAGCCGCCGCCATGGCCAAGGCCAAGGAGCTGGCTGCGCTGAACATGACTGCGTTCCGTCAGACCAAGGTCAAGTGCCGCAAGGACTACCTGGAGCTGCTGGATCGCTGCATTGAGCTGGACCGTCAGCACGACCTGAGCTGACACCTGCGGTAACCGTGGCGGGACTGCGCCGCCCGCGCAGATGCAGTAGTCTGTGCATCTGATTGCAGCGGAGCAGTTCCTACCATGGATTCAGTTACCCAGATTGTTCTCGGCGCCTCCATCCAGGGCGCGATGCTTGGCCGCTGGCAGGGTCGCAAGGCGCTGATCTACGGCGCGGCGCTGGCCACAGTGCCGGATCTGGATGTGCTGATCGACTACGGCGATGCGGTCGCCGACATGACCTACCACCGTGGTTTCAGCCACTCGCTGTTTGTTCTTGCGGCGCTCGCCGCCCTGCTTACCTGGTTGATTCGCAAACGCTGGCCCGACGCGGGCTACAGTACGAACCGCCTGTTTGCCACCCTGGCGCTGGTGCTATGCACGCATCCCCTGCTGGACAGCTTCACCACATACGGCACTCAGTTGCTATGGCCGCTGCCGATGCCGCCGATTGCGATTTCCAGCATTTTTATCATCGACCCGCTCTATACCCTGCCGCTGCTGCTGGCGATGCTGGTGGGTCTGGCCTTTGGTCTGGGCCGCAGCGGATTACGCTGGCAGTACGCGGGCTTGCTGCTCAGTTCGCTGTATCTGGGCAGTACGCTGATCGGCAAGCAGATGGCGGACAGTCACCTGCAGGCGGCGCTGGCACGCGACGGCATTACCCCGCAAGCGACATTCAGCACGCCCACGCCGTTCAACACCCTGCTCTGGCGGGTGATGGCGGTAGACGGCGAGACCTATTACGAGGGGCTGGTCGGCTGGCTGGATCACCAACCATTGACCTTGACCGCCCTGCCCACCCACGCCAGCGCCGCCAGTGCCGCGCTGGCTGAGTCACCACAGGATCAGCGGCTGCGCTGGTTCACCGGCAACCGCCTGCGCTATGACCTGATCGACGGCCAGTGGGTCGCGACCGATCTGCGACTGGGCATGAGCGGCTATCACCCGTTCCGTTTCGCGCTGGCAACGGTCGACCCGGTCAGCGGCGAAGCCCGGTTGATTGAACAGGTTGAACAATGGCCGCAACGACGCCCCGATGTTGCAGCACTGCGACTGATGGCCGAGCGCGCTCTTGACGCGAAGGTGCCGCTATCCATTGCCGAACTGTCACGCTCACTGGGTGAATCGGTACCCCATCAGCAACGGTGATGGGCTGACTGGCTGTCCGCTGGGGCGGGGATTTTGCGATAATCGCCGCTTTCATCATGGGGGAATGTGAAGATGTCAGCTCAATCGCCAGGCAACACTGCCGCGTCCAGTCGCCGCTTGGCGATGATCGCTGCGCTAATGGCGATCTTCACTACCATCTTCGCCAGCAACGTTCCCACGCCGTTGTATTCAGTGTGGCAGGCCAAGCTGGGCTTCTCTTCGACCGCGCTGACCGCGGTGTTCTCGATCTACGTACTGGGCGTGGTCACCACCCTGCTGACCCTTGGGTCCCTGTCGGACAAGATCGGCCGCCGCCAGATGATGGTACCGGGCTTGCTGTTCATCCTCGCCGGTGCCGTGATGTTCATGCTCGCGAGCGATATTTACGGCCTCGGTGTGGCGCGGGTGCTGACCGGCATCGGCACCGGCATCGTCACTGGCGCGTCTTCCGCAGCGCTGGTGGAGCTGGAACCAGACGAGAACTGGACCCGTGCGGCGACGCTTTCCGCACTGTTTTTCACCCTTGGCGCCTTTGCCGGCCCAACGGTCAGTTCGTTGATGCTCGGCCTGGGAGATGCAGCACTGACCTGGCCGTTCGCGGTCACGCTGATGCTCGGTACCTGCACCATCGCTTTGCTGCTGCTTGCGCCCTGGCCTGACGATATTGGCCAGCGTCACCCCGACTTCCGCTGGCGCGCCTGGCGGCCCACCACCATCAAGGTGCCACGGGAAATGCTCGGGGCGTTTATCTTTGCCGCCGCCGCCATCTGTCTGGCCTGGTCGACGGGCAGCCTGTATGCCTCGCTCGGCCCGTCACTGGCGACCAAACTGGTGGGCATCGATGACCGCACCAAAGCCGGGTTATTTGCAGCCGGCTGGCAGCTGATGGCAGGCGTCAGCCAGTACGCCTGCAAGCGCCAGCCGCTGGACCGGCTGCTGCTGATTGGCCCAAGTACGCTGATTCTTGGTCTGGGGGTCATGGCGGCGGCGGTGGTGTACAGTTCGCCGTGGATGTTCACGCTGGCGACCCTGGCGACTGCCAGCGGCGCGGGTGCAACCGGGGTGGTCGGCATAGCCTCGATCAGCAACACCGCACCGGCAGACCAGCGCGGTGGGATCAACTCGGCGTTCTACCTGATGGCCTATCTGACCATGGCATCGGTCGTGCTCGGCGTGGGCTTTGTCAGCGACCTGATCGGCTTTGCGCCGACCGTGCTGGGTTTTGCGGGCATCATCTCCTGCGCGGCACTGACGCTGATGCTGGTGGCGATTCGCAGCAAACGCGTCTCGCTCTGGTAATCAGCCGAACAGCCACCAGCGCCAGAGGAAAAACACCAGCATGCTGCCAAAGATGGTCAGCAGCAGATTGCGGCTGAACGCGGCGATCAACACGGCAACAATGCCGCCAACCAGATAGGCGTTATCCAGCGTCAGCTGCAGGCCATCACCCGCAGGCATCAGCATCGCGGGAACGATGATGGCGGTCAGCACCGCCACCGGCACATAGCCCAGCGCCTGCTGTACCAGCGGGCTGAAGCGCACCCGGTCGCCAACCGCAAACAGGGTGTAGCGAATGGCAAAGGTGATGCTGGCCATCCCCAGCAACAGCGCAATTTCAAACTGACTCATTGACCACCTCCTTCGCCAGCGGCGCGGCAAGCCAGCGCTCGGCCAGCACACCTGCGGTCACGCCGGCCAGCGCGGCCAGCATCAGCCCCAGCTTCCATGGCAAGTCATAGGCGATAACAGCGACCAGCCCCGCTACCACAGCAGCCAGCAGCATCGGCCGGGTACGCAGCAGCGGGACCACGATCCCGGTGAAGGTCGCGACCATAGCGAAATCCAGCCCCCACCCCGCCAACCCGGGCAAGGCGTTGCCCAGCAGCGCGCCGATCAGGGTGCAGATAAACCAGTTGCTGTACATGGCGATGCAGGAGCCAAGGAAATACCAGTGCTTGGTCTCTGGCGCGATGTCCGGGTCAAGATAATGCCGATGCACTACCGCAAAGCTCTCATCAGTCAGCCAGAACGCCAGCGGAATCTTCCAGCGCTGCGGCAGATGCCGGACGTAGCGCATCAAACTCGCGCTGTAGAGCATGTGTCGCAGGTTGACGATGAAGGTCGTCAGCAACAGCACCACCAGCCCGGTGCCGCTGGCGATCAGGCTGACTGCAATAAATTGGGACGAGCCGGCAAATACCAGCGCCGACATCAGCAAGGTGGCCGGCACGGAGAGACCGCTGGCCACCGCCAGGGTGCCGAAGATGATGCCGAACGGCAGCGCGCCGATCAGCATGGGAACAGTGTCGCGCGCGCCGCGCAACATGGCATGGGTTTTGGGTGACATGGAAATGCAGGCAGACCAAGGCAGTAGCAAGATGATAAAGACCACAGCCTATCCCGCCTGTCGCAAGCAGAACAGATACAGCTAAGCAGCAACAAACCGACTAACTGTTACGCTCCCCGCCAGCCCTTCAAGCCAGCGCGACATGGCGGCTGATCAAGGCCCGCAGCGCGGCTGGTTTGACCGGTTTGGGCAGATACGACAGCCCCGCCAGCGAAATCTCGCTGAGTACATCCTGCCGGCCATCGGCACTGATCACCACGCCCGGCAGGTCGGCACCGAGGCGTTCGCGCAGCCAGAGCATCAGCTGGGTGCCGGTATCGCCGTCGTCGAGGTGATAGTCGACCAGCACCAGCTCGGGTACAAAGCCCTGCTCCAGCACCTGCTGCACTTCGCGCCGATCACGCGCAACGGCAACACGGCACTGCCAGCGCCCGAGCAGGCTCTGCATGCCGGCCAGAATGCTGCTCTCGTTGTCGATACACAGCACCGGTGCTCCTTCAAACTGCGGCGGCAACTCAGGCATGCTGGTTCGGTGGCGTATCACCCGCGGCATGCTGGCCATCGGCACGGTGACGCTGAATACACTGCCGTGGCCCGGCCAGGAGCGCACGCTCAACTCATGACCCAGCACCCGGCACAGGCCATCGGCGATCGCCAGCCCGAGCCCCAGCCCCTTCTCGGCTTGGGTGCGGTGGCTGTCCAGCCGCTGAAACTCTTCAAAGATCAGTTGCAGCTTGTCCTGCGGAATGCCCGGGCCTTGATCCCAAACCTCAATGCGCACCGCGTTATGCAGGTGCCGTACGCCGAGCACCACTCGCGCGGCGCTGGCATAGCGGAAGGCGTTGGTCAGGAAGTTCTGCAACACCCGGCGCAGCAGACGCATGTCACTGCGCACCCGAAGGCGGCTGCTGTGAACGCGCAAATCAATGCCATGTTCAACCGCGAGCGCACTGAATTCGATGCGCAGCGGATCGAACAGCTCATTCAGAGCAAAGTCACCCAGCTCCGGCACAATGCGCCCGGCCTCCAGCCGCGAGATGTCGAGCAAATCGGAAATCAGCTCCTCCGCCGAACCGAGTGAGCTGTCCAGATGGCGCACCAGCTCTTCCACCTCCGGTGCCAGACCCGCTTGATGCGCCAGCGATGCCGAGAACAGCCGCGCGGCGTTGAGCGGTTGCATCAGGTCGTGGCTGACCGCGGTCAGGAAGCGGCTCTTGGACTGACTGGCCCGCTCGGTCTGCGCCTGCGCCTGCAGCAGCGCCTGATTCAGTTGAGACAGCTCGCGGGTACGTTCATCAACCCGACGTTCAAGGCTCTCATTGGCTTCCTGCAAGGCCTTCTCGGCGTTGCGGAAGGCCGAGATGTCGGTGAAGCTCATGACAAAGCCGCCACCGGGCATCGGGTTACCGATGATCTCGATCACGCTGCCATCCGGGAACATGCGCTCGGAGCGGTGCGGTGTACCCTGCTGCATCCAGACAATCCGCTTGTCGACGTGCATCTGCGGGTCACCCGGACCGCATAGTCCGCGCTGCGCATTGTGCAAAATAATGTCGGCAATCGGCCGGCCAATGGCGATCAGCCCGTCCGGGTACTGGAACATCTCCAGATACCGACGATTCCAGGCCACCAGCCGCAGCGACTTGTCGACCACGCTGATGCCCTGGCTGATGTTCTCGATCGCCCCCTGCAGCAGCCCGCGGTTGAACTGCAGCACCTCGGAGGCTTCATCGACGATGCGCACTACATCGTCAAACTGCATGTCGCGCCCTTCAATCGCGGCCTTAACCACCAGGCGTGCGGACGAGGTACCCAGGACGCCAGCCAGCAGGCGCTCGGTCAGGGTGATCCAGCCGGAATCGGCAATTTGACTGCCGTGCAGGTTACCGCCCTGACGCACCGCATATTGGGTGAATGCCGCCTCAGCGCGGTCTTCACCGACAAAGCGCGAGGCCAGCTCCAGCAGATCATCCACCCGCACGCGCAGCAGCACCTTGCCCGGGCCATCCACCCAGGGCTGTGCATCCTGACTGACAAAGCGACTGGCCTGCCAGTGCTCCAGCACGCGCGTACGACTGAACAGCGAGCCGGCGACAAACACCAGAAAGTTGCAGACCAGCGACACCACACTGGCGAGAGTCAGCGCGTCCACGCCCCAGTCCGCCGCCGCGGAACGGATCGCCTCAATGATCGGCAGCTGGTTGGTATGCCAGTGCAGTCCGGCGCCGACCAGTGGCAATACCAGCAGGTACAGCCAGAGCACGATCCCCACCAGCAGCCCGGCCAGCACACCGGTACGGTTCGCCTGCTTCCAGAACAGCGCGCCGAACATGGCCGGCGCCAATTGCCCAATCGCGGCAAAGGCCACCTGACCGATGCTGGCCAGACTGGTATCACTGCCGATCAGCCGATAGACGACATAGGCAAGCAACAGGATGATCAAGATGCTGGTGCGTCGTACATTGAGCAGCCAGCCACGGAACCGCTCGTATGACTGCTCAGGCCCGACCCGCTTGCGCAGCAGAATCGGCAGGACCACGTCGTTGGACACCATGGTGCTGAGCGCAATGGCGGCGACAATCACCATCCCCGAGGCAGCTGACGCACCACCCAGAAACGCCGCCATCGCCAGTATCGAGTTGCCCTGCATCAACGGCAGGCTGATCACATAGGAGTCAGGCGACATGCCGCCACCGAGCACCATCTGGCCGGCCAGCGCAATCGGAATGACAAACAGCCCGGCCAGCAGCAGATACACCGGGAACACCCAGCGCGCCAGGCGCAGATCACCCGGCTCGCTGTTTTCCACCACGGCGACCTGAAACTGCCGCGGCAGACAGATGAAGGCGAGAATCGCGATGGAGGTCTGCAGCAGCAAGCCGATGACCGGTGTTTCCTGCTGCCAGTAGACCTCCAGCACCTCGGCGCTGCGTGCCTGGGTAAACAGGTCTGCCGCGCCGCCGAACAGGCCAAACACCACAAACAGGCCGACCGCCAGAAACGCCAGCAACTTGACCAGCGCCTCAAAGGCAATCGCCAGCATCATGCCGCGATGGTGCTCGGTTACATCCAGACTGCGGGTGCCAAACAACACGGTAAACAGCGCCAGCACCAGCGTGACCACCAGCGCCGTGTCCTCCGCTCCGAAGGTAGCTCCCACATCACCAGAGGCGCTGCTGAGCAGGCTGTAGCCGAGCACGATGCCCTTGAGCTGCAGCGCAATGTACGGCAGCACGCTGACCAGACAGAGCAACGAAACAACAACACCAAGGCTCTGTGACTTGCCATAGCGCGAGGCGATGAAGTCGGCGATGGAGGTAATGTTCTCCTGCTTGCTGATGGCGATCATGCGCGCATACAGGCGCCAGCCAAACAGAAACAGCAGCAAGGGGCCGAGATAGATGGGCAGAAAGCCCCAGAGCTGGTTGGTCGCCATGCCAACCGAGCCGAAGAAGGTCCAACTGGTACACCAGACCGACAGCGACAGGCTGTAGACCCAGACCCGCAGGCGTGGCTTGAGTACGCTCGCGTTGCGATCACCCCAGAAGGCGATGACAAACAGCAATGCCATGTACAGCAGAAAAACGAGGGCTACCAGCCCACCGGAAAGCATCATGAGGCGCGCTCAACCCGCAACAGTGTCACAACCTGCAGTCTGGCAGCGCCGAAGCGCTTTGCCCAGCCGACTTCCGTCGTACTAGGGTCTGTTGCCGTTTCGTTCTCCCGCCTGTTGCTGTCTGTAAAGCCGCCAATCAAGAAGGGAGGAGCGTAGTTTGGTCATTCCAAATAAACGACGAGCGACGCGGAGTGGCGGCTTTACAGGCAGAACGAAACGGCAACAGACCCTAGCTAGCGAGTTCCATCTGCTGCAGCACCAGTGCCGCCTGGGTACGGGTACGCACGTTGAGCTTGCGGAAAATCGCGGTGACGTGTGCCTTGACGGTCGCCTCGGATACCGCCAGCTCATAGGCGATCTGCTTGTTCAGAAGACCGTCACAGACCATGGTCAGGACGCGGAATTGCTGCGGGGTCAAACTGGCGACACGCTCACTGATCTGCTGCTGTTCATCGCTCATGCCCGGCGGATTGTCGATCCCCGCCGGCCAGCAGATGCCGCCATCAAGTACAGCCTGCACTGCGGCCTGGATGTCTCCGAGGCTGGCGGATTTGGGGATAAAACCACTGGCGCCAAAGTCACGTGCGCGGCGGGCGACAGTCGGTTCTTCCTGAGCAGAAATCAGAATAACGGGGATTTGCGGATACTGGCCGCGCATTTGAGCAAGACCAGAAAAACCATAGGCGCCGGGCATATTCAGGTCCAGCAGCACCAGGTCCCAGTCAGCCCGTTCGGCAAGGCGTTGTTGCAGCTCATCGATACTGCCCACTTCGCTGAGGTTGATGGTATCCCCCAAGCCGTCGCGCAAAGCCTGGCGCAATGCACTGCGAAAAAGCGGATGGTCATCGGCGATCAAGATGTCATAGGTCAAACCCATGCGAGGCGTCCTGGCAGTCGTTTTTGTTATTGGCTGAGACAAGCAGGCTGAGACTGCCAGCCAGATGCGCGCCAGTCAATGCCATGTTGTACCGGTACAGCCTGCGCCGACAGCTGTATCTGGCAAATCGACCAGCACTGCGAAGATAATTGCGCTTTTGCCTGCCGAGCCTGCCTGAATGAACCTGCGCCATTACCGTGCCGACCTGCTGATGCTGATTACCGCCCTGATCTGGGGTAGCACCTTTGTTGCCCAGCGTTTGGGCATGGACCATATCGGCCCGTTTCTCTACACCGGCCTGCGTTTTCTGCTTGGCGCCGTTACCGTCTTGCCGCTGATCTGGCTGCTACGCAAACCTGCGGCCAGCGGCGCACCCGCGCGCCTGAGCAAGCCCATGCTGCTCGGCAGCATCGCCCTTGGCGCGGTGCTAACCCTTGGCATCAACCTGCAACAAATCGGCCTGATGTTCACCACCGTGACCAACTCCGGCTTTATTACCGGCCTGTACGTCATTCTGGTGCCGGTCTTTGGCCTGTTTATCGGCATGCGTACCCATCGAGGCACCTGGGCCGGTGCCGTCATGGCGCTGGTCGGTATGGTGCTGTTGAGCGTCACCGCCGAGTTCACCGTTGCCCCCGGTGACTGGCTGCAACTGGTCGGTGCCTGCTTCTGGGCGGTACACGTACTGCTGGTCGGTGCGCTGGCCAGCCGCTATGACCCGATTCTGGTGTCGTTCATTCAGTTTCTGGTCTGCGCCGTGGTCAGCCTGACGCTGGCCCTGATCTTCGAACCCATCAGTCTGGCGGCCATCAGCGACGCACTGCCTGCCATTCTCTACGGCGGGATTCTTGCGGTGGGCGTGGCGTTCACCCTGCAGGTCGTTGCCCAGAAGGATGCAATCACGTCCCACGCGGCCATCATCCTCAGCCTGGAAGCGGTATTCGCTGCGCTCGCTGGTTGGTTAATCCTCGGCGAGACCCTGACGGCGCGCGGCCTGCTTGGTTGTGCTTTGATGCTGGCCGGCATGCTGACCGCGCAGCTGGTGCCGATTTATCTGGATCGGCGCAAACAGGCCACCATTGCAGTACAACAGGAACCCGCCGGCCATCACTGAGGACGACGGCGGCAGGAATCCATATAGCCAGACGTGAACAGATCGAAGTAGTCATCCAGCTGCTGCGCCGCGGTTTCCTCCCCAGCGATTGCCAGACAGGCAGCCGCTACTTCGACAGTGCACAGGTGGTCATCCCGGCTGGAGCGCCGCAAGCGATAGCGCGACAGGCGCTCGGTATGCAGGCTCAGCACCGGCAGGGTCGCCAGATAGGGGCTCTTGCGAAACATCTTGCGCGCCTGAGTCCAGGTTGCATCGAGAATGATCAGCAGCGGGCGCCGACCAGCCGCGGGCGCAACAACCTGGCACACCTGCTGATCGGGTGACGCATACTCACCGGGAAAGACAACATAAGGCTGATAGGCCGGATCAGCCAGCAATGCCAGCAACGCCTCGTCAACCTCGGTCCGTGCCCAGACAAACGCCTTGGTGTCGGGCAGGCAGTCTGCGATCAGGCGCCCCGTATTGGTCGGTTTTAGTGGCTCGTAGGCGTGCATCAGCAGACAGAAGCTGACGTTGCATTCAAGCGTCGGGCGCTGGGCGCAGATGCAGGCCCAACGTGCCAGCTGACAACCGCTACAACGCTGCACTCTTGCGCCGCGCGCCTTGAACGGCCTGGTGGAGCGCGCCACCGCCTCCTCGCGCAGGCGATTCACCGCATGGTCCGGCTTCTCCGGCATTGCTTCACTCCTCAGTCTGGACAGCAGCCGCAACACAATGCCAGCATTCTACTCGATCACCTGCTACCTGATGAGCATCAGCGTAAGCAGACCACGGCGAACCAGTTGCCGGACGCGTGGTCAGAAAGGGAAGTCGCAGCACCAAGATGATCTGATCTGGAGAGATACAATGCGCTGGTTACCTCTGCTTCTTGCCGCCTCAATGGCGGCGCCAATTCAAGCAGCCTCCCTGCGTGATATTCGCCTCACCGAAACCCTGCAACAGGTTGCCACGCAGAGCAGCGAAAACACCCCGCGAGACATCAACAGCAACATCACCGACCTGGGCTTCACCGCCAAGGGTGATGAGCTGATCAACCGGCTGGCAGTCGCCCCGGATTACGCCGAACGCATGCAGCAGGATCCGCTGCTGATCCGCAGCCAGTTGCAGTCCAGTGTCTGTACCGACCTGCGGTTCCGCCGCCTGCTCGACATGGGCGCCACCCTGACCTACCACTTTGTACTCAAGGACAGCGCACAACCGGTGCTGACCCAAAGTTTCATTGCCGACCACTGCCAGACTCTCTAAGGCGCTTACTTTATGCAGGACAACGATCCGGCAGACTATCTCAGTCGCCATTGGCAAACCGGCAGCAGCGAAATTCCGGGCAAGGTTGACGAGCTGATTCAACTTTGTGCGGCCGAAAGCGAAAACGCTTCGCTCTACCGCGACATGCTGCTGGACGTAATACGCATGGCGCAGGCCGATCGCAATCGCTGGGACGCCAAGATCATGCTGCATACCATCCGCGAGATGGAGCAGGCATTTTCCCGCATGGAAATCTTCAAGCGCCGTCGCAAGGTCACGGTGTTCGGCTCGGCACGTACGCCCAGCGATCATCCGCTGTATGCGCTGGCCCGTGAGATGGGCGCCGAACTGGCAGCCAACGACTACATGGCCATTACCGGTGCGGGCGGCGGCATCATGACCGCCACTCATGAGGGCGCGGGGCTGGACCACAGTCTGGGTTTCAATATCACCCTGCCCTTTGAGCAGCGCTCCAATACCGTTGTGCACGGCACCAGTCACGATCTGTCGTTCGGCTTTTTCTTTCTGCGCAAGCTGTTCTTCGTCAAGGAAGCCGACGCCCTGATCCTGTGTCCGGGCGGGTTCGGTACGCTCGACGAAGCGCTGGAAGTACTGACGCTGGTGCAGACCGGCAAGAGTCCGCTGGTCCCCATCATTCTGCTCGACCAGCCGGCTGGGCAATACTGGCAGGCCTTTCTGCAGTTCGTCCGTAGCCAACTGGCTGACAATCACTACATCAAACCCGACGATATCAATCTGCTGACGCCATGCGCCTCGCCGGCAGAGGCCATGCAGGTAGTGCTTAATTTCTACAGCAACTACCACTCATCCAGACGGGTCGACGATCAGTTCATGCTGCGCCTGAATCAGCCGCTCAACCAGCAGGCACTGGCGCAGCTGGATACGCGCTTCGGACATATCTGCAAATCAGGAGGGTTTGTACAGCAGGGAGTATGCGAGCAGGAACAGGACGAACCCGAGCTGGGAGCGTTAACCCGCCTGTGCTTTGACTTCAATGAGCGTGACCAGGGTAGCCTGCGAGCGCTGATCGACTTCGTCAATCAACCTGAAAACCACCAAAGCCGCGGTACTGCATAAACCGCAGCTGCTTGCCGCGCTCTGCCGGCTCACTGGCCCGCCCTTCCGGGAAGCGTTTGTTGAAGACGCGCTGGGCGAGTGCCGACCAGTCCTGATCAAACTCCGCCAACGTCCGTTCAACCAGAGACTCGGCAACACCGCGCTGGCGCAGCTCTTCTTTCAATCTGGCGGGCCCGTAACCACGCTGGCTACGGGCATACAGATAGGCCTCACAGAAACGCGCATCACTGAGCAGGCCGTCTTCTACCAGCCGATCCAGTTCAATTTCGGCCGCGTCAGTCGATGCGCCGCGCTGACGCAGCTTGCCGAGCAGCTCGCTATAGCTGTGCTCGCGTCGCGCCAGCAAATCCATCGCCGAGCGACGAATCGCTGCCGGTGTTTCCAGCGCGGTACGCGAGCGCATCAATCAGCGCCTTAGTCTTCCAGTTCGGCGTCAGCTTCGGCTTCTGCCTTGGCCTTGCCAGGCTTGGCCAGCAACTGGTCGCGAATCGCTTTCTCGATCTCGTCTGCTACCGGCTGGTTGTCCTGCAGGAACTTGGCCGCATTGGCCTTGCCCTGACCGATCTTGTTGCCCTGATAGCTGTACCAGGCGCCAGACTTCTCAACCAGGCCGATCTGCACGCCCAGATCGATAATCTCGGCGTTGTGGTAGATACCGGTGCCGTAGAGGATCTGGAACTCAGCCTGACGGAACGGCGGCGCTACCTTGTTCTTGACCACCTTGACGCGGGTTTCACTGCCAACCACCTCGTCGCCTTCCTTCACTGCACCGGTCCGGCGGATATCCAGACGAACAGAGGAGTAGAACTTGAGAGCGTTACCGCCGGTGGTGGTTTCCGGGTTACCGAACATGACACCGATCTTCATGCGGATCTGGTTGATGAAGATCACCAGGCAGTTGGCGTTCTTGATGTTACCGGTGATCTTACGCAGCGCCTGCGACATCAGACGTGCCTGCACCCCTACGTGGTGATCACCCATTTCGCCTTCAATTTCAGCCTTGGGAACCAGTGCAGCCACAGAGTCGACAATGATGACGTCAACCGCGTTGGAACGGACCAGCATGTCAGTGATTTCCAGCGCCTGTTCGCCGGTATCAGGCTGCGACACCAGCAGGTCGTCAACGTTGACACCCAGCTTGCCGGCATACTCCGGGTCCAGCGCGTGTTCTGCGTCAACGAAGGCGCACGTCGCACCCTGCTTCTGCGCTTGAGCAATCACAGACAGGGTCAGGGTGGTTTTACCGGAGGATTCCGGGCCATAGATTTCGACGATACGACCCTTGGGCAGGCCGCCAATACCAAGGGCGATGTCCAGACCGAGCGAGCCGGTGGAGATGGCCGGAATGGCCTGGCGCTCGTGATCGCCCATGCGCATCACTGCACCCTTGCCAAACTGACGTTCAATCTGGCTCAAGGCAGCCGACAGCGCCTTCTTTTTGTTCTCGTCCATTTCACATCCTCTTGGCTTGGGGCAGGCGCCGAAGCAACCAACCGATCAACTACTGTATATTTGGTCAGTATTATTCCACAGAAAAAATGACCCGCCTACCCCCGATTTCACTCAGACTGACAACCGGTTCGCAGCTTGCTTCTGAGCTTCCTTAACCAGCCGCTCAAGCGCATGCAGTACCGTCTGCGCGCGCACCTCTCGACGACCGCCCTGGAAGCGTTTGCACTCACTGATCACCCGGCCGTCAGACAGTGCCCAGCCAAACCATACCGTACCAACAGGTTTCTCGACGCTGCCGCCATCCGGCCCGGCGACGCCGCTAACGGCAACAGCCATCTGCGCCTCCGCCGCATCCTTAGCGCCCTGCGCCATCGCCTGAACGACAGGCTCACTGACCGCTCCGTGCGCCTCCAGCACCGAGGACTCCACCCCGAGCCAGCGCTGCTTGCTGGCGTTGGCGTAGGTCACGAAGCCTGTCTCGAACCAGCGCGAGCTGCCAGCCACCCGCGTAATAGCTTCGGCAATACCGCCGCCGGTGCAAGACTCCGCGGTGGTCACCTTGAATCCAAGCTCATCCAGTACTCGACCCAGCCGCGCAGCAGCGGAATCAATCAGTGGGTCATAGTGCGACATAGGGTACTCCTGTACAGGGTGAGATGAGGTCACAGCATGCCAGTTGGCAGACCTGCTGCGAATACCCTGCGACCACGTTCATGCGTACAGGTTTCGCAGCGCGCAAACCTTGCCTGGCGCTGCAGTCACAAGCAGCGACGTGATACCCTTTGCGCCAACCTGAAACGGCGCCGTTTCCACCGTCCCCATGCGCACGCATCCCATCCGGTGGCGCCGCCTCTGCCGCGAATTTCGAGTCATTGATGAAAAAGAGCAAAGCCGAATCCACCGCCCACACGCCGATGATGCAGCAGTACTTCAGCATCAAGCAGCAACACCCGGAACAGCTGCTGTTCTACCGCATGGGCGACTTCTACGAACTGTTCTACGACGACGCCAAGAAAGCAGCGCGCCTGCTCGACATCACCCTCACCGCACGCGGTCAGTCTGGTGGCCAGCCGATCCCGATGGCTGGCATCCCGTTCCATGCCGCCGAGGGCTATCTGGCCAAGCTGGTCAAACTCGGTGAGTCGGTCGTTATCTGTGAGCAGATTGGAGATCCGGCTACCAGCAAGGGCCCGGTCGAGCGCCAGGTTGCCCGTATCATCACACCGGGCACGGTCAGCGATGAAGCGTTGCTGGACGAGCGCCGCGATAACCTGCTCGCCGCGCTGGTCGGTGCCGAGCGCGGCTTCGGGCTGGCCACGCTGGACATCAACAGCGGCCGCTTCGTGGTCATGGAGCTGCGTGGCTGGGAAACGCTGCTCGGTGAGCTGGAGCGTCTGGCCCCGGCGGAGCTATTGATCCCCGATGACTGGGAAAGCAACACGCCGATCGAGCGCCGCCGCGCCGTGCGCCGCCGTGCTCCCTGGGAGTTTGACCAGGACAGCGCATTCAAGTCGCTGACCCAGCAGTTCGGCACCAAGGACCTGGTCGGATTCGACTGCCAGGAGCTGACCCTCGGCCTCGGCGCCGCCGGCGCGCTGCTCAGCTACGCCAAGGAAACCCAGCGCACAGCCCTGCCGCACATCCGCAGCATCGGCCAGGAACGCTTTGAAGACAGTGTCATCATCGATAGCGCCAGCCGCCGCAATCTGGAAATCGACCAGAACCTGTCCGGCGGCCGCGACAACACCCTGCTCGACGTACTCGACCATACCGCGACCGCCATGGGCAGCCGCCTGATGGCGCGCTGGCTGAATCGCCCGCTGCGCGACCTCGCCGTGCTTGGCGCGCGCCAGGACAGCATCAGTGCGCTGCTCGACCAGCAGTTCTATCTGGATCTGCAGCCGCAGCTCAAGGGCATCGGCGACATCGAACGCATCCTTGCCCGCGTGGCCCTGCGCTCCGCCCGTCCGCGCGACCTGGCACGCCTGCGCGACGCCTTGGCTGCCCTGCCTGCCCTGCAAGACTGCATGCAATCGCTGGAAACGCCGCATCTGCGCAAACTGGCCGATCAGGTTCGCACCTATCCCGAACTGGCCGATCTGCTGGCACGCGCCGTGATCGACAACCCGCCCGCCGTGCTGCGCGACGGTGGCGTAATCAAGGCCGGTTTCGACGCCGAACTGGATGAGCTGCAGAACATCAGCGAGAACGCCGGCCAATATCTGATCGACCTGGAAACCCGCGAGCGCGAGCGCACCGGCCTGAGCACGCTCAAGGTCGGCTATAACCGGGTACACGGCTACTTTATCGAGCTGTCCCGCAGCCAGGCCGACCAGGCGCCGGTCGACTACATTCGCCGCCAGACCCTGAAAGGCGCTGAGCGCTTCATCACCCCCGAACTGAAGGCGTTTGAAGACAAGGCGCTGTCGGCGCGCAGTCGCGCACTGGCACGCGAGAAGCAGCTATATGACGAACTGCTTGACCGTCTGAACCAAGACCTCGCTGCGCTGCAAACCACTGCCGCCAGCTTGGCCGAGATCGACGTACTCTGCACCCTCGCCGAGCGCGCCGGCAGCCTTGATTACAGCCGCCCGCGCTTCATCGAAGGCAGCCAGCTGCAGATCAGCCAGGGGCGCCACCCGGTGGTCGAGCAGGTGCTGGAAACGCCCTTCGTCGCCAACGATCTGGACCTGGACACCGAGACCCGCATGCTGGTGATCACCGGCCCGAACATGGGCGGTAAGTCCACCTACATGCGCCAGACCGCATTGATCGTGTTGCTGGCGCATATCGGCAGCTTTGTACCGGCGGCCGACGTCGAACTGTCCTGTGTTGACCGCATCTTCACGCGTATCGGCTCCAGCGACGATCTGGCCGGCGGCCGTTCGACCTTCATGGTCGAGATGAGCGAAACCGCCAACATCCTCAATAACGCCACCGAAGCCAGTCTGGTGCTGATGGACGAAGTGGGTCGCGGCACCAGCACCTTCGACGGCCTGTCACTGGCGTGGTCCGCCGCCGAGTATCTGGCCAAAGTGCGCGCCTTTACCCTGTTTGCGACGCACTACTTCGAGCTGACCGGCATGGCCGATACCGACGACGGCGTGGCCAACGTGCACCTGAATGCAACCGAACACAATGAACGCATCGTGTTCCTGCATAACGTGCAACCCGGCCCGGCCAGCCAGAGCTACGGCCTGCAGGTCGCCCAGCTGGCCGGCGTACCCCGTCCAGTCATTCTGCGCGCCCGCGAGCATCTGGCTCAGCTCGAGCAGCAGAGCCTGGAGCAGCACGGCAGCAAACCCGCCGGGGCCAGCGAGCAGCCCTTCCAGAGCGACCTGTTCGCCAGTGCGCCGCACCCACTGGTTGAACAGATGCAAGCGCTGGAACCGGATGACCTGAGCCCGCGCCAGGCACTTGAGCTACTGTACAAACTGAAACGCGAGTGGTCTTAAAGTCAGCAAATGATATTCATTTGCATCAAACGTGTCGCTACTACGCTTTAATCTGCGCAAAACCCGGCGTTACTCTGTACCGCCGGGAAAAAACTGCTAGACTACGCGCCAGATTTTGCCAGCCTGATTCAATGGAGACCTCACCATGACCTTTGTTGTTACCGACAACTGCATCAAGTGCAAGTACACCGATTGCGTTGAGGTCTGCCCGGTTGATTGCTTCTACGAAGGCCCGAACTTCCTGGTCATTCACCCCGACGAGTGCATCGACTGCGCCCTGTGCGAGCCTGAGTGCCCGGCCAACGCCATCTTCTCCGAAGACGAAGTACCGGAGGACATGCAGGAGTTCACCGAGCTGAACGCAGATTTGGCTGAGGTATGGCCGAACATCACCGAGAAGAAAGATGCACTGGCCGACGCCGAAGAGTGGGATGGCGTACCGGACAAGCTTCAGTACCTGGAGCGCTGAGCAGCCAGCTGCTACGCAAAAAAACCGGCCATGTGCCGGTTTTTTTATTTTGCTGCAAGCGCACCAGTGTGGGCCTGTTATTTTATTTTGGCTTCGGTTCTGGCTTGAGGCTTGAGGCTGGGAGTTTGGGTCAAATTTCAGGCAAAAAAAGGGGCGGGATAGCCCGCCCACTCTTTATTCCGTATGTGCCTTCCGTGTCCTAAGCCATCCTGGCTTTATCGTCCTGAAAATCCCTGACTCAGCTCCCTGCCGAGTAGCGCCGTCCGTTGCGCATGGGTACATAATATGGAATCTCGGATCGCTGGCAACCCCCCACCTCGGCGTAAACACCACTACTCACCCATCAACAAACACATATAAATCAATAACTTACCATATTAAGCACAGGCAAAAGCACGATCCACCCACGCACCGTAGCGGTGAAATCGCACAGCCCTTGTAGGAAATATCCTACACGCACCCCTCGCCTGACCTGCCCGTTTACAGGCACAAAAAAACCCGGCTCTTGCGAACCGGGTTTCGGGTTTGCCGGGAGGCTGATTACATCATGCCGCCCATACCGCCCATGCCACCCATACCGCTCATGTCGGGCATAGCCGGCTTCTCTTCCGGCAGCTCGGCAATCATGGCCTCGGTGGTGATCATCAGGCTGGCAACGGAGGAAGCAGCCTGCAGCGCGCTGCGGGTCACTTTAGCCGGATCCAGGATACCCATGTCGATCATGTCACCGTACTGGCCAGTCGCAGCGTTGTAGCCGAAGTTGCCTTCGCCTGCCTTAACGCGCTCCAGCACAACAGCGGCTTCTTCACCCGCGTTGGTGACGATCTGACGCAGCGGTGCTTCGACAGCGCGGCGCAGCAGCTTGATACCAACGTTCTGGTCTTCGTTGTCGCCAGCCAGACCTTCGATAGCCGCCAGGGTGCGAACCAGGGCAACACCACCGCCAGGTACCACGCCTTCTTCAACGGCGGCGCGAGTAGCGTGCAGCGCGTCTTCTACGCGGTGCTTCTTCTCTTTCATTTCAACTTCGGTCGCAGCGCCAACCTTGATCACGGCAACACCGCCAGCCAGCTTGGCCAGACGCTCTTGCAGCTTCTCACGGTCGTAGTCGGACGTGGTTTCTTCAACCTGCTTGCGAATCTGGTTAACGCGGGCTTCGATATCAGCCTTGGCGCCAGCGCCGTCAACGATGGTGGAGTTGTCCTTGTTGATCTGAACGCTCTTGGCTTGACCCAGGTGCTCCAGAGTAGTGGTTTCCAGGCTCAGACCCACTTCTTCGCTGATCACGGTGCCACCGGTCAGGATAGCGATATCCTGCAGCATGGCCTTGCGACGATCACCGAAGCCCGGTGCCTTGACCGCAGCAACCTTGACGATACCGCGCATGTTGTTGACAACCAGGGTCGCCAGCGCTTCGCCTTCAACGTCCTCGGCAACGATCATCAGCGGACGACCGGCCTTGGCAACAGCTTCCAGAACCGGCAGCAGTTCACGGATGTTGGAGATTTTCTTGTCGACCAGCAGGATGAACGGGCTGTCCAGATCGGCAGACATGGTTTCCGGCTTGTTGACGAAGTAAGGAGACAGATAACCGCGGTCAAACTGCATGCCTTCTACTACAGACAGTTCGTTTTCCAGACCGGAACCTTCTTCAACGGTGATGACACCTTCTTTGCCAACGCGGTCCATGGCTTCGGCGATGATGTTGCCGACGGACTCGTCAGAGTTGGCGGAGATGGTGCCTACCTGGGCGATGGCCTTGGAGTCAGCACAGGGCTTGGCCAGGTTTTTCAGCTCGGCAACGATGGCAGCAGTGGCCTTGTCGATACCGCGCTTCAGGTCCATCGGGTTCATACCGGCAGCAACGGCCTTCAGACCTTCGGTGACGATGGCCTGAGCCAGTACGGTAGCAGTGGTAGTACCGTCACCGGCGTCGTCGTTGGCGCGGGAAGCAACGTCTTTAACCAGCTGAGCGCCCATGTTTTCGAACTTGTCTTTCAGTTCGATTTCCTTGGCAACGGAAACGCCGTCTTTGGTGATCAGCGGAGCGCCGAAGCTGCGCTCGATCAGCACGTTACGGCCCTTCGGACCCAGGGTAGCTTTTACCGCGTTGGCCAGCGTGTTGACGCCGTCCAGCATCTTGTTGCGACCGGAAATACCGAATTTAACTTCTTTTGCAGCCATGTTTGCTTTCCTTCAAATGAATTCGTTAAGGGGTGACGGCGGCTAATCAGCCTTCCAGAACACCGTAGATTTCGGATTCGCTCATGATCAGCAGGTCTTCACCATCGATCTTGATGGTGTTGTTGCCGGAGTAAGGACCGAAAACAACCTTGTCGCCTTCTTTGACGGCCAGCGGACGAACTTCGCCGTTGTCCTGCAGACGCCCGGTACCTACAGCAACGATAACCCCGGTGTTCGGCTTTTCAGCGGCCGAGCCAGGCAGAACGATACCGCCAGCGGTCTTGGTTTCTTCTTCGCTGCGACGAACGACTACGCGATCGTGTAACGGACGAATTTTCATCGTTGTGTGTCTCCCAATAAATGATCTTCAATGCCGGAAACCCGGCGCTTTCACGTTGTAATCCGGACCCGCAGTGCGAATCCGAAGGACGAGCCTCTCGACTCGTCGCTGTTCGTGGCTCAGCCCTATCACAGAGCCCGCCAAACCGGTGTGAACTAGATGGGGCTTGGCCCTGCCATTTCAAGAGCTGGCAGCAAGATTTTTTTCAATCACGCTCGATACGGCGATCCGGGGACGCCTGATCGGCCTCATCCGGGCGCCATTCGCCTTCGATGATGGTGGTGTTGCCACGGCGCCACACATTCGGGCCGCCCGGCTCGCCCGGCCCCGGCTTGCCGCGCGAGACCAGCGCGAGCACCAGACAGGGCACCGCCAGCGCATCGGTAATCAGGCCGGGAATCATCAGCAGAACACCGGCCAGCAGCCACCACATGCCGGTTTTCAGTACGGCAAAGGGTGAGCGGTTCTCCGCCATGCGGATCTGCAGCTGCTGCAGCATCGACCAACCCTGGCGCTGGATCAGCACCAGCCCCAGCAGGCCGGTACCCAGCACCCACAGCAGGGTTGCACCAACACCGATGCGCTGGCCGAGCAGGATCAGGGTGGCCAGTTCAAGCAGTGGCAGCAGCAACAGGAAGAATCTGAACAGGGGCATACGCACCTCGTATTGGACAGGTTTCGACTATATGGGTACGCCAACGACGTGTTTCAAGCACGCGACCGACCAACGGCCTGTAACAAAAGGTCAAAAAGTGACCGAAACAGAGCTTAAGGTATTCAAAATACCCGGAATCTCGTGCATGCTTGCGACCCTTATTCCCATCACCCCTTTGCGAGGACAGTCCAATGCAATTGCAAGACAGCGTTATCATCATCACCGGCGGCGGACAGGGCCTGGGCCGTTCCATGGGCGAGTTCCTGGCAGCCAAAGGCGCCAAACTGGCTCTGGTCGACCTCAATCAGGAAGCACTGGACGCTGCCGTTGCAGCCTGCAAAGCGGCTGGCGGCGATGCCCGCGCCTATATCTGCAACGTTGCCAACGAAGAGCAGGTAACCCACATGGTGAATCAGGTAGCCGACGACTTCGGCGCCATCCATGGCCTGATCAACAACGCTGGCATCCTGCGCGACGGTCTGCTGCTGAAAGCCAAAGACGGTCAAATTCAGAAGATGAGTCTGGCCCAGTGGCAGTCGGTTATCGACGTCAACCTGACCGGCGTATTCCTCGGCACCCGCGAAGTCGCTGCCAAGATGATCGAGCTGGGCACCCAGGGTCTGATCATCAACATCTCTTCCATCTCGCGCGCCGGTAACGTCGGTCAGTCCAACTACTCCGCCGCCAAAGCGGGTGTTGCCGCTATGACCGTTACCTGGGCGAAAGAGCTGTCCCGTTACGGTATCCGCGTTGCTGGTATCGCACCCGGCTTCATCGAAACCGAGATGACCGGCAGCATGAAGCCGGAAGCACTGGAAAAGATGACCTCCGGCATTCCGCTCAAGCGTATGGGCAAGCCGGCAGAGATCGCGCACTCGGCGGCCTACCTGTTCGAGAACGACTACTACACCGGCCGTATCCTTGAGCTGGACGGTGGTCTGCGCATCTAACGATCGCAACCGAACTGGCGGCCACGCACCGCCAGTTCGCTCTTCCCAATCTCTCCGTCTTTACTTACCAGCCCACACCCAGCCCAAAGGTGTACCGGGTATCCCGATAGCCACTGTCATCGGTTGTATTCAAGTAATCCAGCTCGCCCTTGAGGCTCAGTGACGCCCAGCTGGTCAGCCGATAGCGAATACCCAGATCCGCATCCATCAGATAACGCACCTTCGGGTCGTCAGGTATCTGCGTTTCCGCCGAGTGGAACAGCTCAAAGCGCTTGCCGAGCAGAAAGCGCCGATAGTCCCACTGCAGGCCCAGGGCGTCATAGCGCGCGCGACTGCCGTCACGCTCCTTCAGCCAGACCCGATCCATCCGGGCAGAGGTTTCAAACCGTCCCAGCGCGGTGTTCCACCATTCATAACCGGGGCCCATGCCGAACTGACGCTGCTTGGCAATCTCGTTGATGTGATCACGCTTGTACTGCACGCTGGTAGCCCAAAACCACTGGTCGGTGATAAAGCGGTTGAGGTCGTAGGAGGCGTCCAGCGTGTGGCTGGTTTTGACGTCGTTACTGTAGTCGCGGTCGTAATCCAGCGCCCAGTCGTGCCGCCAGCGGCCGTGGCGCAGGCGTGAATTAACATCAATATCGATATCGCGCTTCTCGTTGCCAGAGGTGTCCTTGATGTCGAGCGCAGCGCTGGCATCGCCCTCCCACACCGAGTCCTGTACCAGTGGGCGCGGCACCAGCAACTGCCGGATGGAGCGAATATCGGTTACCACCGGTTGGCGATTGGGCACCCGCAGCAGCACCTGACCACCCTGCTCTGCTTCTGCCAACTGCACGGTATGCTGGATGCCATCGCGCAGCTTGACCAGCACAGGCTCATCGCTGTTGAACGTTTTGATACGCGCAACGCTGATCGTCAGCGTCCCCGCGTAGGTGGTGTCCAGCACCAGCTTGCCGCCTTCGAGGAACACCACCTTACCGGTCAGGCGATCCCCATTGTCCAGCCATAAGGTATCAGCGACACTGCGCCAAGAGAGCAGGGTAAGACAGCACAACAAGACAACGCGGAACCACGGCATTGAACACCATCCAGCAGGCTTCAGGTTAAACGGGCGATTATCCATGAAAGACCGGCGAATAGCGCCTGCGTTCAACACGCTAGCCGAGGACGAGCGCAAGGCTGCCTTCTTTCAGGTACTGGCCAGTATCCCGCCCGGACGCGTCACCAGCTATGGCCGCCTCGCCGAGCTGGCCGGCCTTGGGCGCGGCGCGCGTCTGGTCGGCCGCTGGCTTGGGCAACTGCCTGACGGCACCCAACTGCCGTGGCACCGGGTACTAAACAGCCAGGGCAAGCTGTCCCTGGGCGCAGACACACCGAGCGGCCGGGAACAACGCGAAAGACTGGCTGCCGAAGGGATACTGGTGCGCAATGGTCGCGTGAATCTGCGACACTACGGCTGGCCAGAGAGCCCCGCGTCATCGCCACAATAAGGACCGACATGAGTTCCAGCACGTCCGACTCCAGCACTACCTCCCAGCCAACCGAAGGTCTGCGCGTTTACCTCAAGCCACGGGTCATCGGCATGCTGTTTCTCGGCTTCTCCGCAGGGCTGCCGCTGCTGCTGGTGGGTGGCACCTTCAGCGCCTGGCTACGGGACATCGGCGTCGAGCTTGCCTCCATCGGCTTTCTCAGCTGGGTCGGCATGGCCCACTCCATCAAGGTGCTGTGGGCGCCGCTGATCGACCGGTTGCCCGTCCCCGTGCTGACCCGTCTGCTGGGCCGGCGGCGCAGCTGGATGCTGCTCGCCCAGTTGGTGATTGCCGGTGCGCTGTTCGGCATGTCACAGAGTAACCCGCTGGAGCATCTGGAATGGGTCGCGCTCTGGGCGGTGCTGGCCGCCTTCGGTTCGGCTACCCAGGATGTTGCCATCGACGCCTATCGGGTCGAAGCCGAAGCCAAGCATCGCCAGGCCGCCATGGCAGCCACCTATGTGACCGGATACCGGGTCGCCATCCTAGCCGCCGGCGCGGGCGCTCTGCACATCGCCGCGCTACAGGACTGGAGCATGGCCTACGGCCTGATGGCCGGCATGATGCTGGTCGGGGTGTTAACGACGCTGATCATTGCCGAGCCGAGCGTTGAAATTACCGATGCGACCCTGGCGCAGGAGGCGCGCCTGACCAAGCACCTGAGTCAATCGCTGCACCGTGGCTGGCGGCTGCAGCTCTCGGGCTGGGCATTCAATGCGTTTGTTGCACCGTTTACCGAGTTCTTTGAGCGTTACGGCCGGGTCGCCTTCATCATTCTGCTGTTTGTGGCAACATTCCGGGTAAGCGACATCTTCATGGGCACCATGGCCAACCCCTTCTACCTCGACATCGGCTTCAGCAAAGAGCAGATCGCCAACATCGCCGCCGCCTTCGGGCTCGCCATGACGCTAGCCGGTGCGGCGCTGGGCGGTCTGCTGGTCGCTCGTTTCGGTATTGCACCAATCCTGATTCTGACTGCCTTCATGGCGCCGGCGACAAACCTGATCTTTGCCTGGCTGGCCTTCATTGGTCCGCAGCCGGATGGGCTGGTACTCGCCATCATTGCCGACAACATTACCGGCGGCCTGGCGATCTCGGTGTTCATCGCTTATCTGTCGAGCCTGACCAACACCGCCTACACCGCAACCCAGTACGCGCTGTTCAGCTCACTGATGACCCTGCCAGGCCAGTTCGCTGCCGGCTTCACCGGCGTACTGGCCACCCATCTGGGCTGGGTTCACTTCTTCATGGCGACCGCCCTGACCGGGCTGCCAGCCATCATTCTGGCGTTCGCACTGCTTAAATACGCCCACCCTGATCGGCTCCGCCGTCCTGGCATCGACTGAATCCAGCGCACAAAAAACCCGGCCAAGGCCGGGTTCTTTTTTACTTGGGTAACGCATGAGACAGTCAGGTCGCCTGCTGCACCAGGTGCACTGTCCGCTGCGGGAATGGAATGCTGATGCCAGCCGCGTCAAACTCCAGCTTGGCCTTTTCCTGCAGTTCGAAGAACACACCCCAGTAGTCTTCCGTCTTGCTCCACATCCGCAGCGACAGATTGACCGAGTTATCGCCCAGCGACACCAGCCAAACCACCGGCTCCGGATCCTTCAGCACACGACTGTCGCCCTTGGCCAGCCCCATCAGGATCTCTTTGGCCAGTTTGAGGTCGTCGCTGTAATCAATGCCGATGTTCAGATCAACGCGGCGCGTCGCCTGCCGGGAGTAGTTGATGATATTGCCGTTGGACAGGCTGCCGTTCGGAATGATCACCGTCTTGTTGTCCGGGGTTTTCAGTACCGTGTTGAAAATCTGAATGCTGTCGACCGTACCCGCCACGCCCTGCGCCTCGATGTATTCGCCAGCGCGAAATGGGCGCAGGAACAGAATCAGTGCGCCGCCGGCAAAGTTCGCGAGACTGCCCTGCAGCGCCAGACCGACGGCCAGACCGGCAGCACCCAACATCGCGATGAAGGACGTGGTTTCAATACCAACCATCCCCGCCACGCTGATCAGCAGCAGCACCTTCAGGGCAATGGAAGCCAGCGAGGAAATGAAACTGTGCAGGGTCGGCTCGACGTTGCGCTTGTTCATCAGCGCGTCCATCCCTTTCATCATCCGGCCAATCAGCCACCAACCGATCAGCAGCGTCAGCAAAGCCAACGCGAGTTTGCTGCCATATTCAATCAGCAGCGGCAGTATCGTCTCTTCAAGCCCTTGCAACTTGTTCATGATGTCATCCATTCGTGCCCCCTTTTGTCAGCGATGGATAGCGACCTCAGTCGCGGAAGTTGTTGTATTGCAGCGGCATCTCCAACTCGCTGCCTCGCAGCAACGCCATGACATCCTGCAAGTCATCACGCTTCTTGCCGGTAACGCGCACCTGATCCCCCTGTATTGCAGCTTGCACCTTGAGTTTGGAATCCTTGATCAAGGCAACAATTTTCTTGGCAAGTTCCTTGTCGATGCCCTCCTTGAAGGACACATCCTGCTTGACCAGCTTGCCTGAGGCAAATGGCTCACCCGCATCCAGGCAGCGAATATCAATCTTGCGCTTGGTCAGACTGAGCTCAAGAATCCCCATCACCTGTTCCAGCTGGAACTCGGAATCGGCGCTCATGGCGATGGTCTTCTGCTTGTCGTTGAAATCGATCTCGCACTTGCCGCGCAGATCGTAACGCCGCTCCAGCTCTTTCTTGGCGTTATCAACAGCATTGGTTACTTCATGCTTGTCCAGTTCGGACACGACATCAAAAGATGGCATTGTGCTACTCCGTAGAAAAACCCAAAATTATGATGTTCATTACAAAACGGCGGTATAACCTCGTGGCATTATACCCAGACCGGCCAACGTCCAGCAGGGAGCAACTACATGCCGAACCCCCAACTCAGCATCCTGGTAGTCGATGACACCAAGTTCAGCAGTGCTGTCATCGGCCATACCCTGAGTCAGGCCGGCTACAACAACATCCGGTTTGCCAGCTCGGCCATGGACGCCCTGCGCATGCACGAAGAGCAGCCGGCCAGCGTCATGGTTGCCGATTGGCTGATGCCGGAAATGGACGGCCTGGAGCTGACTACGCGCATTCGCCAGGCGGACGAGCAATCCGATCACTACACCTATGTGGTGCTGCTGACGGCCCGTGAAGGCGACAACGTGCTGGGAGAGGCGTTCGACCGCGGCGTCGACGACTTCATCAGCAAGTCGGCGATGAACGAACAGCTGCTACCGCGTATCTACGCCGCCGATCGCACCTCGCAGCTGATCAATCGCCTGCTCGACGAAAACCAGCTGCTGGCGTCCAACAATGCACAACTCGAAGAGCACAACCTGGTTGACCGGCTTACCGCCATTGGCAACCGGCGCTATCTGATTCAGCGACTCACCGACGTGCTGCGCAATGTCGAATCCCGGGGCGGCGCCTGTTGTCTGGTGGTGATGGGCGTGCAGAATCTGCCGGCCCTGCATGAGCGCTTTGGTGACACGGTGGAACAGGAAGTACTGCGCGGCACTGCACGCCGCCTGCAACAGCTGGTACGCCCTACGGACGTCATCGCCCGAGTGGACGACAACGCGTTTGCCATCGTCACCATTGCGGATCAGGCCGCCGACCTCAAGCCGAATAGCTTCCGCCGCCTGCACGATGGCCTCAACCTCAAGGCGTTCAAGACCAGCGAAGGCTATCTGTCGATCCGCGCCGGCATGGTCATCTGCACGCTGAGCAACCGCCAGACCGCTCCCGACGCCGAGGCACTGCTGCAGGAAGTTGCTAGCCACCTGAGCGAAGCCTACGAAACCAACCTCATTACCGAAGCCCGCATCGGCTAAGGACTGCATGCTGCACATCATAGGCGCCGGCAGCCTCGGCCTGCTTTGGGCTGCCCGACTGCAACTGGGCGGTATCGATTGCCGTCTGATTCTCCGCAACAACAACCGCATGGAACAGTGGCACCGCCACCAAAGCACGCTCGCGTTCAATGATGGCGCCACCGTACACAAGCTGCAGCTTGACGCCGAAACGGCGGACGCACCCGAGCCCATCAACCACCTGATCGTCGCTACCAAGGCGTATGCCGCGCTGCCGGCAGTCGAATCGCTGCGTCACCGTCTGCAGCCTGGCGCCGAGCTGCTGTTGCTGCAGAATGGTCTGGGCGCGCAGCAGGCCATCGCCGATGCCTTCCCGGCGTGCCGGGTGTACTGCATTAGCGTTACCGACGGCGCCTGGCGTCCGGGCGAGCATGAGCTGGTCTGGGCTGGCCGCGGCCACAACACCATTGGCCCGCTGCGCCCCAATACACCCAAACCCGCATGGCTGGACAGCCTGCCAGCCACCATAGCGATCAGCTGGCAGGACGATATCCTGCCCGTGCTGTGGCGAAAGTTGGCGGTCAATTGCGCGATCAACCCGTTCACACTGCTATACGATTGCCGCAACGGAGAGATACCCGAGCGCGCAGACGGCTGGCTCGATGAGTGTATTGCCGAACTTCAGCAACTGCTTGAGCACCAGGGTTTCGAGGCCGACCTGGCCGAGCAGGTGCATGCGGTGATCCTCGCTACCGCCAACAACAGCTCCTCCACCCGTCAAGACCTGCATGCACGTCAGCGCACCGAGCTGGATTACATCCTCGGCTACGCCTGCCGCGCGGCGCACCGCGCCGGCCTGGCCATCCCCGCGCTTGACCGCTTGCTGATAGAGGCGCAGACCACCCTGCGGCAACAACAACTACCGGCTGACTGAGACGCCGCAGCCCGCTAGACTGTGGCGCAGCTTCCAGAGGAGACAGCACGCCATGGGCTACCGCCTGAGCAAACTCTATACCCGCACCGGCGATGCCGGCGATACCGGCCTGGCCAACGGTCAGCGCATTCGCAAGGATCACCCCCGCGTTGAGGCGATGGGTGACGTGGACGAACTGAATAGCCAGCTTGGATTATTGCTGTGCCAGATGACCGATCACGCCATGACTGACTTGAAACAGTCACTGGGGCCAATCCAGCATCGGCTGTTCGACCTCGGCGGCGAGCTGGCCATCCCCGGGCACGACCTGATTGATGCCGCCGACGTCCTGGCCCTGGAACAGCTGATTGATCGCTACAACGCCAACCTTGAGCCGCTGAAGAATTTCATCCTGCCCGGCGGGTCACCACTGGTCGCCCAGGCGCACCTGACCCGCAGCGTATGCCGCCGTGCGGAACGCCACTACCTGACACTGGCGATGGAGGAAGAGGTCAACAATCAGTCGGCGATTTATCTCAACCGCCTTTCCGACTTGCTGTTTGTTGCGGCGCGGACGATTGCCGCGCTGGAAGGAACTGCAGAAGTACTCTGGGCGGCCAAACCCAAACCAGAGGCTTGAGCAGGCCGCCCGGTAGCGGGGGGGCGTATCAGACCTTGAAGGCGTTGATAATACCCTGCAGCGAATGCACCAACTGTCCGAGGCGGCCACTGGCGTCCTCGGCCTGTTGCGCGCCCTGCGCAGTCCGCTCGCCAGCTTCGTTGATCTGTACGATGTTCTGATCGATATCATGGCTCACCACCGTCTGCTGCTCGGCGGCCGCGGCAATCTGCTGGCTCTGATCGACGATCTGGGTGACCGCCTTGAGTATGCTGTCCAGCCCCTGCTGCACCTGTAGCGACGACTCGACCGTAGCCGCCGTCATGCCATGACTGCTGCCCATCGCCTTAACCGCAGCAGCAACACCATCCTGCAGACGAGCAATCATTTGCTCAATCTCCTCGGTGGACTGCTGCGTGCGGCGCGCCAGGGTGCGAACCTCATCGGCTACAACGGCAAAGCCCCGTCCCTGCTCGCCTGCCCGCGCCGCTTCGATCGCAGCATTCAGCGCCAACAGGTTCGTCTGCTCCGCCACACCCTTGATCACATCCAGCACACGACTGATCGATGAGCTGTCATCGGCCAGCTGATTGATGACACGGACCGAGTTCTCGATCTCGCCAGCCAGTTTCTCGATCCCGTCAACCGACGACTCGACCATGCGACGGCCGTTAAGGGTCTCGGTGTTAACCTGCTCCGCGTTGTTAACCGCCAGAGCAGCGCTGCGCGCCACCTCCTGCGAGGTTGCCGCCATTTCGTTCATGGCCGTAGCCACCTGCTCGATCTGGCTACGCTGCGACGCGACCGCCTGACTGCTTTCGGCAGCAATGCGCTCCACCTGACTGGACTGCTCCTGCACCTGGCCAGACGTCGTACTCACCTGACGAATCAGCTCGCGTACCCGTTGCACCGTGTTATTGAAGTCAGCGGCCAGCGCGCCCAGTTCATCTCGGCTGTCGACTACAACCTGCACGGTCATGTCCCCGCCTGCCACCTGTCCCATCTGTTGCGAGAGACGCTTGAGAGTGCGACGGGTAGCGAAATAGAAGCCCGCGTACAGATAAATGATCAACAACCCGACCAGCGACAGCGAGACAATCAGAATGATCATCGTGCGGGTATCGCTCGCCAGCCGACTGTCCAGCCGGCCGTCCAGGTAATCGAAGATCGCCGCATCCAGTGCGTAGGTATTGTCAATTTCACCGGTGATGCGGTCGAAGAAGGCTTCCCAGGTACTATCCAGCGACGCGGCAATAATCACCTCTTCCTCGAAGATGACAGCAGCGTTTTCGATACTTTCCCGGCTCTTCTGAGCGGCGCCCTGCAGGGCAGCGCTACCGGTATCGGCAACCGCCTGATCCAGCGCCTGTGCGTAATCGGCGCCCAGCTTCTGCAACGCGCTTACCAGGTCGTCCATCTCTCGGCTGGCGTCCGAATTGAGAAAGCCCAACCCCATCGAATAGGCGCCGGTAGCACGCCCCTGACCCAGCGCAGAGGTGACCTCAACGGTTGAACCGATCAACAGCTCTGTCAATTGGCGTACGTTGCGGTCAAAGTCCTGCGGCAGCCCTGCGTAAGCCGCGGTCATGTTCAGCAAGGTGCTGGTTTCGTCCATCGCACGAATCGACATGGGGCCGCGCGAGATAATCGATTCACCGGCAATATCGCTGTAGCTCTGCACCAGACCGTCACGCATCTCGACCAAATCGGCAGCAGCCGGATCATCGGTCTCCAGCGGCAGCGCGTTCAACTGCTCGATCAACTCGGCACGAAGCTGAACCAGCCGCTCCTCAATGCTGTTGGCCTGTCCACCCTGCCCCAGCCGGGTATTGACCGCATCAAGGTCACGCACGAGCTCTGCGCTGCGCAGCACGTCCGACGTGGCACGCACCAGTGCCAGGCTGTCCAGCGCATGGGCGGTCACCTGCACACGCTCGTAAGCCTGCTGTACCAGCATGCTGCTGACGATACCCAGGGGGACAAAAAACAGGACGCTGATAAGGCAGAACTTCATGCCGTAACTCAGCCGATTCATTAACGCGATGGCAGGGGAAAGCAGACTGTTCACCCGAGAGATCTCCTAAAAATAAGCTGCCCCGCGGCCCGGGCTGTGCGTCGGTTTGACCAACGCTGTTTTTTGTAATGATTACCGCAGCAGGGCGTGCTCGCCCCGCGCTTCACTGTCTCATATTGTCACTATCGGCGCCGACCAGCACAACTTTAAGACAATCAGGGTGCGAATCTAACCAAGTACGGCCAGCAAGGCCAGCGCTACCGCCCAAACGGTTAACGCCCGAACCAGCAAGGTACGGGTGTCGGCCAGCACGCCAGCCGCTGAATTACCCGCCAACGGCTGACTGCCGCCGCTCAGCGCCGCCTCCGCGGCCCGGCTAACCAGCTCATCGGATGGCACATCCCAGCTCAGTAGAACATCCGCCAATACCGCGCGGACATGATCAAAGTGCCCTACCAGAGCAAAACTGGCCGCCAGCAACCGCGCAGGAATCCACTCCAGCGCGTGGGCCAGCGCTGCCGCCGGCGGCGCCGCTGCGGTCTGCGTCTCATCCGCCAGCAAACGCAGCAAGCGATAGCCCAGCGCACCGACCGGCCCCAGCAGTGCAAACCAGAAAACCGTGACCACATAACCGTGCAACACCTCACGAACCAGCGTCGCCCTGACTTGCGCCAGAATCGGCTGCTCGCCTTCAGCTGTGACACCCAGCTCCTGTTCGGCAACCAATGCCGCCGCTTCTTCATCACCGCGGGCCCACGCGCGCTCAAACCCTTCCGCGAGCGCCCCCAGAGGATCGCGGCGCCCAACACAGGCGAGCAGCACCAACGCAAACAGCAGCAACCCAAACAGCCCCAGACCGTTGCGTTGCAGCCACCATTGCAGCAAGACCAGCAGCAGTAATGGCAATAACACCAGCAACACGCCAGCCAAGCGCCTTTTTCCGACCTCAAGACGCAGAACCCAGGCGACCCACGCCTTGGGCAGGTCACCCGGCAACCCCTTACGCAGCGGGGTGAACCACATCAGCGCCACTACGAGCAGCAAAGCAAGAAAGTGCATTAACACGCCCCCGGAAGAGAAGTTGGGTTGACCAGCGACTGCAGATAACGACGCCAATCAAATGCAGGGCCAGGGTCCGTCTTGCGCCCCGGCGCGATAAATTCGTGTCCGGTGATGCAATGGTTACCGATGGCCGGATACGCCGACTGCAACGCCTTGGTCAATACCACCAGCGCGCGGTACTGCGCGTCTTCGTAGGGCACATCGTCTGCCCCTTCCAGCTCAATACCAATAGAGAAGTCGTTACAGTTTTCCCGTCCACCATAAACCGATGCCCCCGCATGCCAGGCACGGCGCTCACAGGACACGAACTGAGTAATGCTGCCGTCACGCTCAATGAGAAAATGCGCGGACACGCGCAGATCGGCGATCTCGGCAAAGTAGGGATGGATAGAGGGGTCGAGCTGCCCGGAAAAGAAGGGCTGCACGTAGCCGCCGCCAAATTGGGACGGCGGCAGGCTGATATTGTGAATAACCAGCAGGGAAATGTCGCAACCAGCGGGTCGCTCGTTGCAGTGGTCGGACGGACAGCGAATCGCACCCTCCAGCCACCCCTCGCTTATGCGCATGCACGCCACCCTCTGACAGCAAAAACGCCATGCTAGCAGGTGGCAGCGACTACTGCACCCGCCTCAGGTACGGGCCTGCAATTGGCGCAGGTTGCCGATAACCGACTCCAGCGCGCGATCAAACAACTGATTCTCGTCCAGCGGGTTGACCATGCCCTTGTCGAAGCACTGCGCCAGCTCCTGACCAGAGAGCTCAGCCACTTTCACCCCGTTACGGTTCACGAAGATGTACTTGCCGCTGAAGCTGATAATCGCCGCGAGCTTGCAGCGCTGCGGCGCCTTGCCTTCAGCCACTACCAGCTGCACCCAGCAGCCAGTACCCAAACCTTCGACCCAACGCTGCGCGCCAACACTGGGAAGATCTTCGATCGTTTCAGGTGCGACTTCCGCCGCCTCCTGTTCCAATACTGGCTGCTCAACACGCACGGCTTCCAGCGCAACGGGCGGCTCGTCAGCAGCAGCCTCTGCGGGCGTGATGTCGACGACCTTGGGGCCAGTAGCTTCTGCGTCCTTGGGCACCGCTACCGCCGCCAGCACCGCGCGCTGCGGTACGACGATCGCCTGGACATGACGCTCGGTAGAAGCAGCGTCCAGCCCCAGCAGCTCCAGACCACCGCGCACTGCAACTTCAATCTGCCGATTCTGCGCCACACGCAACGCCATGCCGGCCTGATCTACCGGTTGCACGCTGTGCACCATGGCTTTCGCGGCGCCGAGCGCATGACGCCATGCCTTGGACTCGCCACCCTCGCGCAGGAAAATCATCTGCATCACCTGGCTCCAGGTGTCCCTGAGCAAATCCACAACCGTTACCGGCAGCGTGCGCCCTACCAGCATTGTATTGATCTCTCGGGCCACCTCTGCGCGAGCTGCCTTGATGCGCGCACGTCCCTCTTCGGCGTCCCGGGTACGTTGCTCGACCCGCTCGGAACGGCGCTGCTCGGTGCGCAGAAACTCGGTCAGCCGTTGATGCAAAGCATCAAACAGATCCGCGTCAGGCTCCGTTTCGGCCAACAGCTGCTCAACGATCTGCTCCAGCAGGGCATGCAACTGATCACGCCGCAGATCGTCGTGATCGTTCCAGCCCATGGTTGCCCGGGACAACTCGTTCAGCAGCCGACGCGCCGGATGCGAGGCACGACTGAAAAAGCTCTTGTCGATGATCGCGACCCGCAGCACCGGGAGCTGCATGCGCGCGATCAGCGCCTTGACCGCAGCCGGAAGTTCCCGATCCTCAAGGATAAAATCAAACAGCATGGAGACCAGGCTGATGACGTCGTCATCGACACGCGCGACGGTCTTGGCTCCGCCAGTCTGCACGCGCTGTTGGTGCAGCAGCTGCTGTATATGGCGACGCAAGCCGTTCTGCCCCGTCTCACCGGCAAAGCTTTCCGCAGTGACGTCCGACAGCACGTGCAACAGTTCGCTGGTTCCCATCGGCACACCACCGGGCGCCCCCAGACCGGCCAGGGCAACATCCCCACTGGCGACCCGCCACTTGCCGATGAGATCACTGAACATGCTCAGGATCTCCTGCTGCTCGGCGTTCTCGCCCAAACGACCAGCCAGAGAGCCTTCCGCTCGCGCCGCAGCCCCCGGCGGCTTAACCGGTCGACGTGATGATGATGCGGTGGAGATGCGCAGGTCGGGCATTACGCCAGCGCGGATAAATGACTCGTTGAGGCTGTCGTACAAACCGTCGATTTCGTTGAAGACATAACGTTCGTAGAGCTTGAAGATAATCAGCCGAACCTTGATATCCAGGTTCAGCGCCTTCATGGCCTCGGCAAAATGCTCAGCCAGCGCAGCCGGAGCAAAGGGGTTGTCACGTTCCTCTAGGCGCTTCTTTACCAGACTGTTGACCCGCATCAGCAGATGACCAAGGCCGGTCTGATTGCGACTGGACGCCCGATTGACCATGCCGTCGATTGCAACCGTTTCTTCCAGCTCATCCGGCTGGACCAGGGTCAGGGTGTCCAGCTCATAGGATGAGGACGCCAGCCCCTGCGGCGCCTCGGAGCCTAGCTGTTCGGCCGCCAGCACCAGCGCATCACAGGCTTTTTTCACGATATTGTGGCGCTGCAGACGGACATTGCGCATGGCTTCGAAGAACAGGGCCTGCTCCGCGTTACTACCCGCCTTGTCCGCCATTTCGAACAGGTTGTCATCCGCCTTGTCGAACATTTCCCCAAGGGCAGACTGCAGATAGCCGACCGTCAGATCCCGAACGCCGACCACAGGCGCAGGCAGAGCGGATGCTCCGGCAGCGGTGCGGGCAGCAAGGTTCGGCTTGATAGAAACCACTTTCGGGTCTTGGGACATTATTGCTCTCCAGACAAGTCGCACTTGTCATATGGTGCCGCACGCCAGCTCAGACAATCCTGCCGCGCTATCGCTATCCCTATGTCGACAAATTGGCGTCAAACTTTTACTAGCTTTCAGTATACCGCCTTGCATTGGCAAAGCAGCCACCCTCGATCGAATTCTTGATCGAAGTCACAGTTCCCTTCTTATGATAGTACGGACATATTCTGTAACCGCTCCCGCAGTCTCTGGTATATGCTGAATCGGTCAACATCTGCCTGACAGCAAACGATGCACCACTGAAGGCATCGAAAACACAACATCAGGAGCTGCATTTTATGGAAGCACTTATTTCCTTTATCGGGAGTGTCAACGGGATCGTGTGGGGGCCCTACATGCTGGCGCTGCTCGCCGGCACCGGCCTGTTCCTAACCATCGGTTTAAAACTCATTCCACAACGCAAGCTGTTCTACGGCTTCAGCATGCTTTGGCGCGGCCGCAAAAGTAGCGAAGAGGGCGATATCAGCCCGTTCAACGCGTTGATGACCGCACTGTCCGCCACCGTCGGTACCGGTAACATCGCCGGCGTCGCTACCGCCGTTTTCCTCGGCGGCCCCGGCGCGCTGTTCTGGATGTGGGTGATCGCGCTGGTTGGCATGGCAACCAAGTTCTGCGAAGCCGTGCTCGCCGTGCGCTACCGCGAAAAAGATGCACTGGGCAACCACGTCGGCGGCCCGATGTACTACATCAAGAACGGCCTGGGCGAGAAGTGGAAGTGGCTCGGCGTACTGTTCGCCATCTTCGGCATGCTCGCCGGCTTCGGCATCGGCAACACCATCCAGTCCAACTCGGTTGCTGACGCTCTGAGCAGTTCGTTCAATATTCCCAAGCTGGCGACTGGCGTCATCATCGCTGTGCTGGTAGCACTGGTACTGCTGGGCGGCATCAAGCGTATCGGCGAGGTCGCGGGCAAACTGGTCCCGATCATGGCCATCTTCTACGTTGGCGGCGGCCTGATCATCCTGATCCTGCACGCTGACAAGCTGCCGGAAGCCTTCAGCCAGATTTTCTACTACGCCTTCAACCCGAGCGCAGCTGCCGGCGGCTTTGCCGGTGCAACTGTCTGGATGGCGATGCGCTTCGGTATCGCGCGCGGCGTCTTCTCCAACGAAGCCGGCCTGGGTAGTGCACCTATCGCCCACGCCGCCGCTCAAACCAACAACCCGATCCGCCAGGGCACCATCGCGATGCTCGGTACCTTCATCGACACCATCATCATCTGCTCTATCACCGGTCTGGTGATCATGGTGACCGGTGCCTGGACCAGCGGCGAGAACGGTGCTCCGCTGTCGGCACTGGCCTTCAGCCAGGGTCTGCCTGGCTCCTGGGGTCAGTACATTGTCAGTATCGGCCTGGCGGTATTCGCCTTCACCACCATCATTGGCTGGAGCTTCTATTCCGAGAAGTGCACCCAGTTCCTGTTCGGTGAGCGCTCCAACCTGCCGTTCCGCCTGCTGTGGATCATTGCCATTCCGCTGGGCACCCTGCCCGGTATCGACCTGAACAGCCTGTGGCTGGTGGCCGACACCCTGAACGCGATGATGGCGATTCCCAACCTGATCGCTCTGCTGCTGCTGAGCCCTGTGGTCTTCAAGCTGACCAAGGACTACTTCGCAGACCCGGCCAACTACCTCAACAAGTAAGTCGGCCCAAGCACAATGCCCGCCTCCCCGGCGGGCATTTTTTTTTGCCAATCGGTATACTTCCGGCACTTGCGATCAGCCGCCGGAGCCACTATGCCCAACCTCACACTCGACAGCCTGCAGACCACCATCACTGATGATGTTCGCCGCGCATTGGCCGAAGACGTGGGCGATGGCGATATCACCGCCAGCCTGATCCCTGCCGACCGTCAGGCCGATGGCCGCATCATCACCCGTGAAGCAGCCGTGTTCTGCGGCCGCGCGTGGGCCGATGAAGTCGCTCGTCAGGTTGACCCGCGCATCAACATCGAGTGGCTGGTTGCCGATGGCGACACCCTGCTTGCCGACCAGACCCTCTGCCGCTTCAGCGGCCCGGCGCGTGGCCTGCTGACCGCAGAGCGCTCGATGCTCAACTTCATCCAGCTGCTGTCGGCGACCGCCACCCGCAGCCGCCATTTCGCCGATCTGGTTGCTGGCACCAGCGTCAAGCTGCTGGACACCCGCAAAACCATTCCCGGCCTGCGTCTGGCGCAGAAATACGCAGTGACCTGCGGCGGCTGCCACAATCACCGCATTGGCCTGTACGACGCCTTCCTGATCAAGGAAAACCACATCGCCGCCTGCGGCGGGATCGCCCAAGCCATCAGCCGCGCGCACGAAATCGCACCGGGCAAGCCGGTGGAGGTCGAGGTGGAAAGTCTTGAGGAGCTGAAACAGGCGCTGGAAGCCGGTGCAGACATCATCATGCTGGATGAGCTGAGCGATGAGGATATGCGCACCGCGGTTGCCCTGAACGCCGGGCGCGCCAAACTGGAAGCCTCAGGCGGCATTACCGAGGCAACCCTGCGCAGCGTCGCCGAAACCGGTGTGGACTACATTTCGATCGGCAGCATGACCAAGGACGTCAAAGCCGTCGACCTGTCGATGCGTTTGCGCTTCCAGGCGGCGAACTGACCCAAGCGGCGAAAGGCCCGATCTAGAGTCGGGCCAACAGCGCACGGCAATCTGGCAGATGCCAGTCTGCCAGTTCGGGCCACGGGTTATCCGGCAAGATCAGGCAGGTGTGGCTACCAGCCGCCCGCCCCGCCTCAAGATCAAAGCGGAAGTCGCCGACCATCACCGCCTCATGCGCCGCCAGCTGCCAACGACCCAGCAGACGATGAATGCCATCCGGCGACGGTTTGGGTTCAGCCTCCTCGCGCCCCAACACATCCTCGGGAGCGAAGCAGTCGAGAATACCGAGACAGGCAAGCGTAGAGCGAGCAACCGACTGCAGGTTGCGCGTCAATATACCCAGTCGCCGGCCCTGATCTCGCAGCTGCCGCACCAGCGCCACAGCGCCCGGCGCGGGCTCTACCTCTGCCGCCAGACGCAGCTCAATGGCATCGAGCTGCGCTTTCATGGCGGTATAGTCGGCTGCCGGCAAGGTCGCCATAAACGTCAGGATATCCGCCTCAGCCGGCACGCCAAGCTCGCGCCGAATGGCCGGAAAGTCATGCTGAGCGACCGTCAGCGTGCCATCGAGATCGAACACCCAGCCGCGCAGCTGATGCATCTCAGCGCTGCACCTTGCGCATCAGCGATTCCTGAGTCACCGAGGCCACCAACTCGCCGGCGCGATTGAAGATCTGGCCGCGCGACAGACCACGGGAGCCGCTGGCCGACGGACTGTCCATGGCGTATAGCAGCCAGTCGTCCATACGCAGCGGGCGGTGGTACCAGAGTGAGTGATCCAGGCTGGCGACCTGCATGTCACGCGACCAGCTGGAGATAGCGTGCGGCTGCATCGCGGTGCCCAGCAGGTGGAAGTCCGAGGCATAGGCCAGCAGATAGCGATGGACCTGGGGGTCGTCCGGCAGCTTGCCGTCGGCCCGGTACCACATGTAGCGCACCGGCTCGCCCGCCTTGGGCTCGAAGGGGTTGAACTCGCCCACCGGGCGGATCTCGATCGGCTTACCGCACAACACCTTGTCGCGCACCTTCTCATGGATCAGGTGCTGATAACGGCGGGTCCACTCGGTTTCATTCGGCAGGTCTTCGGGGCCCGGCACATCCGGCATCGCCGCCTGATGCTCATAACCGGCCTCATCGCCCTGAAAGGAGCTGATCATGGTGAAGATCGGCTTGCCCTTCTGAATGGCCTGCACCCGGCGCGTGGTAAAGCTGCCGCCATCGCGCAGCGGGTCAACCTGATAGACGATCGGCAGATCGGCATTGCCCGGACGCAGAAAATAGCCGTGCACCGAATGCACATGACGCTCGGGGTCGACCGTCTGACTGGCCGCCGACAGCGACTGGCCGAGCACCTGCCCACCGAACAACTGCTTGAACCCGAGGTCCTGGCTACGGCCACGGAACAGGTTTTCCTCGATTTTCTCCAGCGCCAGCAGGTCTACCAGATCATCCAGCAGTTCACTCATAGTGGGTCCTCACGTGATTACCCGCCGCGCAGGCAGGTACGTCTTGACAGAAGTGGTGGCGCGCTCGCCACTCGAATGGCGGCCAGTTTAACCCGGTTTGTCTCGTATTAGCAGCGTCCTCCTGCGCCTGCATCAGCGGCGAGACTTGTTGAGCGCTGGCGCAGTGCGCATACTCAAGCCGCCGTCCGCCACCGTCAGGAGCCGTTGTGGATCTGCCGCTGATCTACCACCCGGACTACAGTTTCCCCTTTCCCGCCCCCCATCGATTCCCGATGGACAAGTTCGTGCGCCTGCATGACCACCTGCGCGCCACCGCCCTGCTGCACGACCATAACCTGCACAGCCCCGAGCGCTGCAGCAGGGATTTGCTGTCGCTGGCCCACGACAGCGATTACGTGAACCGATTCCATGACAACACGCTGGACGCAGCAGCCCTCAGGCGCATGGGCCTGCCGTGGAGCGAGGCACTGGTCGCCCGCACCACCCGCGCTGTCGGCGGCTCAATGCTGACCGCTGATCTTGCCTTACGGCACGGGCTGGCCTGCCATCTCGCTGGCGGCACCCACCACGCCCATCGGGATTTCGCCTCCGGCTTCTGCATCTTTAACGATCTGGCGATCATCAGCCTGTCGCTGCTGGCCAGCGGACGGGTGCAGCGGGTACTGATCATCGACTGCGATGTCCACCAGGGCGACGGCACCGCGCGCATTCTGCAGGACGTAGACGCCGCCATTACCGTGTCGCTGCACTGCGAAAGCAATTTCCCGGTACGCAAGGCAACCAGCGACTGGGACATTCCGTTGCCACGCGGGCTCGATGATCAGGGCTATCTGCATACCCTGCAGCAGGCACTCGATTACCTGTTACCGCTGTACCAGCCCGATCTGGTGCTGTACGACGCCGGTGTGGACGTGCACCAGCACGACGCCCTTGGCTACCTGCAGCTGACCGACTCAGGCATTGCCGGGCGCGACCGGCTGGTAATCGACAGCTGTCTGGGCCGCGACATCCCCGTCTGCGCAGTAATCGGCGGTGGTTACGACAACGACCGCGACGCCCTCGCCCGCCGTCACGGCATCCTGCACCAGAGCGCCGCGCGGATTTGGCAGCAGCGCGGATTAGGCTAAACTGCGCGCCCGCTTTCAGGATTGCGACATGACCGAGACCCGCACCACCGACACCCGCTCCATCGCCATCATCGGCGGTGGTCCGGCAGGCCTGATGGCCGCCGAGGTACTGTCTACTGCCGGCCTCTCGGTTGATCTGTACGACGCCATGCCCTCGGTTGGGCGCAAATTCCTGCTCGCCGGGGTTGGCGGCATGAATATCACCCATTCCGAGCCCGCCATCCCTTTCCTGTCACGCTACCGCGAAGCCTCGCCATGGGTTGGCCAGTGGCTGGCCGAATTCGACGCGGACGCACTACGCAGCTGGATCCACAGTTTGGGCATCGACACCTTCGTCGGTAGCTCCGGGCGCGTGTTCCCGACCGACATGAAAGCCGCGCCGCTGCTGCGCGCCTGGCTCAAGCGCCTGCGTGAACGAGGCGTTCACCTGCATACCCGGCATCGCTGGCTAGGCTGGGATGACAGCGGTGCACTGCGCTTCAGCACCCCGGACGGTGAAATCAACGTAAGGGCAACGGCAACGCTACTGGCGCTGGGTGGCGGCAGTTGGGCGCGCCTCGGTTCAGACGGCAGCTGGGCGCCTCTGCTCAGTGCACGCGGCGTTGACGTGCGTTCACTGCGCCCCAGCAACTGCGGCTTTATCAGCCAGTGGAGCGCATTTCTCAGCGAGCGCTTCGCCGGGCAACCGCTCAAGCAGATCATCGCCAGCACCCAAAGCCCGGCAGGGGAAAGCATTAGCCGCCGCGGCGAAGCCATCCTCACCCGCGACGGTCTGGAAGGCAGCCTGATCTATGCTCTTTCTGCCGCGTTACGCGAGCAGCTTGAGCACGACGACAAGGCGGCCTTGACCCTTGATCTGGCGCCAGACCATACGCAAGAGCAACTTCAGCAAGCCCTTGGCCAACCCCGCAAAGGCCAGAGCCTGAGCAACCTGTTGCGCAAGAAGGCCGGTCTGGATGGGGTCAAAGTGGCGCTAGTACATGAATGCCTGAGCAAGGACGTGATTGCCGATGCAGGCAGGCTCGCCGCAGGCATCAAGGCGCTCCCCATTACTCTGAGCGCCACTCGCCCCTTGGAGGAAGCCATCAGCAGCGCCGGCGGGGTCTGCCATAGCGCGCTGGATGATCGTCTGATGCTCAAGGCGCTGCCCGGCACCTTCTGTGCCGGCGAGATGCTCGACTGGGAAGCCCCCACCGGCGGCCACCTGCTGACCGCCTGCTTTGCCAGCGGTCACGCCGCAGCAGTTGGCATCATTGACTGGCTGCAGCGCCAAGACTGAGTACAGCCAGCGATTACTCCCTTGTAGAGACGGGCTTCACGCCAGACAACCTCGGCACCATCCAGCGCTCGAACAACCGCGGAAAAAAGCGCGCAACCAGCCGAGCCTGCCAGTCCACGTTGGAGAGAATGAGCTGCCGCTTACGCCGGCAGGCACCTTGATAGATCGCTTCGGCCACATCGGCCGGCGCCGATACTTTGAACGGCATGGCGGTACTCGCCTGGGCGACCGAGCCGTCGCCAACCAGCGCGTTCTTGCGAATATCGGTGGCGGTAAAACCCGGCGAAACCAGCATGACGCTGACGCCCCGCTCGCGCACTTCCATGCGCAATGTCTCAAACAGACCGTGTAATGCGTGCTTGCTGGCGTTGTAGGCACTGCGGTTGAGCAGTGGCGCAAAGCTCGACAGCGAACTGAGGACAATAACCTGCCCCCGTCGGGCCAGCAGGCTGGGGAGCGCATGACGGGTGCAATTGAGTGCGCCAAAGTAGTTGACCGCCATGATCCGCTGAAACACGGCCAGCTCGGTATCGGCGAAGGCGCTGCGGTGGGTAATACCGGCGTTGTTGATCAACAGATCAATGCCGCCGAAACGGTCGATCACCTGCGCCATGGCGTCGGCGCAGGCCTGATCGTCCGACACATCGCAGTTGATTGCCAGTACATCGGCATTGAGCTTGTCGTGCAGTTGCTGGCGGAACGCAACCAGCGATTCCTCCTGCACATCGAGAATGACCAGATGCGCCCCGGCCTGGGCAAAACGCAGGGCCAGCGCCCTGCCGATACCGGCACAACCGCCGGTAATCACAACAACCTTTTGCTGAAACGCTCCTCTGCCCATGCCGCCTCCTGCTGTCGCTGTTGCAGTCCAGCGTAAAGCCGAAGCGCGACAGCAGCAAGCGACGTTTGCTCAGGGCGCCAGTCGTTCGCGCACCCAGCTGCCGTCTACCAAACGGTAGCAGAGCCGGTCATGCAGGCGGCTTGGACGGCCCTGCCAGAACTCGATCAGGGTCGGCACCAGACGATAGCCGCCCCAGTGCGGCGGGCGTGGCGCTGCAGCGTCAGCGTACTGCTCCTGCACCGCGCCAAGGCGCTGCTCCAATACTTCGCGACTGGCGATCACCTGGCTCTGCGGCGAGGCCCAGGCGCCCAGCCGGCTGCCTTCCGGACGGCTGTGGAAGTAGGCATCCGATTCCTCAGCGCTGCTCTGCTCGACCTGCCCTTCGATCCGTACCTGACGCTCCAGATCATGCCACCAGAAGGTCATCGCAGCCGCCGGGCTGGTCGCCAACTGTTGGCCCTTGGCGCTCTGGTAGTTGGTGAAGAACACGAAGCCGCGCTCATCAAAGCCCTTGAGCAGCAGCGTGCGCAGGTGCGGCTGCCCCGCGCCGTCGACAGTTGCCAGCATCATGGCGTTGGCTTCGGTGCTTTCCACTTCAACCGCCTGCGCAAACCACTCCCCGAACAGGGCGAACGGCTCGACAGGTGCCTGGTCTTCGGTCAGTCCGTCACGGGTGTAGTCACGACGCAGGTCAGCAATACTGGGTTTCATTGGCTCTGTTTCCGGCTGCGAGAGTTCAGTTAATGGTAGCAAGCACCCTGCGCTGCACATTGATACAGCGCAGGCTTTCAGTCGATCGCCTTGAGGCAGCGGTACACCGCCTGGCTGAGCGCAACCGCGCGCGGGTCCATCAGCACAAACGGCCCCATGGTGTTGGTCACGTAGCCAAAGCCGACCTTGGCGTCCGGATCACAGAACCCCAGAGAGCCGCCGGCACCGGGGTGACCGAAGGCGCTCTTGCCCATGCCGAAGCTACCGCCCGGCCCTTCGTGCTCCAGCATCACACCCAACCCAAAGCGGGTCTGGCACAGCAGAGTGCGGTCGTCACCGGCGCTGTGTTCCTGCTGCATCTGCTTGACCAGTTCAGCATCGAGCAAGCTAACGCCATCAAGCTGACCATCGTGCGCCAGCAGTTGCCAGAAACGCGCCAGCGAGCGGGCGTTACCGGTGCCATTGGCCGACAGAATATCAGCCTGCTGCCACTCGCGGCGGTTGGTGCTGGTCATCATGCTCGACGGGTTGCCAAAGGCCTTGGCGGTCATGCTGTCGGGCTGGCCCATGGTGCCAAACAGGCGGCGTGCGCCCTCATCACCATACTGGTTGCGTAAACGGGATACCGAAGCGATGCGCTCCAGATCCTCATCCGGCACCCCAACGAAGAAGTCCATGCCCAGCGGCTGGCAGATACTGTCAGCAATCGCCTGGCCTGGACGCTGGCCAGTCAGACGGCGCAGCGGCTCACCCAGCAGCCAGGCGTAGGTGACCGGCGCATAGCCGTGCTGTTCGCCCGGCGTCCACCAGGGCTGCTGCGCGGCCAAGGCGGCGCTCATGGTGTCCCACTCGAACAGGGCTTCGGGCGGCAAGGTCTCGCTGACAGCGGACAGGCCGGAACGATGACTCAGAATCTGGCGCAGGGTGACCGCCTCTTTGCCAGCCTGGGCAAACTCTGGCCAGACCGCCGCCAGCGGCGCATCCAGCTCCAGCTTGCCAGCGGCCACCTGCTGCAGCAAAGCGACCGCACCAAGCGGCTTGGTGCAGGAGAACACGTTGACCAGGGTGTCCTGCTCCCAGACCGCCTGATTGTCCTTGTCGCGCACACCCTGCCAGAGATCCAGCACGGTCTCGCCACCAACGGTGACACACAGCGCGGCGCCACGGGCCTGCTCATCCTGCTGCTGTTCGGCGAACAGCTCGCGTACCGACTCGAAACGGGGATCAAAGTAGCCCTGAATAGTGCTCATCATGCGGTCCTTGTTGTCTTGTTTTGCCCATTAAAGCGAAGCAGCCGATGCGTGACAGCCATCATCAGTTCGCCTGTCGGCGGGTCATCGCTCAGGCTGATAACTCAGTCGATCTCGCGGCGAAACGGCGGCAGCGCGTTGAGAATCGCCTTGCCGTAGCGCTGGGTCACCAGCCGACGATCCAGCACAGTCACCGTGCCGCTGTCGCTCTCGGTGCGCAGCAAACGGCCGCAGGCCTGGATCAGCCGCAGACTGGCGTCCGGCACGGCGATCTCCATAAACGGGTTGCCGCCATTCTTCTCGATCCACTCGGCCAGTGCCGCTTCGACCGGGTCATCCGGTACGGCAAAGGGAATCTTGGCAATCACCACGTGTTCGCAGTACTTGCCGGGCAGGTCAACACCTTCGGCAAAGCTCGCCAGACCGAAAATCACGCTCGGCTTGCCATCATCGACCTGCTTGCGGTGCTGGCGGATCAGCTCCTGCTTGGACAGATCACCCTGCACCAGCACCCGCTGACGAAACTCCGCTGGTACACCGGCAAACACCTCCAGCATCTGCTTGCGCGAGGAGAACAGCACCAGGCTGCCGCGCTCATCGGCCAGAATGTCCGGCAGGTGCTCGATGATCGCTGCAGTGTGGGCCGTGCTGTCACGCGGGTCAGCGCCGTAATTGGGCACACGCAGCAGCCCGGCCTCACCATGTTTGAACGGGCTGGGGGCCAGCGCGCAGACCGCGCTGCGTGGCAAACCCGCGCGGTGACTGAAACGGTCGAACTTGCCCAGTGCGGTCAGAGTGGCCGAGGTCGCCAGCGCCGCGAAGGCCGGATTCCAGAGGTACTGACGCAGGGTATCGGCGGCCAGAATCGGGCTGACGTGAACTTCAATGTCGCCGCCTTCGGTCAGGGTCAGCCAGCGCGCCGTCGGCGGCTTGCCCTCCGGGTCTTGCAGGCAGAACTGAGTCCACAGCGTCCAGTTGGCTTCGGCGCGCGCCTGCAGCGCGCCAAACAACGGATACCACTCCTCGGCCTGGGACTCGGAGACGCCAATAGTGGCCTCGCCGTCCATCGCCTCCTTGAGCATATCGACGATGCGCTGCAGCTGGTCGCTCAAGCGGCCAAAGCCCGACTTCAGTTCCATGCCCATCTCGCACAGCTCGTCAGGCACTTCACCGTTCTCGAAGCGGTATTGCGGGCGGATGTTGCCACCCAGATCCTCGGCGCTGGCAAAGTCGGCGACGCCGCCCAGTGCCTGCTGCATGAACTGCTGATGCGGTTTCAGGTCACGGGCGGTAGTCGGCACCTGCTCCAGCACCCGGCCCAAATCGCCGGGCAAGGGATGCTGTGCCAGTAGCTTACTGAGGTTCTTGTCGATCTGATCCAGCCATTCGGCGGTGGCATGCAGGCGGGTGTGGTGAGCGAAGTGGCCGATGGCTTTGTCCGGCAGGTGATGTGCTTCGTCAAATACATACAGGCAGTCACGCGGGTCGGGCAGAATCGCCCCGCCGCCCAGCGCCAGATCGGCCAGCACCAGATCGTGGTTGGTGACGATCACATCGACTTTCTGCACGCCCTCACGGGCCTTGTAGAACACGCACTGCTGGAAATGGCCGCAGCGGCGGTTGCTGCACTGGATATGGTCGGTGGTCAGCCGCGACCAGTCCTGATCCTCCAGTGCTTCGGGCCAGGAGTCGCGCTCACCGTCCCATTTGTTGCCGCCCAGCGCCTCGACCATGCGCGTATAGAGTTTGAGCCCGGCCTCATCCACGTCAATGCGGAAGCCATCATCGGCAAAGATCTGCTGCTGGTCAGCCATCGACTGGTTTTCGCGCAGCAGATTGTCGAGTTTGGCCAGACAGACATAGCGGCCACGCCCCTTGGCAAGCGAGAAGCCGAACTTGAGCCCTGAGTTGCGCAGAATATCCGGCAGATCCTTGAGCACGATCTGCTCCTGCAGCGCCACGGTCGCAGTAGAAATTACCAGCGGCTTGCCAAGATGGCGGGCAATCGGAATCGCCGCCAGGCAGTAGGCCACCGTCTTGCCGGTGCCGGTGCCCGCCTCGATCACCGCCACCGCCGGATCACCATCACGATGCCCTTCCTCGTCCAGCGCAACGTTGCCGAAGACCTTGGCGACCTCGGCAATCATCACGCGCTGGCCGTAGCGCGGCTTCAGCGACTTGTTTTCCAGAAAGGTGCGGTAGGCCGTCTGGATCTGGCCTTTGAGTTCGTCGTTCAGCATGCGGGCTCCGGATCAGCCGGCGATCATACCATTCAACGCCGCTCAGCTGGACCGTCGGTGCTTGCATCAACACCAGCCAGCCCCTACCCTGCTGCGCTGAATCCGTTCACAGTCGAGTCTCCCGATGAGCGCCACGCCGACGTCATCCCTGCTGGGCATCCTCCAGCACTATCGCCCCGCGAGCCTGCTCTGCGTCAGCCGCAGCGAGATCCCGGCCGTACAGGCCTGGCTGCAGGAACACCCGGAGTGCCAGGTCAGCAGCGCCGATACCGCGCCGCTGGCGGACGCTCTGCGCAATCAGCGCTACGACCTGGCCATCGTTGCAGATCAGCTCGAGCACCTGGACAAGCGCACCGCGACCGAGCTGCTCGCCGGCCTGCGTAACCTGTCGGCCAGCCGCATCGCCGTGCTGGTCGACGTCGACCGTGCCGACGGCTGGCAGGAGAATGACTTCTACGCCCTCGCCCTGCAGCGCCACGCGCGCTTCAGCCAGGAAGGCCAGAGCCTGACGCTCTACGCCTACGATCTGGCCGAGTATAAGAGCGTCCCGGACTGGCTGAATTCCAAGTACTGGGCCAACCCGGAAATGTTCGACAAGTACTGGTGGTAACGCCCATGCAGCCGGCAACCAACAGCTCCAGCGCCTGCCCTTGCGGTAGCGGCAACCGCTACGGCGAATGCTGTCAGCCCCTGCATCAGGGCAACGCCGCCCCCAGTGCCGAGCGCCTGATGCGCTCGCGCTACTGCGCCTACACCCTCGGCCTGATCGACTACCTGGTCGCCACCACCGTTCCCGCCCAGCAGGCGCAGCTGGATGTCGAGGCAATGCGCCAATGGAGCGAGCAGAGCCGCTGGCTCGGGCTGACGGTCGAAACAGCCACTGAGCTGCCGGGCGCAACCAGCGCACAGGTGACTTTTGTCGCCCGCTGGCAGGACCCGGACGGCAGCGCCCAGGCCCACCGGGAATGCTCGGACTTCCGCCTGATCCAGGGCCGCTGGTACTTCCTCGACCCCAACCATCCAGTCAAGGCCGGTCGGAACGAGCCGTGCCCGTGCGGTTCGGGGCGCAAGTTCAAACAGTGCTGCGCGCGCTAAGGCTCGCAGCCCGGCGAACAATCTGCGCGCAAGCCACCTCAGGCGTCCTGCCCCGGATCTTTACAGATCGCGCATAGCGGCTTTTTCAGCATTAACGCCTGACGCTGCGCCGGCACCAGTAGGCTGCCCGCCTGACTGCGATCGGCTGCCGTTGCGTCGCCGGGCAAGCGCGGCGATGCGCCTGCGCCCTGCCCCGGACTGCCGCCCGAATTGACTCGCACCGTCGGCCCACTGATGGTGACACCGCTGGGGTCGAGTTTGATAAAGCTGCCGCCCGCCTTGATGGTCAGCTCCATCCCCGCTTCGATAACCACCTTGCGACCGCTGGCCAGATGAATTTCGTGCCCGACATCCGCCAGCAGACGCTGCTCGATGCGGCTGTGCTGACTTCCCTTGATGCTTAGATGGTCGCTGGCTTTCAGCTCGGTGAGTCGGTCACCGTGAACCGTACCGTGCCATTCGGCCATGTGCTCGCTGTAGTGATTGGCCACGGTGTGTTCGTGCCGCTCGTTGCCAACGTGCACACGCTGGTCGTGCTCAATGCGCTGATCCCAGTCACGCTGGGCGTGAATGTAGACCTGTTCCGCGCCCTTGCGGTCTTCGATGCGCAGCTCGTTGTAACCCTCACCACTCGGTGAACTCAGGCTTTTGAAGGTGCTGCGCGTCTTGTGCGCAGGCAGCTCGATCGGCGGAACGTGCTCGGCGTGATAGAGGCACCCGGTGATCAGCGGCTGATCCGGGTCGCCCTCCAGAAAGCTGACCAGCACCTCCATGCCGATGCGTGGAATTGCGATAGCACCATAGCGATCACCGGCCCAGCCGCTGGCAACCCGCAGCCAGCAGCTGGTGTGTTCGTCGGCCTACGCGTCACGATCCCAGTGGAACTGGACCTTGACCCGGCCGTGCTGATCACAGTGAATTTCTTCACCGGCGGGCCCGGTAACCACCGCGCTCTGACTGCCGGCAATGCGCGGCTTCGGGTGCTCGCGGGCTGGTCGCCAAATGGCCTGCCACGGGGTAGCAACAAAGCGATTGCGGTACCCCTGCACAAACCCGTCGGCGGCAGTAGTGTCACTGCTGATCGACTCTTCCAGCGCCTGCGGTTGCTTGCCGCTGTGATGGACCTCGGTCAACAACCAAAGATCGTTCCAGTCATCGCGCAGATGCCCGGTCAGCGGCAGAAAGTGGCCGCTGCACAAGTCCGGCCGATCCCCTTCGCCACGCGCCTCGAGCTGGTGGCTACGGTGGCGCTCCAGCTGAATCTGGCTGAGCTGCCGGCCGCGGCTGCGATCGCCAAACAGGCCGGGATAGTCGTAGTCTTCCAGTGCCGGCTGGGCTTGCCCGCTCTCCAGTTGAGCCCCCGCTTCCAGCAGCAGGTGCGGCTTCTCGAAGTTGTAGTCACGACGACTGACCCGGTCCGGCCGCGTGGCGGCAGTCAGACTGAAACGTCTGACCACCGGCTGCTCGGCAACCATGCCTGAGCCCTGGCTGAAGCCAATCGGCGCCAGCTGCGCAAAGCTGGTTTGATCATCACCGAATACCAGTACATGCCCCTGCCGCCGGTGCTCGAAATGAAAATGCACGCCATCCTCTTCGCACAGACGTTGAATGAAGTGCAGGTCGGTTTCGTTGTACTGGGTGCAATATCGCCGTACCGGGTGCTCGGCATTGAGGGCGAAGCGCCAAGCATCGCTGTGAATCGCATGCTCCTGCAGCACGCTGGCAATAATCTGCTCGGAAGTTTTGTGCTGAAAGATGCGCTGATTGGTACGGTGCGCAAGGTAGCCGAGTTGAGGCCCAAGCCTGAGCTGGTAGCGACTGAGCCGACGGCCGGACTCGCCCTGGGTCAACTGGTTGATGAAGCCGTGAAAGCCCGTGTCGGCCCCCGTCTCCAGCCAGGCCGGCAGATGCAGCAGGCTGCCAAGATCGATGTTCGGCTGCTCACTTACCAGCGTCAGCTCGATGACATAGGGCTGGTTAAGACGCTCTACACAGGTGAACTCGAGCACCTTGAAATCATGCTCGACACCGTCGATATGCAGCGCAAAATGCGCCTGGTTTGCTGGAGAGAACATCCTTGTTCCTTGCTGTGCGATCCATGTAGCAGACACCGCCGAAGCGGCCGACGCTGGAGCAAAGCTTAGGGACAGAGGAAGGCAGCCGCAGTTGAAAAAGCGGCAGAAATCGAAAGAGTCCGCATTTTACGGAGAAAACAGCAGTAACACTCACCAGGGCAGCCCTGCGGCTGCCCCGAACGGCAAAATCAGTCGTCAGCCAGTTTCAAATGCTCGATGTTCGGAACCTCGGCAGCCTGATCCCGCTTGATTTCGCCCATATCACTGCCCACCGGCGCCAGACTCAGGGCAGACAGATCAATTGGCAACTCGGTATGCGGGTTGTACTCATCCTGCAGGTCGGCGCCCAGCGGCGCGATACCGAAGTCCGGCGCCTCGACATCACTGAACGCCGCCATGTACTCGTCACGCGGGATGACGCGGGATGATGTTGCTGCGGGGGCAGGCTCCACTGGCTCTGCGGTTTGCGTCGGAGCCTGCTCGGGCACAGCAGGAGCCACCGCGGCCGGCTCGTCCATCGCGACGATGCTGCACTGCGCACCGGCGCGTTCCAGCGCGATGCGGTATTTCTCGGCGGCCACCTGATCCAGCCCCTGCTTGATCACGATGCGGCGGCCGGAAAACAGGGTATCCAGCTGGGCTCCCGAGACCTGAAACAGCTTGCCGACGTTTGCCCGCACCTGCTCCGGCGCAGCACCTTGCTGCACCTGGCCTTGAAAAACCACCTCGAAACGAGTCATCTTGTCACTCCCTGTACGTAAATCAGGGGTAAAGTATGGTCCAGGCTGCGCGACAACTCCATACACAAAGCAGCCTGCATGGGGAGAGGGGACGCGATGAAAGCGCGGATGCTGGGGGTAATAACGCTGGTTTGCTGCGCACTGCTGCACGGCTGTGCGGTTTTTAGCCCGTCCTACACCAAGCCGGACGTCAGTCTGGCGAATGTCGAGATGCTCAAGTCCAATCTCTGGGAGCAATCCTTTCGCCTCAAGCTGCGGGTCGATAATCCCAATGATCGCGTGCTGCCGATTCGCGGCATGCACTATCAGGTCTATCTGAATGACATGAAGTTGGCCACTGGCGTCAGCGACAACCGCTTCGATGTTCCGGCCTACGGCTCCTCCTACTTCGAACTGGATGTACGCTCCAACCTGTGGCGTCATATCGCCGACCTGATCAAGCTGGTGGATAAGCAGCAACCGGTCGATTACCGTATCGACGGTAATATTCGTACCGGCCTGTGGCTGGCACCCAGCATCAATCTGCACGAGGAAGGGACGCTGGATCCCTCACAACTGAGTTTCTGAACACCATGCAAAATCACTACTGGCTGATTGCCGCCGGCATGCTTGTCATTCTGGCGCTGGCAGCATATGCCTTGCTGCTGTGGCGCAAGGTTTGGCAGCAAGACGAAGAACGAGCGAAGGCACTGGAAGCCCGCAACGACCGACTAAGCGGAGACATTCGCATCATCGCCCAAAGCCTGCTGGACGGCCAGGTACCGACCATCGAGGGTGCGATTCGTATCAAGGTCCTGCTCGACAACTATCAGGGCGAGCGTCGTGAAGGTCTGGATGTCACCGTCTTCGAGCAGATTTACGACCAGACTGCGCACATTCCCACCCATCAGGCGTGGAAAGATCTGAGCCGCGCCGAGCGCAAGTTGCATCTGCGCTTGATGGACACCCTGGAACGGGATCATCGCAGTGAAGTAGAAGCTGCCGCCCGCGCATTGACCCAAGGGCTGAGCTAAGCCGGGCTAGACTGCCAAGGGCGACCACGGCACAGCGCGGCCGCCCTCGCACATCAGACTACCGAGTTACCGCCGTCGACAGCCATGGCCTGACCGGTCACGTGGCGGGACATTTCAGTCGCGAAGAAGACCGCCGCGCCCTTGATGTCTTCGTCACCACCGATACGACCGAGCGGCGTGCCTTCCTTGATCATCTCGCTGACCTTGTCCAGACCTTTGGCCAGCTTGGTCGGGAAGTAGCCAGGGCAGATCGCATTGACGTTGATGTTGTAACGGCCCCACTCGCCAGCCAAGGCGCGCGTCAGGTTGATCGCAGCGGCCTTGGAGGTGTTGTAGGCAGAGGTAAAGACGCCGGAGTTGGCACGGTTACCCTTGAAGCCGGCGATGGACGCAATGTTGATGATCTTGCCCGACTTGCGCGGAATCATGAAGCGGCGCGCCACTTCCTGCGCAACCAGGAAGCAGACATCCACGTTCAGGGTCATGACCTTCTGCCAGCCCTCATAGCTGTGCTCTTCGGCTGGCTGACCCCAGGTAGTACCTGCGTTGTTGACCAGGACGTCAACGGTGCCGAACGCCGCTTCACAGGCATCGACCAGAGTCTTGACCGGGTTGCTGTCCAGCTTGCCCAGATCGCAGGCGATGCCCGCTGCCTCGATACCCTGACCTTTCAGTTCAGCGACAACCGCTTCAATCTCCGCGGCGTTACGCGCGCTGATGAACACCTTGGCGCCCAGTTCGCCGAAGGCTTCAGCCATCTGCAGGCCCAAACCCTTGGTACCGCCGGTGATCAGGGCAACCTTGCCGCTCAGATCGAACATTTGCTTGACGCTCATGTGAACTCCTCATTGAAGATGCGATAAATGACCGCGCCATCATAATCACTGCCCTGCCCCACACCGACCATCAGTGATACGGGTGATATGCCGCTACACTCAGGTGTTATCATGCGCGCCCCACTGACCAGCGAGCCTTCCCCATGGCAGAACACGACTTTCGCCGCACGGCACTGAACCCGTCACACACCCTGATTGAATGCCGCACCCTGAGTGCCGGGCTGTTTCAGGTCACTGGCCAAGGCGGCGGTGTGCAGTCTGGCGACCAGTTGATCTGCACGGTCAAGGGCAGCAAGGATCTGCCCATGCGTCTGGTGGTCGACAAGATTCGCTATCTGATCAACCCGCCGGGTCAGTGGACCGCGTCGGCACGCGGGCCGGACCTGCGCGGCCAGAGCGTGCTGGGCTGGTCGATTACCTGTGATGAATGCGGCCGCGAGCAGCCGTTCGAGTTCCTTGCCGCCGACCGCGATGACCTGAACGCCCGCACCGCCAAGGCGGTGGCGCGCATCAGCGAACTCGGCTGGCAACCGCGTGGCGACAACCACCTGTGCCCGAAATGCGCCAGGGCTGCGGGCTAGGGTCTGTTGCCGCTCCGTTCACCCGCCTGTTGCAGCCTGCAAAGCCGCCAATCAAGGAGCGAGAAGCATAGCGTGGTCATTCCACGTAAGCGACGAGCGACGCCTAGTGGCGGCTTTACAGGCGCAACCCGCAGGGCCGGGGTCATTTTTCGGCCATGCTGCGTTGTCGGTCGCTTATGTGGACTAACCACACTGCACTCCCTCCGCCTTGCGTGGCCGAAAAATGGCCTCCGGCAGGCGGGCGAACGAAACGGCAACAGCCCCTAAAACAGCCTGAGCTGTTCACCTAACTGGGCGTGACTGCTGTCCAGCCGCACGCCCACGCCAATCAGCCGCACCGCGCAGTTGCCGCGGGCAAAGGCCTGAGCACAAAGCTCGGCGTAACCGGCCGGTGTAATCGGTGCGCCGGCCTGCTCCAGCGTGGTCTGGGTAAAGTCGTGAAACTTGAGTTTGATAAACGGCTTGCTGACCCGGTAACTGCCCTCCAACCGGCCGATGCGCTCAGCCAGCTTGTCCAGCAGCGGCGGCAGCGCAGCCAGGCAGGCGTCCAGATCAGGCAGATCGTGTTCGTAGGTATTCTCGACGCTGACCGATTGACGGCGGCTCTCAACCACCACCGGGCGCTCGTCAATACCCCGCGCCAGCTCCCATAGCCGTTCACCGAAACTGCCAAACTCACGGGCCAGATCCTGCTTGCGCCAGGGCAGCAGCTCGCTGCACACATCAACGCCAAGCCTTTGCAGCCGTTCGGCCGTCTTGCGCCCTACGCCATGCAGACGTGACACCGGCAGGTCGCGCAGAAAGTCTTCCACCTGATCAGGCAAGATCACCTTCAACCCATCGGGCTTGTTCCAGTCACTGGCGATCTTGGCGAGAAACTTGTTCGGCGCGACCCCGGCCGACACCGTGATGCCTTGCGTATCGCGCACCCGCTGACGGATTTCCTTGGCAATCAGCGTCGCACTGCCACGACAGGCCGGGCTGTCGCTGACGTCCAGATACGCCTCATCAAGCGACAGCGGCTGAATCAGAGGGGTGTAATCGGCAAAGATCGCCTGAATGGCTTGCGATACCTCGCGGTAGACCGACATGCGCCCCGGCACGATCAACAACTCCGGGCACAGTTTCCTGGCGTAGGCCGAGGCCATTGCCGAGCGCACACCGTAGGCTCGCGCCTCGTAGTTGCAGGTGGCAATCACGCCGCGTTTGCCCGGATCGCCGCCAACCGCCAACGGACGGCCGCGCAAGCGCGGGTCGTCGCGCATTTCAATGGCGGCGTAGAAGCAGTCACAGTCAACATGGATGATTTTGCGCACGGACAACCCGAACCGGCGAGGCGGAATATAGGGCAGCCAGTGTAACCGATCAGGCGGTCATCACCCGATTTCGGCCCGCCCCCTTACCTTCGTAGAGCGCAACGTCGGCCCGGCGAATGGTCACTTCCAGATCGGTGTCATCCGGCTGCACCATGGTAACGCCGAAGGTCGCGCTTACCGGGAGCAATTGGCCGCGCACCGGAACCGGTGTCTGCGCCAGTTCCTCGCGCAGCCGGTTGAGCACTGACACCGCCTGCTCCAGACCAGTATCAGGCAGGATCAGGATAAACTCCTCACCGCCGAAACGGCCCACAATGTCCGAGTGACGCAACGCGCAGGACAGATGCTGCGCCACGTGCTTGAGCACCGCGTCGCCGGCGTCATGGCCGTGCTGATCATTGACACGCTTGAAGTGATCAAGGTCCATCACGCACAGGGTCATTTCCTGCCCTAGTCGCGCACAACGCTCGCGTTCGCGCTGGAACAGCATCTCGTACTGGCGGCGGTTGAACAGGCCGGTCAGCGGGTCGGTGGTGGCCTGACGCTTGAGCTCGGCTTCCAGCGCCTCACGCCGCTTGATTTCGTCCTGCAGCTCGCGGTTACTGCTGATCACCTGCATCAGCAGCGCGTACTGTCGCCGCTGGGCAAGTTGCCAACGCAAAGCGGTAAAGAACCCCACGGCGGTCGGCAGCGCCAAGATAAACCCCAGCCCGATCACCTTGTCTGTCCCCATACCCCGCGCGGCAACACAGACCATCATGCCCCCGCTAAGAAAGGCCGCAGCCAGCAGCGACAGATAAACGCGGTTGGGAATAAACATGAATAACGCGAGCAAGGCGATGGCAACCACGCCAATCACCCAGCTGACCATATCGTGACGCAGGAAATAGAGCATGAAGAACAGCACACTGCCGAACACCTCGGCAGCCGTAGCAGCGTAACCGTCACTTACCAGGGAGGGATTGCGACGTAACCGCCAGTACAACAGGAGCAGCAGACTCGCGGTCGCCAGACGCCAGCCAAACAGCAGCTGAAAGTCGTAACCGTGCCCGAGAACCGGGTAATCAATCAGGCCAAACAACACCACCATCGCGGCCCAAACCAGCAGGGCACGGCGTAAGGAACGGGCGGACTCCACCTCGCTGTGCTTGCGAAAGGCGTGCTCGGTGGCGGCGTTGACAAATTCACCGCGCCAACCGCTAAGAGCGTAATCGGTCGTAACTGTGTGCACCCGTGAGATCCTGTTTATTGTTTTGCTTTCCTCAGCCATGCTGCGGTCGGCTTATCTCAACCAGTGATGTCATTATGACGTCATTTTTTTATCTGTCACCCTCCTGGGACAAAACCGTACGTCCATGTGTCTTTTCAGCTGCGCAGATCGCGCAGCGGCTGCAGGGTAAATGGATCAACGATCCCCAACCCAACCAGCATGCCGACCAGTGCCGGCAGGCTATCGGCCTGCATCCGCTTCATTACCCGCGAGCGATACAGGTCCACCGTCTTCACGCTGACCCCGAGCTGTTCGGCGATCTCGCGATTGCTGAAACCCTGTACCAACGGTAGCACTATATCCTGCTCGCGCGGGGTGAGCCTGTCCAGACGCTGCTGTACCTCTGGCGCATGCGCCCCAGCGGCCCCTGCTCGCGGCGTCTGGTTGAGGGCACGCTGCACGCTGTCGAGCAACAGCTGCTCGTTGTAGGGTTTCTCGATAAAGTCGACGGCGCCGCCGCGAAAGGCCCGGACGACGATCGGCACATCGGCGTGGGCGCTGACAAAAATCACCGGCAGCTCGATGCCGCGCTCACGCATCGCATCCTGCACCGCCAGACCGCCCATGCCGGGCATACGTACATCCAGCAGCACACAGGCGGCCTCTGCCGGGTCGCAGGCGTCCAGAAAGGCCTGGCCGCTGGTAAACGGCAGTGCCTTAAGGCCCATGGACTCGAACAGCCAGACCGTCGAGTCCAGCATGCCCTGATCGTCATCGACCACATAAACCAGTTGTTGTGGGTGTTCAGGCATTGCAATCCTTACGTTGAAACAGCCGGTAGCAGGCATCTCAGGCACAGACCACCGGACTCGGCCGGCAGCGCATCGAGGCTGCCGCCAAAGCCCTCTACGATACCCTGACTCATGGACAGCCCCAAGCCCAGACCGTCTGCCTTGCTGGTGTAAAACGGGACAAACAACCGGGCACGCGCCTCGGCACTGACACCCGCCCCCTGATCGATCACATCAATACAAACTTGCCCATCCAGCGCCGCAATACGCAACTGCACCTGCGAGCTTTGTTCGGGATGATGTTCACGGTTGGCGTCGATGGCGTTGCGCAACAGATTCAGCAGCACCTGCTGCAGCAGAATCGGGTCGACCTGCAGCCTCGGCAGCCCTGCGGCAGCCTGCTCGATAATCTGCACCTGATGCTGCGACGCCTCCCAGGCACACAGCCCGACCGCCTCATGCGCCAAAGCCGCCGCATCAACCTGCTGCAGCCGCCGCGTGCCCTTGCGCAGAAACCCGCGCAGCCGACGAATAACCGCCGCCGCATGCTCAGCCTGTTCGCTGATCCGTGCCAGCCCGTGCTCGACCCGCTCGGCTTCAGGCGCGGCACTGTCCAGTTGCGCGAGGTAGCGCTGACTGGCGCCGGCATAATTCAGAATCGCCGCCAACGGCTGATTCAATTCATGGGCAATGCCCGAGGCCAGTTCACCCAGGGTGGCCAGCCGCGCGGCGTGTGCCAGCTCATCCTGCAGACGGCGGTTGTGTTCTTCGCTCTGCAGCCGCTCGGTAATGTCGCGCGAGACGCTGATGACCTCGACCACCTCGCCGGTGTAGGTCTCACGGATCGCCCGGCTGGCGGTTTCAAACCATCGATACTCGCCGCTGGCGTGACGAATACGGTAGCTATAGGTGAGATAACCGTCCTGCTCCAATGCGCTGCGAAAACGTGCCTGCAAAGCCTCTCGCTCCTGCGGATGGAACAGGCTGTCCAGGCGCTCGCCACGCAGCTGCTCCGGCCAGACGCCGAGCAGGTTCCAGGATGCAGGCGACGCATCAATAAAACGTCCATCCGGACGGTGGCGGGAGATCAGATCCGTGGTGTTCTCGATGATCAGGTGATAGAGCCGCCGCGCCACCGTCGCTTCCTGCTGATGCTGCAGCCAACGGGTCGCATCGCGCCCACGTACCCAGACCTGAGCGGTTTCTACCAGCGGAATGTAGCTCCACAGCAGGTGGCGATCACCACAACGGGTGTGCACATCTTCGATAGCCCGCTGCTGCTGCGCGGCTGCGACCACCAGCTCTGCGTGGTTATGCGGCAGCCAGGCGGATAGATCCGCGTTGTCAGTCTGCAACTGCAGCAGCGCGTTGTTACGGAACATTGGCTCGCCGCTGGCGCTGACCAGCATCATCGGCAGAGGGTCAGACAGCAGCAGCCCGTGCAACGTAGGCAGTGAATCACTCATCGCTCACCATATAGTAAAACCACCATAATACCTTGGTGTATATTCCATAATTCTGTAAAGAACTATATAAATCACCCTGATGAGAATACGCCGGTCTCGCCCGTACCGGCCAGATGAATATTCCGAGGCGTCTACACTGCCCGCAGACGCCATCGATAACTACAAGAAGGTTCCGTCATGACGATCTATCAGGAAGGTCTGGCTCCCGCTGCCGTCAACCACATGGCCCTCTCGCCGCTGTCGTTCATCGAACGCACCGCTGCGGTCTATCCGAACTACCCCGCCGTCATTCACGGCAGTCTGCGCCGCAACTGGCAGGAAACCTACCAGCGCTGCCGTCGTCTGGCCTCTGCGCTCTATGGCCGGGGTATCCGTCAGGGCGACACCGTTGCCGCCATGTTGCCGAATATTCCGGCCATGCTGGAATGCCACTTTGGTGTACCCATGATTGGCGCGGTGCTCAACACCCTGAACGTGCGTCTCGACGCCGAGGCCATTGCCTTCATGCTCGACCACGGCGAAGCCCGCGTACTGATCACCGACCGCGAATTCCACGACGTCATCCGTCAGGCACTAGAACTGATCAAACGCCCCATCCTGGTTGTAGATGTCGACGACCCTGAGTACGGCGAAGGCGAAGCCCTGAGCGACCTCGACTACGAGGCCTTCCTCGCCGAGGGCGATCCTGAGTTTGAGTGGCACTGGCCCGATGACGAATGGCAGGCCATTACCCTGAACTACACCTCCGGCACCACCGGCAATCCGAAGGGCGTGGTTTATCACCACCGCGGCGCCTACCTGAATTCCATTGGTAACCAGATGACCTGGGGCATTGGTATGCATCCCGTCTATCTGTGGACGCTGCCCATGTTCCACTGCAACGGCTGGTGCTACCCCTGGACCATCACCGCGATGGCGGGGGTGCACGTGTTCCTGCGTCGGGTCGACCCGCAGAAGATTCTGCATCTGATACACGAACACCGCGTTACTCACCTGTGCGGCGCTCCCATCGTGCTCAATGCGCTGGCCAGCATGCCCGACTCAGCCAAGGCCGCCATTGATCACCCGGTCAAGGCGATGGTTGCGGGTGCCGCGCCGCCGGCCAAGGTCATTGGCGCGGTCGAGAGCATGGGCATTCAGATCACCCACACCTACGGTTTGACCGAGGTGTACGGCCCGGTGACCGTCTGCGCCTGGCACAGTGAATGGGACGAACTCACGCTGGAAGAGCGTGCCGAACTGAAATCCCATCAAGGTGTGCGCTACACCACGCTGGAAGGCGTGATGGTCGCCAACCCCGACACCCTCAAGCCGGTGCCAAAGGACGGCAAGACCATCGGCGAAATCTTCATGCGCGGCAACACCGTGATGAAGGGCTACTTGAAGAACCCGGAAGCCACCGCCGAGGCCTTTGCCGGCGGCTGGTTCCACACCGGCGACCTCGCCGTCTGCCACCCCAACGGCTACGTGCAGATCAAGGACCGCCTGAAAGACATCATCATCTCTGGTGGCGAGAACATCTCCACCATCGAAGTCGAAGACACACTCTACAAACACCCTGCGGTCATGGAAGCCGCGGTGGTCGCCCGCCCTGACGAGAAGTGGGGTGAAACGCCCTGCGCCTTCGTTACCCGGCGCCGCGACCACGATGTCAGCCACGAAGACATCATCGCCTTCTGCCGCCAGCACCTTGCCGGATTCAAGGTTCCCAAGACGGTGATCTTCACCGAATTGCCCAAGACCTCGACCGGCAAGATCCAGAAGTTCGTCCTGCGTGATTGGGCCAAGGCGCTCTGATCGTCAGTACAACCCTGGGCTAATCCTGTGATCACCGCCAACTCCGCGCCCTGAGCGCGGGGTTGGTTGGTGAGCGCACGGTAACGCCCAGCCATAAAAAGCCGTTTCACAAAAACAACAAGCAGCCCGGTTCTACCCGGCTGGCGGAGCTACTCATGCAAATTTTCAAGCGCGCCGATGGCGCTGAACAACCGTTCTGGGCGTGTGGCCCATTCAAGATTCGACTGCCGTTCGTGCACTACCGCTGGGAAACCGCCGAGATGCTGCAGGCGCTGATCATGTTTGTGGTCAGCCTCGGCATGATCCCCCTGCTGGAAAAGTACCTCGGCCTGCCCTACGACGTAGCGCTGGCTTATGTTGTCGTCTGTGGCGTCGGCTTCATGCTGCCCGCGCTGCTCGGCGTACCTATGGTGCCCGGCTGGATTACCCCGGCGATTCCAGTGGTGCTGCTGTTTCTCGGCGACTTCGAGCCGGGCCCGCAGGCCATTCAGGCGCTGTTCGCGTTGCAGTTACTGGTCTGCCTGATTTTCTTCGTGCTGGGTATTACCCGCCTCGGCAGCGCCATGGTGCGCATCGTGCCCAACTCGATGAAGGGCGGCATCATCATCGGCGCCGGCATCGCCGCTCTGATGGGCGAGATCTCCGCCGGCGGCCGTCTGGCCAACACCCCGATCTCGCTGACCCTCGGCACCCTGATCTGTCTTTACCTGATGTTCTCTGCGTCGTTCAAGGGTCTGACCGACCGCCTGCCGCTGATGCGCAAGATCGTCAACTACGGCATGGTACCGGGCATGCTGATCGCCATCGTGGTCGGCATTGGCGTCGGCGAATACACCATGCCAGACGTACGCTGGGGCATCACCGCACCGGCCTTCGGCGAGATGTGGAACTACCTGCCGTTCACCGTCGGCATTCCTGAGGCCAAGGTATTCATGCTGGCCGTGCCCACCGCGGTGATTGCCTACATCATTGCCTTTGGCGACATCATCGTCGGCCAATCGCTGATGCAACGCGCCGATGAGTTGCGCCCGGATGAGGTGATCGAAAACAACGTCGACCGCGTGCACCTGGTCACCGCCATCCGCAATGCCCTGCACGCCCTCTTCGCGCCCTACCCCGGTCTGGCTGGCCCGATCTGGACTGCTGTCGCCGCCACCATGGCCGAGCGCTACAAGTACGGCCGCAAGGCGATGGACTCGATCTACAGCGGCGCAGGTACCTTCTGGATTACCGGTTTCATCGCCCTGTTCATGCTGCCGCTGGTGAGCTTCTTCCAGCCGGTACTGCCGATCGCCCTCTCACTCACCTTGGTACTGACCGGCTACATCTGCCTGATGGTTGGTTTCGAACAACTGGGCAACAACGCCGAGCGCGGCGTCGCCGGCACCATGGGTGTGGTACTGGCGGTCTATGGCGCGGGCTGGGGCCTGGCCACCGGCGCCGTGCTGTACCTGCTGATTGAGCGCACTCACCTCTTGAGCTTCCGTAGCGCCCATCCGGATCAGAAAACCGACGCCGAAACCGCTGACTGACCAATAAAAAAAAGAGACATCAAGCAATGAAAAAGACCCAAACCTTTCTGCTGACCACCCTTTGCGCCGCACTTGCGGCGCCGGCCAGTGCTGCCTTTGTCGACGACGCCCAGAGCCGCATCGAGCTGCGCAATTTCTACTTCAACCGCGACTTTCGCCAGAGCGACGCGGCCCAGAGCAAGGCCGATGAATGGGCCCAGGGCGTGCGCGCCTACTGGCAGTCCGGTTATACCGAGGGCCGTCTCGGCTTTGGCCTGGACGCCATCGGCCTGCTTGGCATCAAGCTTGATTCCAGCCCCGACCGCACCGGCACCGGCATCCTCAAGCGCGACACCAGTGAAGGCCGCGCCATGGACGAATACAGCGAGCTGGGCCTGACCGCCAAACTCAAACTGGATGAACACGTGTTGCGCGTCGGCACCCTGATCCCCTCACTGCCAGTTGCCATGCACAACGACAGCCGGCTGTTGCCGCAAAGCTTTCGCGGTGGCTGGCTGCAGGCACAGGGCAGCGACAGCCTGCAGCTTGAGCTGGGCCGCTTTGATGCCATCAACCTGCGCGACTCATCCGACTATCAGGACATGCGCCCGGTACAGGGCGGCGCCCGCAACGTGGTAGTGACCGGCAAGCAGGACAGCGATGCCTTCGACTTTGCCGGTGCTACCTGGGCTGTCAGCGACGCGACCAAACTCAGCTATCACTACGGCGAGCTGCAGTCGATCTATCGTCAGCACTATCTGGTGCTCAACCACAGCCAGCCGCTGGGTGCCGGCACCCTGGCGCTGAACCTGCGGTACGCCGACAGCAACGACGCCGGCCGCAGCAATATCGACAACCGCATGAGCAGCGTGACCCTGTCGTGGCAAGCGGGGATGCACAAGTTCACCAGCAGCTATCAGCAGATGGAAGGCCACACCGGCTTTGCCTACCTGAACGGCACCGATCCCTTCCTCACACATTTGGTACAGGTCAACGACTTTGCCAACCGCGATGAGCGCAGCTGGCAGCTACGCCACGACTTCAGCTTTGCCGACCTCGGCCTGCCCGGCCTCAAGCTGATGAATCGCTACACCCATGGCAGCAATATCGAAGTCGCGAATAGTCGTCACCACGAGTGGGAACGCAACAGCGATGTGATGTATACCGTGCAGAGCGGCCCGCTGCAGAATCTGTCGCTGCACTGGCGCAATGCGACCTACCGCAGCACCTTCGGCAGCGACATCGACGAGAACCGCGTGATCATCGGCTACACCTTCAGCCTTTGATCCTTTTCCAAAAGGCGGCCACTGCGCCGCCTTTTTGCATAATCACCCAACACAGGAGCGATCAGCCATGCGCACAATCACGACACTGGAAGGCAACAGCCAACGCCTGGATGGCGGCGCCATGTTCGGCAATGCACCCAAGGCCCTGTGGTCGCGCTGGGTCGAGGCCGACGAACAGAACCGCATCGCGCTGAGCTGCCGGGCCATGCTGGTGCAGGAAGACGACCGCAACATTCTGGTGGAAACCGGCATCGGCGCCTTCTTCGCCCCCAACCTGAAATCCCGCTACGGCGTGGTCGAGGATCGCCACGTGCTGCTCGACAGCCTGGCCGAAATCGGCCTGACCGATGCCGATATCGACGTCGTAGTACTCACCCACCTGCACTTCGACCACGCTGGCGGCCTGCTCAGCGCCTGGCAGGAAGGCCAGCCCGCGCAGTTGCTGTTCCCCAACGCCACCTTCGTCACCGGTCTGCGCCACTGGCAACGGGCGCGCCGCCCGCACCCACGCGATCAAGCCTCGTTCATTCCGGAGCTGTTGAGCCTGCTGGAAAACAGCGGCCGTCTGGAACTGGTCGAAGACGGCAAAAAATCGAAAACCCTCGGCCCGGACTGGCGCCTGCGTTTCAGTGACGGCCACACGCCAGGTCTGATGATCCCGATCATCGACATGCCGGACGGCCCAGTCGTGTTCCCGGGCGACCTGATTCCGGGCGCGCCCTGGGTGCACCTGCCGATCACCATGGGTTACGACCGTTTTCCGGAAACCCTGATCGAGGAAAAGGAAGCGCTGCTCGACAGCCTGATTGCGGTCAACGGTCGCCTGGTTTTCACCCACGACCCGGAGGTGGCGATGGCCTGCGTCAGCCGCGATGCCGACAGCGGCCGCTACACCGTCAGCGCCCCGCAAGCCAGTTTGCGTGGCCTGCAGCGCTGATTCAGCAAAAATAAAAAATCTTTTTCGTTCAATCGCTTGACAGCCATTCATGAATCCGTAGAATGGCGGCCTCTGACGCGGGGTGGAGCAGTCTGGTAGCTCGTCGGGCTCATAACCCGAAGGTCGTAGGTTCAAATCCTGCCCCCGCAACCAGTTTCAAAACCGCTGATTGGTTAACGCTGATCAGCGGTTTTTTTATTGCCTGACATTCATGCTGTCAGGCCCTGCCCTTCGTGCATTTTTCTCCCCTGATCACTCCCCTATACTGCGGCACCATATATCGCCGCGCGGCTAATTTTCGGCCGCGATCCTCGTTTGTCGTCTTGCTGACGACCTGATGGAGACCCGCATGTCGGAGACAGCCACGTCATTGGTATTGATCGAGCGCCGGGGCCGAATTGGCCAGCTCACCCTCAACCGCCCCGCCGGGCTGAACGCACTCAATCTGGAAATGGTGCGCGTGCTGCACCAGCAGCTGGAAGCCTGGGCGAACGATCCACAGGTCGATGCCGTGGTGCTGCGCGGCGCTGGCGAACGCGCCTTCTGCGCCGGCGGCGACATTCGCCACATGTACGACAGCTATCTGGCCGGCCGCAGCCACGAACCAGAAACCTTCTTCAGCGAAGAGTACGATCTGGATGCCTACATTCATGCCTATCAGAAACCCATTCTGGTCCTGATGGACGGCATCGTACTGGGTGGCGGCATGGGTCTGGCGCAGGGCGCGAGCATCCGCCTGCTAACCGAGCGCTCACGCCTCGGCATGCCGGAAACCGCCATCGGTTACTTCCCCGATGTGGGCGGCAGCTACTTCCTGTCTCGCCTGCCGGGCCAGCTGGGCATTTATCTTGGTGTCACCGGCAACCACGTTGGCAGCAGCGACGCGCTGTACGCTGGCCTTGGTGACCGGTGCATTAGCAGTGACCGGCTGAGCGAACTGGAAGCGCTGATCGACAGCTTCAACCCGGCGGACGGCAGCCTGCGCGATCAGGTCGCGGCCCTGACCGACAACACGTTGCCAGAGGCGGAACTGAAGTCGCTGCAGCCAGCCATTGACCTGCACTTTGCGCAGCCGACTATTGCCGCCATCCGCGCCTCACTGGCCAGCGAACAGCGCCCCGAGTACCGTGACTGGGCCCAGCGCACCATCGAGATCATCGACAACCGCTCGCCGCTGGCCATGGCCGTCACCCTGGCGATGCTGCTGCGCGGTCGCACCCTGCCGCTGGCTGACTGCTTTGCCATGGAACTGCATCTGGGCCGTCAATGGTTTGAGAAAGGCAACATCATGGAAGGCGTACGCGCGCTGATCGTCGACAAGGACAAGCAGCCACGCTGGCAGCCGGCGCATATCGACCAGCTTGATCCGGCGGCCATCGAGGCGTTCTTCGACGGCTTTCAGCGGTAATCCCGGCTGCGTACATCCAGCTTGTGCAATAGCCCGGTCAGGTCATGCAACTGCCGGGCAATCACATGGCGCACGCCATCGCGCGCCTCGAACTGACCACGCACCTCAAGCAGGCGCGAGCCGCGCAGCACCGAGCGCTGGCGCTCGGCCAGATCACTCCAGACAATCACGTTGATCATGCCGAACTCGTCTTCCAGGGTGACAAAGGTCACCCCGGTGGCGGTCTGCGGGCGCTGCCGACCGATTACCAGCCCGGCCACCCGCACCGGCCGATCCGGCGCCATGGCCAGCAGCTCCCGCGAACTACGGCAATCCAGCTCGCGCAACTGCTCACGCAGCAAGCCCAAAGGATGTGCCCCCATGCTGGTGCCAAGGCTGGCGTAATCCGCTTCCATGTCTTCCACCACCGATGGCTGCGGGATGACCGCCGGGCTTTCGGCCTGATCGTGCTGCGCCTGTAACAGCGGCAGCTGCGGTTCGACCCCGGCCACGGCCCAGCGCGCCCGAAAGCGATTACCCGCCAGCCCGCGCAGCGCGCCGGCGTCTGCCAGCTGTGCACGGGCACGATTGCTCAAGGCGCCACGCTGGGCCAAATCCGCCACGTCGGTAAAGCCCTGTTGCGCACGAGCCTGCAGCAAGCGCTGCGCATCCTCTCGATTCAGACCTTTTACCTGCCGCAACCCAAGGCGAATGGCAGGCTGCACTGCTGCCGACTCAAGCGCTTCCAGCGAACAGTCCCAGTCGCTGTAGCGCACATCCACCGGACGAATTTCGATCTTGTGGCGGCGCGCATCCTGCAGCAGTTGATCCGGCGTATAGAAGCCCATCGGCCAGCTGTTGAGCAGCGCACAGGTGAAGGCTGCCGGCTCGTGGCATTTCAGCCAACTGCTGGCGTAGCTGAGCAAGGCAAAACTGGCGGCGTGGGACTCGGGAAAGCCGTAGCTGCCAAAGCCCTTGATCTGCTCAAAGATGCGTTCGGAAAACGCCTGGCTGTATCCACGCGCCAGCATCCCTTCGGTCAGTCGTTGGCGGTGATGTTCCAACCCGCCGTGGCGCTTCCAGGCCGCCATCGAGCGGCGCAGCTCATCCGCCTCGCCCGGCGTATAGCCGGCAGCCACGATCGCCAACTCCATCACCTGCTCCTGAAACAGCGGCACGCCGAGGGTGCGCTCGAATACCTTGCGCAGCTCAGGTGAGGGATAGTCGACCGCTTCCTCTTTATTACGGCGCCGCAGGAAGGGATGCACCATGTCGCCCTGAATCGGGCCGGGCCGCACGATCGAGACCTGAATCACCAGATCATAGAAACAGCGCGGACGCAGCCGAGGCAACATCGCCATCTGCGCCCGCGATTCAATCTGGAACACCCCAACGGTATCGGCGCGGCTGATCATCTCGTAGGTCGGCGCGTCATCCGGCGGAATGCTCGCCAGCGTCAGATCACGACCACGGTGGCGCCGCAGCAGGTCGAAGGTGCGACGCAGTGCACTGAGCATGCCCAGCGCCAGCACATCGACCTTGAGCATGCCGACCGCATCCAGGTCGTCCTTGTCCCACTGGATCACCGTGCGCTCGGCCATGCTGGCGTTCTCGACCGGCACCAGGGTATCGAGCGGGGCATCCGACATGACAAAGCCGCCCGGGTGTTGAGATAGATGACGCGGAAAGCCGATCAGCTCACCGGCCAGCGTCAGCACCCGATGCAGCCAGGGATTGTTTACGTCAAACCCGGCCTCAGCCAACCGTTCGGCGCTGGGCAGCTGTTTGCTCCAGCGGCTGCAACAGCGCCCGAGCTGATCAATCTGCTCCTGCGGCAACCCGAGTGCCCGCGCGACATCACGCACCGCGCCCGCCGACAGGTAGCGGGTGACCACCGCAGTCAGCGCGGCGCGCTCACGCCCGTAACGGCGAAAGATGTACTGGATGACCTCTTCGCGCCGCTCGTGCTCGAAGTCCACGTCGATATCCGGCGGCTCATCCCGTTCGCGGGAGATAAAGCGCTCAAACAGCAGGTTGCTGCGCGCCGGGTCCAGCTCGGTGATCCCCAGTGCAAAACATACGGCCGAGTTGGCGGCAGAGCCGCGCCCCTGACAGAGAATGTGCTGGTCACGAGCAAAGGCGACGATGTCCTGCACGGTCAGAAAGTAGCTGTCGTAGGCCTTCTCGGCGATCAGCGCCAGCTCGTGCTCCAGCTGCGTTCGCACCTTGTCACTGACGCCGTTTGGCCAGCGCCAGGCAGCGCCACGCCAGGTCAGCTCACGCAGCCAGCTGGACGGGGTATGCCCCTCTGGCACCAGCTCACGTGGATACTGGTAGCGCAGCTCACTCATGTCGAACTGACAACGCGCGGCGATACGACGACTTTCCTCCAGCAACGCGGGCGGGTAGATCGCCGCCAGCGCTGACAGACTGCGCAGGTGGCGCTCGCCATTGGCAAACAACCGGCTACCCGCCTCCATCACCGTGCAGTGGTGACGCAGCGCGGTCAGGGTATCCTGTAGTGCGCGCCGTCCGCGCACATGCATGTGCACATCCCCCGCCGCAACGCAGGGCAAGCCGAGTCGCGCCGCCAGGCCCTGCAGCTGATCCAGCTTGCGCGCATCATCCGGTCCACGGTGCAGCTCGACTGCCAGCCACAATCGGTCTGGTAAAAGCTGCTGCAGCTGCCGACCGTGCTCCTCATCCTGGCCGTGGCGTGGCAACCAGAGCCCGAGCAAACCGTCTAGCGCGTCGGCCAGATCCTCAAGCCGCAGACAATACTCGCCCTTGCCGGCTCGGCGGCGGGCCAGCGTCAGTAAACGGCAAAGGCTCTGATAGCCCGTCAGGTTCTCAACCAGCAATACCAGCTTGGGGCCGTGCTCCAGCTGAATCTCGCTGCCGACAATCAGCTTAAGGCCACACTCCTGCGCCGCCTGCCAGGCACGGACGATCCCGGCCAGGCTGGCCTCATCGGTAATGGCCAGGGCGTCATAGCCGTGCTGGCGGGCGCGGGCGAACAGCTCCTGTGCACTGGACGCCCCGCGCTGAAAACTGAAGTTGGAGAGACAATGCAGTTCGGCGTAGCCCGCACTCATGCAAACCACCCATGCACCCAAAACGGGCCGGGGCGCCCGGCGGCATGAAAGGCCCAGGCCCGCCGCCCGTCGCGGGTTTCGATCAGGTAATAGTCACGCCGCACGTCCTCGCCATCCCACCAGCCGGACTCGATCCGCTCCGGCCCGGCCAGCACCCGTGGAAACAGGTCATTGAGCAGTACCGGTTCGGCCAGCAGCCAGCCGGGGCGCGGCCCGGCCGGGCGCGCGGCGGCATCGCCCCGCTCCTGCGCCAGCCAGCTGCGCTCGGGGCGATGTTCATCCATTGCCGCCAGCGGCTGCACTACCTTGTCGCCCAGGCGCGCACGCAGCCTTTCACAAACCTGCAGCCAGCTCTGTGACTGCTGCGGCCGATTGCTGAACAACTCTGCTGCGGCCGGTACAAAGCGCGGCAGATCTTCGGCCAGCAGGGTCAGCGCCTGCACCGGCGCGGCAAGCTCCAGCGTCTCCAGCCGGCCACGGGCCAATTCAAACAGCCGCTCGCCGTCGCGTTCGGCGCCCAGCAAGCCGACAGTCAGCGTACTGTCCGGCTGGCGGCGGTGCGCCAGCAGCAGTACAAAGCGCTGCACGCCACAGTCTCGCCCGGCCAGAAAGGTCGCCAGATCACCAATCAGACGCCGCAACGGAAACAACAGCGAGGTGGTCGACTCAACGTCAAAGTTGAACTCGATACGCTGGCGAAAATAATCCGGCGGCTGATAACAACTCAGCGCCAGCGGATGGTGCCCCTGCAACTGATCCAGATGGCTAAGCAACTGCGGCGGGAAGCGCTTGGCCAGCCCGTCACGCGGCAACTCCAGCACCTGCTGCAAACGGCGCAAGCCCATACGCTGCAAGCTCTCGACCAGCTCCCCCGGCAGGCCACTGCGCGCCACCGGCAAACGCTGCAGCTCGGCCGGTAGTACCAGCTCGTCTACTGCCAGGCCATCTGCCACGTTGGCCAGCACCCGCGCCGCCAACGGGTTTGGCGCCAGCACCAGCCGGTGCTGAAAACCCAGCGCCTGCAGCTCGGCGCGCAGGCGTTGCTCCAGCTCGGGCCAGAGGCCGAACAGGCGCAAACTGGACGCGACTTCCAGCAACAGGGTGCGCGGGAAGTCCAAGCTCACATGACCGCTGAAACCGTAGGCCCAACTGGCCAGAAACTGCTGCCAGTACTCGGTCTGCGCGGGGTCATGTTCGACCGTATCAAAGGACTCCAGCAGCGTCCGCGCCTGGGTCAGGCTCTGCCCTGAACGCAACCCCTGCGCCCGCGCAGATTCATTGACCGCCTGCAACACACGCCGCTGCGGCGGCCCGCTGAGCAGCACCAAGGGCGCTGTCGGGTCGTCACGGCTGCGTAGCACCGCATCCAGTGCCAACTGGGGAAAGAGAATACAAAGCCAGCGCATGGCAGCCTCACAGCGAAACCGGCACAGGCCGCGCCGGTGCAACCCCGCCCCGGCACTTGAGCACCCTCCACTGTCTGGGCTGGCGCTCCTGCAGCAGCCTTAAAGGTGCTGGCGACGGGTTGTCTGCAGCGCGCCGATCACGCAGCACAAAGGCCAGGGTCTGGCCGCTATCAGCCGCCACCTGCAGACGCCGCAGGGCGCGATCATCCGCCTGCTCAGGCCAGCACAGCACCGCGCCGCAGCTGCCCGAGCGCAGGCACTGCTCCGCCGCCCAGAGTCGCTCTGCACCACTGACCTGCAGCAGCGACACCTGCGCCAGCACTACGCCCGCCGCCTGCCAGGCCGGCGCAAAGGGAATCGCCGGCGCCCCCACCAGCACCACCCGCTCCCCAGCCTGGGTCAAACGCGCCAGCAGCGGCCACAGCAACTGCAGCTCGCCACTACCGAGTGCGCCCAGCAAAATCTCGTTCAGCGCAGCCAGTTGCCAGCCCCCACCGGGCAGCAGCGCATCCAGCGCCGCATGCCCGGTCGGCTGCTCCGCCACCGGCTCACTCTGCTGCCGCCCACGCCAGACACGACGCGTCTCCAGCAACCGATCAAGTGCAACCACCGCGCCCATGAAAACCTCAGCAAAATACTGTATATGCGTACAGCATATTTATTCACATGGTATCGGTCAATTGCAAACAGACGGGCACGACAAACGGCGTTCAAGACAACTGCGATCACAGCGTTCGGGTGTAGCCTGCGAAGGCCCAGCGCAGGTTCGCGAGCTGACGTAGGGGCACAGCATGCTGTGCCCGAAAGGCCTCGATGCCACGCAAGGAAGCCAGCTCAATCGCCGGCAAGAAAGATCAGCAGTCGCGCTGACGCAACCACTCCAGATCCTCAGGACGAGTAATCTTCAGATTATCGGCACGCCCCTCAACCAAGAGCGGCGCCTGCCCCGCCCACTCCATGGCCGACGCCTCATCGGTAATCAGTGCACCGGCTGCCAGCGCAGCGCTGAGCGCCTGCCGCAGAGGCCCGAGACGAAACATCTGCGGGGTATAGGCCTGCCAGAACTGGCTGCGGTCCGGCGTGGCCGTAACCCGCCCATCCGGGCCGATCTGTTTGAGGGTGTCGCGCACCGGCACCGCCAGCAACCCGCCGACCGGATCATCAGCCAGCGTCTGCAGCAGCTTGTGCAGGTCACCGTCGGTGAGATTGGGACGGGCCGCGTCGTGTACCAGCACCCAGTCGTCATCGGCTGCGCCCAGTTCGCGCAACGCAATCAGGCCGCTCAGCACCGAGTCAGCACGCTCGCGGCCACCAACAGCTCGGGTAATACGCGTATCCTGCGCGCAGGGCAGCGTCGGCCACCAGCCATCATCTGCAGAGAGGGAAACCACCAACCCGCGCAGCCCCGGTTGATCCAGGAAGCAGGCCAGGGTGTGTTCGATCAGGGTGCGCTCACCCCAGAGAAGGTATTGCTTGGGGCGATCTGCCTGCATGCGCGCGCCGACGCCGGCGGCGGGCAGAACTACCCAGAAATCAGGTGTAGCGACGCTCATTGGTCGCTCAGTTGGAACAGGGTTTCGCCCTGCTTGACCATGCCCAGCTCACGACGGGCACGCTCTTCGACGGTTTCCAGACCTTGCTTGAGTTCAATGACTTCTGCCGTCAGCACTCGATTGCGTTCCAGCAACTGCTCATTCTCGCGCTGCTGCTCGGCAATCTGCTGCTTGAGCTGGGAAACGTGGGCAAGACTGCCCTCGCCGACCCAGAGTCGGTACTGCATCGCCGCCAGCAGCGACAGCGCAATGATCCAGAGCCATTTCAAGCCAGATGCTCCCGTCAAGGAACGGCGGGTACGCTCACGCGTACCCGCCAGACCGATCAGCCGCGGAACTCGGCGCGACCCTTGTAGGGCGCCTTGCCACCCAGTTGCTCTTCGATACGCAGCAACTGGTTGTACTTGGAAACGCGGTCGGAGCGGCACAGCGAACCGGTCTTGATCTGACCGGCAGCGGTACCCACAGCCAGATCGGCGATGGTGCTGTCTTCAGTCTCACCGGAGCGGTGCGAGATAACGGCGGTGAAGCCGGCAGCCTTGGCCATCTGGATCGCTTCCAGAGTCTCGGTCAGCGAACCGATCTGGTTGAACTTGATCAGGATGGAGTTGCCGATCTTCTCGTCGATACCGCGCTTGAGGATCTTGGTGTTGGTCACGAACAGGTCGTCACCGACCAGCTGTACCTTCTCGCCAATCTTGTCGGTCAGGACTTTCCAGCCAGCCCAATCAGACTCGTCCATGCCATCTTCGATGGAGATGATCGGGTAGCGCTGGGTCAGGCCAGCCAGATAGTCGGCAAACCCTTCGGCGCTGAATACCTTGCCTTCGCCAGCCAGATCGTAGTTGCCGTCCTTGTAGAACTCGGAGGAGGCGCAGTCCAGCGCCAGAGTGACGTCGTCACCCAGGGTGTAACCGGCGTTGGCAACGGCTTCGGCGATAGCAGCCAGGGCGTCTTCGTTGGACGCCAGGTTCGGCGCGAAGCCACCTTCGTCACCTACGGCAGTGTTCAGGCCACGAGCCTTCAGAACGGCTTTCAGGTGGTGGAAGATTTCGGCACCCATACGCAGCGCGTCAGCGAAGTTCTTGGCGCCAACCGGCTGCACCATGAACTCCTGAATGTCGACGTTGTTGTCGGCGTGCTCGCCACCGTTGATGATGTTCATCATCGGAACCGGCATGGAGTAGACACCGGGGGTGCCGTTCAGGTCAGCGATGTGCGCGTACAGCGGCACGCCCTTGGCCTGAGCAGCCGCCTTGGCAGCAGCCAGGGAGACAGCCAGGATGGCGTTGGCGCCCAGAATCGCCTTGTTCTCGGTACCGTCCAGCTCGATCATGGCGCGGTCCAGATCCGCCTGAGCGGTAGCATCGCGGCCAACCAGCAGCTCGCGGATGGGGCCATTGATATTGGCGACGGCCTTGAGCACGCCCTTGCCGAGGTAACGGCTCTTGTCGCCATCACGCAGCTCCAGCGCTTCGCGCGAACCGGTGGAAGCGCCGGAAGGAGCGCAGGCACTACCCATGATGCCGCCTTCCAGGATTACGTCCGCTTCAACAGTCGGGTTACCGCGCGAGTCCAGAACCTCACGGCCCTTGATATCAATGATTTTTGCCATCTTTACTTGCTAGCTCCGTATATCGGGTCAATCGGGTAAAAGCGGTAGCGGCTCAAGCCGTTTCCAAGGTCGGGAAGCTCTTGACCAGCTCGTCAAGGGCCTTCAACTGAGCAAGGAACGGCTCCAGCTTGTCCAGGCGCAGGGCACAGGGGCCGTCGCACTTGGCGTTGTCAGGATCAGGGTGCGCTTCGAGGAACAGACCAGCCAGGCCCTGACTCATGCCAGCCTTGGCCAGATCGGTAACCTGGGCGCGGCGGCCGCCGGCCGAGTCACTGCGACCGCCCGGCATCTGCAGGGCATGGGTCACGTCGAAGAACACCGGGTACTCGAACTGCTTCATGATGCCGAAGCCAAGCATGTCGACTACCAGGTTGTTGTAACCGAAGGAGGAACCACGCTCGCACAGCACCAGACGGTCGTTGCCCGCCTCTTCACACTTGGTGAGGATGTGCTTCATTTCCTGCGGCGCGAGGAACTGAGCCTTCTTGATGTTGATGACGGCGTTGGTCTTGGCCATCGCCACCACCAGATCGGTCTGCCGGGACAGGAAGGCCGGCAGCTGAATGATGTCGCACACTTCGGCAACCGGCGCAGCCTGATAGGGCTCGTGCACGTCCGTGATGACCGGCACGTTGAAGGTGCGCTTGACCTCTTCAAAGATCTTCAGACCTTCTTCCATGCCAGGGCCACGGAAGGAATTGATCGAGGAACGGTTGGCCTTGTCGAAGCTGGCCTTGAACACATAAGGGATACCCAGTTTCTCGGTCACTTCAACGTAGCGCTCACAGATCTGCATTGCCAGATCACGTGATTCCAGTACGTTCATACCACCGAACAAAACGAAGGGTTTGTCGTTGGCCATCTCGATATTGCCAACGCGCACGATTTTCTGTGCCATAAGCCAGCTTCTTCCTTAGTCTCAGCCGTTCTTGTGCTGACGCAGCGCGGCGCCAATGAAACCGCTGAACAGCGGGTGACCGTAGCGCGGTGTCGAGGTGAATTCCGGGTGGAACTGGCACGCCACGAACCACGGGTGGTCATTGACCTCAACCACTTCAACCAGCGCGCCGTCGCCGGAACGACCGGAGATGCTCAGACCACCAGACTGCAACGCAGGCAACAGATTGTTGTTGACCTCGTAGCGGTGACGGTGACGCTCGACGATGACGTCCTTGCCGTAGCAATCGTACGCCTTGGAACCCTGCTCCAGCGTGCACTCCTGGGCGCCAAGACGCATGGTGCCACCCAGATCGGAGGCTTCGGTACGCAGCTCGGTCTCACCGGATGCGTCCTGCCACTCGGTGATCAGACCAACAACCGGATGACCGGAAGTCTTGTCGAACTCGGTGGAGTTGGCGTCGCTCCAGCCCAGTACGTTACGGGCGTACTCGATGACAGCAACCTGCATGCCCAGGCAGATGCCCAGGTACGGAATCTTGTTCTCACGGGCGTAACGCACGGCCGTGATCTTGCCCTCGACACCGCGGGAGCCGAAGCCACCCGGGACCAGAACAGCATCAACGCCGTCCAGCAGGCCGGTGCCCTGCTGCTCGATGTCTTCGGAGTCGATGTAACGCACATTGACCTTGGTGCGCGCCTGAATGCCAGCGTGGCTAAGCGCCTCGATCAGCGACTTGTAGGCATCCAGCAGCTCCATGTACTTGCCGACCATGGCGATGGTGACTTCGTGCTCGGGGTTGAGCTTGGCATCAACCACACGGTCCCACTCGGACAGGTCAGCCTGACCGCACTCCAGGCCAAAGCGCTCGACGACAAAGTCGTCCAGACCCTGGGCGTGCAGCACAGACGGGATCTTGTAGATGGTATCGACGTCTTCCAGGCCGATCACCGCACGCTCTTCGACGTTGGTGAACAGCGCGATCTTGCGGCGTGAAGACAGGTCGATTGGGTGATCGGAGCGGCAGATCAGCACGTCGGGCTGCAGACCGATGGAGCGCAGTTCCTTGACCGAGTGCTGGGTTGGCTTGGTCTTGGTCTCGCCAGCGGTGGCGATGTAGGGCACCAGTGTCAGGTGCATCAGCATCGCGCGCTTGGCGCCCACTTCCACCCGCAGCTGACGGATGGCTTCCAGGAACGGCTGGGACTCGATGTCGCCCACGGTGCCGCCGATTTCAACCAGTGCGACATCAGCATCGCCGGCACCCTTGATGATGCGGCTCTTGATCTCGTCGGTGATGTGCGGGATGACCTGAATGGTCGCACCCAGATAATCACCACGGCGCTCCTTGCGCAGCACGTCGGCATAGACGCGGCCGGTGGTGAAGTTGTTGTTCTGGGTCATGGTCGCGTTGACGAAACGCTCGTAGTGACCCAGGTCGAGGTCGGTTTCCGCGCCATCATGGGTCACGAAGACTTCGCCATGCTGGAAGGGACTCATGGTGCCCGGATCCACGTTGATATAGGGATCCAGTTTGAGCATGGTGACCTTGAGGCCACGCGCCTCGAGAATCGCCGCGAGGGACGCCGAGGCAATGCCCTTGCCCAAAGAAGAAACAACACCACCCGTGACGAAGATGTAGCGCGTCATGAAAAACCCATAGATTGAACAGTTAAGCGGCTTGCACCGCGAGGAAATCGAAGGGAGTCAGAGGCGACCAGAAGGGTCAGCCAAAGTCTCGTCAAGATGGGAAGTCAGGATACCAGACAGGCCCCGCTTGCTCAATCCGAAACAGGCTTCCAACTGACCGTAAAACCACTCTGCGTCCCATCCACCAGAGCCTGCTCGGCATTCCAGCGCCCGGCCACCGAAATCAGCTCGCCGCCAGAGTATAGCAACGGCACTGACGCACGCAGCCAGGTTGGCAAACGCGCTTGCTGCAGCAACTGTTTGACCGACTGGGTCGGCCGCCCGGCCAGCTTGATCTGCTCGCCGCCCTGCCGGTAGCGCACAGTCCAGCCGGCTGGCCCGGGCGGGCGCAATCCGCCGGCCGAGGGCGCAATACAGAGCAGGCCATTACCCGCCCGCAACGACTGCCGGTCGGATGCCGTCAGAGGCTGTTCTGTTCCGCCCTGCGGCCAGTCGTCGCCTATCAGCCACAGACGATCTGACGAACGGTATATGCGACGGCCACCCAACAGCAGCTGCGGCTGGGCATCGCCAGCGGCAGCCAACTGCAGCAGCCATTGTTCGAGATGACGCTGATCCGGCATCAGCACGTCCTGTTCGCGCAGCCAGAACCGCAGCAGATTCCGTTGCCGCGCCTGGGTCAGGCCCAGAACGGGCGCCAGCAGCAGACTGGGCCACGCACGCAACCAGGGGTCATCTGGGGGAACCGCCGCTGCACGCAGATCAGCCTGCGCCAGCTCGTCCATCAGCTCGCTGGCCTCGCGGGCATGATCCGCCAGCCGCAACAGACTCTGATCAACCTGCGGCCAACCCTCGCGCATGGTTGGCAGCAATTGATGCCGCAATGCCGTACGCGCAAACCGCCCATCCTGGTTGGCCGGATCGTCGATCCAGACAAGGCCTTGCGCTGCCGCCCAGCTCGCCAACTGTGCGCGCGATGCCTCCAGCAGCGGCCGCGACAACCAGCCTCGCCCCAGCCTGCGCCGGCGCGGCATGCCCGCCAGACCGCGCACGCCAGTGCCCCGCAGCAGCCGAAACAGCATGGTTTCCAACTGGTCGTCGGCGTGATGCGCCAACAGCAGCTCAGCACCGTCCGGCAAAACATCGGCAAAAGCGGCATAACGTGCATCACGCGCGACCTGCTCGATACTGGCGCCCGCCCCCACCTGCACCCTCACCACTGTCAGCGGTACGCCGCGCGCGTCACAGGCGCGCTGACAATGCGCCGCCCAGGCGTCAGCCTCAGGGTGCAGTCCGTGATGAATGTGGATAGCGTGAAGTGGCGGGATATCTGAGGATTGGCGGGTCTGAACCAGCAGTTCAAGCAGAACCATGGAGTCCAGTCCACCGGACAACCCCAGCCACCAGGCCGGGGCGCCCATGCAGGGGCCGAGCTGAGCGCACAGCCCCTGCGGTGTCAGCACTTACTGAATACCGAACGACATCAGGCGCTGGTAGCGAGTATCCAGCAGCTGCTCCGGTGTACGCTCATCCAGCTTGGCAAGTTGCGTCAGCAGCTGCTGCTTGATGCGTTCTGCAGTCTCCTGCGGAGCGCGTTGCGCGCCACCCAACGGCTCAGGGATCAGAGTGTCGACCAGGCCCAGTTCCTTCAGGCGCTCGGCGGTAATGCCCATGGCAGCAGCAGCGTCGGCAGCCTTGTCAGCGCTCTTCCAGAGGATGGACGCGCAGCCTTCCGGCGAGATCACCGAGTAGGTGGAGTACTGCAGCATCATCAGGTGATCGCAAACCCCGATCGCCAGCGCGCCACCGGAACCACCCTCACCAATAACGGTGGCGATGATCGGCGTCTTCAGGCGCGACATGACCTGCAGGTTCCAGGCAATCGCCTCACTCTGGCCGCGCTCTTCAGCGTCGATACCGGGGTAGGCGCCGGGGGTGTCGATGAAGGTAATGATCGGCATCTTGAAACGCTCGGCCATCTCCATCAGGCGGCAGGCTTTGCGGTAGCCCTCCGGCTTCGGCATACCGAAGTTGCGACGTACCTTCTCCTTCACGTCACGACCCTTCTGATGGCCGATGATCATGACCGGACGACCTTCCAGGCGAGCGATGCCGCCGACGATAGCTGCGTCGTCGGCAAAGTGGCGATCACCGTGCAGCTCTTCAAAGTCAGTGAAGATATTGCTGATGTAGTCCAGCGTGTAGGGACGCTGCGGGTGGCGCGACATCTGGGCCACCTGCCAGCTGCTCAGGTTGCCGAAAATGCTCTCGGTCAGGGACTTGCTCTTCTCCTGCAGCCGAGTGATTTCTTCGGTGATGTTCAGCGCGTTGTCACTGCCGACCAGACGCAGCTCTTCGATCTTGGCCTGCAGATCCGCAATTGGCTGTTCAAACTCCAAGTATTTCTGGCTGTTGCTCATAGGCATCCATCATCCGCTTGCGCCCGTACCGGGCATCCAAAAGTTTCGCAAATAACCTTACGGGATTGCCGGGCGCCCGTCGAGCACCCGGCTTTGCGCTATCTATAGTGCAGAGAGACGCTGTCTTTGCCCAACTGGTCACGCAGGCTCTGCAACAGATCATCTGCCGGCTCCACCCGCCACTCGTCACCAAGGCGCAGCAGCGCTGCCGCATCAGCCCGCTGGTACTCGATCGTCACCGGGCAACCGCCACGATACTGCTGCAGTAACCCGGCCATACGGGTCAGTGCCCCCGCGTCGTGACGCGTACCGTCGAGATTGACCCGCACGCTGTCGAGCAGGCCGGTGCGTGCCTCTTCCAGACTCATCACCCGCTTGGCTCGCACGCGCATGCCGCCGGAGAAGTCATCAACAGCGACCTCGCCCTCCACCACCAGCATGGCGTCCTTCTGCAGCAGTGCCTGCGCCGCATTGTAGGCTTCGGAGAACAGCGACACCTCGATCCGCGCCGAACGGTCATCCAGGGTGACGAAGCCTACCTTGTCACCGCGCTTGTTCTTCATCACCCGCATATCGAACACCAGGCCGGCAATGGTCTGGCTATCACGCGACGGCTTCAGGTCGAGAATGCGCTGACGGGCAAAGCGGCGAATCTCGCGCTCATACTCATCAATCGGGTGGCCGGTCAGATATAGGCCAAGGGTTTCCTTCTCGCCACGCAGACGCTCCTTGAACGTCCACTCGCGCACCTTGCGGTAGGGCTCGTACACATCGCGCTCGGTAGATGGCCCGAGCAGATCACCAAACAGATCGTCATGGCCGCTGTCGGCGCTGCGCGCGGTCTGTTCGGCCGAGGCAATCGCCTCTTCCATCGCACTCATCAATGCTGCGCGGTTGCGGTCGATCTGCTTCTGGTAGGCCTGCACCTCCTCGGCGAAGAAGGGGCCAAGGCGATCCAGCGCACCGCTGCGAATCAGCGCTTCCATCACCCGCTTGTTAATGCGCTTGAGGTCAACCCGGGCACAGAAGTCGAACAGGTCATTGAACGGGCCACCGGACTTGCGGGTTTCAACGATGGTTTCGACCGGGCCTTCGCCGACGCCCTTGATCGCGCCAAGGCCGTAGACCACATCACCGGCATCGTCCACGGTGAACTTGAATTCCGAGACGTTGACGTCCGGCGCCTTGATCCGCAGCTTCATGCTGCGGCACTCCTCGATCAGCGTCACCACCTTGTCGGTGTTGTGCATATCCGCCGAGAGTACCGCGGCCATGAAGGGCGCCGGGTAATGCGCTTTCAGCCAGGCTGTCTGGTAGGAGACCAGACCATAGGCGGCCGAGTGCGACTTGTTGAAGCCGTAACCGGCAAACTTTTCTACCAGGTCAAAAATGTTACCGGCCAGGTCGCCATCAATGCCGTTGTTCGCACAGCCCTCGATAAAACCGCCGCGCTGCTTGGCCATTTCCTCCGGCTTTTTCTTACCCATCGCACGACGCAGCATGTCGGCGCCACCGAGGGTATAGCCCGCCATCACCTGGGCAATCTGCATTACCTGTTCCTGATACAGGATGATGCCGTAGGTGGGCTTGAGCACCGGTTCCAGACCCGGGTACTGATAGTTCGGGTGCGGGTAGGAGATCTCTTCGCGGCCATGCTTACGGTTGATGAAGTCGTCAACCATGCCTGACTGCAGCGGGCCCGGACGGAACAGGGCCACCAGTGCGATCATGTCTTCCAGGCAGTCGGGCTTAAGCTTCTTGATCAGCTCTTTCATACCGCGCGATTCAAGCTGGAATACCGCGGTAGTTTCCGCCTTCTGCAGCATTGCGTAGGTGGGTGCATCATCCAGCGGGATCAGGTCGATATTGACCAGTTCCTCGTCGCTCGCCCCTTCTTCACGCTGCTTGCGATGAATGGTTTCCATCGCCCATTTGATAATGGTCAGGGTCCGCAGACCGAGGAAGTCGAACTTCACCAGACCCGCGGCTTCCACATCGTCCTTGTCGAACTGGGTAACCAGACCGCCACCGGACTCATCGCAGTACAGCGGCGCAAAGTCGGTCAGCTTGGTCGGGGCGATTACCACGCCCCCGGCGTGCTTGCCGACGTTTCGAGTGATGCCTTCGAGTTTGAGCGCCATGTCCCAGATTTCCTGGCCTTCCTCGTCATTGGCGAGAAAGTCGCGCAGCATCTCTTCCTGCTCATAGGCCTTGGTCAGCGTCATGCCGACCTCAAACGGAATCATCTTCGACAGCTTGTCGGCCAGGCCGTAGGACTTGCCCTGCACCCGCGCCACGTCGCGCACTACCGCCTTGGCCGCCATGGTACCGAAGGTGATGATCTGCGATACCGCGTTGCGGCCGTAGGCGTCGGCCACGTAATCAATCACCCGGTCGCGCCCTTCCATGCAGAAGTCGACGTCGAAGTCGGGCATGGAAATACGTTCCGGGTTGAGGAAGCGCTCGAACAGCAGGTCATAGGCCAGCGGATCAAGGTCGGTAATCAGCAGCGAGTACGCCACCAGCGAGCCCGCCCCTGAACCACGACCGGGGCCAACCGGCACGCCGTTGCCCTTGGCCCACTTGATGAAGTCCATCACGATCAGAAAGTAGCCGGGAAAACCCATCTGATTGATGATGTCGAGCTCGAAGTTCAAACGGTCGATGTAGACCTGCCGCTTGGCCTCATAGTCCGGGGTATCCGGCGGCAGAATGACCTTGAGGCGCTCTTCCAGCCCCTCAAAGGAGACCTTCTTGAAGTACTCCTCGATCGTCATCCCTTCCGGAATCGGGAAGTCCGGCAGGAAGTAGGTACCCAGCTGCACTTCGATATTGCAGCGCATGGCAATTTCGACGCTATTCTCCAGCGCCTCTGGAATATCGGCAAACAGCTCGGCCATCTCATCCGCGGTTTTCAGGTACTGCTCTTCGCTGTACTGGCGTACCCGACGCGGGTCGTCCAGCGCGCGACCTTCGCCGATGCAGACGCGGGTCTCGTGCGCCTCAAAGTCGCTGCGCTTGAGAAAGCGCACGTCGTTGGTTGCCACCACCGGGCAGCCGCTGCGGGCGGCCAGCGCAACGGCCGCGTGCACGTGCTCTTCGTCATTGGCACGACTGGTGCGCTGCAACTCCAGATAAAAGCGGTCAGGGAACACGCCCATCCAGTAAGCCAGCAGCTCGTCCGCCCGCTCGGGGGTGGATGACAGCAGTGCAATGCCAACCTCCCCTTCCTTGGCGGCTGACAGCGCGATCACCCCTTCACTGGCCTCGGCGATCCACTCCCGGCGAACGGTGACCAGGCCGTTGCGCTGGCCTTCGGTATAACCACGAGACACCAGTTCGGTCAGGTTACGGTAGCCCTTGGGATTCATCGCCAGCAGGCTGATACGGGTCAGCACGGCATCGTCTTCGGCGTCCGTCAGCCACAGATCGACACCGGAGATCGGCTTGATACCGCCGCCCATCGCGGCCTTGTAGAACTTGACCAGGCTGCACATGTTGCTCTGGTCGGTAATCGCCACCGCCGGCATGCCCGCCTCAGTGACGGCCTTGATCAGGGGCTTGACCTTGACCAGTCCGTCAACCAGAGAGAACTCACTGTGGACACGCAGGTGAACAAAGGAAAATGACATGGAAATCCTGTTTCAAATGGCGAAGCGTCAGGCAGGGAATTGTAGCGACGGGGAACTGCTGCGGCCAGTCGCAGCGCGCAGAACTGTGTGACCGCGGCAGCGGCCTACTGCTCCAGCACCTTGCGCACCGGCGCAAAGGAGCGGCGATGAATGGGTGTCGCGCCCAGCTCACGCAGCGCAGCGAGGTGCACTGGCGTCGGATAGCCCTTGTGGCCGCCAATGCCGTAACCGGGGTACTGCTTGTCGAGTTCAAGCATCTCACGGTCGCGCGCCACCTTGGCCAGAATCGACGCTGCGGCAATCGCCGGCACACGGCTATCGCCCTTGACCACCGGTTCGCTGCGCATCGGCAGCGCCGGGCAACGGTTGCCGTCGACCAGCACCAGATCCGGCCGAACCTGCAGTCCCGCCACCGCACGCTGCATTGCCAGCATGGTGGCGTGCAAAATATTCAGCCGGTCGATTTCCTCGACCTCGGCGCGCGCGATACACCAGGCCAGCGCGCGCTCCTGAATCAACGGAAACAGCGCTTCACGGCGTGCCTCGGTCAACTTTTTGGAATCGTTCAGACCTTCGATGGGGCGCGCAGGGTCGAGAATGACGGCGGCGGTAACTACCGCACCACAGAGCGGGCCCCGCCCAACCTCGTCGACGCCGGCGACCAGCTCACCACCGTCTGGCAGCGACCAATCCATGCTGAGCTGACTCACAGGCGACCGCGCTCACGCATCAGGTCTGCAACCGCGTCGGCGGCGCACTGATCGGCATCACGACGCAGCAGTTGATGCAGCTCCATAAAGGTCTGCTCAGTCTCGGCGCGCTCTTCGGTTGGTAACAAACGGGCCAACAGCGCCTCACCCATGGCCGCGGGTGTCGCCGCGTCCTGCAGGAACTCGGGTGCGACCTCTCGCCCGGCCAACAGGTTGGGCAGTGACACATGCCCCACCTTGACCAGGCGCTTGAGTATCCGGAACGTCAGACCGGCCATGCGATACGCCACCACCATAGGGCGCTTGAACAACATGGCTTCGAGCGTGGCAGTGCCCGATGCGATCAATACCGCATCGCAGGCAGCCAATACCTCGTGAGCCTGGCCGTCGAACAGGGTCAGCGGCAACTCAAGGCCGCTTTCGGCGAGAATGGCATCCATCTGCTGACGGCGCTCAGGATTGGCGCAGGGCATGATGAACTGCAGATCAGGCTGACGCTCCAGGCACCAGGCGGCGGTATCCAGAAACAACCTGCCGAGCTTGCGCAGCTCACCGTTACGACTGCCCGGCAGCAATGCGACCACTCTGGCCTGCGGCGAGATACCTAGTGTATTGCGCGCGGCGGCGCGATCAGGCTTGAGTGCGACGCGATCAGCCAAGGTGTGGCCAACGCAACGGACCGCCACGCCGTGGCGGCGGTACACCGCTTCCTCAAACGGGAACAGCGTGAGCATCAAGTCCGTCGACTGAGCGATCCCCAGCACACGCTTTTCGCGCCAGGCCCAGACCGACGGGCTGACGTAATGAACCGTAGGAATACCAACGTCGCGCAGGCGCTGCTCGACGCCAAGAGTAAAGTCCGGCGCATCAATACCAATAAAGACATCCGGCTGTTCCTGCTTGAGGTACTCCACCAGCTCGCGGCGAATACGCAGCAGCTCACGCAGGCGGCCGAGCACCTCAACCAGCCCCATGACCGACAAGCGCTCCATCGGCACCCGAGACTGCATACCTTCGGCCAGCATGCGCGGGCCGCCGATACCGATAAAACGGGCATTGGGAAAACGCTGCTTGAGCGCCGCGATCAGCCCGGCGCCCAGGGTATCGCCGGACGCCTCACCGGCGACCAGCGCGATACACAGTGGCTTGCTGGAAAGAGATGACTCGATATCGGCCATATCAGCGGGTGATACCGCGGGTCGACTCATTGATGGACGCACAATACAACGCAACTTCCGGGAACTGCTCGGCCGCCTCTGCTAGCTGCGCCATGGCATCACTGGTGGTCAGACCCTGACGGTAGACCACCTTGTAGGCACGACGCAGCGCACTGATCAACTCGGCAGAATAGCCGCGACGTCGCATACCCTCGAAGTTCATGCCGTGGGCACTGGCTGGATTGCCACCGACCATGACAAAGGCCGGAATATCCTTGAACACCGCGGTATTGGCTGCACTCATGGCAAAGGAACCAATACGGCAGAACTGGTGAACCGTGGTGTAACCACCCAAAATGGCGCCATCGCCGACATGCACATGGCCGGCGATGGTGGCGTTGTTGGCCATAATGATGTTGTCACCCACCACGCAATCGTGGGCAACGTGCACATAGGCCATCAGCAGGTTGTTGCTGCCAATTCGGGTAATGCCTTCGTCCTGCACGGTACCGCGGTGCAACGTGCAGCCCTCGCGAATGATGTTGTTGTCACCAATTACCAGACGGGTCGGCTCACCCTTGTACTTCTTGTCCTGACATTCTTCGCCCACCGAGGAGAACTGGAAAATCCGGTTCCCGCGCCCGATGGTAGTTGGCCCCTTGACCACGACGTGGGAAGCGATCTGCGTGCCAGCGCCGATTTCGACGTCGGCGCCGATATAGCTCCAGGGACCTACCTCGACGTCATCAGCCAGCCGTGCGGCCGGGTCAACAATCGCCAGAGGATGAATACGACTCATATTTTACGTTCCGCACAGATGATTTCGGCCGAGCAGGCTTCCTTACCATCAACGGTAGCACGGCAGGCAAACTTCCAGATGCCACGCTTGTCGCTCAGATAGCTGGCTTCCAGCTGCAGCTGATCGCCCGGCACAACCGGCTGACGGAAACGCAGCTTGTCGGAACCGACGAAGTAATACAGGGTGCCGTCGGCCGGCTTGACGCCCATCATCTTGAAGCCGAGCAGGCCGGCAGCCTGGGCCATGGCCTCAATAATCAGAACGCCCGGCATGATCGGGTGCTGAGGGAAATGGCCATTGAAGAAGGGCTCGTTCACCGAGACGTTCTTGTAGGCGCGAATCTGCTTGCTCTCAAGATCCAGCTCCACGACCCGGTCCACCAGCAGGAAGGGGTAACGGTGGGGCAGGTACTCTTTGATTTCGTTGATATCCATGTGCTGGCCTTGCTGAAAAGGATAAAAGCGCCGTTACTGGCGCTGCTCAGGCGTTTGATGAGTCTGAAGACTGCTGAGTCACCTGCTCGAGTTGCTTCTCGAGCTGCTGTAGGCGCTTGGCCATACCGTCGAGCTGACGGATACGCGCTGCGCTCTTCTTCCACTCGCCAGCAGGCTGCATTGCCGTCCCGGAGGAGTAGGCACCCGGTTCAGTGATGGAGCGCGTGACCATGGTCATGCCACTGACGAAAACATTATCACAGACCTCGATATGGCCAACCATGCCGACGCCGCCAGCGATCATGCAGTGACGGCCGATCTTGGTGCTACCGGAGATGCCAACGCAGGCAGCCATCGCGGTGTGGTCACCGACCTGCACGTTATGCGCGATCTGGATCTGGTTATCGAGTTTGACGCCGTTGCCGATTAGGGTATCCGCCAGTGCACCGCGGTCGATGGCGGTATTGGCACCAATCTCAACGTCGTCACCAATGCGCACGCCGCCGATCTGGGCAATTTTCTGCCATTGGCCGGCCTGATTGGCGAAACCGAAGCCTTCCGAGCCAATCACCGCACCGGACTGAATCACCACACGCTCGCCAATATGAACGTCGTGATACAGCGTCACCCGCGGCGCCAACCAGCCGCCGGCGCCAATAGTCGAACGCGCGCCAACGTAGCACTGCGGACTCAGGGTAACGCCAGCACCGATGACAGCCTCGGCCTCGATCACAACGCCGGCACCGATGCTGGCACTGGGATCTACCTGCGCGCTCTCGGCCACCACCGCAGTCGGATGAATACCGGCAGCCGCTTTGGGCTTGCGGTCAAAGCGGTGCGACAGTCGCGCATAGGTGAGATAAGGGTCCGCCACTACCAGCGCATTACCAGCGAATCCGTCTGCATCACGCTCGGTCAGCAGCACGGCGCTGGCACGAGATTCGGCGAGGTACTTGCGGTATTGCGCGTTGGCCAGAAACGCGAGCTGACCGGGACCGGCGTCCTGCAAAGTCGCCAGGCCGCTGATTTCAATTTTCGGGTCCCCAATGAGCTGCGCGCCGAGCTCTTCAGCCAGGCGCGCAAGGGACAAGGACAGGGTGCCGGACATCAGCGCGTGCTGTTCAGGCGCTCGATGACCTGACGGGTGATGTCGAACTGAGGCTTGACCTCGATAACACCGCCACGATCCAGCACCAGATCATAACCGCCGGCAGACAAAACGCCTTCTACGGCAGAATCCAGACGCGGGCGCAGGGTCTCCAGCATCTGACGATCAGACTGCGCCTTGGCTTCGTTCAGCTCACGGGATTGCAGCTGGAACTCACGCACTTTCTGACGCAGCTCCAGATCGAGTTTTTCCCGCTCGGTCTGGTTCATTTGCTCGCCGTCGCGCTGCAGGCGTTCCTGCAGGCGCTTGGCTTCGGCTTCCAGGTTCTTCACACGCTGCAGCTGTGCGCCGAACTGCTTTTCGGCGTCAACCGAGTATTTCTTGGCTGCGTCTGACTCGAGCAGCGCCATCTGATAATCCAGCACGGCAATCTTCATCTCGGCGGATGCCTGGAAGCTGGCCAGGGCCAGAAGCGACATCACCGCTACACGCGTAAACTTACCCACTCTAAAACTCCTGATTTCGATACCACGTTGTTATTGGTCTGACGTCAGAACGTCTGGCCGAGAGTGAACTGGAAGACCTGAGTGTCGTCAGCCGAATCGGAGTTCAGCGGCATTGCCAGACTGAAGCCCAAGGGACCGAGTGCAGTCAGCCAGGACAGGCCAACACCGACACTGTAACGCAGCTCACCGAGGTCGACATCACCACAGCCCGGGTTCTTGTCGCCTTCAACCGTGACGGTCCGCGTGCACTGGGTATCGTATATGTTACCGACGTCGAAAAACAGGGCAGTACGCAGCGAACGCTGATCCTTCACGAACGGAGCAGGGAAGATCACCTCGGCACCACCAGTCAGCTTGATGTTACCGCCGAAAGGCAAGGAATCCTGGTCGGGGTCGTTGGCATTCGGCGTACTCTTCGGCCCGAGCGTGCCGTCTTCGAAGCCACGTACCGAGCCAATACCGCCGGCATAGTAATGCTCATAGAACGGCATCCGGTCAGTACCACCGAAGCCGCGACCAAAGCCCATATCGGTGTGCAGGCGCAGGGTGAGATCTTCGGTCATCGGGAAGAAGCGCTGACCGCGATAATCAATGGTGTAGAACTGCAGGTCGCTGCCCGGCACGGTGACGTGCCAGTTCAGGCTCTGCGAATGACCACGATCCGGGAATACACCGCGGTTAAGCGTGGTTTGCGACCAGGAAGCGTCGAGGAACAGGTTGGTAAAGTTGTCGCCCTCGGTATCGAGGAAGTTCAGGATTTCCTGAACCGTGTAGACGCCGCTCTTGATCTTGTCATGCTGGGCGCTCATGCCGAAGGAGACCCGCGAGGTATCGCTGACCGGATAACCAAAGTTGAAACCACCACCGTAGGAGTCCACCGCGTAGCTGGTCACATCCACGTCCAGCTCGTCGTAGTCGGTGGTCCGGTAGAACGCGTTGTAACCAAGGCTCATGCCGTCGACAGTGAAGTACGGGTCCATAAAGCCGAACGACAGCGAGCTCTGATAATCGGAACGGTTGGCGCCAATGCTGACGCGGTTGCCGGTACCGAAGAAGTTGTTCTGGCTGATCGAGCCGCCGAGGATGATACCGGAGCTCTGGGAGAAACCGAGGCTGGCGGTTACCGAGCCGGAAGGCTGTTCCTCAACGCTGTAGTTGACGTCGATCAAATCGTCGGTGCCGGGCACCGGCACTGTTTCAACATTCACTTCCTTGAAGAAGCCCAGACGCTCCAGGCGGGTCTTGGACTGGTCGATCAGGTAGGTCGAAGCCCAACCACCTTCCATCTGGCGCATTTCACGGCGCAGCACCTGATCTTCGGTCTTGGTGTTGCCACGGAAGTTGATGCGGTTGACATAGGCGCGCTTGCCCGGATCAACGTAGAAGGTCACGGCAACCGTTTTGTCTTCTTCGTTGATTTCCGGAATACCGTTGACGCTGGCGAAGGTGTAACCCTCGTTGCCGAGTCGACGGCTGATCAGATCAGAGGTCGACGTCATGACCTGACGCGAGAAGATCTGACCCGGTTCGATCAGCATCAGACGCTTGATCTCGTCTTCACCGACTACCAGATCACCCGACAGACGCACGTCACTGATGCTGTAGCGCTCACCCTCGGTGATGTTGACGGTGATGTAAACGTTCTTCTTGTCCGGCGTGATCGAAACCTGGGTTGAGGCGACATTCATGTTGATGTAGCCACGGTCCAGATAGTAGGAACGCAGGCGCTCCAAGTCACCAGACAGTTTTTCACGGGAATACTTGTCGTCGTTGCGCAGGAAAGAGAACCAGCCGGAGGTCTTCAGCTCGAACAGATCGACCAGATCTTCGGTCTCGAAGACGCTGTTACCGACGACGTTGATGTGGGAAATCGCCGCAACCGAGCCCTCATCAATGACAATCTTGAGTGCTACCCGATTGCGCGGTTCAGGAACAACCTGCGCTTCGATGTCGGCGGAGTAGCGCCCCTGCGACACATATTGACGGAGCAGTTCGTTGCGTACCCCTTCCAGGGTGGCGCGCTGAAAAATTTCCCCTTCAGCCAGGCCGGCCGCGCTCAGACCCTTGAGCAGGTCTTCACTCTTGATCGCCTTGTTGCCTTCCAGCTCGATAGAAGAGATCGACGGCCGCTCGACCAGATTGATCACCAGCACATCGCCATCACGGCCGAGCTGAATATCCTGGAAGAAACCGGTGCGGAACAGGGAGCGTGTTGCCTCAACCAGTTCCGGGTCATCCACTTCATCACCAATGTTCAGCGGCAAGGCGCTGAATACGCTGCCAGCGGAAACCCGCTGCAATCCATTGACGCGGATATCGGAGATCTGGAAGGCAGCGGCGTGAGCCCCCGGCGCCAATAACATCGAAAAAAGCGCGGGCAATAGGTAACGTTTCATGAAATCCGTTCTGATCTAGCTGATTGAATTCTTATCTGCCATCAATGGCAGGTCGTGTTCAGGCAGTGCACTTGTTCAGCCGCCCAAGCGGCTTATATCGTTATAAATGGCAAACAGCATGACTCCGACGATCAGGCTCAAGCCGATCTGCAGTCCCCATGTCTGAATTCGCTCGGAGAGAGGCTTACCCCTGATCCACTCGGCCACGTAATACACCAGGTGACCACCGTCCAGAACCGGTATCGGGAGAAGGTTCAACACCCCCAGACTGATACTCAAGTACGCGATAAAACTCAGAAAACTCTCTAGCCCCGACTTGGCAGAGGCGCCCGCCACTTTAGCAATGGTTATCGGACCACTCAAGTTTTTTGCCGAGACCAGGCCGGTGAGCATTTTCCACAGCGAGTCCAGCGTCAGCGCTGTCATCTCCCAGGTTTTCTGCATCGCCACCGGAACAGCAACCAGCGGGTTGTAACTGATCTGCCGCTGCATATGCGCGGGCAACTCGACCGGCTCAACACCAGCCCCCACATACCCGACAACCACATCGCCAGAGGCTTTGGGGCGCGGCGTCAAGCCGATCTCGATCACACGGCCGTCGCGCTCCACCTGCAACAGCAGCCGCTGCTGCGCATTCGCCTGAATGGCCGGAACCACGTCGACAAGCCAGTCAGCAACCGCTTCGCCATTGATCGAGAGAATCAGATCACCTGGCTGCAAACCGGCCTCAGCCGCTGCACCATCGGCGGCAACCTGGCCGATGCGCGGCGGAATCTTCGGCTGCCAGCCGGTCAAGCCCAGGGCCTCCATAGGGTCCGGAGCCTCTTCCCCCTTGAGCCAGTTATCCAGGCGCAGGCGATAGGACTGCTCTGCCCCGCCAGCAAACGGTTTGGCAACCAGTTCAATGCTGCCGCTTTCACCCAAACGACGAATCAACTGCAGATTGATGTCGTGCCAGCTGCGAATATCAGTGCCATCGACCGAGAGAATCTCCAGCCCTTCATGCAGCCCGGCTTGCGCCGCCGGCGTTCCCGAAGGCACGGGCCCGAGCACCGGCGCGACCGTGCTGATACCGACTACAGCAACCAGCCAGAACGCGAGGATGGCGAGCAGAAAATTGGCAACAGGTCCGGCCGCGACCACAGCAATACGCTGTTTTACCGGCTTGCGATTGAAGGCTTGATCCAACTCGTGCTCAGCAACAGGCGCTTCGCGCTCGTCGAGCATCTTGACGTAGCCACCCAACGGAATGGCAGCAATAGCGTATTCAGTGCCTTGCCGATCATGCCAGCGCAGCAGCGCAGGGCCGAAACCAATAGAGAAACGCAAGACCTTGATGCCGCAGCGACGCGCCACCCAGAAATGACCATATTCATGAATGGTGACCAGCAGACCGAGCGCAACCACGGTAGCCAACAGCGTAGACAGCAGTTCCATTCAGAACCTCACAGGGCAGCAGAGCGGCCCGTCAACTTACTTTCCGCTTGCCTGCACCCACTTCAGGGCATGCTCGCGGGCGCTCTGATCAGCCTGGAGGATATGCTCCAGATCACGCACCGGCTCACTGGGCAAGCAGTTCAATGTGTTTTCGATGATAACAGGGATATCCACAAAGCCAACGCGCCCGGCAAGAAATGCCTCAACCGCGACTTCATTGGCAGCGTTCAGCAGTGCACAACTGGTGCCACCCGCCTCAGCCGCCTCACGCGCCAGGCGCAGGCAGGGAAAGCGCTCAGGGTCCGGCGCATGAAAGTCGAGTCGCGCGGTCAGCAGCAGATCAAGTGCGCTGACACCAGACTCGATACGTTCCGGCCAGGCCAGCGCATGCGCAATCGGTGTGCGCATGTCAGGATTGCCGAGCTGGGCCAAAACCGACCCGTCGACATAATCCACCAGCGAGTGCACCACGCTCTGCGGGTGTACTACCACCTCGACTTGGTCCGGGCGCGCATCAAACAGCCAGCAGGCTTCGATCAGCTCCAGCCCCTTGTTCATCATGCTCGCCGAATCAACGGAAATTTTCTGCCCCATCGACCAGTTCGGGTGAGCACAGGCCTGAGCAGGCGTCACCTGCAGCAGTTGCTCACGGGAGAAGTTGCGAAAGGGGCCACCAGAGGCGGTCAGGAGAATGCGGCGCACCCCGGCCTGCCCCAACCCTTCGGCAAAGTGACCCGGCATGCATTGGAAGATGGCGTTATGTTCGCTGTCGATGGGCAGCAACTGCGCACCGGAGTCTCGCACTGCACGCATAAACAAGGCCCCGGACATGACCAGTGCCTCCTTGTTCGCCAGCAGCACCCGTTTGCCCGCCTCGACCGCAGCCAGCGTCGGACGCAAGCCCGCGGCACCGACAATAGCCGCCATGACCACATCAACGTCCGCATCGGAAGCAACTTGCGCCAACGCTGCCGCGCCAAACAGCACCTCGGTTGCCACCCCCTCGGCGACCAGCTCGGCCTGCAGCACGTCGGCCTGAACTTCGTCGGCGACGACGGCGTATTGCGGACGATGCTGACGGCACTGTGCTGCCAGCACGCTCATCCGACTGTAGCCAGTCAGTGCGAATACCTGATAGCGCTCCGGATGGCGTGATATGACATCCAGCGTACTGACACCAATCGACCCGGTTGCACCCAGAACGGTGACGCGCTGCAGGGTCACGCCAAACGGCTCCCGAGCAGCAACCACACACCCACGTAGAGCGGAATAGCGGCGGTCAGACTGTCAATTCGGTCGAGTACCCCACCATGACCGGGCAGCAGGTTGCTGCTGTCCTTGAGGCCCGCTTCGCGCTTGAACAGACTTTCCGTCAAATCGCCAACCACGGAGATCAGCACTACCAGCGCGGAACCAACCAGCCCCAGCACAATGGATTGCAAGCCCCAGCCAAGGTACAGCATCGCTGCCAGTGCCAGTGACAGGCTCACCAGCATCCCGCCAAGCAACCCCTCGCGGGTCTTGCCAGGGCTGACGCTGGGCAGCAACTTGTTGCGACCGAACGCCTTGCCAGAGAAGTAGGCACCAATATCAGCGCCGAATACCAGCACCGCCAGGCCAAGCAGCATCCACAGGCCATGCTCCTGAGCACGCAACCAGACCACACCTGCCCAGGCTGGCAACAAAATCAGCAGACCAAATAGCTGACGCAGAAAGCTGCCGCGCCAAAGTCCGCTGCCGTTCGGGTAGCGCAGAATCATCGCCGTTGCCATGCACCACCAGACCAACGCTGGCGCGACGAAGTAGATGATGGCAGGCGCGTCTCGATACAAACCGACCATGAACAAGCCGAGCGTGACCGCATAGACCACACGACCGGCCTGCCGCGTTTCGCCACACAGCCGCATCCACTCCCAGGCTGCCAGCATCACGACAGCACCAATAAATGCGGCAAACCAGGTACCCTGCAGCCCTACAAACCCGGACACCGCGATCAGCGCCAGAATGACGCCGGTTATAACCCGTTGCTTGAGCATCAGGACTCCGCTGCAATCTGCTCGCTGGTTTTGCCGAAACGGCGTTGACGACCCGCAAAATCCTGCATCGCCTCTCGCAAGGCAGCCTGCTTGAAGTCGGGCCAATAAAGGTCAGAGAAATACAGCTCGGCGTACGCCAGCTGCCACAACAGGAAATTACTGATGCGCTTTTCGCCGCCGGTGCGAATGCACAGATCGGGCAACGGCAGACCTGCCGTGCTTATCCGTTCGTCAATGGCACGCTCGTCGATCGACGCCGGCTCACGTTCGCCACGCGCGACTTCCTCGGCCAGACTGCGGGCGGCCTGCGCCATATCCCACTGACCGCCGTAGTTAGCCGCCACAACCAGGGTCAGACGATTACCGTGCGCAGTTTCCTGCTCGGCAGCCGCCATCGCCTGCTGGATTTCAGCCGAGAAACGGCTGCGGTCACCAATGATACGCAGGCGCACACCGTTCTCGCCGAGCTTGCGCACTTCCCGGCGCAACGCACTGAGGAACAGCTCCATCAGTGCGCTGACCTCATCTGCCGGGCGCTGCCAGTTTTCACTGGAGAACGCGAACAGGGTCAACACCTCGACCCCGTCCTCGACACAAACTTCGATCATCGCCTTGACGGCATCAACACCCGCTTTGTGCCCTGCCACACCAGGCAACAGACGCTTGCGCGCCCAGCGGTTATTGCCATCCATGATGATGGCAATATGACGAGGGACAGCACCAGGAAGATCAGCCACGTTCTTGTTGTTCATGCAGGAGCAGGATGCTGACGGCCTCAGATGGCCATCAGGTCCTTTTCTTTCACTTCCAGCGCCTTGTCGATTTCAGCGATGAACTTGTCGGTCAGCTTCTGGACGTCGTCCGCAGCACGACGCTCTTCGTCTTCGCTGATTTCCTTCTCTTTCTGCAGATCCTTCAGCTGGCTCAGCGCGTCGCGACGAATGTTGCGTACAGCAACACGGCCGCCTTCAGCTTCTGCCCGGGCTTGCTTGGTGTAGCCCTTGCGAGTCTCTTCGGTCAGCGCCGGCATCGGCACCCGAATGGTCGTACCGGAAGTAGCCGGATTGAGACCCAGATCGGAGGTCATGATGGCCTTTTCTACCGCCTGAATCATGCCCTTGTCGAATACGCTCAGTGCCAGGGTACGCGAGTCCTCAACGATGACGTTGGCAACCTGACGCAGAGGAGTGTCGGAGCCGTAGTAGGACACCATGACGCTGTCCAGCAGAGCCGGGTGAGCGCGACCGGTACGAATCTTGGCGAACGCATGCTCCAGCGCTTCGACGGATTTCTTCATGCGCTCCTGCGCGTCTTGCTTGATTTCGTTGATCATTACTCAACCCTCGATCAGTGTTCCTTCGGCGCTTCCAACAACCGCATTGAGCAGCGCACCAGGCTTGTTCATGTTAAACACCCGCAGGGGCATATTGTGGTCACGGATCAGGCAGATGGCCGTCAGGTCCATGACTTCAAGCTTGAGATCCAGCACCTGGTCGTAGCTGAGCTTCTCGAAGCGCTCGGCATTCGGGTCCTTCATCGGATCTGCGTTGTACACACCATCGACCTTGGTTGCCTTGAGCACCAGGTCAGCGTCGACCTCGATTCCGCGAAGGCAGGCCGCAGTATCAGTGGTGAAGAAGGGGTTGCCCGTACCGGCGGAGAATATTACCACGTCACCACCAGCGAGGTAGCGCATTGCCTTGCGACGATCGTAATGCTCGGTCACGCCTTCCATAGTAATGGCGGACATCACGCGGGTCTGGATATTGGAGCGCTCCAGCGAGTCGCGCATGGCCAGCGCATTCATCACGGTCGCCAGCATGCCCATATGGTCACCGGTCACCCGGTCCATGCCGGCTGCACTCAATGCCGAACCGCGAAACAGGTTGCCGCCACCAATGACCAGACCCACCTGCACACCAATCCCGATCAGCTGGCCAATCTCCAGCGCCATCCGGTCCAGCACCTTGGGATCGATACCGAAATCCTCGGTTCCCATCAGCGCTTCACCGCTGAGCTTGAGAAGAATGCGTTTGTACTTGGGTTGGCGGCTACTGGGCACCTGGGCCATGTCTGAATCTCCTGGACTGGAAGGGAGAAATACTCAACGAGTTTCACCCAGACCACGCGGGCGCAAACTTGTTCAGTATTTCTTGAAAAAGAGGCTTCACGCCTGCGCGGGAAGCCTCTCGGATCAACCTTATCGCCCCCACGCAAGCGCAGAGGCGGTGCACCGGTCAGCGTGCACTATAGCGTATTACTGCTTGGCAGCTGCCAGCTGAGCAGCAACTTCGGCAGCGAAGTCGGTCTCGGCACGCTCGATGCCCTCGCCCACTTCGAAACGCACGAAGGAAACCACTTCAGCACCGGCTTTCTTGGCCAGCTCGCCAACCTTGACTTCCGGATCCTTGACGAACGGCTGCTCGATCAGGCTGCCTTCGGAAACGAACTTGTTGATACGGCCCTTGACCATGTTCTCAACAATGTTTTCCGGCTTGCCGGCGATCTTGTCAGCGTTCAGAGCCAGGAAGATTTCCTTCTCTTTGGCAATTGCTTCTTCCGATACCTGAGAGGCATCCAGGAACTGCGGGTTGCTGGCAGCAACGTGCATGGCGATGTCGCGGGCCAGCTCTTCGCTGCCACCGTTCAGAGTAACGACAACACCGATACGGTGACCGTGCAGGTAAGCACCAACCACATCACCTTCAACGCGAGTCAGGCGACGGATATTGACGTTCTCACCAGTCTTGGCAACCAGGGCTTCACGGGCAGCTTCCTGATCAGCGATCAGCGGAGCAGCGTCGGTGTAACCGGCTTCAACAGCCTTGTCCAGGCTGGCAACAACGAATGCCTTGAAGTCTTCCTGCAGAGCCAGGAAGTCGGTCTGGGAGTTAACTTCGATGATGACTGCGGACTTGTTGTCAGCAGCAACCTTGACAGCGATGGAACCTTCAGCGGCGATGTTGCCCGCTTTTTTGGCTGCCTTGATGGCGCCGGAAGCGCGCATGTCGTCGATTGCTTTCTCGATGTCACCTTCAGCGGCAACCAGTGCCTTCTTGCACTCCATCATGCCCTGACCGGTGCGCTCGCGCAGTTCTTTGACCAGTGCTGCAGTAACTTCTGCCATGGATTCTTCCTCACATAACTGGATTAGTTCCTGCTTCCAATAATCAGCAGGAAGCAACGAATCATCTTGCGGTAAACACATTGCAAAAAGGGGGCATCGCCCCCTTTTTGCTACGGCAACAACTTAGCCGTATGCACCTTAGCCTTCAGAGGCTTCCGGAGCAGCTTCTTCTACGAACTCATCTGCGGCGCCAGAGTTGCTCTTGCCACGCATTACAGCGTCAGCCATAGCAGCAGCGTACAGCTTGATGGCGCGGATAGCGTCGTCGTTACCGGGGATAACGAAGTCAACGCCTTCCGGGCTGCTGTTGGTATCAACGATGCCGATGACCGGGATACCCAGCTTGTTGGCTTCAGTGATGGCAATGCGCTCGTGCTCGACGTCGATAACGAACAGTGCGTCAGGCAGGCCGCCCATGTCCTTGATACCACCCAGGCTGCGATCCAGTTTTTCCAGATCACGGGAGCGCATCAGTGCTTCTTTCTTGGTCAGCTTGGCGAAAGTGCCGTCCTGAGACTGAACTTCCAGATCACGCAGACGCTTGATGGACTGACGGATGGTCTTGTAGTTGGTCAGCATGCCGCCGAGCCAGCGGTGATCAACATACGGCTGACCAGCGCGAGTCGCTTCATCAGCAATGATCTTGCTGGCAGCGCGCTTGGTGCCGACGAACAGGATCTTGTTCTTGCCGGCAGCCAGCTTCTCCACAAAGCTCAGGGCTTCGTGGAACATCGGCATGGTCTTTTCGAGGTTGATGATGTGAATCTTGTTACGAGCGCCGAAAATGAACTTGCCCATTTTCGGGTTCCAGTAACGGGTCTGGTGGCCGAAGTGCGCACCGGCCTTCAGCATGTCACGCATAGAAACTTGAGTCATGATAGCTCCAGTAAATCGGGTTGGGCCTCCACGCATCCCAGTATCCAACCCCGAAGGGCACCCAGGACACCGTGTCGATACGTGTGCGGTTTTTAAGGTAATTGCCAAGTGAATCTGACGACTCTTTTCTCAGCGGGGCGCTTTATACCATATCGCCGAATGCGAATAAAGCACTGCGCAGGAACAGGCGACACACGGCCCGCTCAACAGCGCGGCGCAGGTCTGTTAGAATCCCGTGTTTGTCCACTGTCGCCAGCCGGCGCCCAATTGAAGAGAGTCCAGCCATGACCGTTACCATCAAGACCGCTGAAGACATTGCCGGCATGCGAATTGCGGGCCGCCTCGCGGCCGAAGTTCTGGAGATGATCGGTGAATATGTCAAACCGGGCGTCACCACCGACGAACTCAACACCATCTGCCACGACTACATCGTCAACGTCCAGAAGGCCATCCCGGCACCGCTCAACTACGGCGGCGCACCGGGTCGCATGCCCTTCCCCAAGTCCATCTGCACCTCCATCAACCACGTGGTCTGCCACGGCATCCCGAACGACAAGCCGCTGAAGAACGGCGACGCACTGAACATCGACGTAACCGTCATTAAGGACGGCTACCACGGCGATACCAGCAAGATGTTCATGGTTGGCGAAGTGCCGGAATGGGTCGAGCGCCTGAGCCGCATCACTCAGGAGTGCATGTATAAAGGTATTTCGGTGGTGCGCCCCGGCGCCCGCCTCGGTGATATTGGCGCAGTCATTCAGGAACACGCCCATGCCAACCGCTACAGCGTGGTACGCGAGTACTGCGGCCACGGTATCGGCAAGGTGTTCCACGAAGAACCGCAGATTCTGCACTACGGCCGCGCCGGCACCGGCATGGAACTGGCCGAAGGCATGACCTTCACCATCGAGCCGATGATCAACCAGGGCCGCCCGGAGACTCGCCTGCTGGGCGATAACTGGACCGCGATTACCAAGGACCGCAAACTCTCTGCGCAGTGGGAACACACCATTCTGGTAACGGCCGACGGTTACGAAGTACTGACCCTGCGTAACGACGAAACCTTCCGCTAACGGACAACTGATTCGCTGTCCGGCCTAACCGACCTGCCGAGGAACTGAAATGATGGATGACGCACTTTTCGATCCTGGCCAGTTCCAGGCAGAGCTGGCCCTCAAGAGCAGCCCGATCGCCGCGTTCAAGAAGGCCATTCGCCAGGCCGACACGCTGATTGCCCAGCGTTTTGAGGACGGGCGAGACATCCATCAGTTGATCCACGAACGCGCCTGGTTTACCGATCAAATTCTGCAGCAGGCCTGGGCTCGCCTGCCCTGCGCGGGCGACCCCGGTATCGCCCTGCTGGCCGTTGGCGGTTACGGCCGCGGCGAGCTGCACCCGCACTCGGATATCGACCTGCTAATTCTGCTGCGCGGCGACGCCGAGCCGTTCCGCGAGTCGATCGAAGCGTTTCTGATGCTGCTCTGGGATATCGGCCTTGAGGTTGGCCAGAGCGTGCGCAGCATCGAGGAGTGCCAGCACGAGGCACGCGCCGACATTACCGTCATCACCAACCTGATGGAGTCGCGCACGCTGGCCGGCGACGAAGCGCTGCGTCAGGACATGATGGCCGCAATCAGCACCGAGCACATGTGGTCGGACGCCGAGTTCTTCCGCGCCAAACGCGCCGAACAGCACGCCCGTCACGCCAAGTTCAACGACACCGAGTACAACCTCGAACCGAACGTCAAAAGCTCACCCGGTGGCCTGCGCGACATTCAAACCATCGCATGGGTCGCGCTGCGTCATTTCGGCACCAATGATCTCAGCGAACTGGTACAGCAGGGCTTTCTGAACGAGCCCGAGTACCGCATTCTCGACTCGGGCCGCGCCTTCCTGTGGAAGGTCCGCTTTGCCTTGCATACGCTGGCTGGCCGCGCCGAGGATCGCCTCCTGTTCGACCACCAGCGCGCCCTCGCCAAGCTACTCGGTTACGAAGGCACCGACAGCAAACTGGCGGTCGAGCGCTTCATGCAGAAGTACTACCGGGTGGTCATGTCGCTGTCGGAACTAAACGATCTGCTGATGCAGCACTTTGAGGAAATCCTGCTGCGCAATGCCGAGGCGGCGGATATTCGCCCGCTCAACAGCCGCTTCCAGATCCGCAACCACTACATCGAAGTCACCAATCCGAACGTCTTCAAGCGCACCCCGTTCGCGATCCTGGAAATTTTCCTGCTGATGGCTCAGCACCCGGAGATCCGCGGCGTACGCGCCGACACCATCCGACTGCTGCGCGACCATCGCCACCTGATCGACGACGACTTCCGCAGCGACATTCGCAACACCAGCCTGTTCATCGAACTGTTCCGCTGCAAGGAAGGCATCCACCGCAACCTGCGCCGAATGAACCGCTACGGCATCCTCGGCCGTTACCTGCCGGAGTTCGGCAAGATCGTCGGCCAGATGCAGCACGACCTGTTCCACATCTATACGGTCGATGCGCACACGCTGAATCTGATCAAGCATCTGCGCAAGCTGAGCTGGCCCGAATACCAGGACCGCTACCCACTGGCCTGGCGCATTTTCTGCCGCCTGCCCAAACCGGATTTGGCGTACATGGCCGGGCTATACCACGACATTGCCAAGGGCCGCGGCGGCGACCATTCGGAACTGGGCGCGGTGGATGCAGAACTGTTTTGTCAGCGCCATCACCTGCCCGCGTGGGATACCCATCTGGTCAGCTGGCTGGTTGAGAACCACCTGCTGATGTCGACCACCGCCCAGCGCAAGGACATTTCCGACCCGCTGGAGATCCACGACTTCGCCACCAAGGTCGGCAATCAGGTGCGTCTCGACTATCTCTACGTGCTGACCATCGCCGACATCAACGCCACCAATCCGACGCTGTGGAACTCCTGGCGCGCATCCCTGCTGCGCCAGCTGTACACCGAAACCAAGCGCGCCCTGCGCCGCGGCCTGGACAACCCGCCGGATCGCGAAGAACAGATTCGCCAGACCCAGCAGGCGGCGCTCGATATCCTGGTGCGCAACGGTGTCGATGAAGACGATGCCGAAGCCCTCTGGGCCGAGCTGGGTGACGACTACTTCCTGCGCCACACCGCCAGCGATGTGGCCTGGCACACCGAAGCCATCGCCCAGCACGGCCAGCGCCAGAGTCCACTGGTGCTGATCAAGGAAACCGCCCAGCGCGAGTTCGAGGGCGCGACCCAGATCTTTATCTATACCCCGGAGCAGAACGACCTGTTCGCAGCGACCGTATCAGCCATGGATCAGCTCAACCTGAGCATTCAGGACGCGCGCATCATCACCTCGACCAGCCAATTCAGCCTCGACACCTACATCGTGCTCGACTCTGATGGCGGCTCGATTGGCGACAACCCCGAGCGTATCCGCCAGATCAAGCAAGGCCTGATCGACGCGCTATCTGACCCGGATGCCTACCCAACGATCATCCAGCGCCGCGTACCGCGCCAACTCAAGCACTTTGCCTTCGCTCCCGAGGTCACTATTTTCAACGACCCGAACGGCCTGCACACCATCCTTGAGCTGAGCGCACCGGACCGCCCCGGCCTGCTCGCCCGGATGGGCCGCATCCTGCTGGACTTCGACATCAGCGTGCAGAACGCCAAGATCGTCACCCTCGGCGAGCGCGTGGACGACGTTTTCGTCATCACCGACGCCAACAATCAGGCGCTGTCAGACCCGCAGCTGTGCGAGCGCCTGCAGCAAACCATTATCGACACACTCAGCAGTACCCAGCCGACCGGCCAGGAGTACAGCAGCCCCATTGCCATCGGCCCCTGAGGACACCGCATGAATCACGACCTGCAGCGCCTGCAGCCCTACCCGTTTGAAAAGCTGCGCGCACTGATCGCCGACGTCACCCCAAACCCGGCACTACGCCCTATTTCGCTGTCGATCGGTGAGCCCAAGCACCCGTCTCCGCCCTTCGTGCTGGAGGCGCTGGCTAACAACCTCAATCAGGCGGCGGTCTACCCGACCACCCAAGGCAAGCCCGAGCTGCGCCAAAGCATCGCCGACTGGCTGACCAAGCGCTTTGCGCTGAACACTGGCAGCCTGGATATCAACAGCAACATCATCCCGGTGAACGGCACCCGCGAGGCACTGTTTTCCTTTACCCAGGCGCTGATTGCCCGCGACCCGCAGGGTCTGGTGGTCAGCCCCAACCCGTTCTATCAGATCTATGAAGGGGCTGCGTTTCTGGCCGGCGTGGAGCCGCATTACCTCGCCTGCAACGGCAGCAATGGCTTTATCCCGGATTTCAGCGCCGTTCCGGCCGAGGTCTGGCAGCGCTGCCAGCTGCTGTTTATCTGCACACCGGGCAACCCGACCGGCGCGGTGATTCCGCTGGAAACCCTGCAGCAGTTGATCAAGCTGGCCGACCAGTACGACTTCGTGATTGCCTCTGACGAGTGCTACAGCGAAATCTATGCCCCGGACGGCCCCGCGCCGGTTGGCCTGCTGCAAGCCTGCGCTGCCTTAGGCCGCGACGACTTCGCCCGCTGCGTAGTGTTCCACAGCCTGTCCAAGCGCTCCAACCTGCCGGGCCTGCGCTCAGGCTTCGTCGCCGGCGACGCCAGCCTGCTCAAGCCATACCTGACCTATCGCACCTACCACGGCTGCGCCATGCCGATTCACAGCCAGATCGCCAGCATCGCAGCGTGGCAGGATGAAGCACACGTTGCCGACAACCGCGCCCAGTATCAGGCCAAGTTCGACGCTGTTCTTGCCATTCTTGGCGACGTGATGGAGGTGGAGCGCCCCGACGCCGGTTTCTACCTGTGGCCCAAACCCCCCATCGACGACGAGACCTTCACCGCCCGCCTGCTGGCCGAGCAGAACGTCGCCGTGGTGCCCGGACGTTACCTGTCACGGGAAATTGATGGTTATAATCCCGGCGCCGGACGGGTCCGCATGGCGCTGGTCGCCCCGCTGGACGAGTGCATTGAAGCTGCCGAACGCATCCGCGACTTCATCAGGAGCCTGTAAGCAATGATCACCCTGTACGGCATCAAGGCCTGCGACACCATGAAAAAGGCCCGAACCTGGCTGGACGAACACGGCGTCGACTACCAGTTTCACGATTACAAGACGCACGGCATCGATGCTGAGCGGCTGCAAACCTGGTGTGCCGAACACGGCTGGGAAGTCATCCTCAACCGCAAGGGCACCACCTTCCGCAAGCTGGATGATGCGGACAAGGAAAACATCGATACAGACAAGGCGGTTGCGCTGATGCAAGCCAACCCCTCGATGATAAAAAGACCGGTACTGGATATCGGCTCGCAGCGCCTGGTCGGCTTCAAGCCGGAGTGGTACGCCAGCGCGTTTGAATCCAATGCATAGCACTAGCATCAAAGGAACCGCCCCATGAGTGAATGTTTCAGTCTGGCCTTTGGCATCGGCACCCAGAACAGCGCAGGTGATTGGCTGGAGGTGTTTTATCCTCAGCCCCTGCTCAACCCCGGCAACGCCCTGATCGACGTCGTCAAGGCCGAGCTTGGTTACGCCGAAGGCAACCAGGCCATCGGTTTCGCCGCCAGCCAATGCGGCGCGCTGAGCCAGGCACTGAATGCGGCCGGTTTCAGCGAGCAGGCCGCACTGGTCGCGCAGATGGCCGACAGCAGCCGTCCGCTGGTCGCCACCGTACTGGCCAGCGATGAGGCTCCCAGCTCCACGCCGGAAGCCTACCTCAAGCTGCACCTGCTCTCACACCGTCTGGTCAAGCCGCACGGCGTAGTACTGGCCGGCATCTTCCCGCTGCTGCCGAACGTTGCCTGGACCACCCAGGGTGCGATCGACATCAGCGAACTGCCGCAGCGCCAGATGGCCGCGCGCATGAAGGGTGAGTCGCTGGTTGTGCACAGCATCGACAAGTTCCCGTCCATGACCGACTACGTCGTGCCGGCCGGCATCCGCATCGCCGACACCGCTCGCGTGCGCCTGGGCGCCTACGTTGGCGAAGGCACCACCGTCATGCACGAAGGCTTTATCAACTTCAATGCCGGTACCGCAGGCACCAGCATGGTTGAAGGCCGCATCTCTGCCGGCGTCTTCGTTGGCAAGGGTTCCGACCTGGGCGGCGGTTGCTCCACCATGGGCACCCTGTCCGGTGGCGGCAATATCGTCATCTCCGTTGGCGAAGGCTGCCTGATCGGCGCCAACGCTGGTATCGGTATCCCGCTGGGCGACCGCTGCACCGTTGAAGCCGGTCTGTACATCACCGCCGGCATCAAGGTGGCACTGCTGGACGACGCCGACAATCTGGTCGAAATCGTCAAGGCGCGCGACCTGGCCAACCAGTCCGACCTGCTGTTCCGTCGTAACTCGCAGACGGGCGCCATCGAGTGCAAGACCAACAAGAGCGCGATTCAGCTGAACGATATGCTGCACGCCCACAACTAATCGCGTTGTGGGAGCTGTAAGCGGCAAGCCATAAGCTTGAAGCAGCTCGGTGAGAGGCCCGTACCGGTGATCGGTTCGGGCCTTTTTTTGTGGCTGGAGGCTGGAAGATCATAATCTGGGTGGGCTGGTTTTTCCGTGTTACTTCCGTGCCACGCAAAAAAGCCACTTACCAGGATAAATGGCTTCCAGCTTCCAGCTTTAAGCTTCCAGCCCGCTTGCTGCGCTAGCGCAGCAAGCGCCCAACAGCCTGCGCCGCTGCGACCATGCCGAAGGTGGCGGTGACCATGGTGACGGCGCCGAAGCCGCCGGAGCAGTCCAGGCGCACACCCTCGCCGACAAAGGACTTCTGAGTGCAGACACTGCCGTCGGGTTTGGGATAGCGCAGTTGCTCTTTCGAGTAAACACAGGGCACGCCGAAGCTGCGCTTGCTGTCGGCACGGGGGAAGTTATGGTCGCGACGCAGCAGTGAGCGCGCCTTGGCGGCCAGCGGGTCGTTGACGGTCTTGGACAGGTCCGCGACGGTAATCTGCGTCGGGTCGATCTGCCCGCCCGCACCGCCGGTGGTGATCACCGGAATCTTGCGGCGGCGGCACCAGGCAATCAGCGCCACCTTGGCGTTGACGCTGTCGATGCAATCCACCACACAGTCGATGTCGTCCGTGATCAGCTCGGTCAGGTTGTTCGGCGTAACAAAATCCATCACCGGGCGCACGTCACACTCCGGGCTGATTGCGCGCAGACGCTCGGCCATCACCGCAACCTTGGGCCTGCCGACCTGCCCGTCCAGCGCGTGCAGCTGGCGATTGACGTTGCTGACGCAGACCTCGTCCATGTCGATCAGACTGATTCGGCCGATCCCGGTACGTGCCAGCGCCTCGGCTACCCAACTGCCCACCCCGCCAATCCCGACCACCACCACATGGCTGGCAGCCAGACGCGCAAGCGCTGCTGTGCCGTACAAACGGCCAATTCCGGCAAAACGGGGGTCTTCGGTGATCATCTGCGGGCTCCTTAAAACAGCGGCACAGTATACCAGCGCCCTCCCGCGCTGCATTGCGCAAAAAACAGCCAGCTCCGCGCAACCGCCAGCCCTTATGGCATTGGCATGGATATCCTGAAGTTATCCACAGCATCATCCCCAGCTTCTGTGCACAACGGGTGACAAGGCCGCAGTAGCGTGGGATGCTCCACCTCCAGTTCAGGAGTCAGCATGTCGCGTCGCTCGTCCAAGCCCCCAGCCCTGCACCCGCGCAACCGCTATCAAGGCCGCTATGATTTCGCCCTGCTTGCGCGCAAGTGCCCGCCACTAAAGGCTTTTATCCGTCAGGGCAAAGATGGGCAGACAACCATCGACTTTTCTGATCCAGCCGCCCTGCGCTGCCTCAACGGTGCCCTGCTGACGCATTGGTACGGCATTAATGGCTGGCAGATCCCGGACGACGCGCTGTGCCCGCCCATCCCCGGCCGCGCCGATCTTATCCACCACCTGGCCGACCTGCTGGCCAGCAGCCACGATGGCGTAACACCCAGCGGAGAGCGGCTGCGTGGCCTGGATGTGGGCACCGGGGCCAACCTGATTTATCCACTGATCGGCAACGCCGAATACGGCTGGCAGTTCGTCGGCAGCGATATCGACGCTGATGCGCTGACCAACGCCAGGCAAATACTCACAGCCAACCCGACGCTGCTGGAGCAGATCACCCTGCGCCTGCAATCCAATCCCGATAGCATCTTCGACGGCATCATCAGCAGCGGGGAGCAGTTCGACTTCACCCTCTGTAATCCGCCGTTCTACGCCAGTGCAGCCGAGGCGCAACAAGCCAATGAGCGCAAGTGGCAAGGGCTCGGCAAGGCGTCAGCCGGGCGCAATTTCGGCGGTCGAGCCAACGAGTTGTACTGCAGCGACGGCGAGGCCGGGTTCCTTCGCCGTATGGCCGAGCAGAGCAAGACATACGCATCTCAGGTGTTCTGGTTCACGACACTGGTCGCCAGCGCAGCCAGCCTCAAAGCGCTGCCCGAACAACTGCGCGGCCTTGGCGCCACCGACTTACGCATCATCGACATGGGCCAGGGCAGCAAGCGCAGCCGCCTGCTGGCCTGGACATTCCTCGACAAGAAGCAGCGCCGGGCATGGCGGCGCGCGCGCTGGCCAGACACCCGGATCTGAGCTGCACCACGGTGACTCTGGTATGATGGCGCCTTCCTCTGCCCAGACGACCCGGAACCATGACCGAGCTATCCCCTACCCTGCAGCTGGCCTGCGAGCTGATCTCACGCAACTCCACCACCCCCGAGGACGCTGGCTGCCAGCAGCTGATGGGCGAACGCCTGGCGACCGCCGGTTTCGTACTGGAGCCGCTGCGTTTTGGCGAGGTCGACAACCTGTGGGCACGCCGCGGCAGTGAAGGTCCGGTGCTGTGCTTTGCCGGTCATACCGACGTGGTGCCGACCGGCCCGGTCGAGCAGTGGCAGACCAACCCGTTTATCCCGCAGATCCGCGACGGCATGCTGCACGGTCGCGGCGCCGCCGATATGAAAGGCAGCCTCGCCGCCATGGTCGTCGCGGTCGAGCGCTTTGTTGCCGCGCATCCCGACCACAAGGGTTCCATCGCCTTTCTGATCACCAGTGACGAGGAAGGCCCAGCCACCGACGGCACCATCAAAGTGGTCGAGACGCTGGTCGAGCGCGGCGAGAAAGTGGACTGGTGCATCGTCGGCGAACCATCCAGCACCGAGCTGGTGGGCGATATCGTCAAGAATGGCCGCCGTGGCTCGCTCAACGCCCGCCTGGTGATCCGCGGCAAGCAGGGCCACGTGGCGTATCCGCACCTGGCGCGCAACCCGATTCATCTGGCCGCCCCGGCGCTGGCCGCGCTGGCTGCCGAAGTCTGGGACGAAGGCAACGCCTTCTTCCCGCCGACCAGCTTCCAGATTTCCAATATTCACTCAGGTACCGGCGCAACCAACGTGGTGCCGGGCGAGTTGGAAGCACTGATCAACTTCCGCTTCTCCACCGAATCCACCGTCGAAGGCCTGCAGCAGCGCGTGCGCGATCTGCTCGACGCCCACGGCCTCGAATACGAACTGCACTGGACCGTATCTGGCCTGCCGTTCCTGACCGAGCCGGGTGCGCTACTCGACGGCGTCTCTGCCGCGATCAAACAGGTCACCGGGCGCGAGACCCAACCGTCCACCTCCGGCGGCACCTCGGACGGGCGCTTTATCGCCACCATGGGCACTCAGGTAGTCGAACTGGGCCCGGTCAACGCGACCATCCATCAGGTCAACGAGTGCATCAAGGCCGATGACCTGAACCTGCTGACCGATATCTACCAGGTCACCCTGGAACGGTTGCTGACCTGATGCTGCAACTGATCTGCCCTCACTGCCATGCCCCGCTGAGCAACCTTGAGCGCCAGTGGAGCTGCCCGGCTGGCCACAGTTATGACCAGGCCCGTCAGGGCTACCTGAATCTGCTGCTGGTGCAACACAAGAACAGCAAGCAACCGGGCGATACCCCGCAGATGCTGGCCTGCCGTCAGGCGTTTCTTGATGCTGGCCACTATCAGCCGGTCAGCGATGCCATCAACCAGCTGTTCGCCGCGCTAGCGCCCAAGACGCTGCTCGACATGGGCTGCGGTGAAGGCTACTACACCGAGCGACTGGCCAGCGCGCTGCCAGACACCGCCATCGGCGGCTTCGACATCAGCAAGGACGCCATCCTCAAGGCCTGTCGGCGCAGCCGCAGCATCCGCTGGATGGTTGCCTCCAGTGCTCGCCTGCCGGTAGCCGACCAGAGCCTGGACGCCGCCCTGAGCGTATTCAGCCCTTGGTCAGCGGACGAGTGCCTGCGCACCGTGCGCCCGGGTGGCCACATCCTGATCGTCGGCCCGCACAGCGACCATCTGCTGGCGCTGCGTCAGCGCCTGTACGACGAAGTCCATCCGACCCCGGCGCTGATCAAAAGCCTGCCCGATGGCCTGCGCATCGCCTCCGAGCAAACCCTGCGCTATCCTCTGCAACTGACCGGTGATGATCTGGGCAATCTGATTGGCATGACCCCGCACGGTGTGCGCAGTCGCCCCGAACGCCAGCAGGCCATCGCCGAGCAAGGTATTGAGGGCCTCGAAGTGGCCATGCAGATGATCATGCTGGAACGTTGCTGAAACCAAGAACACGCCAAGGAATAGCCGTGCGCCAACCCGATATCGAGATCTACCTGCGAGACGACCACGTCACCGACCTGCTGGACTGGCTGCATAAGGTCATTGGGCCACTGACGCTGGACGAGCCCAAGGGGTTGACCCAGCAGGGCGCACTGCATGCGGACCAGACCATCCCGCTGCTGGTGGTACGCAAGGCTGCAGGCAAATGGGCCAGCATCTGGTTTGACAGCGATGCCACTCCCTGGGACAGCGACCGTGATTGCGCTCGCGCGGTACACGCAGCCATTGGCCACGAAGTACGCTGTTCGGTCGGCGGCTGGGAAGAAGCCGATGGTGAGGCCGACGCCGACCGCTGGCTGAAGGTCAACGCCGATGGCGAAAATGAATTTGTCTGGGCCCAGTAAGTGACCCTGATTCCGGATATCGACCGCTTCCATCTGATCATGGTGGGCGGCAGCTGCTTCATTGCCGCACTGGCCGTTGTGCTGCACTACGAAGTGCTATCACGCCTGCACCGGTTCCTCGGCGTCACCACCATGCGTGAGCGGCCGCGTATCCTCAGCATGATCTTCGTGCTGCTGTTTACCCACATCGCCGAAATCTGGCTGTTTGGCATGGGCGCCTTCATCCTGCTGCAGATGCCGGAACAGGGCGGCATCGCAGGACTGGATACCATCACCCTGTTCGAGACCGTTTACCTATCGGCGACTACCTATACCACGCTGGGTTACGGCGATCTCACGCCAACGGGGCATATCCGCTTCCTCTACGGTACCGAGTCGCTGACAGGACTGGTGCTGGTGACCTGGTCTGCCTCCCTGACCTTTATCGAACTACAGCGTCAATGGCAGGACAGGCGCAAGTAACATCACGGCTCCGACCTTGAAATTCCACCGGTGTTACCCAAACAAGGGAGTAACGCCGGAGGAATGACCATGCTGATCTGCTGCCCCCATTGCCAACGCAAGAATCGACTGGAACCCAATCGCCTGTCTGCCGCCCCCGTCTGCGGAGCCTGCAAACAGCCCCTGTTTACCGGACAACCGAGTGCGGTTGATGCAGCTGGGTTCGCCCGCCATGCCAGTGCAGACCTGCCCCTGGTCATCGACTTCTGGGCTGCCTGGTGCGGCCCGTGCCGCCAGTTTGCGCCGACCTTCAGCCAGAGCTGCGGCCAGCACGAGCCACGCGCACGATTTCTCAAGGTCGACACCGAAGCCGCCCCCGATCTGGCTGCGCGCTTTGGCATCCGCAGTATTCCGACGCTGTTGATCTTTCATCAAGGCAAGGAAGTGGCACGGGTGAACGGTGCCTTGCCTGCCGGAGAGTTCGACCGCTGGCTGCGCAGTCAGCTACCGGCCGTTAAATAGGGTCTGTTGCCATTTCGTTCACCCGCCTGCCGGAGGCCATTTTTCGGCCACGCAAGGCGGAGGGAGTGCAGTGTGGTTAGTCCACATAAGCGACCGACAACGCAGCATGGCCGAAAAATGACCCCGGCCCTGCGGGTTGCGCCTGTAAAGCCGCCACTCGGCGTCGCTCGTCGCTTACGTGGAATGACCACGCTACGCTTCTCGCTCCTTGATTGGCGGCTTTACAGGCTGCAACAGGCGGGTGAACGAAACGGCAACAGACCCTAACAGACAGCAATAACACGCCGCGGCGCAGGCATAGCTCCGCCGGGGTCTGAGGCACGGCTGCCTGACGGCAGCCGAAGATTGAGGGTAAAGCTGGTTACAGCTTGGTGACGTCGTCCGCCTGCAGGCCCTTCTGGCCCTGCGAAACGGTAAACTCGACCTTCTGCCCTTCTACCAACGTGCGGTGACCGTCACCGCGAATGGCGCGGAAATGCACGAACACATCCGGCCCGGACTCGCGCTGAATGAAACCAAAACCCTTGGCATCGTTGAACCACTTTACGGTCCCCTGCTCACGCTCCGCCATTACCACAGTCCTCGTCTTACCTGATCTGATCCGCTGCCCGCCCGCGGACAGCACGTGCGCCACCACCAGATGCACGCATCCGCTGGTCGTTTTCCGAGTCTAGTTCAAGGGAATCGCGCTGCAAGTAACGCAAGAAAGCGACAGCCGTTCAGGTGAACGACTGTCTGAGGTACATCAGTTCTGGGCAGGCTGCTCAGCCGGCTTGAGGTCGGCATGGCGCAACACCATGCGGTCGTGCTGCGCAACGCCTAGCTGGAATGCCCAGCGCGCATCGCTGTTGACCTTCAGCGGATTCTCTTCGCTCTGACCCAGCTCGTCGATGGTCAGCCAGTAGGCACCACCAATCTGGTAGAGCGAAGCAGCCAGTGTTGCGCCAGACCAGCTGCTCAACTGCATGCTGAGAACCGGCTCACCCAGCTCCAGCGCACTGCGCAGTGATACGTTCTGCGCGCGCAGGTCGGCCAACGCCAGCACCATCGAGTTCAGCTCGCGCTCGTGGCCGGCGCCCTCGCCATCGGCGAGCTTGAAGTTATAGTCACCCTCGCTGGCCTTATCCAGCTGCAGTTCTTCGCCATCGGCATAGCGCCAGTGCGCGGTAGCTACCTGCTCCAGCGGAATCTGGCTGACCTGAAGATCAAGCCAGTCCTGCGGATTGGTGGACATGCTCAGTGCCCGATTGACCAACCAGACCTGATCCTGGTCGGCAAAGCGCACCAGCTGGTCACTGCCAACCTTGTTACCGAACAACACGCCGAAGCTGCCGTCTGCCGCCTTGACGCTAACCCGCAGTGCACTTTCGCTGGCCTCACCCTCGGTCAGCCCCAGGCGCTCGTGATACTCAGCGTTGGTCGTCTTGGCCTCAATCACCCGCGCTTCACGCAGCGCCAGCAGCAGTGCTGCCAGACGCTCGCGCTGCAGCGGGAACTGATCCCGACTGGCAACGCCCCAAGCATCACCGTCGCGCTGCAGCAAGACCTGCTGCGAACCGTGCGCCAGCTCAATCTGCTCGACAGCGGCTAACTGCGCCAGCTGGGCGTCATCCAGTAACGGGTGACTCTGCAGATCGGTCACCCGGTCACTGTTGCGAACCTGCAGGGCAACGGCGACCAGCGCCGCTGCCACTACTGCCATTGCGATAAGAATAATCTTGCGCATGTCCTCTCCTCAGCGCTTGCGACGAACGCGGCCCAGCAGCCACCAGAACAGCACGCCCAGCGTCAGCAGAGCGGGAACGGCTGCGGTATTCAGCCACTTCAGGTTGCTACCCAGCTCATCGATATCGGCGTTCAGCTGATAACGCACATCACGCAGCTGCTTGCGGATGGCGACCTTCTCGTCGAGGAACGCTTGAATCGCATCGCGCTGCTCGGTGGTCAGCTCGGTCAACTGAGTCGGGTCCTGGCCCTGCTGCAGTTGTGCCAGTTTCTGATCGGTCTCAGCCAGGCGCTGTTGCAGGCGTTCTTCACTGGCGCGGAAGCGGCTTTCTGCCTTGCGCTGCAGCTCTTCAACGACAGTGAACGGACGACTGAAGTCGCCGCGCGAGCGGACGCTGATCAGCGCATCAGAACCAGACAGGTTATCCAACGCGTTCACCAGCAGACCCGAGTTCTCAGCCCAGGGCTGCGCAACGCGCTGACCGAACAGGTCACGCACCTGCGTCCACATGCGGTCCGTCAGCATATCGGTGTCGGCAACCACAACAACGTTGATGTTGTCAGCCTGCGTGAGGCCCGGCTCATGTCCTTCCAAGCCTTGCGGATAGGCGCTCTTGGCTGGCCCTTGCAGACGTGCCGCCAGCGTGTAGACCTGATCATCCGGCGCAAAGCCTTTGAGCAGATCCTCCGGATCCTGCAGCGTGGCGAAAGCATCGCTCGGCACCAGCGCGCTCAGCGCAGTGCTCTGCATCAGCGGGGTGAAACGCGTTTCGCTGCCGGCGATCGGCACCAATGCGCCGCCCGTGGCGTAGGTCAGCAGCTGCAGCGGCGCGGTGATGGTGTCTTCGCGGTCAATCTGGGCTGCTTCCACCTCCAGCCAGCCGATGTGACGCGCCGGGCGCTGGCCCGGACCGCGACCAACAGCCATGCCCAGCTGTGCATCCACTACAACCTTGCTCGGATCATAGTTGACACCCCAGGCGTTCAGCAGCGGGCCAAGATCAGAGGACTTGCCGTCGGCCATGCCATCGATCATTGCTTCCATGCCGCGATCGGCCTCGGCGAACGGATCAACGTAGGCGAGCAGCTTGCCACCACGCAGCACGAATTGATCGATTGCGAACAGTGCCGCTTCGCTCAGCGCCTTGGGGTGAATCAGCAGCAGTACATCGATATCGTCAGGAATACTGTCGACATCTTCAGCCAATGGCTTCACGTCGAATACCTGACGAACCTGTTCCAGCGACATCCACGGGCCTTCCGGCTGCTGGGTGTAGGGGTTCATGCCGCCGTCAACCGGCAGACCGGTGATCAGGCCAATCTGCGGCTTGTCTGCCTTGGCCAGGGTGCTGACCAGACGGCTCAGCTCATACTCAAGCATGCCTTCCTGTTCCAGCGCGAAGAACGGAATCACCTCGCGCTGAGCCAGCTCATTGGTACCAGCCAGACCGAAATACAGCGACTCACCGCCATCGCTCAACGGAATCGCCTGCAGACCGAACTCGGCTGCACGGTCTTCGGCCTCGGAGAACGGCTCAGGATCAATGATATGCAGACGGATCTTGCCGTCAGCGCGGCGCTCGTACTCCTTGAGCATCTCTTCTACCCGGCGCTGATAGTTGCGCAGCACGGTCAGGTCCTTGCTGGCCGAATCGGAGAAGAAGAAGTACAGATCAATCGGTGAATCCAGCTCGTTAAGGATCTGCTTGGTGCCATCAGACAGGGTGTACAGCTTCTGCTCGGTCAGATCCAGACGCGCGCTGGGCAACAGCACAGTGGTCGCCATGTTGAAGGCGAAGAAGGCCAGCAGCAGTACCAGCAGACCGGCACCGGAATACATTAGACGTTTCATAGAGTCAGCTCCTCAGTCGGCCTTTTTCAGGTCGATGACAACCGCCGTCGCGAGCAGCCAGGCGCCCATCAGCGAGAAGAAATACAGCAGGTCACGCACGTCGAGTACGCCCTTGCTGATGGCTTCAAAGCGGGTCAGGAAGCTGAACGACGCCAGCGTATCCAGCACCCACTGCGGTGCCCAGCCACTGAAGGCGTTCTGCACCATCGAAACCCCGCTGACAACGAACAGGAAGCAAACCACCACACTGAGAATGAAGGCGATGACCTGGTTCTTGGTCACGGCCGACATACAGGAGCCGATCGCCAGATACCCGCCTGCCATCAACCAGCTGCCGATGTAACCGGTCAGGATCGCGCCGTTATCCGGTGCGCCCAGATAGTTGACGGTCAGCACCATCGGGAAGGTCAGCAGCAGCGCGATACCGACGAACACCCAGGCCGCGAGGAACTTGCCCAGCACCATGGCGCCGCGCGATACCGGCAGCGTCATCAGCAACTCGATGGTGCCGGACTTGCGCTCCTCGGCCCACAAGCGCATCGCGACGGCCGGGATCAGGAACAGGTAGAGACCGGCGTGGAAATTGAAGAACGCGATCAGGTCAGCCTGACCAGCCTGGTAGAAGCCACCGACGTCAAAGGTAAACAGCGACGCCATGACCAGAAAGATGACGATGAAGATATACGCCAGCGGGGTGGCAAAGTAGCTGCCCAGCTCACGGCGGAAGATCACACCCAGATTGTTCATGCCGATTCCCCCGAGGTCAGACTGCGGAACACGTCGTCCAGGCGGCCGCGCTCCACCGACAGCTCATTGACCTGCCACTGCTGCTCACGCGCCAGCTGACCTACCGCCGGGAAAATCACCTCTCCGGGTTTGGCCAGAACGGTGAGTGCCAGGCCATCCGCTGCACGCTCTACCGCGGCGACGCCAGGCAGCGCCTCCAGCGCAGCACTGTCTGCGGCCTGAGCCAGCGACAGAGTAACCGCCTGATGATAGCGAGAGCGGGCTTCGAGCTCGTCGGGCGTACCGTCAGCCAGCAGCCGGCCCTTGCCGATGATCACGGCACGCGAGCAGACTGCGCTGACTTCTTCAAGGATATGGGTGGAAATAACCACAATCTTGTTGCTGCCTTCAGCCAATTGCTGAATCAGCCGACGAACCTGATGTTTCTGGTTGGGGTCCAGACCATCAGTCGGTTCGTCCAGAATCAGTACCTGTGGGTCATGCAGAATCGCCTGCGCCAGGCCGACGCGGCGCTTGAAGCCCTTGGACAGCGTCTCGATACGCTGACCCAGCACTTCCTGCAGTTCAACCTGCTCTACTGCGCGCTGCACATGACGCTGACGCTCGGCGCCGCTCAGCCCGCGCACACTGGCGATGAATTCAAGGAAGCCCTTAACGCGCATGTCACCGTAACAGGGAGCACCTTCAGGCAGATAGCCCATCTTCTGCTGGGCCTGCAAGGTCTGGCTCTGAATATCGAAGCCGCAGACCGAAGCCGAGCCACCGTCAGGCGTCAGAAAGCCGGTGAGCATCTTCATGGTAGTGGACTTGCCGGCCCCGTTGGGCCCAAGAAAACCGAGTACTTCGCCCGGCTTGACGTCAAACGACAGATTGTCGACGGCGACGTGATCGCCGAAGCGTTTGGTCAGGCTGTTTATGCTTATCATGCCTTTTATTATTCCCCCAGAATGGTCTTTCGCGCGGCCTGCAGCTGGCTTCTCTGGCCAGCGGTCGCCCCCTCGAGACGTCCATGCCGGGTTACGACAATGCAAGCGTGAAGTGGTTCACAATTGCAGCAGGCAAAATGCCCGGTCGCCGGCTGGATGCGGATGCGCACGAGGCAGTGACTATATGAATCCCCCCGTCGCATTTCAAGCGAACCTTCTGCGACGGCTGCGAGCCACGCCCAAACCGGCTAGAATCCGCTTCAAGCCGCCCGCTGGGGCGGGCCACCGCCAACGCTACCTCAGAGATGTCTATGCCTGCCTCCTACTCTTCCCTGTTCGGTCGTCTGCGTTTCGGTCTGGCTCGCCGTCTGCTCTACATCTGGGCACGCTCACGGCGTATCGGTGAAGGCGACGACATCGGCATCGACCCGCAGCGCCCGGTCATCTACGTCTTACCCTACCGCTCCCTTAGCGATCTGATCGTGGCCGACCGCGAGTGCGTACGCGCTGGTCTGCCGCGTCCGGTCCGAGCGCCGCTGCCGCCACTGGACGAGCGTGAGTCGTTCGTGTTCCTCAGCCGCGAACGCTCCTGGGTAGGGCGCCCCGATCCCCGCGGCCAGTCGCCGCGACTTGGCAAGGTGCTGGACTGCACGCTGGCAGGCAATGCCGAAGTGCAACTGGTGCCGATCACCGTATTCTGGGGCCAGTCACCGGACAGCGAGTCTTCAGCGCTCAAGCTGCTGTTTGCCTGGAACTGGATGGGGGGTCGGATGCGCAAGTTCCTGGCCATCCTGCTGCAGGGTCGCAAGGTACGCGTGCACTTCGGCCCGCAGGTGCCGCTGCAGAGCCTGCTGGAGCCCGGCATGGACCAGCAGCGTGCAGTGCGCCGAGTCAACCGAGTGCTGCGCGTACACTTCCGCCAGCAGCGCGCCGCCGTGGTCGGCCCCGAACTGGTCCACCGCCGCACCCTGCTCAAGGGCCTGCTGCACGCGCCGCTGGTGCGCGCCGCCATCGCCCGCGAGGCAAGCGAAAAGGGCATTGATGAGAACAAGGCGCAGGCGCTGGCCGCGCGCTACGCCAACGAAATTGCCTCGGACTTCACCTATACCATCATCCGCTTTCTGGAGGTGGTGCTGAGCTGGTTCTGGAACAAGCTGTACGACGGCATCCGCGTCAACAACATCAAGCCCATACAGGACATCGCCCGCGGCAACGAAATCATCTATGTGCCCTGCCACCGCAGTCACATAGACTACCTACTGCTGTCCTACCTGCTGTTTCGCAATAGCATGACGCCGCCGCATATCGCCGCCGGTATCAACCTGAACATGCCGGTCATCGGCGGCATCCTGCGCCGAGGCGGCGCGTTCTTCATGCGCCGCAGCTTCAAGGGCAATCAGCTCTACACCGCGGTATTCAACGAATATCTGCACGCGCTGTTCAGCCGCGGCTTCCCGGTCGAGTACTTCATTGAAGGTGGTCGCTCGCGCACCGGCCGCATGCTCAGCCCGAAAACCGGCATGCTGGCGATCACCCTGCGCAGCTTCCTGCGTTCATCCCGTCGCCCCATCGTCTTCGTGCCGGTCTACATTGGTTACGAGCGGGTGCTGGAAGGCCGCACCTATCTGGGCGAACTGCGCGGTCAGGCGAAGAAAAAGGAATCGGTATTCGACATCTTCCGCGTGCTGTCGGCGCTCAAGTTGCGCTTTGGTCAGGTAGCCGTCAACTTCGGCGAGCCGCTCGCGCTGGCCGACTTCCTCGACCGGGAACAACCCGGCTGGCGTGACCAGACACTGGAACCGGACTACCGCCCGACGTGGCTGAACGACACCACCAATACGCTGGCCCGCGAGCTGACCAGCGGCATCAGCGCCGCCGCCGACGTCAACCCGGTCAACATGGTGGCGCTGGTGATGCTCTCTACCGCCCGCCTGGCACTGGACGAAACCTCGCTGGCACGGGCGCTGGATCGCTACAAGGCGCTGCTCGAAGCGGTGCCGTACAGCAGCGGCGTGACCCTGCCGACCATCGATGGTCAGGCGATGATCGGGCATGTGGAATCCATGCAGATGATCGACCGCCAGTCAGATGCACTTGGCGAGATCATGCGCCTGGACGAGCCACAGGCGGTGCTGATGACCTACTACCGCAACAACGTGCTGCACCTGGTCGCCCTGCCGGCACTGATCGGCTGCCTGTTCCAGAACAACCCGCGCATGAGCCGCGAGCAGATCGAACGGCTGGTGATGGGTATCTACCCCTATCTGCAGGGCGAGCTATTCCTGCAGTGGAGCGAAGCGGAGCTGCCGGCGGTCATCCAGCAGTGGGTCGACAGCCTGATCGAACAGCAATTGCTGCGTGAAGCCGATGGCCAGATTCAGCGCCCGGACCTGAGTTCGGCGGAATTCGTCATGCTCAGCCTGCTGTCACGCAGCATCATCCAGATTCTGGAGCGCTTCTACATGGTCTCGGCCTTGCTGCTCAACTTCCCCAATGGCAGCCAGACCGCCGAGCAACTGGAAGCACGCTGTACGGTAATGGCCCAGCGCCTGTCGATCCTGCATGGGTTGAACGCGCCGGAGTTCTTCGACAAGACGCTGTTCCGCCAATTCATCCAGCGCCTGACCGACGAGCAGGTGCTCAGCGCCGACGACGAAGGCCGTCTGAGCTATGTCTCCGGGCTGGAAGATATTGCCGAGAACACCGCCAAGCGGGTGCTCAGCGCGGAAGTACGGCTGTCGATTCGACAGGTGGCGCGCAGCGCCGAAGGTTCGGAAAACGCCAGCAGCCAGACCTGAGCGCCAATTACTCGAGCTTTTTCTTGCCGTAGATGTCGTAACGGCTGGACTGCCCGGCCATTTCTGCGCTGGGGCGCTGGCCGGCAATGGCAGGTGCCTTGCGCGGGCGTTTGACCACCACCCGGTGACTGGCCAGTTGCAGCGCAGCGGCCAGCAGCTCGGGCGCATCATCATCGTCACCGGCTAATGGCCGAAACAGACGCATTTCCTTCTTCACCAACGCTGACTTGTCGCGGTGCGGGAACATCGGATCCAGGTGAACGACCTGCGGCGTATCACGCTGCCAGTCACCCATCGCCGAGATAGCATCGCAATGGATCAACTGCATACGCGCGGCAATCTCGCCAACCTCGCCGCCAGCAGCACGGGCCCGCTGCAAACCGTCTTCCAGCAGCGCGGCAATCACGGGTTGGCGCTCCAGCAGCGTCACCTCACAGCCCAGCGACGCAATCACAAAACCATCACGACCGAGTCCCGCCGTCGCATCCAGCACGGTCGGCCGAATGCTGCCGCGAATACCCACCGCGCGTGCCACCATCTGCCCTGCCCCGCCGCCGAACTGACGGCGATGCGCCATGGCGCCGTTGACGAAGTCGACCCGTACCGCGCCCGGTGCACCATCTTCAGTGCTGCGCAGCGATAACCCTTCCTCGGTCAGCTCCAGCAGCAGGCCGGCGCCGTCTGGCAGGTCCGCCAGCAGCGGCAGCTGCAGCCGCTCAGCCAATGCTTCGGCGGCACTCTGGTAGCGGGCGTCCGGCCAGTTGACCGCCAGGACTAAGGGCAAATGGTCACTCATGAAGTTTCCTGTCGATATCAAAACAAGCCACCCTGCTCAGGCGCCTCGGCGTCCTCACGCTCACCGGGCCAGGGCGGCATCGGTGGCAAGTCCGGCAGCCGCGCGCAGAGCGCAGCGTGAAAGTCGCGGGCCAGCCGCGGGGCCAGCAGGTTGTCCGGGGTATGCATGAACAGCATCGGCTGGCGCCCATCCTGCAGCCACTGCACACACTTGTCGAGCCAGGGCGCCAGCGCCTGCCAGTTGGCGCTCAGATCCATACCACCGATAAAGCGCACACTGGGCCGCTCGCTGAGCGCGATGGCGTGCACCGGCAAACGCGGTTTGCGCTGCTTGGCTTCAAGTGTGGAAGGGTCGGTCGCGTGACTGGCAAACAGTGCTCGACTATCGAAGCTGATCCGTTCGACACCGCGCTGATGCAACAACCGATTGAGCTGACGCTCCGCCTCATCCTTGCGGAAGAAGCCGGGGTGGCGCACTTCGACGGCGTAGCGGTATTCACGCGGCAAGCCATCGAGAAAGTCCGCCAGCGTACCCAGCTCTGGTGGTGCAAAGCGCTCCGGCAGCTGCAGCCAGATGGGGCCGAGCCGCTGTTCCAGCGGTGCCATTCGGCCAAGAAAGGTCTTCAACACCGGGTGCGTCGGGTCCAGCCGACCGCCATGACTGACCTCACGCGGTAACTTGGCGCAGAAATGAAAGTCATCCGCCATCAGTTCAGCCCAGCGCGCCACGCGCGCCTCGCTCGGCAGCGAGTAGAAGGTGGTATTACCTTCAACCGCCCCAAAAACCCGACTGTACTGCGCCAGACGCTGGTCAGCATCGCTGCCGCGAGTGTACAGCTCGCCAGCCCAAGCGGGCGCAGCCCAAAGCGGGCAACCGGTGATAAAACGCATGGGTAACGCGGTCACGACATCAGGCGTAGATATCGATGCCAACGATGGCGTCGGCAGCGCCGTCGACCGGCATGTTAGCGGTGCTTTGATAGCTGGCCAGCGCCTGATTGGCACGACCGTAGACCGGCTCGTAGGATTCGCGCCGCGCCGGGATGTACTCGGCGGTGGGCGTCGAAGATGCAACGACCTGGGCAGGCGGCAGACGCGTTGCAGTTACCCCCGCCTGCTCATTGCCGGGCACGGACGCAGCCGGGCTGCTGCCAGTGGTATTGGCAACCGCGCGACTGCTGCGTTCGGGCAGCGATGAGTAGGGATTGAAACCGTCCAGACGCACCAGATTAGCTCCAGAGATGATGCCGCCAGCTTACGCCTGGCCCTTGGGCGTGGCAACCTTGTCACGCAGGTAGACCGGCTGGGCATCGGCGGCATCCAGCACCTCACCAGCCAGCCAGCGCGGTAACGCCAGCGTGATCAGGTCGACCGCATCCGGCAGCATCTGTGGCCAGCTGCGCTCGGCAACCACCGCCAGACGATCGACGTACTGCCAACCGGTGCCAGCCCCAGCTACGCTGCTGACGCCGACAGGCAGGCTGACCGCTTCCGGTGGGCAGACCCGCTCGTCATCCAGCAACTGCATGACACCGTCCTGCAGGCCGTACAGCCCCCAGTAGACCTCATCCATGCGCGCATCAATGGCAGCAGCGACGGTGTCAGCACCGTGCTCACGCCAGGCACGCTGGGCCAGCGCCGCCAGATTGGAAACGGCGATGACCGGCTTGTCGGCAGCAAAGGCCAGCCCCTGCACCATGCCGGTGGCGATACGCACGCCGGTAAAGGCGCCGGGGCCGCGGCCAAACACCAGCGCGTCAACATCCTGCAGGCGCAACTGACGTTCACTGAGCAGTTCCTCGATCATCGGCAACAGACGCTGAGCGTGCTGACGCGGAATCACTTCGCTGCGCGCGGTAACGTTGCCGTCATGCAGCAACGCGGCAGAACAGCACTCGGTGGCGGTATCCAGAGCAAGCAGTGTGGTCATGGTCGGATTCTGAATTCAGGGGCCGGCATTGTACAAAAATGCAAAGACCCGTGCGACCGAAGTCAGCACGGGTCTTGTGGTCAAGCGAGCAGGACTCAGTCCAGCGCGGTGATGACCTTGGCAGTGATCTGCTCGACGCTGCCGATGCCTTCTACCTTGGCGCACTTCGGAGTGCCCTTGGCAGCAGACAGCTTCTGGTAGAAATCAACCAGCGGCTTGGTCTGGGTGTGATACACCTCCAGACGCTTGCGTACGGTCTCTTCCTTGTCGTCGTCGCGCTGGATCAGGTCTTCACCAGTGACGTCGTCTTTACCCGCAACCTTCGGCGGATTGTGCTCGACGTGGTAAACACGGCCAGAGCCCGGGTGCACGCGGCGACCGGACAGACGGGCAACGATTTCCTCGTCGGCTACCGCAATTTCCAGAACGCGGTCGATGTCGATACCGGCCTCGACCAGCGCTTCAGCCTGCGGGATGGTGCGCGGGAAACCGTCGAACAGGAAGCCCTTGGCACAATCGTCCTGGGTGATACGTTCCTTGATCAGGCCGATGATCAGGTCGTCGGAGACCAGACCGCCGTTATCCATGACTTCTTTCACCTGCTTGCCAAGCTCGGTGCCGGCTTTGACCGCTGCGCGCAGCATGTCCCCGGTGGAGATCTGCGGAATGCCAAAACGCTCGCAGATGAACTGGGCCTGTGTGCCCTTGCCCGCCCCGGGGGCGCCCAACAGGATAACTCGCATGATGTACTCCTCGTCTAACTGAATCCGAGCTGTCAGCGGCCCTGAACAAGCGACCTGCCTGGCACCCGCGCGGCGCGCAGATGCGGAAAAATTCGCGCTTTCCAGACGGTGCTGGATCGCAAAGGGGGATCAACATACACGCCCGCGCCGCCATGCACAAGACGGACCATTGTCGCAGGCAAACAAGCCCTTGAAATACTTGACGATCAGCGCAGCCGATAGGGGCTGCGCCTGCGTTCGTCAGCCGGTATTGCGCATCCCGGCGGCGATTCCGGCCATGGTGACCATCAGCGCGCGCTCCAGATCCTGGTCGATGCTGTCCCCCTGCGCACGGGTACGCGCCATCAGCTCAGCCTGCAGCACGTGCAGCGGATCGGTGTAGGGGTTGCGGATCGCGACCGACTCGCCCAGCGCCGGGTTATGCGCCAGCAATACCTCAGCATCGCGCAGCTGCAGCACCACACCCGTCGCCTGCTCCAGCGCAGCGCGCAGGCGCTCGCCCAACGGCCAGAGCTCCGGACTGGCCAGCCGCCGCTCATAAAAGCGGGCAATATCGACATCGGCCTTGGACAGCACCATTTCCAGCATCTCGACCCGGGCGAGGAAGAACGGCCAGTTGACCATCATCTCCCGCAACTGCGCCTGTTTGCCTGCGTCCAGTGCCTCGCGCAGCGCCTGCCCGGCGCCCAGCCACGCGGGCAGCATCAGCCGGGTCTGGGTCCAGGCGAAGATCCAGGGAATCGCGCGCAGGGTTTCAATACCACCCTGACTGCGTCGCTTGGCCGGTCGACTGCCCAGCGGCAGGCGGCCCAGCTCCTGCTCCGGGGTGGCCTGGCGGAAGTATTCGACAAACTGCGGTTCGCCCCGCACCACGCCGCGATAAACCTCGACCGAGCGGTCTGCCAATTGCTGCATCAACGCTCGCCAGGCCGGCTGTGGCGCAGGCGGCGGCAGCAGACTGGCTTCCAGCACCGCGCTGGCATAGAGCTGCATGCTCTGTACCGCGATGCCGGGCAGACCGAACTTGAAGCGGATCATCTCGCCCTGCTCAGTCACCCGCAGCTGGCCGCGCACCGAACCCGGCGGCTGCGACAGAATTGCCATGTGCGCCGGCGCACCGCCACGCCCGACGGTACCGCCGCGACCATGGAACAGCCGCAGGTGCACGCCGTGGCGCTGACAGACGCCCACCAGCGCCTCCTGGGCCCGATACTGCGCCCAACCGGCCGCCAACGTGCCCGCATCCTTCGCCGAGTCGGAGTAGCCGATCATCACTTCCTGCTCATCACCGACCAGCGCGCGGTACTGTTCCAGCGCCAGCAGCCGGTCGATTGCATCGGCCGCGTTATCCAGATCATCGAGCGTTTCAAACAGCGGTGCGACCCGCATCGGCCAACTGACCCCGGTTTCCTTCAGCAGCAGCTTGACCGCCAGCACATCGGAGGGATGCGAAGCCATGGAGATAACGTAGGACCCCAAAAGCTCGCGCGGCTGCTGGGCGACCACGCGGCAGGTCGCCAACACCTCAGCCACGTCGGCAGACGGCTGCCAGTCCGGTGGCAGCAACGGGCGGCGACTGTGCAATTCATCGAGCAAGAAGCGGCAACGGGCGTCTTCGTCCCAATCGGCGTAGTCGCCCAGCTGCAGGTATTGGGTCAGCTCGCTGAATACGTCGGCATGACGCGCCGCGTCCTGACGGATGTCCAGCCGCACCAGACCAAGCCCAAAGGCGTTGACCCGACGCAGGGTATCGAGCAGCGGGCCATTGGCAATGCGCTTGAGGCCAAATTGCAGCAACGAGCGGTAACAGAGTTCCAGTGGGCCACGCAGGTCGTCCAGATCGTGCAGCACGTCTTCCGGCATCGGCACGTCAGCAGTCAGCGACTGCTCGGCCCAGCGCCGACTCGCCTGCAGCCGACCGCGCAGCTGTTTGAGCACGGAGCGGTAGGGCTCATCAACCGAATCGGCCTGCGCCAGCAACTCATCACTGGCAGCATGCATCGACAGCTGGTTGGTCAGCTCCTCGATATCACGCAAATACAGATCGGCGGCCATCCAGCGACCCAGCAGCAGCACTTCACGGGTGACCGGCGCGACAACGTTCGGGTTGCCGTCACGGTCACCGCCCATCCACGAGGCAATCCGCACCGGCGCAGCGCGCAGATCAAGGTGATGACCGGTTGCCTCGTGCACGTCCGCATCGAAACGACGCAAGAACTGCGGCAGCGCCTGCCACAACGAGTGCTCGATAACGGCAAAGCCCCACTTGGCTTCATCCACCGGGGTCGGCCGGGTGCGGCGAATCTCGTCGGTATGCCAGGCCTCACTGATCAGACGCGCCAGATCCTGCCGCACGTCTTCACGCTCGGTGACCGTCAGATCATCGTGATCACCGCGCGCCAGCGCGGCTGCGATAGCGTCGTACTTCTGGATCAGGGTGCGGCGGGTTACTTCGGTCGGATGCGCGGTCAGCACCAGCTCGATATCCAGCTCGTTAACCTGCTGGACGATGGCTTCGGCAGCGAAGTTCTCTTTTTTCAGCCGCTGCAGCAGCTCACTGACGCAGTGCAACTCAAAGGCCTGCGGCTCGTCGGCCCGACGGCGACGAATGCGGTGATGCTGCTCAGCGATATTGGCCAGGTTAAGGAACTGGTTAAAAGCCCGGCAGACCGGCAACAGCTGGTTATCCGGCAGGTCTCGCAGCGCACTGAGCAGCGTCTCGTTCGCGGCCTGATCTGCCTTGCGCCCCTGTTTGGCGCCCAACCGAATGCGCTCGATGCGCTGCAGAAAATCTTCCCCCAGATGCGCCTGGATAGTCTGCCCGAGCAGGGCTCCCAGGTTGTGGACGTCTTCACGCAAGCGGGCATCGATATCGGTCATGAACTTACCTCCTGACGTTTGGGGTCCCCAGCATGCGACGCTCGCCCGCGCCTGACAAGGGGCCGATGGCACTGAAAGCCTGCGCAGATGGTCTATGCTGGGAGTGTCGCCACAAGCGACAGCCAGTCATTCAGGGGGGAAACATGAAGATCCGTGAACTCACCCAGACATGGGAAAAGACCGCCAAGGGCCGCGTCACCCGCAACACCTACAACGTACGCCTGTCGCTGGAAGACGCCGCGCGTCTTGAGGCGCTGCATGAGATGTATCCGAAACGTCAGATCGAGGATCTGATCACCGACCTGCTCGGCGCTGCACTGGAAGAACTGGAGGCCAGCCTGCCGTATCAGGCCGGTACCAAGGTGATTTCGGTCGATGAACTGGGCGACCCGCTCTACAACGACGAAGGCCCCACGCCGCGCTATCTGGAGCTGAGCCGCAAGCACCTGCAGGAGCTGATCGAGCGCGAGCAGGAAACCCAGCATTAAGCGCGGCGACAAACACGGTCACGGCATGCCGTGACCCTACAGGCCTTGCTGCTTGGCGGCATCCCACAGGGCGTCGAGTTCGTCCAGCGCGCGCTCGGCCACGGTAGCGCCTTGCGCTCTCAACTGCGCCTCGATAAAGCGAAAACGCCGTTCGAACTTGACATTGCCCTGACGCAGCGCGTTTTCTGCGTCCACACCCAGGTGACGTGCGAGATTGACCACACAGAACAGCAGGTCACCCATTTCTTCGGCAACAGCATCCTGCTGACCGGCAGCCAGCGCTTCGCGCACTTCATCCAGCTCCTCGCTGATCTTGTCGATCACCGGTGCTGCCTCGGGCCAGTCGAAACCCGCTGACGCCGCGCGCTTTTGCAGCTTCTGCGCCCGGCTCAGCGCAGGCAGCGCCGCCGGTACGTCATCCAGCAGCGACAGCTGCTCAGGCTGATCGGCCTTTTCCGCGCGCTCCTCAGCCTTGATCTGCTCCCAGCGCTGTTTGATCTGATCCGGCGCCAGCGTCAGGGTGCCGGGGGGCGTACGCAGGTTGCCATCTGGAAACACGTGCGGGTGACGACGTACCAGCTTGCGGGTAATGCCATCGACCACGTCATTCCAGCCAAAACGCTGTTCCTCGCCTGCCAGCTGCGCGTAATACACGACCTGGAACAACAGATCACCCAGCTCACCGCGCAACTGATCGAAGTCGCCCTGCTCGATGGCATCCGCCACCTCGTAGGCTTCCTCCAGCGTATGCGGCACGATGGTCGCGTAGCTCTGCTCCAGATCCCACGGGCACCCATACTGCGGATCACGCAAGCGCTGCATTAGATACAGCAAGTCGTCGAGCTGATAACTCATCAGCGGTGTTCCTGGCGATTACGCCGTGCTTCGATGACGTTCGGCAACTGACTGATACGGGTCAGCAGACGGCTGAGCAGGCCAAGACTGGGGATTTCGATAGTCAGCAACATGGCCGCGTAGTTGTCGTCCTTGTTGGTGCGGGTGTTCACTTCCAGCACGTTGATCTTCTCGTTGGCCAGCAGCTGGGATACATCACGCAGCAGACCGGAGCGGTCGTAGGCCTTGATGTAGATCTCCACCGGGTAGGTTTGCACCGGCGCGCCACCCCAGCTGACTTCGATCAGCCGCTCGGAGTCCCGATCCTGCAGCTGCATGGCGTTGGCACAGTCAGCCCGGTGCACGGTGACGCCGCGACCGAGCGTGATATAGCCGATGATCGGGTCACCCGGCACCGGCTGACAGCAGCCGGCCAGCTGGGTCATCAGGTTGCCGACGCCCTGGATGTAGACATCGCCACGGCGGCCGACCGAAGAGCGGCTCGGTTTCTTCGGAATCAGCTCCAGCTGTTCGCTGTGCCGATCCGGCTCGACCAGTTGCTGGGCTACGGTCACCACATGGGCCAGCCGCATGTCGCCAGCGCCAACCGCCACGAACAGGTCTTCCTGACTCTTCAGACCCAGCCGATCAATCAACTGCGCGTAATCGGCACCATTGAGCGCCATCCGGGTCAATTCGCGCTCGACCATCAGCTTGCCGGCCTGCGCATTCTGCTCGCGCGCCTGCTCCTTGAACCAGTGCTGCACCTTGGCGCGGGCACGGGAGGTGTTCAGATAACCAAGGTTGGGGTTCAGCCAGTCGCGGCTCGGGCCACTCTGCTTGCCGGTGATGATTTCCACCTGCTCGCCGGTCTGCAGCAAGTAGTTCAGCGGCACAATGCGGCCGTTGACCTTGGCACCACGGCAGCTGTGGCCGATCTCGGTGTGCACACGGTAGGCGAAGTCCAGCGGCGTGGCGCCTTTGGGCATGTCCAGCACGTGGCCGTCCGGGGTGAACAGGTAAATACGGTCAGGCTCGAAGTCGACCCGCAACTGGTCAGCCAGGCCGCCAATGTCGCCCATCTCCTCGTGCCACTCCAGCACCTGCCGCAACCAGGCAATCTTGTCCTCGTAGGCGTTGGAGCTGCTGTCCAGATCCGTGCCCTTGTAGCGCCAGTGCGCGCAGACACCCAACTCGGCCTCTTCGTGCATGCCCTGGGTACGAATCTGCACCTCCAGCACCTTGCCCTCCGGCCCAATCACCGCGGTATGCAGCGAGCGGTAGCCGTTCTCCTTCGGGTTGGCGATATAGTCGTCGAACTCGTTGGGAATGTGACGCCAGAGGCTGTGAACAACGCCGAGAGCGGTATAGCAGTCGCGTACCTGCGGGACCAGAATCCGCACCGCGCGCACGTCGTAGACCTGGCTGAAATCGATGCCCTTGCGTTGCATCTTCCGCCAGATGGAATAAATGTGCTTGGCCCGACCCGTGATGTCGGCATGAATGGACGCCTCACCGAGCGCCTCACGCAACTGCGCCATCACCGCATCGATATATTCCTGCCGGTCCAGCCGGCGCTCGTCCAGCAGTTTGGCAATCTGCTTGTACTGGGTCGGCTCCAGGTAGCGGAAGGACAGATCCTCCAGCTCCCACTTGATATGACCGATACCGAGGCGGTGCGCCAGCGGTGCGTAGATATCGAATACCTCGCGGGCAACCCGGTAGCGCTTCTCTTCCGGCGCGTCCTTGACGGCTCGAATGGCGCAGGTACGCTCAGCCAGCTTGATCAGCGCGACGCGTACGTCGTCGACCATGGTCACCAGCATCTTGCGCAGGTTTTCGACCTGCGACTGGGTGTTGAACATGGCGTTATTGCCGGGGTTCTGCGACACGCTGATGGCCGCCATGCGCTGCACACCATCAACCAGGTGGGCAACGGTGGAACCAAAACGGTGCTCAACCTCGGTGAGATCGGTCTTTCGCTCGCGCACGGCGCGATAGACCACAGCCGCGACCAGGGAATCCTGGTCGAGTTTGAGGTCGGCGAGAATCTCCGCCATTTCCAGACCGGTGCGATAACTGCTCGCGCCATCGGCCCAGATGTTCTCGGCAGCAATCGCCTGCTGCTCGAGATCACGCGCCCATTCGCACGCCTCGTGCAGGACCTGGGGGTCGCTGAGCTGCGTGCGCTCCCCGATTCTGCTGATCCAGGCGTCGATATTGACGCTGCCATCCTGATTGATCGGGTGTGCTGCTCTGACCTGTACCATCTTTCTTATCCTCGCCCAGAGGCGATCTATTGTCTCCGGAACAATGCCATGGCTTCGACATGGGCGGTCTGGGGGAACATGTCCATGATGCCCGCCCGAACCAGGGTGTATCCCTTGCCTGCCAGAATTCCTGCATCCCGCGCCAGCGTGGCCGGATTGCAGGAAATATAAAGTATGCGTTCTACATCCAGTGCAGCCAGATCCGCCACTACCTGATCGGCGCCATCGCGCGGCGGATCAAGCAGCGCCGCGGTAAAGCGCTGGGAACCTGCCGGCAGCTCAAGTGGCTTCGACAGGTCGGCAGCCAAAAAGTGCACCGCCTCCAGATTGTTTTTACGCGCGTTTTCCTGCGCCCGCGCGACCATCTCTTCACTGCCCTCGATACCCACTACCGAGGCGCCAGCCTTGGCCAGGGCCAGGGCAAAGTTACCTACCCCACAAAACAAATCCAGCACCGCCTCGCCCGGCGTAACCGCCAACCACGCCAGTGCCTGATTGACCATTGCCTGATTGATCTGCGGGTTGACCTGGGTAAAGTCCCCCGGAGCAAAGCTCAACGTCAGCTGCTGATCAGCCAGTTGGTAAGCCGGTTCTTCGGAATTGCCATCAACCGGCAATGCCACGCCATCATCGCCCTGCAGCCAGCAACTCAACCCCTGCTGCGCGGAAAACTCGACCAACTGCTGCTGATCCTCTGCCGGCAAAGCCTTGAGGTGCCGCAATACCAATGCGGGACGATCGCCACCAATCAGCTCGACATGCCCCAACGCATCAGCCGCCTGCAAACTCCGCAACAGCGCGGGCAAGCCCTTGAGCGCGGCCTCCAGCTGCGGCACCAGAACAGGGCATTGTTCTACGTTGACCAGGTCGCTGCTGGCACGCTGGCGGAAGCCGACATCCAATACCCGACGCTGGCGATCCCAGCGCACTGCAATGCGGGTTCGCTGGCGATAACCATAGGCCGGACCGGACAGCGCCGGGGCCCACTGCTGTGGCTCGACCTGCGCGAAGTGTTGCAATTGCTGGGCCAGCGCCTGCTGCTTGATCTCCAGCTGCTGCGCGTGCGCCATATGCTGCAGGCTGCAACCACCACACAGCTCGATATGCGGACAGCGTGGAGCCTGACGCTCCGGGCTGCTCTGCTGCAGGCTCTCCAGCCGGGCCTCGACCAGCTTGCTGCGCGCACGCACCACCCGTGCTGTCACCTGCTCGCCGGGCAAGCCACCTTCCACGAAGGTGGTTCGACCCCGCCAGCGACCAATTCCTCGGCCATCATGGGTCAGGCGCTCAAGGGCCAGTTCGATACGCTGGCCGACGGCCGCCGGTGCATCGGCCGCCGCAGTCGCACGCGGACGCCCGCGACCACGCTTCATACCGGACCGTCGTAGACGCCAGTGGACAGGTAGCGATCACCGCGATCACAGATGATCGCCACGATGACCGCGTTCTCGACCTCGGCGCTGATGCGCAGCGCTGCGGCTACCGCACCGCCGGACGACACGCCACAGAAGATGCCTTCCTCGCGAGCCAGCCGGCGCATGGTCACTTCGGCTTCCTGCTGGCCCATGTCGATGACCTGATCCACCCGAGTGTCATCGAAGATGGTCGGCAGGTACTCCTTCGGCCAGCGGCGAATACCGGGGATCGCGGCCCCTTCAATCGGCTGCAGACCGACAATCCGGATCGCCGGGTTCTGTTCCTTGAGGTAACGGGAGGTCCCCATGATGGTACCGGTCGTACCCATGGAACTGACGAAATGCGTCACCGTGCCGTTGGTGTCACGCCAGATCTCGGGGCCAGTGCCGTGGTAGTGCGCCTCGGGGTTGTCCTGATTGCCGAACTGGTCCAGTACCTTGCCCTGCCCTTCAGCCTGCATCTGCAACGCGAGGTCGCGGGCCCCTTCCATTCCCTGCGCCTGAGTCACCTCGATCAACTCGGCGCCATAGGCCGTCATCGCCGACTTGCGCTCAGCGCTCATGTTGTTCGGCATGATCAGCACCATACGGTAACCCTTGATGGCCGCCGCCATCGCCAGTGCGATGCCGGTGTTGCCGGAGGTCGCCTCGATCAACGTATCGCCGGGCTTGATGTCGCCGCGGGCCTCTGCGCGCTCGATCATCGACAATGCCGGGCGGTCCTTGACCGAGCCCGCGGGATTGTTACCTTCGAGCTTCACCAGAATGGTGTTGCTGGTGTTGCCCGGCAAACGCTGCAGGCGTACCAGCGGGGTGTTGCCGATGCAGTCGGCGATGGTTGGGTAACTCATGAATCTACCTCGGGGGCCGGTTGACCCGGACAACAGGGTCGTCAAAGCTGTGCTTTTTGCTAAGTCGGCCTATGATACCGGCAACGGCGTAGTGGATATACCTAATGAACGAGATCGGCATCAAAGCCCGGCTCCTGCTGATGACCCTGATCCCTGCCGGGATTCTGGCCACAGCCGTCGGCGCCTACTTCAGCTGGCAACACCTGGGCGATCTGCAGCAACAGCTGCTCGAACGCGGTCAGCTAACCACCGAACACCTGCAGCGACCTGCGACCGAAGCGCTACTGGCCGAGCAGCCCACGCGCCTGCGAAGTGCCATGGCCAGCACCCTGAACTACCAGGATGTGCGCGCCGTGGCGCTGTACGATGCCGAGCGCCGACCGCTTGAGCACAGCGGCCCGCAAATGTTCGTGGCCGACAAACCGCTCCCGGAAACCCCGCTCGCCGCCGGCACCGGCCTGCAAATTCGCAGCGGTGAGCGCAGTACGCGCTTCATCCTGCCGCTGCAGGCCAGCCCGGACCTGCTGGCAGCAGCCGAACGCAACGACCTTGAGCCGGATGCGCTGATCGGCTGGCTGGAGGTGGAGCTGAGCCACGGCAATACCGAGCTGCGTACCTACCAGACACTGCTCAGCACCCTGGTGCTTATTCTGCTAGGCCTGCTCATCACCAGCCTGATGGTCAGCACCATGGGCAGACGGATTCTCGAACCCATCGCCGATATCAACCAGGCGATTTCGCGCATCAGCAAGGGCCAGCTGGACGTGCGCCTGCCCAAACAGGGCGCCCGCGAACTGGATGATCTGGCCGACGGCATCAACACCATGACCCAGGCGCTGCAGAGCGCACAGGGCGAGCTGCAGCAAAACGTAGAACAGGCCACCGAGGACCTGCGTCAAACGCTGGAGACCATCGAGGTTCAGAACATTGAACTGGATATGGCGCGCAAGGCAGCGCAGGAAGCCAGTCGCATCAAGTCCGAGTTCCTCGCCAACATGAGTCACGAGCTGCGCACACCATTGAACGGCATTCTCGGCTTCAGCAACCTGCTGCAGCGCACCGAGATGACCGCCCGCCAGAACGAGTACCTGGACACCATCAGCAAATCGGCCAACAACCTGCTGTCGATCATCAACGAGATCCTCGATTTCTCAAAAATCGAGGCTGGCAAACTGACCCTGGAGACCATGCCGTTCAACCTGCGCGACCAGGTCGAAGACACCCTGACCATGCTCGCGCCAGCCGCGCACCAGAAGCAGATCGAGCTGGCCAGCTTGATCTACAGCGACGTGCCCCTTGGCCTCAGCGGCGACGCCCTGCGGCTCAAGCAGATTCTCTCCAACCTGCTCAGTAATGCCATCAAGTTTACCCATGAGGGCTCGGTGTGCCTGCGGGTCATGCTGGAAGAGGAGAACGACAGCAACGCCACCCTGCGCATCAGCGTCACCGACACCGGTGTAGGGCTGTCAGAGGCCCAGCAGAAATCCTTGTTCAGAGCCTTCAGCCAGGTCGACAACTCGCTGACCAGACAGACTGGCGGCACCGGCTTGGGGCTCGTCATCACCAAGCGTCTGGTCGAGGAAATGCATGGCGATATCGGTCTGAACAGCGCCCCTGGCGAAGGCTCCGAGTTCTGGCTGACGGTTACCCTGAACAAATCCAGCCAGGCCAGCGACGACCTGCCAAAGCACCCGCTCGCCGGCGTGCATGCCGCGGTCTACGAGCCGCTGGCGCTCACCCAGCAGGCACTGCTGCACTCGCTGGACGATCTTGGTCTGCACACCAGCATTTATCCGTCGCTGGCCGCCCTGGATGCCGCCCTCAGCTCCCCGGAAGGCAGCGATATCCAGCTCGCACTGATCAGCAGCGGCCATACAGACGCCGACTGGGCCACTAGCGCCGCAGCGGTGCAGCGCTGGGCAGCTGCCGGCCAATGCCAAACGGTGCTGCTGGTTGACACCGTCGCCCAGCCCGCGGTGCTGGATGACCTGCCGGAGGCACACTGCGCGGTGCTTTCCCGACCGCTGTGCACCCGCAAGCTGTTTCGCACGGCAACGCGCCTGCTCGCGCCGCGCAGCGACACTGCCGTAATCGACCAGCCCCCCGCCGCCATTACCGAGCGGCGCAGTGATCCGGACAGCGTCAGCATCCTCTGCGTTGACGACAACCCCGCCAACCTCAAACTGGTTGAAACCTTTCTGCAGGAGATGGGCACCCGGGTGCGTACCGCATGCAGTGGTGAAGAAGCACTCGACCTGCTCGACGACCAGCGCTTCGATCTGATTTTCATGGACGTACAGATGCCGGGGATGGATGGGCGGCAGACAACCGAAGAATTGCGTATTCGAGAGGACATGAGCCAGCAGGCCGCCACCCCGATCATCGCCCTGACCGCCCACGCGCTGGCCGACGAACGGCGCAAGCTGCTCAAATGCGGCATGAACGACTACCTGACCAAGCCAATCAGCCCGGAACAGTTGCGCGACAGCATCCTGAAATGGACCGGCCGCACACTTGCCCCCCTCGCGCCATCGGCACAACAGCAACAGGCCAGCGTACAACCGGCCGAGCCGCGCGTTCTTGACCGGGATGAAGGTCTGCGATTGGCGGCAGGCAAGGCCGAGCTGGCGCAAGACATGCTGGATATGCTGATGCAGAGCCTGCCCGCTGACCGCGAGCAGATTGAACGCAGCTATCAGGACGGTGATCTGAGCGCGCTACTGGAAACGGTCCACCGCCTGCACGGCGCGACCCGTTATTGCGGCGTGCCCGAGCTGCGCAGGCGTTGCCTGCAGGCAGAAACGCGCTTGAAGGAAAAGGTGTCCTGCGACGACGAGATAACACAACTGCTGGAGGCGATTGACCGCTTGCAGAGTACGTTGTCAGTCCTGTGACCAGATGGCAAAGGCCAGCGCCTGTTCGCGCTCGTCACTGAGCGACAGCAGCATACGGCCGCCGCCGCCATCGGCTACCCGCTGGGCCGCCGCACCGCTCAACACCACCACGGGCGCGCCCAACGGATCACGGTCAATCTGCATGTGCTGCCACGACAGCCCGCCCGCCAGCCCTGTACCCAGGGCCTTCATGATGGCTTCCTTGGCGGCAAAGCGCTTGGCCAGAAAACGTGCTGGCTGGCCATGCCCGGCAAAGCGCTCAAACTCGTCGGGCGTCAGAATACGGCGAGCAAAACGATCGCCCTGACGCCCGAGCACCGCCTCAATCCGCTCAACCAGCACCAGATCAGTGCCGATACCCCGAATCATCGACCGGACGCTTCCATAATCAGCTGCCGCATGTCACGCACCGCGCCGGCAAGACCGGAGAACAGCGCCCGGGCAATGATCGCGTGGCCGATGTTCAGCTCGTTGATACCGGCAATCGCTGCGATCGCCTCCACGTTGTGGTAGTGCAGACCGTGGCCGGCATTGACCACCAGGCCGAGCTTGCGTGCATAGTTAACCGACTCACGAATACGCTCCAGCGCCTGCTGCTGTTCGGCGCCCTCGGTATCAGCGTAGTGCCCTGTGTGCAGCTCGATCACCGGCGCGCCGAGGCGCTTGGCGGCCTCAATCTGGCGCGGATCGGGGTCAATGAACAGCGACACCTCACTCCCTGCCGCCGCCAGACGCTCGATCGCAGCCTGCACGCGAGCCTCGTTGCCGCAGACATCCAGGCCACCTTCGGTGGTCAGCTCCTCGCGGCGCTCAGGCACCAGGCAGACATGGGCTGGGCGAATCTTTTCGGCGAACGCGATCATTTCATCGGTGACCGCCATCTCGAAGTTCATCCGCGTCTGCAGCACCTCGGCCAGCAGCAGGATGTCGCGTTCCTGAATGTGTCGGCGATCTTCGCGCAGGTGGACAGTAATGCCGTCAGCGCCGGCCTGCTCGGCCTCGATAGCCGCCTGCACCGGGTCCGGGTAACGGGTACCGCGGGCCTGACGAAGCGTCGCAACGTGATCGATATTGACGCCCAACAGCACGCGATCAGACTGACTCATGCAAGATTCTCCGTTGACTAGATTGGGCAGCTACCCACCCTTGAACTCAGCGCGGCTCGCCGCTACGACCCGCTGCAAATAATTGACGGCTGACCAACGGGCGGTCACCCAGGTGGACAGCCAGCACCTGACGCATCAGCCGCTTGGCAACCGGCAGTGCGTCAACGCTTCCCCAGTCCAGCGCAGCCATCGCCAGCAACCCGCGCCCGGACAGACCGCCTTGGGTTGTGTCCACCACCGGATACAAACCCAGATCTGGACTCCAGCGGTACAGGGTTTCAGGCAGCACCGGCTGCTGATCGGCGTCCTCGGTCAGACTGAAACCGTAACCCAGCAGCCCCAGCAGCTGCCACTCGAATTCACGCAGAATCGGTTCAACCGAAGACGGCGACGACGCCAGCCGCTCCAGCGCCGACTGATAACCGGCAAACAGCAGCGTCTGCGCATCACCCGGTGACAGCAGACGAACCAGCAATTCATTGAGATACATACCGCTGAACAGCGCCTGCCCCTGCAATCGGGCGTGGGCGCCGGCAACTTCGGCCTGCTGCAGGGTTTTCAGATCACCACGCCCCTGCCAACTCACCAGCAAGGGAACAAACGGCTGTGGTTTTACCCCGCGACTGCTGCGCGCGCCCCGCCAGACAACCCGCTGCAGCCCGCCCTGCAGGCTGAGCAGGTCTACCAGTGCGCTGGTATCGCGATAGGGTCTGCTGTGCAGGACGTAGGCAGGCTGCAGGTGCTCGCGCATGCAGGTCAGTCGTCGAAGCGGTAACCCAGCGAACCAAGCGCGCGCTCATCATCGGACCAGCCGCGACGCACCTTGACCCACAGATTGAGCATGATCTTGCTGCCAAACAGCTTCTGCATGTCGAGACGCGCTTCCTGACCGATCTTCTTCAGGCGCTCGCCACCGTCACCGATGATGATCTTCTTCTGCCCGTCACGCTCAACCAGAATCAGCGCGTGAATATGCAGAATGCGCCCTTCCTGCTTGAACTGCTCGATCTCGACGGCAACCTGATAGGGAATCTCGGCGCCAAGCTGACGCATGACCTTCTCGCGTACCAGTTCGGCCGCAAGAAATCGTGAGCTCTTGTCGGTCAGCTGATCTTCCGGATAGAAATGCTCGCTTTCCGGCAGACGCTCGGCAATCAATGATTCGAGACGATCAATGTTGCGGCCCTGCAATGCCGACACCGGAACCACTTCAGCGTTGGGCAGTTGCTGGGTCAGCCACTCCAGATGCGGCAGCAGCTCGTTCTTGTCTTCCATGCGATCAAGCTTGTTGACCACAATCAGCACCGGACAGGTGACATACTGCACCCGCTCCAGCACCATCTGATCCTCATCGGTCCAGCGCAGGCGATCCACCACGAACAGCACGACATCCACGTCACGCAGCGCCTGGCTGGCGCTCTTGTTCATGAAGCGGTTCAGCGCTTTCTCGTTTTCCTTGTGCAGACCGGGGGTATCGACGTAGATCGCCTGCACCTCGCCCTCGGTTTTGATACCGAGCAACGTGTGCCGCGTGGTCTGCGGCTTGCGCGAGGTGATAGCCAGCTTCTGGCCAAGAATATGATTCAGCAGGGTCGACTTGCCGACATTCGGGCGGCCGACAATGGCCACGTAACCGCAGCGGGAAACAGCATCAGTCATCGGCTCGCTCCACACCCAGGGCGATCAACGCCAGCTGGGCCGCCTGTTGTTCTGCCAGACGGCGGCTGCTGCCGACACCGTAAGTGCGCTCAGCCAGCAGCTCGACCTGACAGTCCACCTTGAATGTTCTGCAGTGGGCTTCGCCACTGCTCTCGATCACCTCGTAACGAGGCAGCTCGCTCTGACGTGACTGCAGAAACTCCTGCAGGCGCGTCTTCGGATCCTTGTTGTTATCTACCAGGGTCAGGGTGGCAATGTGGTCGCCCAACCAATGCAGAACGCGTTCACGTACGGCCTCCAACCCGCTATCGAGGTAGATCGCACCGATGATGGCTTCGGTCGCGTCAGCCAGAATCGACTCGCGGCGGAAGCCGCCGCTCTTCAATTCGCCGGACCCCAGGCGCAGGTGATCACCCAGCTCGAACCCCTTGGCCAGCTCGGCCAGGGTCACGCCCTTGACCAGGCGCGCACGCAGGCGAGATAGCTGACCTTCTCGAGCCTGGGGGAAATGTTGAAACAGCATCTCGGCAGCAACAAAGTTGAGAATCGAATCGCCGAGAAACTCCAGGCGCTCGTTGTTGCGGCCGCCGAGGCTGCGGTGGGTAAGGGCCAGCACCAGCAGGTCCTGATCCTTGAAGTGGTAGCCAATCCTGCGCTCTAGTCGGTCTAGCTTATTGCTCACTTTAATGGTCTGACAATGAATGTTTCGTCAAAGTGGACCAGCAGATCCACTGTATTCAGCAACGGCGCGCGCATTTCGTACTTGAGCACCAGGGTGTAGGCGTTCTGGCCGCTCTGAGTCACCTTGATGGCTTCTTTCGGATTGATATCGCGAATGCCGTTGAGCTGCATGCCCTTCTCAATGTAGCTATTGAGTTCACGCAGCGAGTTGATCTTGATCGTCGGATCTTCGTTGACCGTCGTGATCATATTGCGCAACGAGTAATGATCCATGTAGATCGGAACCAGCTTCATCGCAATAACCATACCGAAGACGATCAATGCAATGACGGCAAGCCAGCCGAAGAAGGATGCCCCTTTCTGTGAGTGGCGCATGAGAACCTCGTAATCCGTTGTTGATGTTATGTCCTGTTCGGCGCGCTCAATGGATCAGAGCGACGCTCGAAAAACTGGGCAGATTGCTCAGCTTCGGTTCCGGCCAATGCATCCAGACCGCGAAGGCCTTACCCACAATATAGTTGTCAGGAACCATGCCCCACAACTCCTTGGGCATCTCGGCAGACTGCCAGTAACGGCTGTCGTTGGAGTTGTCGCGATTATCCCCCATCATGAAATAGTGCCCTTCCGGCACTACCCACTCGTTGGGTCTGGGTGTTTGCGACAGTTTCTTCTGACGAATCTGGTGGCTGACGTCACCCAGCTGCTCTTGGAAGATTGAGGCCGTAGCCACGGCCTGCAGCGGATGGCCATCAGGCACTTCATCATCCGGAATGACCTCAACCAACGTGTGCTCAACTTTCTGCCCGTTGATATACAGCTGCTTTCCAGCATAGCGGATATGGTCGCCGGGCAAGCCGACAACGCGCTTGATGTAGTTGATGGTGGGGTCGTTGGGGTAACGGAACACCATGACATCGCCGCGCTGCGGGTCACCAATCGGGATGACCTTGGTGTCGATTACCGGCAGGCGGATGCCATAGGCAAACTTGTTGACGAGGATAAAGTCACCGACTTCCAGTGTCGGCTTCATCGAGCCCGACGGAATCTGGAACGGCTCGACCAGAAAGGAGCGCAGAATCAGCACGACTGCGAGAACGGGGAAAAAGGACTTGCCGTACTCGACCAGCAACGGCTCCTTATCGAGCCTGGCGATCGTCTGCGGGTCAGCCACATCGACCTGGGCTTCGTAACTGGCAACCGCACGACGACGACGTGGCGCGAGGAAAATACGATCAAGCAGGGCCAGAAAACCACTGACGGCGACCGCAATCACCAGCAACAGTGGAAAGTTGATATGCATCATCGTTCGCGCTTACCGTCTCTAGTTGTCGACTTTCAGTACCGCGAGGAACGCATCCTGCGGAATCTCCACACTACCTACCTGCTTCATACGCTTCTTACCGGCCTTCTGCTTCTCAAGCAGCTTTTTCTTCCGGCTGGCATCACCACCATAGCACTTGGCAAGAACGTTCTTGCGCAGCGCCTTGACGGTTGAACGGGCAACGATCTGGCCGCCGATCGCAGCCTGAATGGCCACATCGAACATCTGGCGAGGAATCAGATCCTTCATTTTCTCGACCAGCTGACGGCCTTTGAACGCGGCGTTATCACGGTGCACGATCAGCGCCAGCGCGTCGACCTTCTCGCCATTGATCAATACATCCAGACGTACCAGCTTGGCTGGCTGGAAGCGATCAAAGCTGTAGTCGAGCGAGGCATAACCACGGCTTACCGACTTCAGGCGATCGAAGAAGTCGAGCACCACTTCGTTCATCGGCAGGTCGTACACGACCTGCACCTGTGTGCCGAGGAAAATCATGTCGTGCTGCACGCCGCGCTTTTCGATACAGAGCGTGATCACACTGCCCAGATGGTCCTGCGGCACCAGAATGTTGGCGCGTACAATCGGCTCGCGCATTTCCTCGATCACCGATGGATCGGGCAGCAAAGACGGGTTATCGACGTAGATCACCTCGCCACCCTTCTTCACGACCTCAAATACGACCGTCGGAGCCGTGGTGATCAGATCCAGGTCGTACTCGCGCTCCAGACGCTCCTGGATGATCTCCATGTGCAGCATGCCGAGGAAGCCGATACGGAAGCCGAAGCCCAGTGCTTCGGAGCTTTCCGGCTCAAACTGCAGCGCGGCATCGTTCAGCGTCAGCTTTTGCAGCGCCTCACGAAAATCCTCGAAATCATCGGAACTGACCGGGAAAAGACCGGCATAAACCTGCGGCTTGACCTTCTGGAAGCCGGGCAGCGGGTCAACATCCGGCGTATTGGACAAGGTCAGGGTGTCACCCACAGGGGCGCCGTGAATGTCCTTGATACCGGCGATGATAAAGCCTACTTCACCTGCCTTGAGGTCAGCCGTTTCGCTGTGCTTGGGATTGAATACCCCAACACTGTCGACCAGATGGGTCTTGCCGGTCGACTTGACCAGCACCTTGTCACCCTTCTTGATACGACCGTGCTTTACCCGCACCAGAGACACAACGCCGAGGTAATTATCGAACCAAGAGTCGATAATCAGCGCCTGCAGCGGCGCTTCGATCTCACCTTCCGGAGACGGAATGCTGTGAATCAACGCTTCGAGCACATCCTCTACGCCGATGCCGCTCTTGGCCGAACAGGCTACGGCATCCGTTGCATCGATACCGATAACGCTTTCGATCTCGGCCTTGACCCGCTCTGGCTCGGCCTGCGGCAGATCGATCTTGTTCAGAACCGGCATAACTTCCAGGCCCTGCTCAATCGCTGTGTAGCAGTTGGCGACCGACTGCGCCTCTACACCCTGCGCGGCATCAACGACCAGCAACGCGCCTTCACAGGCCGCCAGCGAGCGACTGACCTCGTAATGGAAGTCAACGTGACCGGGTGTGTCGATGAAGTTGAGCTGATAGGTTTTGCCATCTTTGGCGGTGTAATACAGCGTCACGCTGTGCGCCTTGATGGTAATGCCGCGCTCGCGTTCCAGATCCATGGAGTCGAGAACCTGGGCTTCCATTTCGCGCTCGCTCAGGCCGCCACAAATCTGAATAAAGCGGTCAGCCAGCGTCGACTTGCCGTGGTCGATGTGGGCAATAATGGAAAAGTTACGAATCAGGCTCAGGTCACTCACAGCGCGGATCATCCAGACAGGGTTGCCAGACTTGGCGAGACGGGGATGCGATTCCCCAAAACAGCCCGCGAGTTTACCTGATTAGCGGCAATGTCGCTATCGCTGCGACCCCCGGTCATCGCACGGCTGACACCGTCGAGGACCGGGAGCAGCGAACCGCTGGACTTACTCCGCCAGACGGAAGGTGATGTAGCTGGCGCGACCCTGACGAATCACACGCATCGAGATCGAGCGGTTATCCGGCAGGTCACGGGCGATCCGGGTAAAGGTTTCCACCGAATCCACCGAGCGGTTGTCGAGGTTGGTGATGATGTCACCAGGACGCAGGCCAACCATTGCCCCCGGACCGCGACTCACTTCACGCACTACCACACCGGAGTGGATATCCAGATTCTTTTTCTGGTCGTCAGTCAGTTCAGCGACGCTCACGCCCAGGCGATTGGATGTTTTACTCGGCGCCTGCTCATTGCCACCCTCTGCGGCGACAGCATCCTCATCCGGTAGCGCGCCAATTTCCATGGTCAGCGTCTTGCGCTGCTTGTCACGCATCACCACCAGCGTCGCATCAGTACCCGGGCGCACCCGGCCCACAGCGTGCGGCAGATCGGAAGAACGCACAACTTCGTGCCCGTTGAACTCGAGAATGACGTCACCGACCTTCAGGCCACCCTTGTCCGCCGGGCCACCCGGCATGATCTGGGCAACCAGCGCCCCGGCAGGCTTGGGCAGGTCGAACGACTCAGCCAGATCCTTGTTCACTTCCTGAATCACTACACCGAGCCAGCCGCGCTGGACGCTGCCGCTATCCTTGATCTGCTCGACCACGTCCATCGCCACATCCATCGGGATGGCAAACGACAGTCCCATGAAGCCGCCAGAACGGGTAAAGATCTGTGAGTTGATGCCCACGACCTCGCCATCCAGATTGAACAGCGGACCACCTGAGTTACCCGGGTTGATCGCCACATCGGTCTGGATAAAGGGGACGTAGTTTTCATTCGGCAGACTGCGGCCCTTGGCACTGACGATACCGGCGGTCACCGAGTAGTCAAAACCAAAGGGGGAGCCAATTGCCAGCACCCACTCACCCGGCTTGAGATCAGCCGACTTGCCAATCTTGACCACCGGCAGATCATCACCAGCGTCGATCTTCAGCAGCGCAAGATCAGAACGCGGGTCAGCACCTACCAGCTCGGCCTGCATTTCGCGCCGGTCAGACAGGCGAACAAAAATCTCGTCCGCGTCGGCAACCACGTGATTGTTGGTCAGCACATAGCCGTCGTGGGAAATAATGAAACCCGAGCCCAGCGACTGCGGCGCTTCACGCTCTCGTGGTGCCGGGGCCTGCGGGAAACTGCGCTCGAAAAACTCACGAAACATCGGCGGCATGCCTTCCAGATCCGGCATGCCCTGCGCACCGGCCATAGGCTGACTAGACACCTTCTGACGGGTACTGATATTGACGATAGCTGGCGATGCCTCTTCCACCAGCTCGGTAAAGTCCGGCAGATCCGCTGCGACTACCAGCGATTGCCACCCAAAAACCAGCACACCTGCAGCCGCGAGGGCCCAACGTCGAACAGACAACATAAGCCTGATTTCTCCTCACCTGTATCAAGGACCATCTTGCAAAGACATCAGCCGTTCAGCCGCCCCTCCGGGGCGAAGGGCACCATCTGCCCCGCCGAGCGCAGCACCTGCGGCATCAATTGCGGATCACGCTGCGCTCGCTGGCCATGCCAGCGCACCACTGAAAAACCGGCGATCAAGCCGCCTAAAGCAGCCCCAATCACCAAAGGCTCCGCAGCCCCCAAGGCCTGTGCCAGCAGCGCACTGACAAACAACCCGAGCAACGGAACCATGTACACCCAGAGCGCACCGCGAACCACGGCGTCTTCCGGAATACCGATAAACACTTCATCACCGACCTGCCAGCTGCGGTCCGTCAAGGCTCGAATAAAGCCTCGCTTGGCGCCGGAACCGACCTTGGCCAGCAACGCCTGGCCGCAGCCGGCCTTGGCGGCACAATTACCACAGGTACTGGTGCGCACGGTCTCAACCCATACCGCACCGGGTTCGACGCTCAGTACCCACCCCCGCTCCTCAATCACGGTGTCTGCTCCGGAGCTGAATGCGGAAAGGACGCGGCGATACGCTCTGCGGTGGATGGCGGAATTTCACCAACGATGGTCGCGAGATAGGGCGCCCCATCGATCTGCAGACGACGACTGACTGCCACTGTCGGTCCGAGCTGCGCCAGCAGGTCGTCGGCCAGCGCACCCTCACCCAACGGCTCGACAAACAGGGTGAAGCGAGCCAAGCCGTCACTGTAGGCCTGACTCATCACCGGCGGTTCATTGCGTTCGAGGGAGCGCACCACCGGATCACCAGCGACAAAGCCCGGCGGCAACCAGCCCGGCACCCAGCCGGAGGTGTCGATCAGTTTCTCAGGTGCAGGCTCGGCGAGCGCAAGACAGCCCGGACCCGCGTCGAGCTGGTCGTCATCAAGGTCATTGAATTGCACATCGGTGAACTGAAAACGCTCCAGCAGAACGTTGCGCTCGTTAATCAGCAGCGACTTGAGCAACAGGCCGGTCTCGCCATCGAGATACAGCTCGTAGGCATAACGGAAGGCGTCGCGCGGCTTCATGGCGACAACCGTAACAGGGCGATCGGCCACGCGCGTAGTACCAAGCACATCCAGCGCATACCAGCGCGCCAACCTGGCAGGACTCAGCGAGGCAGCAGCATCGCCGTGCCATCCGGAGGCCGCCGCAAAGGAACTGGCACACTGAATCTGACCATCCTGAAGCACCCACTCCTGCGGCTCGCCGTCGGCACGCAACAGCCGTTCGGTAACGCCGTCATCATCGGCCTGATGCCAGATATGGTGGGTACTGAAACTACCGGATCGCTCATAGACGAACGACCCTGAATAACTTTGCTGCTTTACCGCATCAACCATCCCTTGCAACCACTGGTTCGCATCGCGCGCCTGAACCAGTGGAGAAATCAGCAAAGCTGCCAGGGAGCAGCAGCTCAGCGCACGTCGACACGCAACCACTAGCGGCCTTCCATACTGGCTGCACGGGCGTAGGGAATCAGCTGAGGACTGGCAGCCTGCGCACTGGATTCGGCGTGCTCGCGCAGATAACGACCAATACGCTGTTCATGCCAGGCTGAGGGTGCCTGAGCCGGGGCCAGCGGTACGGCACCCGCGTTGCCGGTCTGCGAATACCCTGCCAGCACAGCCCCGGAACGAGCACCCGGATTGGCTTGCAACATTGACGGCGCAGACATGGTCGCGGCGGTCATCTGGCCATCACCAGGAACGGCGTCCTGATTGACCATACGCACCCCGACCAGCACCGCCAGGGTAACCGATGCAGCAACTGCAACCCGGCCCATGTTCCGCCAGATTACCGAGCCACCCTTCGCAGCCGGAGCAGGCATTACGAGCTCCGGTGTAGGCTCATCGTGCAATGCGGCGGCAATGCCTGCCGACAGATCGATCGAACCCTGCCAAGGCTCCTTGTGCATCACCGAGCGCGCCACTTGGTAGCGCGACCAGGTACTACGCAGCTCCGGATCCTGCTCGGTGGCCTGGAGAACACGGCGCACTTCCAGTTCGTCAGCCTCGTTGTCCATGAGCGCGGAAAGAGACTCCTGCAAGACTTCGCTTCTCATTGCTTTACCTCTGCTGTTGGCCCCATTGGGCTCACTGCGTTGCACCCCACCCTGCTACCTAAGCCTCAAGCAGCGGTTTCAGGGCTTTGTCGATTGCTTCACGGGCCCGGAATATCCGGGACCGAACCGTCCCCACGGGACAGTCCATCACGTTGGCAATATCTTCGTAGCTCAACCCCTCAAATTCACGAAGGGTCAACGCCGTCCTTAAATCATCAGGCAACTGTTCCAGCGTTCGGTTCACTACTTGCTCGATTTCATCGCGCAACATGTCGCGTTCGGGCGAGTGAATATCCTTGAGAATGCTGTCGCCGTCGTAGTATTCCGCCTCGTCAGCAGCAATGTCGCTGTCCGGCGGACGGCGATTGCGCGCAACCAGGTAATTCTTGGCCGTGTTGATCGCAATGCGATACAGCCAGGTATAAAACGCACTGTCGCCCCGGAAATTCGCCAGTGCACGATAGGCTTTGATGAAGGCTTCCTGAGCAACATCCTGCGCTTCATGACTGTCGTGCACAAAGCGCGTCACCAGCGCCAGAATCTTGTGCTGATACTTCAGTACCAGCAGGTCAAAGGCACGCTTGTCGCCCTTCTGCACTCGCTCAACCAGCTGCTGATCACTCTGCGCGGTCATTGCTCGACCACTCGTCGAAACATGCGACCGGCGCTGTTATCGTAGACACAAGATGTAACCAAAAGTTCTCCCCTCACTCAGGTACAGGACTAGGAGCACGGACGATGGCAAAAAGTTCCCCCTTGAGCGCAATGGGCCATCACATTCATCAACCGCGGTGATATCCAGCACACTCCCCCATGGGTGGCAGTATTGTGAGGCACTCTGCTTCTATATACTAGGACGCCTCGACGCAAGCACTGAGCGCAATGAACGCAATGACGCAACAACGGCAATACGATGTACTGGTCATCGGTAGCGGCGCTGCCGGCCTGACGCTGGCACTGCATCTGGCAAGCGACCTGCGTGTCGCGGTGCTGAGCAAGGGCCAGCTGTCGGAAGGGTCCACGTTCTGGGCGCAGGGCGGCGTTGCTGCAGTCCTGGATGATACCGACACGGTCGACGCCCACGTACAGGACACCCTGATCGCCGGCGGCGGTCTGTGCCACGAAGACGCGGTACGCCAGATCGTTGGTGACAGCCGGGACGCTATCGGCTGGCTGGTCGAACAGGGCGTACCCTTTACCCGCGAGCGCCGGGAGGACGGCAGTGAAAGCGACGACTTCCACCTCACCCGCGAGGGCGGTCACAGCCATCGCCGCATCATTCACGCTGCCGACGCCACCGGCGCAGCCATCTTCAATACGCTGCTGCAGCGCGCCGAAGAGCACGCCAACATCGAGCTGCTCGACAACCGCGTCGCCGTTGACCTGATCACATCCCAGAAGCTCGGGCGCAACGGCAATGAGTGTCTGGGCGCCTACATCTTCAACCGCTCAACCGGCCGCGTTGAAACCGTCGCTGCGCGTTTTACCGTGCTGGCCACCGGCGGCGCCAGCAAGGTGTATCTGTACACCAGCAACCCCGACAGCGCCTCCGGCGACGGTATCGCCATGGCCTGGCGGGCGGGCTGCCGGGTAGCGAACATGGAATTCAATCAATTCCATCCGACCTGCCTTTATCACCCCAAGGCCAAGAGCTTTCTGATTACCGAGGCGCTGCGTGGCGAGGGTGCCCTTCTGCGCCTGCCCAACGGCGAGCGCTTCATGCCGCGCTTCGACGAACGGGCCGAACTCGCTCCACGCGATATCGTCGCCCGCGCGATTGACCATGAAATGAAGCGACTGGGCCTGGATTGCGTCTATCTGGATATCACCCACAAGCCGGCCGAGTTTATCCGCAGCCACTTCCCGACCGTCCACGAGCGCTGCCTGGCCTTCGGTATCGACATCACCAAGGAGCCGATCCCGGTGGTGCCCGCGGCGCACTATACCTGCGGCGGCGTGATGGTCGACAGCAGCGGCCGCACAGACGTTGCACAGCTCTACGCCATTGGCGAGGCCAGCTTCACCGGCCTGCACGGTGCCAACCGCATGGCCAGCAACTCGCTGCTGGAATGCATCGTCTACGGCCGCGCCGCCAGCCGCGACATTCTTGCTCGCCTGAGCGAGACCGCGATGCCGCGGGACCTGCCAAACTGGGACGAAAGCCAGGTTACCGACTCGGACGAAGACGTAATCATCTCGCACAACTGGGACGAGCTGCGTCGTTTCATGTGGGACTACGTAGGCATTGTGCGCACGTCGAAACGCCTGCAGCGAGCCAAGCACCGGGTCGACATGCTGCGCGGGGAAATTCACGAGTTTTACAGCAACTACCGGGTCAGCCGTGACTTGCTGGAGCTACGCAACCTGGCTCTGGTTGCAGATCTGATCATCCGCTCGGCCATGCTGCGCCGCGAAAGCCGCGGCCTGCACTACACCCTGGACTTCCCGGCACAGCTGGACGACGCGCTGGATACTATTCTGCAGCCGCCCAGCGCTGGCGACTGAAACGCAGCCGCAGCCGCAGCCGCCGCAGACTTTCTTCGGATGCGGCGTCTGCCGGCAGCACTACCGACACCGGACACCAGCGCCCCTGCTCGCGCAGCCTCACCACCGTCAGCATTGCGCTGACATAGGTATCGGCCAGCAACCGTGCTGCCACCTCCGAGCCGTCACGACGCAGCACGTGCCAGCCGTCACTATCAAACCGCAACCCCGTGACAGAGTGCGGATGGCTCAAACTTACCTGGCGCGGCCAAACCCAGCTGCAGTAAACCGCAACCAGCATGACACACAGCACGCTGGGCCAGAGCGACAACGCGCTCTGGAAAACCCCAACACAGGCCAGCAGCCCCATCAGGGCCAGCGCCAACGCCAACCAGCGGGAAGGCTGGCGCCGCAACAACAGATACTCAGTTGGGCTGTACACGATCGAGAATCATCTCCACGATGCGTCGCAGATCCGGGTCCTCCGGCTTGCCACGCTGCATAAACCAGACAAACATGTCCTGGTCCTCACACTCCAGCAACTTCTGGTAACGCTGCTGATCGGCCGCCTCCAGCGTCGGGTACACTTCCTGCAGGAAGGGCACCAGCAATACATCAAGCTCCAGCATGCCGCGACGGCTATGCCAGAACAAACGCTTCATTTCTATATCGGCCGACATCGGCAACTCCACAGTAAGGATTGAACTGCTTGGTAAAAACCGCATTATAACGGCAAGCAGTGCCTGACAAGCACCTGCCCTGCCCCTATGATGTACCACCTGAACCACTGGAACAACGACAGGCATGACTCAACTACCCGACCTCGCCGCTCGTTTTACTGACGACCGGGCAGACTGCGCCACCTGCGTCAGCTGGCTGAGCCACGAAGGCGTCATCGCCATCGACGGCGCCGACACCGACAAGTTCCTGCAGGGCCAGATCACCTGCGACCTGAAAAGCGTATCAGCAGACACCAGTACGCTCGGCGCACGCTGCAACCCCAAGGGCCGCATGCAGTCCAGCTTCCGCCTATGGCGCAGCGAGCAGGGCGTGATGCTGAGCCTCAATCGAGAGCTGATTGAGGCCCAGCTGGCCGACCTGGCCAAGTATGCCGTGTTCTACAAGTGCCAACTGACAGACCAGACTGAACGCTGGATCGGCTTTGGCATTTGGGGCGAAGCCGCTGACGCAGCACTACACAGCTGCGGCCTCACCTTGCCCGCCAACGGCGCGCTGGTGCGCAGCGGCGATGTGTTCGCCATTGGCCTGCCGGGCGGCGCCTGTGCCCTCTGGGCTCCCGCAGAACGCGCCGAACAGCTGCTCGACCAACTGTGCCAGCACGCTACACCGGTCAGCCTGAACCAATGGCTGCTGCAGCAAATTCAGTGCGGCGTTGGCCAGGTCACCGGACCGACCCGCGAAAGCTTCATTCCACAGATGCTCAATTTGCAGCAGCTTGGCGGCGTCAGTTTCCGCAAGGGTTGCTACACCGGGCAGGAAATCGTCGCCCGCATGCAGTACCTGGGCAAGCTTAAACGCCGCATGTACAGACTGTTGATGGCCGGCGATGCACTGCCGCAACCGGGCACAGAAATCGTTGACCGCGATAGCGGCAAGCCTGTCGGCGAAGTCGTCCTGGCCGCACGGGGCAGCAAAGCAGTAGAAATGCTGGCCGTACTTCAGAAGGATGCGGCACAATTGGGCTCATTGAGTGCAGGTAATAGTGATGGCCCTCTGATCAGCCTCGCGGACCTGCCCTACGAACACGAACTTACGGCCGCGGAAGCCGAATCATAAAGAGACAAGGGACCCGAGATGACAGATCTTGCCCAGCGCGTCCAGGACGAACTGATCCAGGCCATCGAGAAAGACCAACTGGTGCTGCCAACCCTGCCTGAGGTGGCCCTGCGCGTACGCGAAGCTGCCGAGGATCCGGATGTCAGCATTCCGTATCTGGTCAAGGAAATCAGCAACGACGCCGCCCTCAGCGCTCGTCTGATCAAGGTCGTCAATAGCCCCCTGCTGCGCAGCCGTCAGGAGATCACCGACCTGGCCATGGCAGTCAATCGCATGGGCATCACCTACACCGCCAACCTGGCAACCGGCCTGGCGATGTCGCAAATGTTCCAGGCGACCTCCGACGTGATCGATCGCAAGATGCGCGAAGTCTGGACCCGCAGCACCGAAGTCGCCGGTATCAGTCACGTTCTGTGCCGTCACTACACCAAGCTGAAACCGGACCAGGCAACGCTGGCCGGCCTGGTACATCAGATTGGCGTGCTGCCGATTCTCGCCTATGCCGAAGAAAACCCGCAGCTGCTGCGCGACTCGATCAGCCTGAATCTGGTCATCGAGCGCATCCACCCGGTACTCGGCGATCGCATCCTGCAGGCCTGGGACTTCCCGGCGCCGCTGCGCCATGTGCCGTCCCAGCACCTGGACTTCAAACGCAACTCACCGAGTGTGGACTACGCCGACATCGTGCAGGTTGCCGTCCTGCAGTCGCTGGCCGGCACCCAGCATCCGTATGCGCAGATGGACTGGAGCAACATCCCCTCCTTCGCCAAGCTCGGCCTGGATCCGTCAGCGGAAAACGAAGAAGAGGACCTGTCGGCGGAAATGGAAGCCGCCATGCAGCTGCTCGCCTGACGCAGCAGCGCTGTGCTACCGCCGCGTCCACTGCGGCGGCCGCTTCTCCAGAAAGGCATTCACGCCCTCGACCGTATCTTCCAGCTCAAACAGATCGACAAAACGCTCACGCTCGGCAGCCAGCAGGCTATTGATCGGCTGACCTCTACCGCCCTGAATCAACTCTTTGCACGAACGCACCGCCGCCGGGCTTTGCCGCGCCACTTGCGCCGCCAGTCGTAACGCGACACCCAGCGCCTGACCTTGCTCGACACACTCCTCGACCAGACCAATCCGCTCGGCGCGCACCCCATCGACTCGCTCGCCACACAGAATCATCCGCTTAGCCCAGCCTTCACCAACCAGCCATGCCAGCGCCTGGGTCCCGCCCGCACAGGGCAACAAGCCAACACTCGCCTCGGGCAGCGCCAACTGCGCCTGCCGTTCAGCGATACGAATATCACATGCGAGCGCACACTCCAGGCCGCCACCCATCGCATAGCCGTTGATGGCAGCGATGGTAACGCCGGAGAAGTCGCGCAGCGCTTCAAACGCCGCGCCGAACAGCCGCGCCATCTCACGGGCGCGTGCCGGATTACCATCGGCAAACATCTTTAAATCGGCACCCGCCGAAAAGAAGCGCTCACCGCGGCCAGTAAGCACCAGCGCATAGATATCCGGGTCACTGTTCAGGTGATTGAGCAGCTCCGGCAGCCCATGCAGGCTATCGGAGTCCCAGGTATTGGCAGGGGGATTATCGATGGTAACCAGTGCGGTGTGTCCCGCCTTCTGTACCACCAGCTTGTCGGTGCGCGGCACCAGTGCGGTGTAGGGTTGCAGTGCATGCTCCATGACAGTCTCCAGCAGTCGTCAGACAGTTACCGGGGAAGGTCTGGCAGGCTCCAGTCGATGGGCGCCAGCCCCTTACTGACAAGATAGTCGTTTGCCGCAGAAAAGTGGCCATTGCCAATAAAGCCGCGATGGGCCGACAAGGGCGAGGGATGCACCGAGGTCAGCACATGATGTTTGGCCCGGTCAATTTGCTCACCCTTGCGCTGGGCGTAGCTGCCCCACAGCAGAAAGACGCAGTGCTCGCAGCGCTGGTTGACGATGTCGATGATCTTCGAGGTAAACCGCTCCCACCCGCGCTTTGCATGGGAGCCAGCCTGCGCCTGCTCAACCGTCAGCACCGCGTTGAGCAGCAATACGCCCTGCTCAGCCCAGGATTGCAGGCAGCCGTACCCGGGGATTGGCAGCCCCAGATCACGGTTAATCTCCTTAAAAATGTTTTGCAGCGACGGCGGCGTGCGTACGCCCGGCGGCACCGAAAAACTCAGGCCATGCGCCTGCCCCGGCCCGTGATAGGGGTCTTGCCCGATGATGACCACCCGGACCTTGTCCAACGGCGTTGAGTTGAGCGCGTTGAAGATCAGCGGCCCCGGCGGAAAGACCACCTTGCCGGCAGACTTCTCCGCCTGCAGAAAGGCGCGCAACTCCTGCATGTAGGGCTGCTCGAACTCGCCCTGCAGCGCTTCAAGCCAGCCGGCTTCCAGCTGCACCGCACGTTCAGTCATGACTCACTCTGCCAGCGGTACAGTCTGATTAACGCAGCGCACCACGCGGTCACGACTGTCCTTGAGCACGCCGGACAGGCCGTTCATGTTGCTGGCGTGCAGCACCAGGATGCCGTCGACGCATTCCGCCTCATGCTTGGCCGGGTTACGGCGCAGGCTACCCGCCTCTTCCGAGCCCACGGTGACCACCCGATAGTCCGCCAGTTCCAGACCTTTTTCCGGATTGACGAAGTTCAGATAGCCGTACAGGTGCAGCACGGTAACGGTGGCAATCACGGTGATGATCGCCGTGAGAATGATCGGCAGCTTGTTGAGTTCCTGCGCTTGCGACATCGAATACTCCGATTACAGAATGTTGGCGTAGTCTGCTTCGACCCGATCCAGACTGAGGTTGTTCAAAAAACCCGAGAAACACATCCAGGCACTCAGGGCATTAAGATCGGCAAACGGGGCCGGCAGATAGCGCGGCGGCACCACCAGCCCTTCCTCCACCAGCTGGCCCAGCGTGCGCATATCTTCCAGTGTGGTCTTGCCGCAGAACAGCAACGGGATCTGCTGCAGCTTGCCTTTACGCACCGCCAGCTGGATGTAGTTGTAGGTAAGAATAAATCCCTTCAAATAGACCAGATCCTTGGTGAACGGTAAGCCGTTGCTGGACGAACCACGAAACACCCGGCTGGTGTTGTTGTAGCTGTCGTCGCGCGAATAGCCTTCGTCACGATAGAACTGGAAGACGTCAAGAAAGTCGCCACCGGTCTCGGCAATCTGAATCGCGCGGGTACGGTCTGTCAGCTTGCGCAAGCGCGCGGGATAGGAGTTGAAGGTAAGCACCTCCATCAAAATCGCCAGCCCCTCCTGGGTCACCGTGGATGACGGCGGCCCCTTGGCCAGGAAGGTACAGATCGGCTGATGCTGGCCATTCAGACTGGTCGCCACATGGACCATGCCTTCGTGTACGGCAAGGATGTTCAGATCGCGCTGATTGAACATCGCATCGCTGCGAATCTTGATGTAGTCCGCACCTGCGGCAGCGTCAGCAACGATGCCATCGGACTCGAAAACGCGCACCGCCTGATCGTCCGGGAACGCCTCGTTCATCCGCGCCTGCAGAATCTGCACTGCATCGGGGGCAGCGATGGTCTTGGGCTCGCGAGCCAATTCCGTACGGGCAATGTTCTTCAGCGATTCGCTGAGCATGATACCCAGATCGGTCAGCGTCGGATCGCCCGCATGAAAGGCGTCGGATGCCGCACCATAGAGCTCTTGCGAGATCAGGCCAAAATCCTGAGTGCCACGCGCTTCCAGCATGCGGATGACCATGCGGTACTCGCGGCACATGCGCCGCATGATCTGCCCCACCGGATTAAAGCTGCCGAGCTGACGGGTAATGTCGCGTTCGATGTCCTGAAATATCTGCCGACGCTCCGCCGGGTCGAACCCCAGCGGGCGCTGTGCGTAGTAATCAGGATTAACATCAGGCAGCGCCTTGCAGCGCTTCTTGAGGAAGGTATCGCGGACACCGTCGTCCCACTTGATGGCGTCCAGCACCCGAATCGGCGCCTGCGCCTCGACGATGCGATCAGACAGGCTGCGGATAACCAGCTGATACTGCTCACTTTGTTTCACGGGGGCTCCCTTTGGTCGCAGCGGCAAGCTACAAGCTAGAAGCTAGAAGCTAGAAGCTAGAAGCTAGAAGCAGCATGTGCCGTCTTAGTACCCTTGTCGATCTTTCTCAGCGAAGCAAAGCAGTCGAGGCGAGCCACAGCGTCCAGCAACCCACCCCAGACTATATCTTCCAGCTTCCAGCTTCCAGCTTCCAGCTTCCGGCTTTCAGCTGGCGGCGCAGCCGCCTAGACCGCCTCTGGCCGCATGTGCGGGAACAGGATGACGTCACGAATCGACGGCGAGTTGGTCAGCAGCATCACCAGACGGTCGATACCAATGCCTTCACCAGCGGTCGGCGGCATGCCGTATTCCAGCGCGCGAACGAAGTCGGCGTCGTAGTGCATGGCCTCATCATCACCCGCGTCCTTCTCGGCCACCTGCGCCAGGAAGCGCTCGGCCTGATCTTCGGCGTCGTTAAGCTCCGAGTAGGCGTTAGCAATTTCGCGGCCGCCAATGAACAGTTCGAAACGGTCGGTGACGTTGGGGTTCTGGTCGTTGCGGCGCGCCAGCGGCGACACTTCGAACGGATACTCGGTGATGAAGTGCGGCTGCTCCAGTTTGCTTTCGACCAGCTCTTCGAAAATCATCACCTGCAGCTTGCCCAGACCCTCGTGACCGAGCACTTTGGCGCCAGCTTTCTTGGCAATCTCGCGCGCCTTCTCGACATCGTTGAGGTCGGCTGCGGTCAGCTCGGGGTTGTACTTGAGGATCGAGTCGTACACCGACAGACGGACGAAGGGCTCGCCGAAGTGGAACACCTTGTCGCCGTAAGGCACGTCAGTGGTGCCCAGTACCGCCTGCGCCAGCTCACGGAACAGCTCTTCAGTCAGGTCCATGTTGTCGCGGTAGTCCGCGTAGGCCTGATAGAACTCGAGCATGGTGAATTCGGGGTTGTGGCGGGTCGAGACGCCTTCGTTACGGAAGTTGCGATTGATCTCGAACACCTTCTCGAAGCCGCCAACCACCAGACGCTTGAGATACAGCTCTGGCGCGATACGCAGGAACATCGCCATATCCAGCGCATTGTGGTGGGTTTCAAACGGTTTGGCTGCTGCGCCACCCGGGATGGTCTGCAGCATCGGCGTTTCGACTTCGAGGAAGCCGCGGTCGTTGAGGAAGCGGCGAATGTGCGCGATCACCTGCGAACGAACGCGGAAGGTATGACGCGCTTCCTCGTTGACGATCAGGTCAACATAGCGCTGACGGTAGCGCTGTTCGGTGTCGGTCAGGCCGTGGTGCTTGTCCGGCAGCGGACGCAGCGACTTGGTCAGCAGACGCACATTGTTCATGTGCACATAGAGGTCGCCCTTGCCAGAGCGCGCCAAGGTACCTTCGGCGGCGATGATGTCACCCAGGTCCCAGGTTTTGATCGCTTCCAGCGTTTCCGCCGGCAGGCCCTTGCGGTCAACGTAAACCTGCAGACGCCCGGAGGTGTCCTGCAGCACCATGAAGGCACCACGGTTGAGCATGATCCGGCCAGCAATCTTGACCGGAATGGCCGCGGCTTCCAGCTCTTCCTTGCTCTTGCCCTCATACGCCTTCTGCAGGTCTGCGCACAGGCTGTCACGGCGGAAGTCGTTAGGGAAGGCAATACCCTGTTCGCGAGCGGCGGCCAGTTTGGCCTTGCGCTGGGCGATCAGCTGGTTTTCTTCCTCGTGTTGGGCTTGCAGGTCTTGCGGCTGGTCGGTCATGTCGGTAAATCCCGGAAAAAATCAATTCGATTGTCGGCCCGCGGCGCGGGCCATGGCGGATTGCCAAACGGCGGGCGACTTACAGGCCCATCTTCAGGCTCGCCTCGATAAACTCGTCGAGGTCGCCGTCGAGCACCGCGTTGCAGTTACTGTTCTCGATGCCGGTACGCAGATCCTTGATGCGCGACTGGTCAAGCACGTAGGAACGGATCTGATGACCCCAGCCGATATCGGACTTGGTGTCTTCCAGTGCCTGTGCAGCCTCGGTGCGCTTCATCATTTCCAGTTCGTACAGCTTGGCACGCAACATCTTCATTGCGTGGTCCTTGTTGGCGTGCTGCGAGCGCTGGTTCTGGCAGCTGACCACGGTGTTGGTCGGAATATGGGTAATCCGCACCGCCGAGTCAGTGGTGTTAACGTGCTGACCACCGGCGCCTGAGGAGCGGTAGGTGTCTACGCGCAGATCCGCCGGGTTGATGTCGATTTCGATGTCATCGTCGATCTCGGGCGAGGCAAAGACCGCCGAGAACGAAGTGTGACGGCGGTTGCCTGAGTCGAACGGGCTCTTGCGCACCAGGCGGTGCACGCCAATCTCGGTGCGCAGCCAGCCGAAGGCGTATTCACCACGGATATGGACGGTCGCACTCTTGATGCCGGCAACTTCCCCTTCGGACAGCTCGACAATCTCTGCGTCGAACCCGTGCTGGTCCGCCCAGCGCAGGTACATGCGCAGCAGAATGTTGGCCCAGTCCTGCGCTTCGGTACCGCCGGAACCGGCCTGAATATCCAGATAGCAGTTGTTGGCGTCCATCTCGCCGCTGAACATGCGACGGAACTCGAGCTTCTCCAGCGCCTCCTGCAGACGCTTCAGTTCGGTTACTACATCATCAACTGCGCCCTGATCACCCTCTTCAGCCGCCATCTCGAGCAACTCGCCGGCGTCGGCAAGGCCACTGCTCATTTCGTCGAGGGTGCCGACGATCTCAGCCAACTGAGAGCGTTCGCGGCCCAGATTCTGGGCGCGTTCGGGTTCATTCCAGACGCTGGGATCTTCCAGCTCACGCTCTACTTCGGTCAGGCGATCACGCTTGTGATCGTAGTCAAAGATACCCCCTGATGGTTTCAGAGCGGCTGCGCAGATCTTTGATGGTGTTCAGAATCGGATTGATTTCCATGGTGACGGACCCCGGCAGGAAAAAGCCGCCATTGTAGCTGAATTCAGGCGCCGCGTGCAGCCGTCATGCCCGTGGCGCAAAGGCGCGCAGATAGACCAGCGTGCCGACGCCCCAGAGCGCATTGAGGATGAAACCGATAACGAAACGCGGCACGAATTGCTGCCAGTCGAGGCCGTAGCCCTTGAGCGGAAATACCAGCAGCAGCGCGACCAGCGTCAAGGCAACCCCGCCAAACAAGGCGGCCTTCAGCCAGAGCAACGGCTTGCCCATACGCGCCAGCGCGAGCACCAGCACAATGCCCCACACCCCACCCCAAAACGCGGAAGAGACCACCGACGGCACCGCCAACGGCGGGACCGGGTCAAGTGAAAAGGCCGGAAAAGGCACCACCCCCGCCGCATGCAGCAGCGCCAGCGCGGGTTGATGAAAACTGAACACGGCGAGAAAACCGGCAATGAAGGCAAGCAACCAGTGGCGCATGACGGAGCAGTCTCAGTAGCTGAAAGTTACTGCACTATAGCCTAACCAGGTTCAACTTCCGCCAGCCGCGACTGTACCGACAATTTCGCCAGAATCGGGTAGATGTCCAGCGCCGACTGCGGCCGACTGAACCAGTAGCCCTGGACAAAATTGCAGCCTTCATTGTGCAGGAAGTCCATCTGCTCCGGCGTTTCAATGCCCTCGGCAATCACGTCCATTTCCAGCCCCCGGCCCAGACCGATAATCGCCCGACTGATCGCCTTCAGACGCTCGTCGTCCGGCGCCTTGGTAATGAAACTCTTGTCGACCTTAATGATGTGCAGCGGATAGCGGTGCAGGTAACCCAGAGAGGAAAAGCCGGTGCCGAAATCATCCAGCGCAATACGGATACCCATGCTTTCGAGCTCACGCAGCGCCGCCAAGGTGTCCGGCACATCGCGCATCAGCAGGCTTTCGGTAATCTCCAGCACCAGACTGGAGGGCGGCAGACCGGTTTCCCGCAGGATCTGTGATACCCGGCTGGCGAAGCCCTGCTCCTGCAGTTGGCGACTGGACAGGTTGACCGAGCAACGCAGACCAGACAGCCCCTGCTGCTGCCACCGGCGCACCTGGGTGCAGGCTTCCTGCAACACCCACTCCCCCACTTCAACAATCTCGCCCGACTCTTCCAGCACCGGAATAAACTCATCCGGCGAAACCAGACGCTCGCCCTGCCGCCAGCGCAGCAGCGCTTCGACGCCAACGGCCTGCGCCCGCCCGGCCGAGACCTGCACAATCGGCTGATAGAACAGCTCGAACTGGCGCTGCGCCAGCGCTTCACTCAGGGCGTTTTCCAGGTTCAGTCGCTGATTGACCTCTTCCTGCAGCGCCTCGCTGTAGAGCGCCAGCTGGGACTTGCCGAATGCCTTGGCCCGATACAGCGCCAGATCGGCTTCACGCAACACATCCTGCTGACCACCGTGTCCCTTGAGTGGCGCGACGCCGATGCTGACGCTGACCGCCAGCCGCCGTGACGCCGCGATGATCGGATACTGCAGTGCATGCATGATGCGCTTGGCGACCACTTCGGCGTCACCGGCCATCGCCATATCATCCAGCAGCACAACAAACTCGTCGCCACCAAAGCGGGCCAGGTGGTCACCCGGACGCAGGCAGCGCTCAATCCGCTTGGCCACCTGAATCAGCACCTGATCGCCAGCCTGATGTCCCAGGCTGTCGTTGATCAGTTTGAAGCGATCCAGATCGATAAACAGCACCGCCGAATGACGCGCCCCCGGCTTGGCCTGACGCTGCAACGCCTGGGTCAGCAACTGGCTGACCTGCTGCCGATTGGGCAGCCCGGTCAGCTCATCATGCAACACCATGTGCGCCAGTTCCTGCTCGGTCTGCTTGCGCTGACTGATATCGGTCAGCGAGCCCGCCAGCAGGTGTTCGCCATGCAGATCGGTAGCCGCAACGCCGCGAATCAATACCCAGAGCAGCCGCCCCCAGCTATCGCGCATCTCGCACTCAACGTGCAGGAAAGGTTGGCGCCCATCCAGGTGCGCCTGCACCGCGGCGTGAAAACCGCCACGTTGCGCTTCGGGAATCAGCGCGGCCCAGTCATTCAGGGTGCGTGGTGCGCGCGCCGCATCCAACCCGAGCATCGCCAGCCAGCGGTCAGAGACATGCAGCCGATCATCCTCGACATGCCACTCCCAGAGCCCGTCACTGGCGCCCTGCACCGCACGTGCGTAACGGTCTTCACTGGCCTGCAAGGCCAGCTTGCCGGCACTGGAGTAGGTATCAACCGTCAGACTCAGATCGAAGAACGCCACTTTCAGCAGACAGCCATACAGCTGCTCGGCAAGCTTGGGTTCGGCACGCCACTGGCGATTGATCGCCCGATGCATGAAATCGAGATAGAAGTGGAACGCCGCCAGATACCACTTGAGATCGACACCCAGGCGCTCGTGGGTCAGTCCGACGAGCAACCGCAAACGCACGTATTGCAGGTCATAGGGACCACGCAGGAGCTGCCTGAAGTAGTTCTGCTGCTGATCCTTGAGCAGGGTCAGACGCCCCGGATGGGCCATCAGCGTGGCCGGCTCCTCGAACTGTTCAAAATGCCGGAATAACGCCTCGATGCATTCCAGATGGAGGCGATCAAGTGCCGGCAGATGCGCTGTCAGGCAGGCGAAGCCATCATCATTGATCAGCAGCAGACGCAAGCGCTGCCTCACCTCATTCGGGTTCAACCCAAGGTGGCGCTGCATATTCAGCAACTGCTGCTTCAAGTCCGGCACTTCCTGAGCCCCCAGCGCACCCGACAAGCGCCGGGCAGAAAGAATGATGATGCATTTGTGATCTATGTATCACTGCATGAAAACCAAAAGCGCAAAGCAGGTCAATCCCCTGGATACGCGAATCCAGGGAAGCACTGATTCACTCCCTAGGCGCTGTTTAACGCTTCAATGTGACGAACCATCAATTGCAGGCTCTGGCGACCGCGAAATTCGTTAATGTCCAGCGTGTAGGCCAGCAGCACCTTGGCAATAGCCGCGTTGGGCCAGCGCTGCGGGTCAATATTGAAGGCAATCGCGTCCAGCGGTTCGGCGCTGCCCGGCAGACGCAGCACCAGTTTCAGATGACGCTCGCCGACCAGCCGTTGCTGCAACACCTGAAACTCGCCATGAAACAACGGTTCCGGGAAGTGCTGCCCCCAGGGCCCAGCCTCACGCAACGAGGCGGCGATGTCCATCGACAATTCACCTGCCTGCAGCTGACCATCGGAGAGCAGCCGGCCAGTCAGGTCTTCGGCCTGCAGCTGGCGCCGCACTTCGGCGTCAAAGGCGGCGGCAAAGGCCGGGAAATCAGCCTCACGCAGCGACAGTCCTGCGGCCATCGCGTGACCGCCGAACTTGCTGATCAGCTCAGGATGACGCGCCGCGACCGCATCGAGTGCATCGCGAATATGCAACCCGTTGACCGAGCGCGCCGAGCCCTTGACCATGCCGTCGCCGGCATCGGCAAAGGCAATCACTGGTCGGTGAAAGCGATCCTTCAGACGTGAGGCGAGAATGCCGATCACACCCTGATGCCACTCGGCGTCATACAGACACAAGCCGAACGGCAGCGCGGTCTCGTCCAGCTGCATGCTTTCCAGCGTCTTCAGCGCCTGCTGCTGCATGTCGCGCTCGATGGCCTTGCGATCGCGGTTCAGACCATCCAGCTCGCGGGCCATGTCCAGCGCCAGCGACTCGCTCTCGGTCAGCAGGCATTCGATGCCCAGGCTCATATCATCCAGCCGCCCGGCCGCGTTCAGGCGCGGACCAACAATGAAGCCGAGATCGGTCGACACCAGTCGCTCGCGCGGGCGCCCGGCAACCTCAAGCAAGGCACGAATGCCGGGGCGGCAGCGGCCTGCGCGAATGCGCGCCAGCCCCTGATGCACCAGAATGCGGTTGTTGGCATCCAGCGGCACCACGTCCGCCACGGTGCCAAGCGCAACCAGATCCAGCAGTTCGGCCAGATTCGGCTCCGCCCGTCCGGTTTCGGCAAACCAGCCGCTGTCACGCAGCGCCGCGCGCAACGCCAGCATGACGTAGAAAATCACCCCGACGCCGGCCATCGCCTTGCTGGCAAAGCCGCAACCGGGCTGGCTGGGATTCACAATGGCGTCGGCCGCCGGCAGCTGCTCGCCCGGCAAGTGGTGATCGGTCACCACCACCTGCAATCCGGCGGCCTTGGCGGCGGCAACGCCATCAATGCTGGAAATACCGTTATCGACCGTAACCAGCACCTCCGGCGAGCGGGTCAGCGCCACGTCGACGATTTCCGGCGTCAGGCCATAGCCGTACTCGAAGCGATTGGGTACCAGATAATCCACCTGCGCCGCGCCGAGCATGCGCAACGCCAACACGGCAACGCTACTGGCGGTGGCGCCATCCGCATCGAAGTCACCGACAATCAGAATGGATTTGCGCTCACGCAGTGCCTGCTCCAGCACCGCCACCGCACGATCAATGCCGAGCAACCCGTTGAACGGCAGCAGCGCCTGCAGCCGCCGATCAAGTTCAGCCTCGTTCAGCACCCCGCGGGCGGCATAGAGGCGGGTCAGCAGCGGCGGCAAGCTGCCCAGCGCAGGCAGCTCGTTTGGCAACTGGCGGGTTTCAATCTGCATGGGCTTAACGCTCGCCCTTCAGCCACTCCAGCGGCAGCTCATACTGCTGGTCACCGTCGCTGACATACAGCACACCATCGCTGATCATCACCCCCCAGTCGATGCTGCGCGGCAGATCGGTCGACAGCGCCTGCAGCGGCTCCTCGGGCAAGGCTGCCACATTCAGGTTGCCGAGTGAGGCCGCCGCTGAAAGCTGCTTGTTCTCCCACACGCGGGTGCTGCCGTAGACCAGCACCGACACTTTCTCGGCACGGCGTGAGCACCAGGTCATGCGCTCGGCATCCGGCTGGCCCACTTCGATCCAGTGCTCGACCCGGTCATCGAGCGTCTTCAGCCACAGCGCCGGCTCATCCACATCCGACAACCCGCGGCCAAAAGCCAGCCGCTCCTGATACCACAGTGCATAGGCCAGTAGCCGCACCGCCAGTCGCTCTTCGGTCTCGGAGGGGTGGCGGGCAACGGTCATGCGCACATTTTCGTACACACCCAGATCGGTATCGGTGATGTTCAGCTGAACCTTGTAGGGAGTTGCCTGCAATGCCATCGGGGAATTGTCCATTGGAAAACGGGGCTGCAGTGTAGCGCATTCACCCACGCCACGCCGCCGCCAGATGCCCTCGCGCCGGAGGCGGCAAATAGCCGCCTGCGTCTGGCCAGCAGACCCGCGCGCGGTATACTGCCGCCAACGCCCCATTGCGATAACCGATGATGCTGCTACCAGTCGCCACACTCCTGTTTGCAATGCTGCTGGCGAGCGCTGCCCTGTGGCACGCCCACCGGCAGTCCACGACGTTCCGCACGCTGCTGGAGCAATCACCCGACGGCATGCTCATTCTCGATCAGCGCCAGCGCATCCGCTGGCATAACCACGCCGCCGCGCAGCTGCTGGGTGAAGACGAGCGCTCCGAGCTCAGAGGCCAACCGCTCACCCGGTGGCTCCCCATGCTGGGCACCCTGCCCACCCCCAATCTGCGCACAGAAACCCTGTTGCAGCGCACAGGCAGTCAATGCCAACTGCAGCTCACCCGCCTGCCGGACATCGGCCGCCAACAGGTTCTGCTGCTGCACCCCAGCGCTGAAACGGCACCTGGAAGCGAAGCCATGGAGCGTTTCAAGCGCAGCCAATATTTCGCCCGCATCGGCACCTGGGACTGGGACATCGACACCGACCGGCTCTATTGGTCGGAAGCCATCTACGGCATGTTTGGCTACCAGCCGGGGCAGGTCACGCCCTCGTACAGCCTGTTCTGCGACAGCGTCCATCCCGATGATCGCGAGCGGGTGCGCGCGGGTGAAATTCGCTGCATCGAAACCGGCGAGAATCACGACGAGGAGTACCGCGTTATCTGGCCCGATGGCAGCGTGCACTGGGTGCGGGAAACCGGCAACGTGGTCAAGAACGACCGGGGCGAGCCGGTCAAGATGATGGGGGTGGTCAGGGACATCACTGAGGAGAAGCGCTCCACCCGCGAACTGCAGGAGCTGGCCCATCGTGACCCGCTGACCGGGCTACCCAATCGCCTGATGCTGGAACAACAGCTGACGGCGGCACTGGGGCGTGCCAGAACACAGCATCAACGTCTGGCGCTGGTGTTCATCGACCTCAACGACTTTAAATCCATCAACGACCAGCACGGACACGCGGCAGGCGACCAGGTGTTGCTGGAGGTCGCCCGGCGCCTGCGGGGCGCCGTGCGTAGCAGCGACATGGTTGCCCGGCTGGGCGGAGACGAGTTTGTCGTCCTGCTGGAAGGCTTATCGAACGACAACCCGGTCAAGGACGAGGCGCACCAGATCTGCGAAAAGCTGTTCGCCAGCCTGGCACCGACGATGCCCCTGCAGGGGCGCGATTATCGCATCGGCGCCAGTCTGGGTGTTGCGGTCTTTCCTGATCACGCGGTGACCATGGACAAGCTGATTCACGCCGCCGACCTGGCCATGTACAGCGCCAAACGCAGTGGCAACAATCAATACCGGTTGGGCGAAGACCTGAACACCCACGCCCACGTCCTCACACCCTGACGGCCGTCCTCAGCGGCGCAACCGGCCAATCAGGGTAACCACAGCCAGTACCAGCGCTCCAGCCAGTATGCCGAAGCCGGCATTGAGCAGGGTCGGCAGCAGACCGTCCAGTACCGTACCCACATAGGGCAGCTCTGCTGCCTGGTCGGCGCTGGCCTCAATCCAGTGATGCACTACCGCCAGGCCATGCGTCAGGATACCCCCACCCACCATGAACATGGCCGCGGTCCCGACCACCGACAGGGTCTTCATCAACCAGGGCGCAGCGCTGAGCACGCCCTGTCCAAGCCGCTGCAGCAGCGGACTGTCCTTGCGAGTCAACGCCAACCCGCCGTCATCGAGCTTAACGATACCGGCCACCAGGCCGTACACCCCGATGGTCATCACTACCGCGATACCCGCCAAGACGACCAGCTGCGTTACGAAATCGGCCTCGGCCACCGTCCCCAGGGTAATGGCGATGATTTCAGCCGACAGGATGAAGTCGGTTCGTACCGCACCAGCGATCTTGGACTTTTCCCGTGCGACCAGATCCAGCTGCTCGTCCTGCAGGGCCTGCAGCGTCTGCTGGTGCTCGGCCTCGGTGTCATGCAGAAACCGGTGCGCCAGCTTTTCTGCTCCCTCGTAACAGAGAAACGCCCCACCCAGCATCAGCAGCGGGGTAATGGCCCAGGGGGCAATCGCACTGATCAGCAGCGCCGCCGGCACCAGAATCAGCTTGTTGCGAAACGAGCCCTTGGCGACCGCCCAGACCACCGGCAACTCACGCTCGGCCCGCACGCCGGTAACCTGCTGGGCATTGAGCGCCAGATCATCTCCCAGCACCCCAGCGGTTTTCTTGGCTGCGACCTTGGTCATGACCGATACGTCATCCAGCACCGTCGCGATGTCATCCAGCAACACAAGCAAACTCGTAGCCAATTCATCCTCCTGATCCATACGATGCAAAGCCCCGAGCATAGACCTGCGGAGCGCAAAAAAACCAACCAAACGCCAGAGCATTGATTCAAGTCCGGCGCGCGCCGGCCGATTCATTTGTACCTTATAGGCACTTGTACCTAATCCGCACCACCAAGAGGTTGTCATGTTCGGAGCACGTCTCAAAGCAGAGCTTCAGCAGAGTCAGCAACAGCTCGCAACCCAGTCACACTTGCTGAAGGCGATCCGCCAGAACATTGCCTGGATCGAGTTCACCCCCGAGGGCGAGATTCTCGATGCCAACACCGCCTTCCTCGACGTCGTTGGCTACCGGCTTGAGGAGGTGCGCGGCCAGAAACACAGCCTGTTGTGCTCTCCGGAGATGGTCAACAGTGCAGAGTACCGTCGTTTCTGGCAACGCCTGGGCAACGGTGAGAGCTTCAGCGATCGCTTCAGCCGCATCGCCAAGGGCGGCAAACAAGTGTGGCTGGAGGCAAGCTATATCCCGGTCGCCGACGCCACGGGGCGGGTATCAAAAGTGGTGAAGCTGGCGTTCGACATTACCCGCGAAGTGCAAGCCGAGCAGCAGCATCACAGTCTGTTGAATGCCATCAACCGCTCCATGGCGGTCATCGAGTTCACCCCGAGCGGCGAGATCGTCACCGCCAATGACAACTTTCTGCGCACCATGGGGTATCGCCTGGACGAAATAAAGGGCAAGCACCACCGGATGTTCTGCAGCCCCGAAGTCGCCAACAGCAAGCAGTACGAGCAAGCCTGGCAGCGCCTTAACCGGGGTGAGTTTCTCTCGGATGTCTTTCAGCGCATAACCCGCAGCGGCCAGATCATCTGGTTGCGCGCCACCTACAACCCGCTCTACGACGCCAACGGCAAGCTCTACGGCTTCGTCAAGTTTGCCAGCGACATCACCTCGCAGATTGAGCGGCGCAACGCCGAATCCGCTGCCGCCAAGCTCGCCTTCGAGATCGCCGCTGAAACCGATGGCAGTGCGCGTGACGGCGCAGCAACCGTCCAGGAAGCGATCGATGTGGTGCGCTCTATCGCCGGCGATCTGGACAGTGTGTCCGGCGACATCAATGCACTGAACAACCAGTCGGAGCAGATCAATAGCATCGTTCAGGTAATCCGCGGCATCGCTGACCAGACCAACCTGCTGGCCCTCAACGCCGCCATCGAGGCCGCCCGTGCCGGCGAACAGGGGCGCGGTTTCGCCGTGGTCGCCGACGAAGTGCGCAACCTCGCCGCGCGCACCGCCCAAGCCACCCTGGAGATCAACGAGGTGGTGCAGCAGAACATGGAGCTGGCCCATCGCGCGGTCGACGGCATGGCCGGCAGCCGCAGCAAGTCCGAGCAGGGTGTGATATTGGCCAACCGGGCCGGCGAAGTGATGCTGGAGATCCGCGACGAAGCGCAGCGGGTGGTCGACGCCATCGGCCAGTTCGCCGAGGCCATCAAGGACTGAGCAGCGTTCCGCGGCCGCCGCCTTTGTCCTACACTGGCGGCCCAGCCACCGCATCCGGAGCCCGCATGAACGCTGCCAAACCCCTCGCCGGCCTCAAGGTCATCGAACTCGGCACCCTGATCGCCGGCCCTTTCGCCGCTCGTATCTGCGCCGAGTTCGGCGCCGAGGTGATCAAGGTCGAGTCGCCCAATGGCGGCGATCCGCTACGCAAATGGCGCAAGCTCTACGAGGGCACCTCACTGTGGTGGTTTGTGCAGGCCCGCAACAAGCAATCGCTGACCCTCAACCTGAAAGATCCCGACGCCATCGATGTGCTCAAGCGCTTGCTCAGCGATGCCGACATCCTGATCGAAAACTTTCGCCCCGGAACGCTGGAAAAACTCGGACTCGACTGGGATACCCTGCACGCGCTCAACCCGGGGCTGGTGATGGTGCGGCTGTCCGGTTTCGGCCAGACCGGCCCGCAGAAAGACCAACCGGGCTTCGGCGCGGTCGGCGAATCCATGGGCGGGCTGCGTTACATCACCGGTTTTGAAGACCGCCCGCCGGTGCGGACCGGCATTTCCATTGGCGACTCCATTGCCGCGCTCTGGGGCGTGATTGGCGCGCTGATGGCGCTGCGGCACCGGGAGGTCAATCAGGGCAAGGGCCAGATTGTCGACGTCGCGCTCTACGAAGCAGTGTTCGCCATGATGGAAAGCATGGTGCCCGAGTTCGATGTAATGGGCTTTGTGCGCGAGCGCACCGGCAACATCATGCCCGGCATCACCCCCTCCTCCATCCACACCTGCAGCGACGGTAAGGCGGTGCAGATCGGCGCCAACGGCGATGCCATCTTCCAGCGTTTTATGCGCGCCATTGGCCGTGATGACCTGGCCGACGACCCAAGCCTGGCCGATAACGCCGGCCGTGACGCCAGACGCGACGAGCTATACGCGCTGATTGACCGCTGGGCCGCCAGCCTGCCACAGGAGCAGGTCTTGCAGGTGCTGGAGCAGGCCGAGGTCCCCGCCAGCAAGATCTACTCGGCCGCCGATATGCTCAGTGACCCGCAGTACCTGGCCCGCGAGATGTTCCTCAACGCCACCCTGCCCGACGGCAAAGCCTTCAAGATGCCGGGCATCGTGCCCAAACTGTCCGACACCCCCGGCAGCGCCGAATGGACCGGGCCAGCGCTGGGCGAGCACACCGACAGTATTCTGCAACGGCTCGGCTACGACGCGGCACAGATTGCCGAGCTGCGCGGGCGCGGGGCGATCTAGCGTTACATAAGCAGAGACCCACAAAGCACTGGTCTTGCCTCCTGAGTGATCGGACGCAGAGCGTCCGGGCAGGCGCTTCCACGCGGAGCGTGGGAGCGATCAACCCGAGATAACTTGCAAGGCTCAAATGGTGAAGTGCGCACCCGGGTTTCGTCCCGTTTACGCGGGCGAGTAGCGCAGATTTATCGGGAAAAAGAGTCATAGGCTGTCTGAGGAGCGCAGCGACGAGTTTTATGACTCCCCGATAAATCGAGCAACGCAGCGAACCCGAAGGGCCGCGTAGTCGGGTGCCCCGGGGGATCGCCAAGGGGGGCCGGGCAAGCGGCCCCCCTTGGCTCGCCGGCAAGGCGAAAAGCTGCTTCAGCAGCAACGCAGCGTATGAAACGGCCAACCATTAACGGCCCGCGCCAAAAGGGTTGAGCGCGCAACTGCCAGCCATAAAGGCCCCGCCCTAATCAAAATCCTGCTTCTCCATCCAAGGAATAATCCGCTCGAACGCCCGCTCGATACTCTCCAGCGACGTCGAGTAACTGAGCCGCAGAGCATTGCTGCAACTGTTGCCGAAGGTCTCGCCGGGAATGGTGCAGACCCCGGTTTCCTTCAGCAGCCGCAGCGCCACATTGGTGCCGTTGACCCCTTCCGGCAGGGCCGGGAACAGGTAGAAGGCGCCCTCGGGTTTGTACCCGGTCAGGTGCGGCGTCTGCTCGACCAGCTCCACCAGCCGATCCCGGCGTCGGGTGTACTCACTAAGCATCTCCTCGATAAAAGCACCGCCGCTGCGCAGCGCCGCTACCCCCGCCCACTGAAACGGCGTATTGGCGACCGTGGTGGTGAACATGTGGTAGCGTCGCAGTTTCTTGATCGCCGCCTGACTGCCAATCAACCAGCCGATGCGCATCCCCGCCATGCTGTAGGTCTTGGAAAAGCTGCTGACCACCATGACGTGATCCAGATCGCTGCAGCACGACAGCACCGACGGGTACTCACGGCCGTCGTAGATCAGATGGTCATAGACCTCATCACTGATCACATGAATGCCGCGGTAGGCTGCCTCCTCCAGAATCGCCTCCAGCGTTTCACGGGGATACAGCGTGCCGGTCGGGTTGCTTGGAGAGTTCAGCACAATGGCATGGGTATGCGGCTCAATGGCGTCGATCACCTCCTGCGGGTCAAGCTGATGGTTATTCTCTGCGCGGGTGGTGATCTCAGTTACTTCACCACCGTTCATGCGAATCAGCGGCGCATACAGCATGAACGCCGGATCCGGCACGATGAAATGGCGCCCAGGCGCGGCCACGGCGGTCAGCGCCAGATAGATCGCCTCGGTCGCCCCGGTGGTGATCATGATGTTGTCGGGGCTGAGTGGCCGTTGATAACGCTCGCTGTAGTACTCGGCGAGCGATTCCAGCAGTTCGGGCATCCCGGCATCCATGGTGTAACCGGTCTGCCCGGCGCGCAGCGCCTCGACCGAGGCTTCCACGACTGTATCCGGCGCCGGCAGGTCCGGCTGACCGATGGACAGGTGAATGACGTCATCCATAGTGGACGCCAGGTTAACCATCTTGCGGATACCCGGAATCGGGATGGTCAGCAGTGCCGGATTCCAGATCGGATCTTCCGACTCGTACAGATCAATATCGGAGCTTCCCAGAGGCATGGCATCACTCCTGTGCGCCAGCAAACAATGCTGGCCGACGGTCGGTCAACGGTGCGGCCTGCTGATAGGCGTGACCAGCGCGCAGCACCACAGCATCATTGAAGCGCGCGCCCACCAGTTGCAGGCCAATCGGCAGGCCTTTACGGTCAAAACCGCAGGGTACTGACAGCCCCGGCTGACCGGTCATGTTGAACGGGTAGGTAAAGGGCGTCCAGGTCGGCCAGCGCGTGCTGGGCCAGTCCTCCGGCACTTCGCGGCCGGTCTTGAACGCCGTCAGCGGTAGCGTTGGCGTCAACAGCAGATCGTACTTCTGGTGAAACGCCGCCATGCGCTCGCGCAGCGCCATGGACTCGTTCATCGCGCCCATGTAATCCAGCATGCTCAGACGCGCCGCCTTCTCCGAGACCTTGATCAGCTCCGGATCCATCAGCGCACGCTTTTTGGGTCCGAGATCGCGAATAGCATTGGCAGCGCCGCCGTAAAACAGATGACCAAAGGCCGCCAGCGGATCACTGAAACCGGGATCCACCCGCACCACCTCGGCGCCCAGGTCAGCGAACACCCTGGCCGCCTCGGCTACCGCCGCTTCTACTTCAGGGTCCACATCGACGTAACCGAGATTCGGGCTGTAGGCGATCTTCAAACCTTTGACGCCGCCCTGCAGCTCAGCCAGATAGTCGATACCTCTGCGTGGCACCGCGTTGGTATCTCGGTAATCCGGCTCAGTCAGCACGTTCATCATCAGCGCGCAGTCCTCAACGGTCCAGGTCATCGGCCCGGCATGGGCCAGGGTGCCGAAGGGGCTCGAGGGCCAGTGCGGCACCTCACCGAACGAAGGCTTGAGCCCGACGATGCCACAGAACGCCGATGGAATTCGAATGGAGCCACCGGCGTCGGTACCCAGCGCCAGCGGCGCCATGCCCAGCGCGACGGCCACACCGCTACCGCCGGAGGAACCACCCGAGGTTTTATCTGGATTCCAGGGGTTGTTGGTCACGCCGTCGACCGGGTTGTCGGTAACGCCCTTCCAGCCCAGCTCAGGTGTGGTGGTCTTGCCGATGGGTACGTAGCCGTGCCGCGCGAGGGCGGCGGTGCACGCGCCGGTCTTACCCAGCGTGCTCTGCGGGTCGACCGTGTGCGAGCCCTTGAGCGTCGGCCACATTGGGGTCAGAAAGACATCCTTGACCGCCACCGGCACGCCATCCAGCAGCCCCTGGGGCGTGCCTGTCTGATAGCGCCGCTCGGATTCCTTCGCCAGCCCCAGACTGGTTTCACGGTCGATCAGACAAAAGCCATTGGTATGCCTGTCGACGCGTTCGATCTGATCCAGCATGGCGCTGGCTACCTCGACCGGCGACAGCTGCCGGTTGGAAAAATGCTCACGCAACTGCATCGCCGTCATTGCCAGAATTTCGTCGGACATGCTCGTCTCCTCAGTGCTATCGCGCCCTCGCCGAGCGCTACTACCCCCTGCCAACCCGGTTCAACAGGGGCTCACCGGCCAACCAGCGCTGCAGGTTGGCCAGAAATTGCTCTCCCAATGCCTGTCGCCAACCGATGAAATCACCGGCCATGTGGGCAGACAGCATCACGTTGGGCATATCCCATAGGGCATGCCCCCGAGGCAGCGGTTCGGGGTCAACAACATCGAGTACCGCGGCGCCGATCTGACGCTGCTGCAAGGCCGCAACCAGATCGTCGGTAACCACAATCGCGCCACGACCTACATTCACCAGCAGCGCCTCGCGGCGCATCAGCGCCAGGCGATCACGGTTGATCAGCCCACGCGTATCCTCGGTCAGGGGCGCGGTGATGATCACCACATCCGCCTCTGGCAACACCGCATCCAGCTGGTCGCTGGCCAGCACCCGATTAAAGTGCGGCGCCTGCCGCGCTGTGCGAGCAATGCCGGTGACCTCGATATCCAGCGCCGACAGCAGCCGCGCCACCTCGCTGCCGATGGACCCGGCGCCGATCACCAGCGCCCGCTGCCGGGCCACCAGCGCGGTCTCGCGATGCTGCCAGCGCTGCTGGCGTTGCAGCGCCAGATTGCCGAGGCTGTCCTTGGCGTGCATCAGCACCGCACCCAGCACATACTCGGCAATGCCCAGATCAAACACACCGCGTGCATTGGTCAGCAGCACATCGCTGTCCCACAGCGCCGGGAACATCAACGCATCAACACCGGCGCTGGTCGCATGCACCCAGCGAATGCGATGCTCGGCAGGCCAGCAGCCCTCCAGCAAGCCGGTGCGAAAATCCGTCACCACCAGCACATCGGTCTGCGGCAAATGCGTGCGCAGATCAGACTCGCTGCTGACCGTACGCAGTTCTACCGTGGTCGGCAGATCATCCAGCCCCGGCAGCGGCGCTTCGCCGGGTGCGACCAGCACCAGCACACGGGTCATGCCGCCACCTGCTCTAGTGCCCGGGTGAAGCGGGCTACCGCCTCATCTACTTCGGCACTGCTGACCGTCAGCGGCGGCAGCCAGCGAACGATCTGCCCCTCGGTGCCGCAGCGCAGCAGCAACAGCCCCTGCGCTTCCGCCGCGCTGGTCAGCCGAGCGGCCAGATCACCGCGCGGGGTGCGGAAGTCATCGGCAATCTCCATCCCCAGCATCAGCCCCTTGCCGCGCAGGGTGTCGATCATCGGGAAGCGTTCTTTCAGCCCGTGCAGACGCTCTCTCAGCAGCTCGCCCTGCCGGGCGGCGTTGTCGACCAGCAGCTCCTGCTCGATCACCTCCAGCGTCGCCAGCGCCGCCGCGCAGGCCACCGCGTTGGCGCCGTAGGTGCCGCCTTGAGAACCTGCCAACCCCTTGCTCATCAGGGCTTCGGAAGCGGCAATGGCGGACAACGGGAAACCGCTAGCCAGCCCCTTGGCGGTGATCACGATATCCGGGGCAACGTCAAAGTGACTGTGGCTCCAGAACCGTCCGGTGCGGCCATAGCCGGCCTGAATCTCGTCGCAGATCAGCAAAATGCCGTGCTGCCGGCAGCGCTCGGCCAGCCCCTGCATGAACGCCTTGTTGGCCGGGTAGTAGCCAAATTCGCCCTGCACCGGCTCGATCAGCATGGCGGCGGTGTCGCTGGGCGCAGTGCGGGTTTTCAGAATGTGGTCGAGCTCGCGCAGGGCAAACGCGGTGGCCTCTTCCCCGGTCCAGCCATAGCGATAGGCATGCGGGAAGGGCGACACCTCGACCCCGGCCATCATCGGGTGAAAGCCTGTCCGCACCTTGGTGCCGGAGGTGGTTAGCGAGGCGGCAGCCATGGTACGGCCGTGAAAGCCGCCGTCAAACACGATGATGTTGGCCCGCCCGGTGGCCTGACGGGCCAGTCGCAGGGCCGCCTCGACCGACTCGGAGCCGGAATTGGCAAAAGCCACCGAATCAATGCCCTCAGGCATGCGCTCGGCCAGCGCATCGGTCAACTCCAGCATCGGCCGATGCGCCACCGTGGTGTACTGGGCGTGAATGACGCGGCCTACCTGCTCCTGGGCGGCGGCGACCACGGTGGGGTGGCAATGGCCGGTGCTGGTCACACCGATGCCGGAGGTGAAGTCCAGATAGCGCCGACCGTCGGTATCGACCAGCCAGCTGCCTTCGCCGTGATCGACACAGACCTGGCTGGCCTGCTTGAGCAGCGGTGACAAATGGTGCATAGCCATCTCTCCTGTCCTTTCGGCGGGCCGGAGCCCGTATCTGATCGGCCAGCGACCCGCAGAGCGAGTCCTGACACGTGAGCGGGATCAGTGCAGCGCGGCAATCACGCCGGCGGTCACATCCCGACAGGTTCGCTGTTGGCCTGCGGCGCTCGCCAGATCCTTGGCAACCGCTTGGCGCAGCCGTTCAGCAGCCTGTGCGCAGCCCACCCAATCCAGCATCAGTGCTGTGGTGAGCAGCATGGCAGCAGGGTTTGCGAGCCCCTGGCCGGCGATATCCGGCGCGCTGCCATGTGTGGGTTCGAACAGCGCGGGCAGCGCCCGGCTGTCCGGATTGATGTTGCACGACGGCGCCAGCCCAAGTCCGCCCGAGAGCACGGCAGCCAGATCCGTCAGAATGTCCCCATGCAAGTTGCTCGCCACGACCACGTCGAAGGTCCAGGGGCACTGCACAAACTTCATGCAGGCGGCGTCGACCAGCTCGTGGTGCACGCCTATCTCGGGGAACTCGGCGGCAACTTCGGCAAACACCTCGGTGTACAGATCACCCCAATACGGCTGGGCGTTGCGCTTGGTGATCAGGCACACCTGCGCCGCAGCCCGTCCCTTCTTCGCGCAGTGGAAGTCACGACTGCCCTGCCCCCGTGCAACCAACCGCTCACCGGCACGGACAAAGGCATGGCGAATCAGCCGCTCGGTTGCCCGGCGGGTAAACACTTCCAGCTGAGTGGCGACTTCATCGGCACTGCCGCGATGCAGCCGGCCGCCCTGATTGACGTACTCGCCTTCGCTGTTTTCGCGAATCACCAGCATGTCGACCTCGGCCGCGCGGGGATCAGCCAGATACTGCGGCGCGCCGGGCAACAACCGAGCGGGCCGCTCACAGGCCCACAGGTCCAGGCCCTTGCGAAACTGCAGCAGCGGTGCCAGCGAAACGCTGTCGGGCAGGCAGTAGCGATCAGCATCGGTCAGCGGCCCCGGATCGCCCAGTGCGCCCATCAGCAGCGCATCATAGGCTTGCACCTGGGTGAGGGCATCGGCGGGCATCATCTCGCCGTGCTGGCGGTGCCAGTCGGTCGACGGCCAATCCAGCCAGTCCCAGGTCAGACCGAGCGGGGTCTGGCGGTCAAGCGCAGCAAGCACCTCAGCGGCAGCCGCCATGACCTCCGGGCCGATGCCATCGCCAGGCATGAGGGCGATGCGCCTTGGTTCGGTCATCTGTCAGGCCCCGCCCATGCACAGGTATTTGATTTCGGTGTACTCATCCAGCCCGTGCCGCGAGCCCTCACGGCCAAGCCCACTGGCCTTGACGCCGCCGAAGGGCGCAGCCGCATTGGAGACGGCACCTTCGTTGACGCCGATAATGCCGGCCTCCAGCGCGTCGGCAACACGCCAGACGCGGTGGATGTTGGTGCTGTAGAAATAGGCAGCCAACCCGTAGGGCGTGTCGTTGGCCAGCGCGATGGCCTGCTCCTCGGTATCGAAACGGATGACCGCGGCCAGCGGACCGAAGGTTTCATCGGCGCAGACCTGCATGTCCGGGGTCACGCCAGTCACCAGCACGGGCTCAACGTAGTTCCCTTTGGCCTCGCCGGGTGAGGCGCCGGCGACATGCCTGGCGCCTTTGGCCAGTGCATCGTCAAAGTGTTCCTGTACCTTCTGCACCGCCGCCCGGTTGATCAGCGCCGACTGGGTCACGCCTTCTTCAAAGCCGTCGCCCAGCTTGAGCTTGCCCATCGCCTCGGCAAGTGTCTCGACAAACGGGTCATGAATGCCGCTCTGCACCAGAAAACGGTTGGCGCAGACGCAGGTCTGCCCGGTGTTGCGGAACTTGCAGACCATTGCCCCCTCGACCGCACGATCGAGATCGGCATCGTCAAACACGATAAAGGGCGCATTGCCGCCCAACTCCAGCGACACCTTCTGCACATGCTCGGCGCACTGCGCCATCAACTGACTACCAACACTGGTCGAACCGGTAAAACTCAGCTTGCGCACGGTCTCGCTGCCGGTCAGCACCTCACTGATCATCGACGCCTTGCCGGTCACCACGTTAAACACGCCCGCCGGAATGCCCGCTTCCTCCGCCAGCACACCGAGCGCCAACGCGGTGAACGGCGTGGCACTGGCCGGTTTGACTATCATCGGGCAGCCCGCCGCCAGCGCGGCACCCGCCTTGCGGGTAATCATTGCCGCCGGGAAGTTCCACGGTGTGATGGCTGCGGTCACCCCAATCGGCTGACGGGTCACCACGATATGCTGCCCGGGCTTGGCACCGGGAATGGTCTCGCCGTAAACACGGCGTGCTTCCTCGGCAAACCAGCGAATAAAGGACGCCGCGTAGTCCACCTCACCACGCGACTCCACCAGCGGCTTGCCCTGCTCCAGCGTCATCAGGCTGGCGATATCCTCGCGGTGCTTGAGCATCAGGTCGTGCCAGCGCATCAACAGGTCAGCACGTTCCAACGCCGTGGTCTTGCGCCACTCGGCAAAGGCCTGATCGGCTTGGACGATGCAGTCACGCAACTGCGCCTCACCAATGCTGGGCACCGTACCGATGATCTCGCCGCTGGCCGGGTTATCAACCTGGATCGTCGCGCCATCGCTGGCATCAATCCATTGGCCGCCGACCAGACATTGCTGGCGAAACAGACGGGATTCGGCGAGACGGGACAGAGCAGACATGTGGCCTCCTGTGGGGATTCCGCGATGTATGAAGCAAAGCGCAAGCACGCTTGGCTGATTGAGTAAAACCGATACGCAGCTAGCTGCGCAGAAGCACCGGCAAAGCAGCAACAACAGCTTCGCGGCAAGAACGCGTTTCACCACAGGGTAGGTAGGATCGAGGTCAGACGCAAACTTCCGGGATTTGCGGAACCCGGGTAACTGAGCACAGTCTAGACTGGGTTGCAGGGCGCTCAGCCCTGTCCTGCGCAACCCCAATCCCAGGAGACAACAGATGCAACGGATCTTACCTACGCTCGCCGGCCTGCTGCTCGCCAGCGCCGCTACCCTGACCATGGCCGAGACCGCCGCGCCGGAGGGTGCCAGCGTCTACTTCATCTCGCCGACTGACGGCGCTACCGTCAGCTCACCGGTCACCGTGCAGTTCGGGCTCAGTGGCATGGGCGTTGCCCCTGCTGGCGTCGAACGCGCCGCAACCGGCCACCACCACCTGCTGGTAGACACCGATCAGCTGCCGCCAGCCGGGCAGCCGATTCCAGCCGATGACCATCATCGTCACTTCGGCGGAGGCCAGACCCAGACCTCGCTGGAGCTGGCGCCGGGACAACATACGCTGCAGCTGATCGTCGGCGATCACAACCACGTACCACTTGCGCCCTCAGTCACTTCCGAACGCATCACCATCACCGTCGAACAATGATGGGCACGCGCCTGACGGCCCGCCAGGCGCGTGCAGAGGTAAATACCTAAATTTGGTACTTGCCAATTTTTATCTGATCACTATCCTCCAGAACAGATGGCTGTTTGATGGCCATCACTCCCTTCAGCGTTATCGCACCCGACTGGCAGCCTATGGCAGCGAGGTCAGTTGCGGCGTGGCAGGGTCAGGCTTATAAGCACAGTCGCCAAAACCGGCGCCCCATGGAGAGACAATATGATCAAGAAAGCACTAGCCCTGTTCGGTGTACTGTTCCTGTTCAGCGGTACGGCTGCCGCCTTCGACGGTTACGTAGAAGTCAGCAACAAGACCGGTTACGACATCCACTATCTGTATGTCAGCCATGCCAAGTCCAATTCCTGGGAAGAAGACGTGCTTGACGATGACATTCTGCCCAACGGCCATACCGTGCGCGTAAACCTGCGCAACGCCAAATCCTCAATCTTTGACATCCGCGCCAAGGATGAAGACGGTGACACCTACACCATCTGGGATCTGGACGTGGCTCGTCACGACGTCGTCTTTACTCTGGATGACATGGACTGATACGCCCATGCCGGGGGTGAGCATTCACCCCCGCAGCTTTGCCCCAGACCGATCCGCCTAATTTGCCCGCCGTACCACCCAAAACTGATAGATCAGCGCCAACACAACAGCCATCCCCGTCGGCAACAACAACGCCCCAAACTGCCAGCGTGCAAAACCAAGCGCCCCCAGCGTACCCCCCAAAATGAAGCCGCCAATCAGCAACAGAAACAGGGTCACTTTGCGTCGGTCCAACGGCACCCCGCGCAGGCGCGCGCCGAGCATCACACCCAGATCGGTAAAAATTCCGGACACATGCGTGGTGCGGATGATCGCCCCGCTGTAGGTAGTCACCATCGCGTTCTGCAAGCCGCAGGCCGACGACGCCAGATAGTGACCGGCCAGGTTGTTGCTCTGCAGCGCAAACATCGCGAGCAGCAACAACAACGCCTCAACCAGCAGTGCCACGCCGAAACGGCGACCATGCTCAAGCGCGCTGCTGCCAATGAACAGGCCACTGAAGGTCGCACCGAGAACAAAGCTGAGCAGCACCAGCAGCAGATGCATGACCTCGCCGGACTGCGCGTGCATCAAGCCAACGCCGAGCAGCGTCGACGTTCCCGTCAGGTGTGATACCCCCTGATGGCTGAAGCCCAGCAGGCCCACCGCGTTGACCACACCGGCCATCAGCGCCAGCGTAAAGGCCCCGGCCTCAATCCAGGATGGCAGTCTGGAAATCACGCTCCCCCTCCCCCGGCAAAAAGTCCATCATACGCCGCCATCCCCACTGTCACAGCCCTTCGTCAGCAGACCTTGCCACAGGCGTGGATATCGTCCGCTAACTGCGGGTAGAATCGCTGTTTTTCGAATTTCGACAGGACACTCGCACATGGGTCGCGCTTATCAGAACCGCAAGGAATCCATGGCCAAAACGGCCGACGCCAAAACCAAGCTGTACAGCAAGTACGCACGGGAAATCTACGTTACCGCGAAATCCGGCGGCGTCGACCCCGATGGCAACCTGGCGCTGCGTGGTCTGATTGATCGCGCGAAGAAAGACCAGGTTCCCGGCCACGTTATCGACAAGGCCATCGACAAGGCCAAGGGCGGCGGTGGCGAGGATTTCTCCAAAGCACGCTATGAAGGCTTCGGTCCCGGCAACTGCATGGTCATCGTCGACTGTCTGACCGACAACCCGAACCGCACCTTTGCCGACGTGCGCAACTGCTTCACCAAAACCAAGAGCAAGATCGGTACCGAAGGCAGCGTCAGCCACATGTTCGATCACTGCGCGATTCTGGCGTTCAAGGGTGACGACGAGGAAGCCACGCTGGAAGCGCTGATGATGGCCGACGTCGACGTCACCGACATCGAGAACGAAGACGGCCTGATCACCGTATTTGCCCCGCACACCGAGTACTTCAAGGCCAAGCAGGCGCTGATCGATACCTTCGGCGAACTCGATTTTGAAGCAGACCTGATCCAGTTCGTACCGCAGACCACCACCGAAATCAGCGGCGACGATGTGGCCCTGTTCGAGAAGTTCACCGACATGCTGAACGACCTGGACGACGTGCAGAACATCTTCCACAACGCCGAGTTCTGATCCCGCCGCGGGCGCCAACCGGCGCCCGTCAGTTGCCCCCACGCAGCAAGACTGCTGCTGCAAACGCAGCCAGCACCACCAGCGTCACTACCCCGCTCAGCAACGACGAGGCACGCTTGCCTGCCCCCTTGCGCTGATCGACAAACGCCTGTTCTACCTGTTCCAGACTCAGCTGCTGGGCACCTTCGACAACCAGCACCTCCCGCGCACCCGCGCCAAGTGCCAATTCACGCAACACCCGCAACTCCACCTCGGTCAGGCCGCCCTCCAGGCAGTCGCGCTGCTGCATCACCAGCCGCGGCACGGCTGGCAACAACCGGTTGCCTGCGGCCTTGCGCAGTAACCACTGGAGGTACTTTTCCGCCAGTGCGAAGTCGCCAATCAGCACCCGTGGATGGTCGGTGACGCTGACCCGGCGCATGCCCGCTTCGAGCGCCATGCTCAGCGCCTCGCGGCCCGCCGCGACAAACACCACATTGCCATCCTGCTCGCCCAGCACGACCACCGGAGGCTCACTGACCACCTCGCCCACGTGCAGATCCCGCAGCTCAAAACGGTCGCGCCACAGCTGCAGCTGATACAGCCTGTCACCCAGCAATCTGCGCAGGCTCATTCGCGAACCTCCCGTGGATGCCCCGGATAGAACTTGAGCGCCTCTGGCCGGCGCAAGCGCTGAAACGCCGCCACCTCCCAGGGCCGAATCGCCATAATCATGCTGACGCCAAAACGCTGCTCCAGCGGCAGTACCAGATCCTCCTGATGGCTATGCCGAAACGCCTGCGCCAGGCGCTGCAGTTTCTGGTGCATCTGGTCGGTGGATTGCGGCGACAGCATGCCACTGAGAAACAGCCGCAGCTCGCCTGGCCGGTTGAAATGGCACTGGAAGAAATCGCTCTGCACCTGTTGCTCGAAGAAGCGCTGGATCGGCCCATGCTGTTGCCAGCGAAAGTCATGACTGATCAACGGCTTGATGCGGTTGCCCGGCAGCAGCTCGATCAGCCCCATGCGATCCAGCCGCGCCAGCCGACCAACCGCCTCTACTTCGCTCAGCTGATACGTCTCCAGCATCTGCGCCAGACTCCAGCGGTTCAGCGCGCAGATCGCGACCAGCAGCAATCGATCATCGCTAACCAGCTCCTGTTCCTGCTCGACACTCAATGCGTCAATGCGCTGCGCCTGGTCCAGCCGCCGCACCAGATCACTGATCTCCAGCCCCAGCAGCGCACAGATCTGATCCAGCCGCTGCAATGAAAACTGCCGCTCGGAGAACAGACGCTTGACGCTCGCCTCCGACAAATCCAGCGCCTCAGCCACCTGCTGATAGGTGATTCCCTGTTCTTTCAACGCGTTCTTTAGCGCAGAGACAATCGCAGCGGTCTGTGCCATATGACAATACCTTTACAGAGCATCAATGCCGTGAAGGCGGCGCAAGCCACCAGAAAGTATCGCCATGTAATACCTTAAGCCACCTTCCGCGCAACCTTTTCGGTAACGCTGGCGCCGCCGATCAGGCCCGTGCACAGTCCGCTCCAGACGCAGCCACAACCCCTGCGCCCGCGGCCAAGCCGCCACTCATGTTCTGGAGGCACACCATGGATAACGAGATCAACAGTAACTCCTCAGGCTGGATCTTCTTCGTCAAGGCGTCGTTCGCGATTGCCCTGCTGGCGACCGGCGCAGGCGTCATCTTCTCGCCCACCGACCTGCTGGTGAAAGGCTACATGTCGGTCTGCGCGCTGTTTCTGGTCAGCACCACCATCACCCTGTCGAAAACCATGCGGGACGAACACGAAGGCAAGCGTATCCACAACCGCCTGTCTGAAGCCCGCGCCCAGCAACTGCTGAAAGAATATACGGAGTAACCGTCATGACACTCTGGAGAAAGGTAGGCACCCTGTTCCGCGCCAGCGCGCACGAACCGCTTGAGCAGCTGGTCGACGCCAACGCCCTGCGCATCATGGAGCAGGAACTGCGCGACACCGAAAACGCCATGCTGCTGGCCAAACGCGAACTGGCCGGGCTGATGGCTACCATCAAGCAACTGCAGCGCAGCAACGAGCAGCTCAGTGCCGATCTGGCCCAGCGCGAAGCGCAGGCGCGGCAGGCGCTGGAGCGGGATGAAGCCGGTCTGGCCTACGAGCTGGCCGAATGGATCGCAGCACAGGAGAACCAGTTGCAGCAACAACGCCAGCAGGCAGAACAGCTGCAGCGTCAGGAGAACACCCTGCGCGAACAACTGCGCCGCGCTGCGCAGATGCACCAGCAGTATCGCCGCGAACTGCAGCTGGCACGGGCCAACCGCAGCGCCGAGCGCCTGCTGGGTAATCTCGGTCAGCAGACCCGCGGTCTGCAGGCGCACATGGGGGATCTGGCCAGCTCGCTGGAACGCATTCGCCAGCGGCAGGACAACGCCAGCGATGTCGGTGCCGCCCTGCAGCAATTGCAGGACGAAGACGACGGCAGTGCCCTTGACCAACGGCTACAGCGCGCGGGCATCGCCACCGGCAAGACCGACGCCAACAGCGTACTGGCCAGACTGCGCGCCAGCACCAGCGAAGGGTAAAACAGCAAGACGAGGGCGGCTCCGGCCGCCCTTTCCATATTTTTTTTATTCCTTAACCAACAATAAAGAATATTTAATCTATTCTTCAGCGGATGCCACAGTGGGCCCTCACCCAATCGGAGCCATCCCATGAAGCGAATAGCCCTCCTTGCCGCCCCCATTCTGCTCGCCTGCAGCAACCTGCTCAGCGCCGCCCCGGCTGTCGACCAGCTGCGTCTGTCGGTGATACCCACCGCCGTGTCCAGCGGCGCCGCCGAGGCGATGGTGGTCAGTGGCGGACGCTGGACCACAGAACGCCATCTGGTGCATGCCGCGGTGCTGATCGAACACCCCAAGGGGCGTTTTCTGTTCGACACCGGACTGGGCCGCCAGACCGCCGAGGCCTTCGCCCGCAACAACTGGATCAACCGCACCCTGCTCGCCTACGAGCAGCTGAACCCGGCGCGCGATCAACTGGAGGCCGCCGGTTATCTGGCCAGCGATATCGATTTTATTCTCCCCAGCCACCTGCACTGGGACCATCTTGGCGGCCTGCCGGACTTCCCCGGCATTCCAGTCAAAGTGCTGCCCGGCGCGCTGGAGGAGGCCCGTGACCACGGCGAGCCGCCGGCCTTCTTGGCCGAGCAACTGCAAGGCGAGCGCGAGTGGCAGCAGGTTGAACTTAACGACACGCCCTACCAGGGCTTTGAGCGCAGCCTCGACCTGTTTGGCGATGGCCAGCTGATTCTGGTCGATCTGAGCGGCCACACCGCCGGGCAGGTCGGGCTGTTCGTGAATCTGCCCTCCGGCAAACGGCTCTTCTTGATCGGCGATACCAGCTGGACCGAGCGCGGGGTTGAACAGAACAAACCCAGACCGATATTCGTGCAATGGCTATCCCACGTCGACAGCGACCGCGAACACAACAGCCAACAGCTCAACCGCGTGCATGAACTGCATAACCGCGACCCGGAGCTGCTGATCATTCCGGCTCACGACGAGTTCGTCGCGGCCGGTCTGGCTCAATTTCCGGCCTTCGAGGAATAAGCATGGACCTGCGCAGTCTGCGTTATTTCTGCGCCGCCGCTGAAGCCGGCAGCCTGACTGCGGCTGCCGAGCGCTGCCACGTCGCGCAGCCCTCCATTTCCAATGCCGTCGCACAGCTGGAGCAGGAGTTTGCCCTGCGCCTGTTCAGCCGCAGCAAAAAAGGCGTGACGCTGACGCCCGAGGGCGAAACCTTCTATCAGGAGGCCGCACGGCTGCTAGGTAACGCTGGCGAGATGGAGCAACGCTTCAAGCGCCTGGAGCGACCGCGCTTGTCGGTCGGCATTGATTCGAGTCTGGCCAGCCGCGACAGCGGTTACCTGCTGCAACTGACCGCAGGTCGGCTGGAAGACTATCGCCTGCAAGTACGCACCCAGCCCACACAGCCCGCAGACCTGTGGCTGTTGAGCGAGCGCCAAGTGCCGGACGGCTATCACTTCATCGCACTGCTGGAACAGGAGTACCGGCTGCTGCTGCCGCGCGGCTGGACCCTCAGCCAGCCGCTGGAGCTGGAGCAGGCAACTCGCTACCCGTGGATCGACCGCCTCGACTGCGAACTGCGCAGCGCCTTCCTGGAGCGGCTTCCGGAGCTCGCTGACCGAGCGAGTGTGCAAGTCGATACCGAAGACCTGGCCCTGAGTCTGGTACAACACCGCCAGGGCGCGACCGTCATGGCAGTCAGTGACGACATCGACCTGCTCAGCCCGGCTGTCGACAGCCACTCCCTGCGCGGCCTGGTGCCCGAGACACTGCGCCATCGCCAACTGGGGCTGGCCTGCCGCGCCGAGCTGAAAGACAGTATCGTCAGCGCCTTTGGCTAAGCACATTGCTGTTCGACACCACGGCGCTGGCCTACACTCGGCTGATGGCCCTGACACCCGACGCAGACCCACTCTACCAAGCCGCCCGTCACCATGTGCGCGCGGCGTTGCTGCCGATCGTCAACGGAGCAGCCCCGGATGCCGACGCGATTCACCAGCTGCGCGTCTGCTGCAAGCGCCTGCGCGCGCTGCTACAACTCTATCGCCCCTACGCAGGCCACAGCCGGTTGCGCCAACTGGACCGGCAGCTGAGGCAGATCGCCAAGGCGCTGGCCGGCAGGCGCGACCTGCACGTCCAGCAGCAGCTGATCAAGCAACTGGCCAGCGAACTGGATGCACCGCTCAACCCCACGCTCAACAGCCAGTTACTGCAGACATCACCGGTGCGGCCACTCAACGCAGACGACAACGAACACATCATTGCAGCCTTTGCTGCGGTACTCGTCGATTGGCCGCACTCCGCCAACGGTGTCACAGACCATTGGCAAGCCGGCCTGCAGCGCACTATCAAACGCGCGCGCAAACTTGCCCGGCGCGCCTGCAACAGTGATCAGGACGCGCTATACCACCGCTGCCGCAAATGGACCAAGTACGCCCTGTACCAGCGCGAACAGCTGCACGACAACCGCCTGCCGGCAGACGCGCAAATGCAGCAGTTGGCAAAACTCGGCGAGCGCCTGGGCGAGCTTCAGGATCTGTGCAACCTGCAAGCCCAACTGCTGCACGCCGCGGCTTCGGCAGACCGGGAGGCGCTCGCAGCGCAACTTGAACAACGCAAGCAGCACTGCAAACGCCGTATCATTCGGCTATTCATTCGGGTATTCGGTCGCAGCGGCTTCCGTTACTGAGCAAAGGATCAAGGAGACACTGATGGACTGGCGAGGCAGACGACAAAGCAGCAACATCGAAGACCGCAGAGGCCAGAGTGTGTCCAGCGCGGGCGCCGGGGGCGCAATGCTGCTGCGTTTTATCCCCATGCTCATCGGCACCCGGGGCGGCCGCTGGATTCTGGCCATTGGAGCGGTCGTCATCATCGGCGGCAAGATGCTGGGCATAGACCTGCTACCGCTACTGCTCGGCGGCGGCCAGACCGTTACCCAGCAGAGCCAACGCCCGCTTTCCCCGGCCGAGCAGGAGCTGACCGAATTCGTCAGCGTGGTACTGGCCGACACCGAGACCACCTGGCATCAGGTATTCCAGAGCATAGGCCGGCAGTATCAGGAACCGACACTGGTGCTGTTTGCCAACCGAGTGCAATCCGCCTGCGGCACCGCCAGCTCGGCCGTTGGCCCGTTCTATTGTCCGGGCGATCAGCAGGTGTACCTAGATCTGGCGTTCTTCAATGACATGAAACAGCAGCTGGGTGCACCCGGCGACTTCGCCCAAGCCTATGTGATTGCCCACGAGGTCGGTCATCACGTGCAGACACTGCTGGGCATCAGCCAGAAGGTACGTCAGGCGGGCGCCGGCCGCAGCCAGGCCGAGGTGAATGCGCTGTCAGTTCGTCAGGAGCTGCAGGCCGATTGCTTTGCCGGCCTCTGGGGCCACGCAGCCAATCGCGAGCGCCAGCTGCTCGATCCTGATGATCTGGATGAAGCCCTGACCGCCGCCAGCGCCATCGGCGATGACCGCCTGCAGCGCCAGGCAGGGCAGGACGTGGTGCCGGACAGCTTCACCCATGGCACCTCTGCGCAGCGGGTGAAGTGGTTCAAGCGCGGCTTCGACAGCGGCGACATCAAGGCCTGCGACACCTTCGCCGGTCCGATCTGAGCCGTTACGGCTGAGCTGGCCGCGCGCCGAACCAGTGTGGCCAGCGCGCGTTCACCCACAGCGACAGGGCGATCACCGCGGAGCCTGCTGCCAGACGCAGCAGGTCCGCGTCACGATTCCAGATCAGCAGGTTGACCAGCAGCCCGGCGGGCACCAGCGCGTTGTTCATAATACCCAGCGTACCGGCATCAACCTGCGCCGCACCGCGATTCCAGAACAGAAAGCCCAGCCCTGACGCCACCAGCCCCAGCCAGGCCAGTACCGACCACTGCAGCGTGGTGTGCGGCAACCGCTCCGGGTTCCCCAGCAGCAACCAGGCCGGCAGCATCACCATCAGCGCGCCGATAAAGAATAATCCAAAGCCGCGCCACTGCTGGGTCGAGGTCAGCTCATACCGGCGTACCAGATGCGCATATCCCACCTGCCCTGCCGCAAAGGTGAAATTCGCCAGCTGCAGGATCAGAAAGCCGCGGATAAAACTGTCGCTGAGGCCGTCATAACGGATGATGCCGGCACCGAGTACCGCAATCGCTGCAGCGACCAGCGGGCCGATGCTGAAGCGGCGATGTAACAGGTCGTCGATGATCGCCACATGCAGCGGCGTGAAGATGGTGAACAGCAACACTTCAGGTACCGAAACGTACTCGAAGGACTGATACAGACAGATGTAGGTAACGCCGAACTGCAACGCCCCGACCACCAGCAGTCCCGGCACCACAGGGCGCGGCAACAGCCGAATGCGCAGCAGCGGCAGAAACAGCAAACCGGCCAGCATCGCCCGCGTCAGCACCGCAAAATAACTGTCGACCTGCCCTGCCAGATACTCGCCAATCAGGCTGAAGGACACAGCCCACAACAAGGTTACCGCAACAAGATAGGGCATCCGGACTCCTGGGTGCGATTGTCGATGCATTGACCCGCCTGCCAGCGGGGTACGCCGATGCAAGTCGGAGCAGCAGAACGGCACCCGCGACTCGCGTGGCGCCGCGAGTATAACCCGATGACCGCTGTCCGGTGGTCCGGCATACAACCGGCTCAGCCAGCCGACAATCGACCAGAATCAGCTAAAGACCCAACACCCGCAGGCATTACAGAGGTACAATCGCCGCCCCGCAGGAGAGAGGGCTCAGCCCCGCCGAAGGCGCAAACTCCCATAAACGCTCAGGCAAACGCACTGTGGACACCATTAACGCCGTCTGGAGAGAGGCTGCAGCGCAGCCCACCGAAGGGGCAAGCAGGGCATGACCCTGTAAACTCTCAGGTATCAAGGACAGGGGGAGAGGCCGCAAGAACGCAGGAGACCTGTGTGCTGACCTCTGTCTATATCATTGCCATTACCGCCGAATCCATGTCCGGAGCCCTTGCCGCGGGCAGACGTAACATGGACTTTTTCGGCGTCGCCGTTATCGCCTTTTTAACCGCCCTCGGTGGCGGCACAGTGCGGGACATTCTGCTCGGCAACTTTCCGATCACCTGGACCCAGCATCCCCTTTACATTTACATCACCATTGGCGGCGGCCTGGCCACCATCGTGCTGGCACGCTTTATGCGCCACCTCCACCAGCTTTTTCTGGTACTGGATGCCATCGGCCTTGTCGCGTTCACCGTCATTGGCTGCAATGTTGCGCTCAGGCTGGGCTACGACACGGTAGTGGTGGTTATGGCCGGTATCATCACCGGTATCTTCGGCGGCATTATCCGCGACATCATGTGCAACCGCATGCCCCAGGTGCTGCGCCATGAACTCTACGCCAGTGTGTCCCTGGTGGTAGCCCTGCTTTATCTCCTCCTGCTGGACCAGGGCGCCAACGAAAGCGTCACTCTGCTGGCAGCATTCAGTGTCGGCCTCCTGCTGAGAATGGCGGCGATTCGCTGGAAACTGTCGCTGCCGGTGTTCAGCTATGCAAAGTCCCACTGGGACTGATTAACGACCTCTGCGTCCGACAGCGGCCTCACGGCCACGGCATGCCGTGGCCCTGCAGCTTGCATGTGACCATAGCACTTATAGGGACGCGACATGTCGCGTCCGAAAGACGGTGCTCTGACTAACCGCTGCGGAAAGACTGCAGGAGCACCCGAACCCATGTCCTTGCTGCGGCGCATATCGCCTCAATGCCCGGTTTCGCAGAGTTCATCCCCCATAACCCCACCCTGTCAAAAACCCACGTAAACAGCATTACCTGCATACGGCAGTTTTTTTCCAATGCCGGTACAGGGCTGCATGCACAACGCGACCACCGCTCATCGCCTGGGCCTGAAAAATAAATTGCGCGCAACTCAATTTGCATTCATAGTCAGCAAATAGATTGCATACAACTTACTTTTGAAAGGAGAACCCGCATGAGCATTGAGAACGTGTTGTACCGCGCCTACGCAGAAGCCACTGGCGGCCGTGACGGCCGCGCCATTTCCTCTGACGGCGTACTGGATATCGAGCTGACTACCCCCCGGGAGCTGGGCGGCGCTGGCGGCCAGGGCACCAACCCCGAGCAGCTGTTTGCGGCCGGCTACTCGGCCTGCTTCATCGGTGCGATGAAGTTTGTCGCCGGGCGCGACAAACTGCCGATGCCGGCCGATACCTCGGTTGAGGGCGTGGTGGGTATTGGGCAGGTTGCCCAGGGCTTTGGCATTGAAGTCGAACTGCGCGTCAGCCTGCCGGGCATGCCCGCTGAGCAGGCCGAGCAGTTGATCGAGCGCGCCCATCAGGTCTGCCCTTACTCCAACGCCACCCGCGGCAATATTGATGTAACCCTGACCCGGGTCGAGTAACAGGCACAAACAACAACGGCGCCCTTGGGCGCCGTTGTTGTGTCAGCAGGCTCGCTTAGAGCGGCTTGCCACGATTACCGTGCGCGGCAACAAAGGCCTGCACGTCAGCCAGGCTGTTCGCCAGCACGGTCATACGCTCTTCGCGCTCGAACAGGTCACTCAGGTGAGCCGGCAGATGCAGGGCCTCACCCACACCGGCCTGACGCACCGCATCCGGGAACTTGACCGGATGTGCGGTACCCAGCGTGATCATCGGCGTCGACAGCGAACGACGGCATTCACGCGCGGCGCGCACGCCAATGGCGGTGTGCGGGTCCAGCACTTCGCCACACTGCTCGAATACCTCGGCGATGGTTGCGCAGGTGCCTTCGTCGTCAACCGCCAGCGAATCAAACAGCTTGCGCGCCTCGGTCCAGCGGTCATCTTCGACAGACAGCTTGCCGCTGACCTTGAAATCGTCCATCAACTTGGCGACCAGCGCGCCGTTACGGCCGTGCAGGTCGAACAGCAGGCGCTCGAAGTTGGACGACACCATGATGTCCATCGACGGCGACAGCGACGGGTGCAGGGTGTCCTTGTCGTACTGGTTGCCACTCATGAAGCGGTGCAGGATGTCGTTGCGGTTGGTGGCGACGATCAGCTGACTGATCGGCAGCCCCATGTTGCGCGCCAGGTAACCGGCGAAGATGTCGCCAAAGTTGCCAGTCGGCACCGAGAACGCCATGGAACGCGCCGGACCACCCAGCTGCAGGGCAGCGTGGAAGTAGTAGACGATCTGCGCCATGATGCGCGCCCAGTTGATCGAGTTGACCGCAACCAGTCGGGTGCCCTTGAGGAAGCCCTGATCGGCGAAGCTGGCCTTGACCATCTCCTGGCAGTCATCGAAGTTGCCTTCGATGGCGATGTTATGGATGTTGTCGCCGAGGATACTGGTCATCTGGCGACGCTGTACCTCGGACACCCGGTTATGCGGGTGCATGATAAAGATGTCGACGTTTTCGCAGGCCTTGCAGCCTTCGATTGCTGCCGAGCCGGTGTCACCGGAGGTAGCCCCCATGATCACCACGCGCTCGCCACGCTTGACCAGGAAGTAGTCGAGCAGACGACCCAGCAGCTGCAGGGCAAAGTCCTTGAACGCCAGGGTCGGGCCGTGGAACAGCTCCATTACCCACTCGTTGCTGTCCAGCTGGCGCAGCGGTGCAACCGCCTTGTGTTCAAAGACGCCGTAGGTGTCCTGCAGAATCTGTTTGAAGTCGGCATCCGGGATGCTGCCGGTAACGAACGGGCGCATCACGTTGAACGCCAGCTCGTGGTACGGCAGGCCGGCCCAGGACGCAATCTGCTCCTGGGTAAAACGCGGCAGGTTCTCGGGCACATACAGACCGCCGTCAGAGGCCAGACCGGCCAGCAGCACGTCTTCGAAATTCAGGGCCGGAGCCTGGCCACGGGTACTGATATAACGCATATCGGCAAACCTTCGGTTTGAGCTGCAAGCCGCAAGCGCCAAGCCGCAAGCACCATCGGGGTACTTGCCGCTTGCCGCTTGCCGCTTGCCGCTGGATTAGTCCAGTTGTTCCACGCGGATCCGCATCAGCGGGCCGGCGATATCCTCGAGCGACTCCAGCGCAGCAATCGCATCATTCATGTCTTGCTCACGCACGCGGTGGGTCAGCAGAATAATCGGCACCAGGCCGTCCTGCTCTTCCACGTCCTTCTGCATGATCGACTCGATGTTGATGCCGCGCTCAGACAGAATGGTTGCGACCTTGGCCAGCACGCCCGGACGGTCCTGAGCCTGCAGGCGCAGATAGTAGGCAGTTTCCACTTCATCCACCGGCAGCACCGGCAGATCGGACAGTGCGTCGGCCTGGAAAGCCAGGTGCGGTACGCGGTTGGTCGGATCGGTAGTCAGCGTGCGAACCACGTCAATGATGTCGGCTACCACTGCAGAGGCAGTAGGCTCAGCCCCGGCGCCAGCGCCGTAGTACAGCGTGGAGCCAACCGCATCACCGTGAACCATGACAGCGTTCATCACGCCGTTGACGTTGGCAATCAGTCGGTCGGCCGGGATCAGGGTCGGGTGCACGCGCAGCTCAACGCCCTGCTCGGTGCGACGCGCCACACCCAGATGCTTGATGCGATAACCCAGCGCTTCGGCGTAATTCACATCAGCGGTTGTCAGCTTGGTGATGCCCTCGGTGTAGGCCTTGTCGAACTGCAGCGGAATACCAAAGGCGATGGAGGCCAGGATCGTCAGCTTGTGCGCAGCATCGATACCCTCGACGTCGAAGGTCGGGTCCGCTTCGGCGTAACCCAGCGCCTGAGCTTCAGCCAGCACGTCTTCAAAGGTACGGCCCTTGTCGCGCATTTCGGTCAGGATGAAGTTACCGGTGCCATTGATGATACCGGCAACCCAATCGATACGGTTTGCAGCCAAACCTTCACGCAGCGCCTTGATGATCGGGATACCACCCGCAACCGAGGCCTCGAACGCGACCATCACACCCTTGGCGCTGGCAGCGGAGAAGATCTCGTTACCATGTACGGCGATCAGCGCCTTGTTGGCGGTGACGACGTGCTTGCCGTTCTCGATGGCCTTGAGAACCACGTCCTTGGCGAGGGTATAGCCGCCAATCAGCTCGACGATGATGTCGATTTCCGGATTGTTGACCAGCTCGAAAACGTCGTCGGTCACCGGGGTCATGCCCAGGTTGCAGGCCGGGTTGGGGTGCCGGGTTGCAATCTGGGCTACCTCAATGCCGCGACCAGCACGCCGGGCAATTTCCGTTGCGTTGCGCTGCAGAACATTGAAGGTGCCACCGCCGACGGTGCCCAATCCACAAATACCTACTTTGACCGGTTTCAAACTTTGGTCCCTACCTGGTTGTTAGTCGATTACGTGAAAACGCGCCGATGATCTGTTCACCGGCGCGGTTATTACTGATTCTCCAGCGCGATGGCAGCCAACTGTGCTGCCGGCTGGTAACCGGGGATCATCACCCCGTTGGCCAGAAAAATGGCCGGCGTGCCCTGCACACCCACCTGCTGGCCCAACTCATACTGCCTGGCAACCGGATTATCACAGCTGGCAGAAGCCACCGCATCGCCCTGCTTGGCTGCGGTCAGCGCTGACTTGCGATCATCTGCACACCAGACTGACTGCATGATGCTGGCGGCTCGAGACTGCATGCCGCCACGCGGGAAAGCGGCGTAACGCACCTCGATACCGAGGTCGTTGAGCGCTTGTACTTCGTTGTGCAGCTTGCGGCAATAGCCGCAGTCCACGTCGGTGAAGACCGTGATATGGGTCTTCGGCTGTTCGGGGGCAAACACGATCAGGTCCTGCGTCGGCAGGCCATTGATCACTGCGCCGATATTGCGTGCCTCGGCAACCGAGGTCAGGTTACGCGGCTTGCCGTCGTTGACCTCGATCAGAGAGCCTTGCACAAAATACTTACCGTCTGCCGTGGCATACAACACACGACCGCTTTCCAGCTCTACGGTATACAGGCCGGTTACAGGAGACTCGCTCACTGCCTTGACCGGCACGTCAAAATTCATGGTCTTCAGAGCGTCCCGGATCGCCTGATCAGGATTCGCCATAACCTGTGTCGCCATCAGCGCCAGTGCTGCGGCCAGGCCGATTTTCAGTCGCATAATCCACTCCTTTTGAAGACCGCCAAGCTTAACATGAATAAAGCGAGCGCTGACCAATTCCACTTGCGCAGCAGGGCTGCTCCGCACGCCATCCTCAGCCACGCGGATGGTGCTGCGCATGCAGATCATGCAAGCGCTGCCGGGCGATATGGGTATAGATCTGAGTCGTCGACAGATCACTGTGCCCCAGCAGCATCTGCACGACACGCAGATCAGCCCCGTGATTAAGCAGATGAGTGGCAAACGCGTGACGCAGCGTATGCGGTGACAGCGCACTGCTAATGCCGGCCGCCTGGGCGTGCAACTTGATCCGGTGCCAGAACGTTTGTCGCGTCATCATCTGCCCGAGCCGGCTGGGAAACAGCACATCACCTGGTTTACCCGCCAGCAGTTGCACGCGGGCCGACGGCAGGTACTGCTCCAGCCAGAGCATCGACTCCTCCCCCAGAGGAACCAGCCGCTCCTTGCTACCCTTGCCGGTGACGCGCACCACGCCCTGACGCAGATTCAACTGATCCAGCCGCAGCCCAACCAGCTCACTGACCCGCAGACCGGTGGCATACAGCACCTCAAGCATGCAGCGGTCGCGCAACCCCAGGCTGTCCTCAATGTCCGGCGCCGCGAGCAGACGTTCCACATCTGACTCGCTGAGCGACTTCGGCAGCGGCCGGCCAATCTTGGGCATGGCAACGTCGCGGGTCGGATCTTCGACAATCAACTGCTGACGCTGCAGGTAGCGATAAAAGCTGCGCGTGCACGACAGCAGACGCGCACTGGAGCGCGCCTGATAGCCGGCGCTAAGGCGCCAGCCCAGATGCGCCATCAGGTCTGCACGGGACAGTTGCAGGAGTCGACTCCGACGCTGCCCCAGCCAGCCGGCCAGCGTACGCAGGTCGGTGCGATAGGCGCTACGGGTATGCTTCGACAAGCCCTTTTCCAACCACAGGCTATCGAGAAACTGATCTATCAGTTGCTGATCCGCGTCACTGACCGGCATCGGCGCAACATCAGGCATGGGTTTGACTCGAGTGGACAGGCGATTCGTCGATTAAAAACACTCAGGCACAAAAAAGCAGCCCTCAGGCTGCTTTTTTGTTGGTCAGTTGTCCGATCAGGACAGCTTTTCCTTGATGCGAGCTGCCTTACCAGACAGAGCACGCAGGTAGTACAGCTTGGCCTTGCGAACGTCACCGCGACGCTTGACAGAGATGCTGTCGATCAGCGGAGAGTAGGTCTGGAAAGTACGCTCAACGCCAACACCGCTGGAGATCTTGCGAACGGTGAAAGCAGAGTTCAGACCACGGTTACGCTTACCGATAACCACGCCTTCGAAGGCCTGCAGACGGGAGCGATCGCCTTCCTTAACCTTGACCTGGACGATTACGGTATCACCCGGTGCAAACGCGGGGATTTCCTTGGACATCTGTTCAGCTTCAAGCTGGGCAATAATATTGGACATCTTGCTTCTCCTGCACAGGCCGTCGGACCTGTATCAATGGTTATCGGTTGCCTGTTCGCGGATGTATTCCGCCAACAGCTGTTGCTGTTCTTTGCTCAATTCCAGCTCTTCGAGCAACTCTGGCCGACGTTGCCAGGTTCGACCCAAAGACTGTTTGAGACGCCAGCGCCGGATCAGTTCATGGTTACCGCTGAGCAGCACGTCCGGTACGCGCTGTCCATCAAACTCTTCGGGACGGGTGTAATGTGGGCAATCGAGCCATCCCGCCGAAAAGGAATCTTCCGCCGCAGAATCCGCATGCCCCAGAACACCGGGAATCAAGCGGGTTACTGCGTCCAGGAGCACCATGGCCCCCAGTTCGCCACCGGACAACACGTAGTCGCCGATGGAGATTTCCTCATCTACGCAGCGATCGATGATGCGCTCGTCGATGCCCTCGTAGCGCCCGCATAACAGCACAATGCTGTCTAGCTGCGCCAGCTGTTCGACGCGTTTCTGCGTCAGAGGCTGCCCCTGCGGAGACAGGTAGATCACCCGCGGGGTGGAGGGAGCCTGCTGGCGGATGGCGTCTATGGCCTCCAGCAGCGGCTCGACCTTCATCAGCATTCCGGGACCACCGCCGAAGGGGCGATCATCCACCGTGCGATGACGGTCATGTGCATGTTCACGCGGGTTACTGAAAGCGACTTCCAGCTGCCCTCGCTTGACCGCCCTGCCGGTAACACCGGACTCGGTCAGCGCCGCAAACATCTCGGGAAACAGGGTAATGACACCGGCCCACACCGGTCAGAACTCCGCATCCCAGTCAACCTGCATGACTTGCGTCTCCAGATCGACCTTGACTACAAACTGGCCCGGCAAATAAGGCAACAGACGTTCACGCTGATCAACGCTGCCTGCGCAGGGCTTGACCACCATGACATCGTTGGAGCCGGTCTCAAGCAGGTGATCCACCTTGCCGAGCAGCTGCCCTTCCTGGTTTACAACCTGAAGGCCTTCCAGCTGATGCCAGTAAAAATCGCCTTCTTCGAGTTCGGGCAGTGCGTCAGACGCAATGCTGATCTCGAAGTTGACCAATTCCTCGGCCTTGTTGCGGTCGTCAATCCCCTTGAGGTTGACCACCAGCACGCGTCCCTGGACGCGACCACCGAGGACGGACACTGTGCGCTGCTCGGAGCCCCTGTTAAGAGACCACTCAGCATAGTCGAGCACGTTGTCCAGCGGGTCGGTATGGGAATACACCTTTACCGCCCCACGCACCCCATGAACCGAAACAATCTTGCCGAGTACGACCCGTTGGGCCTCGGCCGGCTCAGGAGTATTGGCCATATCAGGCAACAGCCTGACCAGCTTCCTTCAGCAGAGCTGCAACGCGATCAGAGGGCTGTGCACCCTGGCTCAGCCAGTACTGGACGCGCTCTTCGTTCACGGACAGACGAACTTCACCACCAGTGGCTACCGGGTTGAAGAAGCCTACGCGCTCAACAAAACGGCCATCGCGAGCGTTACGGCTGTTGGCAACGTTCAGATGATAGAAGGGGCGCTTCTTGGAGCCACCACGAGCAAGACGAATGGTTACCATGTCGACATTGTTTCCTGTGTTTGAGTATCGCTACTAAATCGTTTGCGGGCGTGCAGCTGAAAACGCATACACCTATAGCCCGAAAGGTCGCGTATTCTACGGAATATCCCGACCAATGAAAACTCTTTTTTCAGCCGCGACCGGCACCGTCGGTCGCCAACCGATCAGAACCGCGGCATCCCGCCACCCGGCGGCATCATGCCACCGCCGCCGCCCATGCCACCCATACCGCGCATCAGCTTGGCCATACCGCCCTTGCCGGTCACCTTTTTCATCATCTTCTGCATCTGCTTGTGCTGCTTGAGCAGACGACCGATGTCCTGAATCTGGGTGCCAGAGCCCGCTGCGATGCGGCGCTTGCGCGAACCGCTGATGACATCGGGGTTGCGGCGCTCGGCCGGCGTCATCGAGTTGATGATCGCCTCCATACGCTTGAACTGCTTGGCCGCTTCGGTCTGTGCGGTTTCCATCTGGGCTGCGTTAATCTTGCCACCCATCATCGGCAGCTTTTCCATCATGGAGCCGAGACCGCCCATGGCGTTCATCTGCTGCAGTTGGTCACGAAAGTCCTCAAGGTCGAAGCCCTTACCCTTCTTCAGCTTCTTGGCGAGCTTCTCGGCCTTGTCCTTGTCGATCTTCTGCTCAGCCTGCTCAATCAGGCTGAGCACGTCGCCCATGCCCAGAATGCGCGAAGCAACGCGGTCAGGATGGAAGACTTCCAGGGCGTCAATCTTCTCGCCCATACCGAGGAACTTAATCGGCTTGCCGGTGATATGACGTACCGACAGCGCCGCACCACCACGCGCGTCGCCATCAACCTTGGTGAGGATCACCCCGGTCAGCGGCAGCGCTTCGTTGAAGGCCTGCGCTGTGTTAGCCGCGTCCTGACCGGTCATGGCGTCGACCACAAACAGGGTTTCCGCCGGCTTGGCCGCGGCATGCACCTGCTTGATCTCGGCCATCATCTCGTCATCAACGTGCAGACGACCGGCGGTGTCGACGATCAGCACGTCCATGAAGCGATTCTTCGCTTCGCGCATCGCTGCTTCGACGATGGCAACCGGCTTTTGCTCGACCGAAGACGGGAAGAACTCGACCTGAACGTCTGCTGCCAGCGTTTCGAGCTGCTTGATCGCAGCCGGACGGTAGACGTCGGCACTGACGACCATGACCTTTTTCTTTTCGCGCTCACGCAGCGTCTTGGCCAGCTTGGCCACGCTGGTGGTCTTACCCGCGCCCTGCAGACCCGCCATCAGGATCACCGCCGGCGGGCTGACCGCCAGATTCAGCCCCTCGGACTGCCCCATGACCGCTTCCAGCTCGGATTTGACGATCTTGACGAAGACCTGGCCCGGCGACAGGCTGCGTGACACCTCGGTGCCGACGGCGCGCTCGCGCACCTGATCAACAAAGGTCTTGACCACTGGCAGCGCGACGTCGGCCTCCAGCAGCGCCATGCGCACTTCACGCAGGGTGTCCTTGATGTTGTCTTCAGTCAGCTTCGCCTGCCCGGTCACGCCACGCAGGCTGTGTGACAGGCGTTCGGTAAGATTCTCGAACATGATGCATTCTCCTGGGGGCCGGACCGGTTTTCCGTCCCCGCCGCGATTTCAGCCGCGCAGTATACCCCGCACATCCAGCACAGGATAGGGAAGCACCCGCAGACGCTTTCACCCGGACGCGGCTTATGCCACACTGCGGCTTTGTTGATAATCGCTCGCAAGGATGTATGACAGCCCTCGCTCCCAGTCTGTTGGCCGCCGGTTTCTATATCAGCGGCATCCTCTATCAGATGCACTGCCTCGGCAAACGTCTGGCCGTCAATGCCAGTCTGTTACGCGCTATCGGGCTCGTCGCCCTGCTGGCTCACGCCGTCAGCCTCTATATCCAGCTCACTACACCGCAAGGATTTGCGCTCGGCCTGTTCAACATCGGCTCGCTGATTTCCTGGCTGGTGGTGGCCGTAACCCTGGCATCCAGCTTCCGCGCACCGGTTACCAGTCTGCTGCTTGGCCTGTACCCACTTGCCTTGATAACCGCATTGCTGGCGGGCTTTTTCCCTGAGCAAGGCACCACGCTGGCGACCGACCAGGACGGTCTGCTGGTGCACATTCTGCTGTCCGTGCTGGCCTACGGTATTTTCACCATCGCCGCATTCCAGGCGACGCTGCTGGCGATTCAGGACTACCAGCTCAAGCACAAGCACCCTACCCGCTTTATTCGCACCTTCCCGCCGCTGCAGACCATGGAGCAACTGCTGTTCCAGTTTCTGCTGTGCGGCGAGATTCTGCTGACACTGGCACTGATCTCCGGGTTTGTCTTCCTGGAGAACATGTTCGCCCAGCATCTGGCCCACAAGACGCTACTGTCCTGCCTGGCCTGGGTGGTGTTTGGCATCCTGCTGTGGGGTCGCCACTTCCGCGGCTGGCGCGGCAGCAACGCGATCCGCTGGACACTGGCAGGCTTCCTGCTGCTGATGCTGGCCTATTTTGGCAGCAAGCTGGTACGCGAGCTGCTGCTGGCCGCGTGACCTTCCTACTACCTGTCTGAGGCAAGCCCTTGAACGAATCCCATACTGGCCTGCTGCTGATTTTGCTGGTGGTACTGATCGTCCTGTCAGCATTTTTCTCCAGCTCCGAAACCAGCATGATGAGCCTCAACCGCTACCGGCTGAAGCATCTGAGCAAGGAAGGCCACCGCGCCGCCCGCCGTGCATCCCGCCTGCTGGAGCGCCCCGATCGCCTGCTCGGCACCATTCTGGTTGGCAACAACATCGTAAACATTCTGGCCGCGTCTATCGCCACGGTCGTCGCCGTCGACCTGTGGGGCGAGGCGGGTATCGCGATTGCTACCATGATCCTGACCGTGATCGTGCTGATCTTCGGCGAAATCACGCCCAAGACCCTGGCTGCCCTGCGCCCGGAACTGATCGCCTTTCCCGCCAGCGTCATCCTCTCGGCACTGCAACGTTTGCTCTACCCGGTCGTCTGGGTCTGCAGCGCAATCAGCAACCAGCTACTGCGCCTGCTGGGCGTAAACCCCAACGACAAGGACGGCGATCAGCTGACCACCGAAGAGCTGCGCACCGTCGTACGCGAGGCCGGCCTGGGCATCACCCGCAGCCGCCAGAATATGCTGCTGGGCATCCTTGACCTGGAAAAGATGACGGTCAACGACATCATGATCCCGCGTAACGAGGCGGTCGGCATTGATCTCGACACCGACATGACCGCTATCAGCCACCAGCTGCGCACCTGCCACTACACCCGGCTGCCGGTCTATCAGGGCGACATCAACAACGTGACCGGTATCGTGCACATGCGCTCGATTGCACGCCTGCTGAGCCGCGGAGAGCTGACCAAAGAAGCATTGATCAGCGCCTGCAAGGAGCCCTATTTCATCCCTGAAAGCACACCCCTGCATACGCAGCTGTTCAACTTTCAGAAGCAGAAGCGCCGCATTGCCATTGTGGTTGACGAGTACGGCGACGTTATCGGCCTGGTCACGCTGGAAGATATTCTTGAGGAGATCGTTGGCGACTTCACCACCGAAATGCTCAGCCTGAGTCAGGACATCCACCCGCAGACTGACGGCACCTACGTGATTGACGGCAGTGCAGCGATCCGCGACATCAACCGTCACCTGCACTGGAAACTGCCGGCGGACGGCCCCAAGACCCTGAACGGCCTGATCACAGAGCAGCTGGAAACCATCCCGGAAACCGCAGTGTGCCTGACCACCGGCGGCTACCGCATGGAGATTCTGCAGACCAAGGACAACATGGTTAAAAGCGTGAAAATCTGGGAACGCGCACTGGATCAGGCCACCCAGCACGACTCAGCCAAGGCCGATCAAAACGCCGACGAAGACAACTGACGTACGATGCCCGCCGCCCACTGGTGATAACCATCGGCGGACGGGTGATAACCATCGCGGGCCAGATACATTGGCTCAAAGGGCATATCCAGCGACAGATAATGCGCGCCGCAGGTCTGGGCGACACGCCTCAGATCCCGATCCATCAGCCCCGCCCGCAACCCAAACCAGCCACGCAGTGGTTGCGGCAGCGCACGAAAATGCCCCAACGGCGGCACCTCCGTCAGCATCACCCGCCCGGAGCAAGCCTGTAGCTGCTCGATAAGAGTCTGCAGATTTCGCCGCCAGCGCGGCCGTGAGGTGAGATGTGTGGTGTCATTGACGCCAAGGACGATCAGCGCCAGATCCCATTGCTGCCCAGCGACCGCTGGTAGCAGGTCCTGCAGGCAGTCAGCCGCCACCGCGCCGTTGCGACCCGCCGCCTGCCACTTCACCGGGCGTCCCAACTGCTGTGCGAGCTGACTGGCCAATTGCCCGGCAAGAGCGTCTTCCTGACGCTCGACGCCAACACCCGCGACCGTCGACTCGCCGATCAGCAGCAAGCGCAACGGCTTGTCTTGCGTGCCATCCGGTGCCGGGACCAGACCTTCCCACGGCTGCAGCGCGTCCGGCAGACGCAAGGCCGTGCGCTTGACCCAAATAGCTTGCGGCAGCAGCAGCGGCAGGGCCGGTGCTGCCAGATACCACCAACGACTCAGAGCTTGACCTCAACCGCCGATGCCGAGCGCACTGCCTTGGCAACTGCGGCCTCGATCGATTCATCACGCGCCAGAGCCACACCCATGCGGCGCTGGCCGTCAACTTCCGGCTTGCCGAACAGGCGCAGCTGCGTATCGGGCTCTGCCAACGCCGCGCCAAGGTTGCCGAAGCTGACATTGGCCGACTGCCCCTGCACCAGTACCACGGCTGATGCCGACGGGCCGAACTGGCGAATCACCGGAATCGGCAGCCCGAGAATGGCGCGCGCGTGCAGCGCAAACTCAGACAGGTCCTGGGAAATCAGGGTAACCAGCCCGGTGTCGTGCGGACGTGGCGAGACTTCGCTAAACCACACCTGATCGCCTTTCACGAACAGCTCCACACCGAACACACCACGACCACCGAGTGCCTCGGTAATAGTGGAAGCAACCCGCTTGGCTTCCGCCAGCGCGCCATCACTCATGGCCTGCGGCTGCCAGGATTCACGGTAGTCACCCGCCTCCTGGCGATGGCCAATCGGCTCGCAGAACGAGGTGCCATCGATATGGCGCACTGTCAGCAAAGTGATCTCGTATTCGAAGTCGACAAAGCCTTCCACGATCACCCGGCCCTGACCAGCGCGGCCGCCCGACTGGGCGTATTCCCACGCCTTGTCGATATCGGCCTGCTCACGCACCAGGCTCTGCCCCTTGCCGGACGAACTCATCACCGGCTTGACCACGCATGGCATGCCGATGGCAGCAACCGCTGCGCGGTATTGATCCAGCGTGTCGGCAAACTGGTAGGCCGAGGTCGGCAGGCCCAGCGTTTCGGCGGCCAGACGGCGGATGCCCTCGCGATCCATGGTCAGGCGCGCAGCCTCGGCGGTCGGCACAACGTTGTAGCCTTCCGCTTCCAGCTCGACCAGCGTCGCGGTCGCAATGGCCTCGATCTCGGGAACAATATAGTCAGGCTGCTCGGCCTCGATGACCTCACGCAGTGCCTGACCGTCCAGCATGCTGATCACGTGGCAGCGATGCGCCACCTGCATTGCCGGCGCGTGCTCGTAGCGGTCGACCGCGATGACTTCGCACCCCAGTCGCTGCAGCTCAATGGCCACTTCCTTACCCAGCTCGCCCGAGCCCAGCAGCAATACCCGCGTAGCGTCTTCAGCGTAAGGGGTCCCGATTACCGTCATTGCCTGTCTACCTTAAAGAGTTGAATGCGTTGCTGTGCCAATCCACAGCCCCTGCCCGCGCGCGCGCTCCTCGCAGCGCGCCAGCACTTCACGGCGCTGCTCGTCAGACAGCCGCCCCCAGGTCGCGATTTCCATGCCGGTGCGTTGGCAGCCGGTGCAGATATCGTTGTCATCCAGCGCGCAGATACTGACGCAGGGAGAGCGAACGGGGGCAGAGCTGGTCATCAGTCTTCCTGTACCTTGAGTTCATCGCGGAAGCGTTTGGCGTTGTGCACGTAATGGGCGGCGCTCAGCTCCAGCATCTTTTTCTGCTGATCGCTCAGCGTCTTGACCACCTTGCCGGGCGAGCCCATGACCAGCGAACCGTCCGGGATCTCCTTGCCTTCAGGGATCAGGCTATTGGCGCCGATAATGCAGTGCTTACCGATTTTTGCGCCATTGAGCACCACCGCATTGATGCCGATCAGGCTGTAATCACCGACCGTGCACCCGTGCAGCATCGCATTATGGCCGACTGTGATGCCTTTGCCGAGGGTCAGCGGCACGCCACTGTCCGCATGCATCACCGCGCCGTCCTGCACATTGCTGTGTTCGCCGACAGTAATCTGTTCGACATCACCGCGAATCACCGCACCAAACCAGACATTGGCACCCGCCTCCAGCTTGACCTTGCCAATGACCGCTGCGGTGTCGGCAATCCAGGCGTCAGCCGCCATTTCCACCCGATCTTTGCCCAGACTGTACTTCATGCTTGGTGCTCCTAATTCTTATTGTGCCCGTCGTAGGGCGTGTGTAAGGCAATACCCGCATCAAAGCCGGTATTCATCAATTCAACCAGCATCAGCGCCGTCAGCCCCCAGATCTTGAAGCCGTTAAAACGGTAGCTGGGGACATACCAGCTGCGGCCTTCATAGTCGATGCGATGGGTCATTTCCCGCGGGTCATTCATAAAGAAGTCGACCGGCACGCGGAACACCTCTTCGATCTCACTGGCGTTGGGCGTAATCTCGAACTGGTCCGGTACGACCCCCACATAGGGTGTGACCTTGATGCCAAAGCGCGACACCAGCGAGTCCATTGGACCCACCACGTCCACCAGCTCCGGCAGCAGACCAATCTCTTCGTGCGCTTCGCGCAGCGCGGTAAAACACAGATCAACGTCGCCCGGGTCGCGGCGACCGCCGGGAAAAGCTACTTCGCCTGAATGGGTAGACAGTCGCTGCGAGCGCAAGGTCAGAATGATTTCCGGCTGCGGTTGCTCGGTGATGGCGATCAGCACTCCCGCCTCCGGCAAGCCAGGCGCCACGATCTGTCGAGGGGTGTGCTGCGTCACCCGCATGCGCATCTCGTCTAGGGTCTGTTGACGTTTCATTCATCCGCCTGTTGCTGTCTGTAAGGCTGCCAATCAAGGAGCGAGAAGCGTAGCGTGGTCATTCCACGTGAGCGCCGAGCGACGCTGAGTGGCAGCCTTACAGACGCAACCCGAAGGGCCGGGGCCATTTTTCGACCATGCTGCGTTGTCGGTCACTGATGTAGAGCGACTACACTGCGCTCCCTCCGCCTTGCCTGGCCGAAAAATGACCTCCGGCAGGCGGGTGAACGAAGCGCCAACAGACCCTCGCATGCATCGTTTCCTCGTTTATTTTCTCAATCATGGCATGATCACCGGGGCAGAACCACCCGCACCACGGCGTGAATACCGCACGATAGGCCACCGTGCACCGAGCTGATTTCTACTCTCGCGCTCTTGCCCAGAGGCCGCACCATCAGCAAGATAGAGCCCAGTTACCCAGCAGCCAGCCGGAAGCCAGTCATGAAGTTCTGTAGCGAGTGCGGTCAAAGCGTTACCGCACGCGTCCCCGACGGGGACACCCGTTCACGGTTCGTCTGCGACCACTGCCAGACCATCCATTACCAGAACCCGCGCATCGTCGCCGGCTGCCTTGCCGTGCACGGCCAGCAGGTCCTGCTGTGCCGTCGAGCCATCGAGCCGCGCCGCGGTTACTGGACCCTGCCCGCAGGCTTTATGGAAAACGGCGAAACCACCGAAGAGGCCGCCCTGCGCGAAACCTGGGAAGAGGCCCGCGCCAGATTGCAGCAGCAGGAACTGTACATGCTGTTCAACTTGCCGCATATCAATCAGGTCTACATGTTCTTTCGCGGAGACTTGGCCGATCTGGACTTCAGCGCCGGCGAGGAAAGTCTTGAGGTAAAGTTGTTCCACGAGCACGAGATCCCCTGGGACGAACTGGCCTTCCCCACCGTTGGCAAGACCCTCAAGCAATACTTCATCGACCGCCAGGAGCAGACCTTTCCGGTGCGCATCCGCGACATCCTCTATCGCCCGGGGCAAACACGCCGATGAAACTGCTCGCACTGCTGCTCAGCGCCTGCCTGTTCGCCTCTCCCTTATGGGCCGGCCAGCCCCCCATCGACCGTGTACTGATCAACAAGGCCGACCGTCGACTGCAGATCATCAGCGAAGGTCGGGTACTGCACGAATACCGCATCTCGCTCGGTCGCCAACCGGTCGGTCCCAAGCGCCAGCAGGGCGATCAGCGCACCCCGGAGGGCGTCTACACCATCGACTGGCGGCACGAAAGTCCGCAGTACAACCTCAGCCTGCACCTGGATTACCCCAACCTGAAAGACCGCATGGCGTCTTATGAGGCCGGCATCGAAGACCCGGGTGGCATGATCATGATCCACGGCACGCCGATTGATGAGGAATACCCTGAGTGGTACTTCAAGGGGCTGGACTGGACCAATGGCTGCATCGCATTGGGCAACGCCGAAATGCGCGAACTGTGGGAGCTGGTGCCAGACGGCACGATCGTCGAAATTACCCCCTGAGCGGCCGCTGCATCAGCGCGCGCTCAAGCCGCCAGACGTCAAACGCCGGCTCTTCATAGGGGTGCGCCTGGCGCAGCGCGGCAACCGCTGCCTCGATGCAGTCGGCCGCGCACAGCATCTCGACCCGATACTCCTCAACCTGCTCGACGACGCCAGTCTGACCGATAAACGGCTGGCTGCCATCTAGCGGCCTGAACTGCCCCATGCCCAGCACCTGCCAGCTGCAGCAGTCGTAGTCACCCAAGCGCCCTGCCCCAGCCGCGAACACCGCCTGTTTAACCTGTTCCACATGGCTGACCGGAACGAAAAAACACAGTTTGTACATGGTTTGCCTGACTCCAGATTACGTCCGCGCCAGAGCCTGAATACAGACCCGCTCCTGCTCTGCCACCAGCACCGCCAACCGCGCGGCCGGCAACTGCGCCAGCAGCGCATAACGACGCGCACCCCAGACCATCAGGTGCAACGCCTCAACCTGCTCGGCTGAAGGCGTTACAGGCAGGTCCGGACACGCCGCCAGCACCTTCTGCCAGACGCCAAGCAGCTCCAGATAGGCGCGCTGCTGATGTTTCTGCTCAGCGATGACCGGCTCCAGCTCCAGCATCTGCGGATGAAACCAGGCCGCCTCGCCGGCGACCCCGCCCAACAGCCGCACCAATTGCCCCACGCGTTCCTTCCAGTCCATCTCAGCAGGCGCAATGGCCTGTTCCTCAACCGCCTGCAACAGGCGCTCGATGCAGTGACGCACATAACCGGAGTGCAAGGCTTCCTTGCTAGGGAAGTAGTCATACAGGGTGCCAACCGCAACACCCGCCTCCAGCGCGACCGCTCGGGTGGTCACCCGCTCCCAGCCGTCGCGCTGCCAAATCCGAACATAGGTGTCGAATATCGCCTGAACCGTCATCTTCGCCCGCCCCTGGGTTGGGCGCTTGAGCGGCTTGTTACGCGGTGACGCGGGGCTTTGCTTACTGGTCATGGAATCCGAACCCGATAAAGATACTGACAGGCTACAGTCATCCCACTACCGAATCACCCTCATTTTCAGGAGTGCGCATGACAGTCATCAGCCAACTGCAGAACAACAAGAAAGATCTGAATCAGGTTCGCGTCGTCACCCAGCCGATGCCGGAACTGAAGGAAGGTGAAGCGCTGCTGCGTATCAGCCGCCTGGCGCTGACCACCAACAACATTACCTACGCCGCCTTCGGTGAGACCCCGCACCTGCGCTACTGGGACTTCTTCCCCACCGGCGCGGCCGAGTGGTTCCACATGCCGGCCTGGGGCTTTGCCGAAATCGTCGAGACCACGGTTGAAGGCCTGGCGGTAGGTGAGCGCTTCTACGGCTACTGGCCGATTGCCTCGCACGTCATCATGAACCCGGTGCGCGTCTCCGAGCGCGGTTTCTACGACGGTATCCCGCACCGTCTGGAACTGACCTCAGCCTATAACCAGTACCAGCGCATCAGCACCGATGCGGCCTACCGCGCGGCGGACGAAGACTACCAGATGCTGACCCGCCCGCTGTTCATCACCTCGTTCATGCTGGCCGACTTCCTGGAAGACAACAACTTCTTCGGCGCCCGCCAGATCATCGTCTCCAGTGCCTCCAGCAAGACTGCCTACGGCACGGCCTTCTGTCTGGAACAGAACGACAGCGTGGCCCTCGTCGGCCTGACCTCCGGCGGCAACACCGACTTCGTCGCCCAGCTTGGCTGCTATCAGCAAGCGGTCGCCTACGATGATGTTGAACAGCTGGATGCCAGCATCCCGACCCTCTACGTCGACTTCTCCGGCAACGTTGCCTTGCGCAACCGCATCCACGAACACTTCAAGGACAGCCTGGTCTACGACTGCTACGCCGGTTCGGCCCAGAACCACGAGCACCTCAGCGCCGCTGAAACCCCGGTACACGGCCCGGCACCGCAACCGTACTTTGCGCCGTATCAGATCAAGAAGCGTAACGCCGACTGGGGCGCTGCCGAGGTCACCCGCAAGTTCAACGAGGCCCAGCTGGCGTTTATCGACCGCGTGAAGAACCCCGCAGCACCGTGGATGAACGTCATCGAGCACGCCGGCCTGGAGCAAGGCAAGACCCTGGTTGAAGATCTGGTGGGTGGCCGCATTGATCCGAAGGCAGGTCACACAGTCGTACTCGACTAAGCACCGCAGCAGCGGGCGGCATGAGAACGCCCGCTGTGTCCCCTCCTCAGCTTGCTTCTGTGACCTCTGCCTGCACCAGCAGCGCCAGCAATGTCAGCGACTCCTGCCAGCCCAGATAGCAGGCCTCCAGTGGAATCGCCTCAGGAATCCCCTCCTGCACGATACGCACATCCGTGCCACAGGAAACCGGCGTCAACTCCACCGTCTGGCGCATTACCCCGGGTAACGCAGGATCGTCAAAGCGGTCATCGTTGACGATCAAGCGGTCCGGCACCAACTCCAGATAGGTTCCACCGAAACTATGGCTGTGACCGGTGGAGAAGTTGACGAAGGACATGCGAAAGCGCCCACCTATCCTCGCATCATGCTCATCCACCTGGCCGACAAAGCCATGCGGAGGCAGCCATTTGAGCATGGCAGCCGGATCAAGAAAGGCGCGGTATACACGCTCCGGCGGTGCGGTAATCACACGATGTAACTCAACGGTTCCAGACATGGTGTTGCTCCTTGGTGGGGTTGCACCAGTGTAGGACCCTGCCGCACAACTGCCACGGCAGCCGCTATGCTGAAAGCTGCCCCCCAAAACGGGTGAGCGACTACACAAGGAAACGCGCCTGATGACCAGCCTGCTCTCACCACCAACCACCCGCACCCGACGGCTGGTAGCTCGCTCCGGCGTTGTACGCACCCGACCGCAACAGCATGTACCGCTTGGGGGTATCGCCCTCCGGCGCCAGCTGGTCGGCTGACACCGGCACCTAGGACCTGCAATACGAGTTAAACAATTGGGACCTTGGCTTCAGCGCAGCACACCGTCTACAGGGGAATCTGTGGTTGCAGGGCGAGGTCGGCTTCACCGGGCTGACCGGATTGAGCCTGCGCGGCAGCGAGTGGGAAGAACCGGAGTTTGACGTCAGCCGCAGCCCCTACATCAGCATCGGCATCAACTTCCGCCCCAGTCTCGACTGAGCTGTTTCAGCGGCGCGGCGCCGAACTGACCACCCGCAACTGAACGTTCAGCAGCCCGGACGACAGGCTGCCGATTCGGCCGAACGCCGACTTGGAAAGGTCAATCACCCGCCCACGCACAAACGGCCCGCGGTCATTGATACGCACCACCACCGACTTGCCGTTGGCAAGGTTGGTCACCTTTATCTGTGTCCCGAAGGGCAACGTGCGGTGCGCAGCGGTCAGCGCATCGTGACGATAGCGCTCGCCGCTGGCCGTCTTTCGTCCCTGCAGCTGGTCCGCATAGTAGGAAGCAACCCCACTCTCAGCGCCGTCCACACCGCCGGTTCGCCATGTGCTGCAACCGGTCACGGCCAGCAGCAGGCTAAACGCCAATAACACCTTCAGCAAACCCACTCCTCCACAGGCCAGATCAGACACCGCAGCGCGAGTCGCCGCAGACACCCGATAGACCGCCCCGCCGCAGCGCAGTTCAGCGGCGTAGACTTCGAGGCGGGCCAAGAACAGCCCGGACACGGCATGCCGTGTCCCTA
>JAYNRF010000002.1:0-12745 GCA_038114645.1 Pseudomonadaceae bacterium | reverse complement strand
CAGCTGGGTGCGTAGTCATGGCATTCGTAGGGACGCGACATGTCGCGTCCGCAAGGACCGAGAGAGACAACATGCCCAGGCTGCCGCAACAACGGGCGACACGGACACGGCATGCCGTGTCCCTACAGCTGGGTGCGTAGTCATGGCATTCGTAGGGACGCGACATGTCGCGTCCGCAAGAGCCGAGGGCATGGTCATGGCCCGACGCAAGTCGAGCACAAAGAAGGGGCGCCTGAGCGCCCCTTGCATACAGCTACCCCGCGACGTCAGCGTGAGCTGGAGCGGCTGGCGTCCTCCATCATCTTATCCAGGTCAAAGGACACGCTCTCCACACGAGGCGGGTAGTCTTGCAGCGACTTCATGAATGCCGCCACCACCTGGGTCGCCGGAGCCAGCGTCCAACTACGGTTTTCCTGCCACTCGTCGAATCCGCGGGCCTCGTGGAAACGCTCGAACGGATCAAGTTTCAGGTTGGTGATCAGCGGCGTGGTCAGAGTACTCTGAACGCCGTTGAACCACTTGTCCTGGTCCTTGAACAGGAACTTCCAGTCACCGAAGCGAACGCCGTGCATTACCGCTTCAGTGAAATAGAAGAACTCCTTGCGCTTGGTTGGGCCCTGCTGGGTCAGAATGTCGGTCTGGTCGTAGCCGTCCAGATGCACCTTGTACCGAGTGCCACCGATGCGCGCGCCACTCAGCAGTTGCTCTTTCAGCTCAGGCTGGCCAAGCATCGACATGATGGTCGGCATCCAGTCTTCCATGGTCATGAACTCGCCAGTGGCGACGCCAGCCGGGATATGGCCGGGCCAGCGCACCACCATGGGCACACGGAAGCCGCCTTCGTAGCCACCCACACCCTTCTCGCCACGGAACGGCTGGTTACCACCATCCGGCCAGCTGTTGGAGGCAGCGCCGTTATCGGTGGAGAACATCACCAGCGTGTTGTCCGCCACACCCAGCTCGTCAAGCAGGTCAAGCAGCTCGCCCACGTCATCATCCATCTCCATCATGCCGTCGGCATACAGGCCGTAGCCGCTGCGCCCTTCGTAATGCTCATTCAGGTTGGTGCGGTAATGCATGCGCGTGGTGTTATGCCAGACAAAGAACGGTTTTCCCGCCTTGACGGCATCGGTGATGAAGCGCTTGGACTCAACCAGCACTTCCTGATCCAGGTTGCGCTGACGCTCCTGACCAAAAGGCCCAAGATCCTCGATTTTCTGCTGACCATTGCCCTGCGCCCAGGAATGAATAACGCCACGCTGGGCAAAATGTTTGGCCACTTCAGGGTCTTTCGGAAAGTCGTACTGCTCGGGGTACTCACCCGCATTCAGGTGATAGAGAATGCCGTAGAACTCATCAAAACCATGCGCCGTTGGCAGATGCTCATCCAGATCGCCCAGATGATTCTTACCAAACTGGCCGGTGGCATAGCCAAGCGGCTTGAGCATTTCAGCCAGCGTCGGGTCTTCCTTGCTCAGGCCAATCGGCGAGCCCGGCAGACCAACGGTACTAAGGCCAACGCGAATTGGATATTGCCCGGTGATGAAGGCTGCGCGACCTGCGGTGCAGGATGCCTGCGCGTAATGATCCATGAAGATCATGCCGTCATTGGCGATGCGGTCGATGTTTGGCGTTGTCCCGCCCATCATCCCGCGGTGATAGGCGCTGATGTTCCACATCCCGACATCATCGCCCCAGATAATCAAAATATTCGGCTTGGCCGCATCTTCAGCCCATGCAGCAGCCGAACACAGACTTAACATGACTCCGACAGCACCAGCACGCAGCAGCGCTCGGCCTTTTCTGAACAGACTCATTTCCCTGCCTCCTATAGCGTCAGTCGATCGTCAGAGACGATTGAAAAAAGCCTAGTCGAGGTTCCGGCATCTGTCGCGGGGACCGATGGTCTCGCGACACGCGCGCCTACCAGGCTGATCCCGCCTGAATGTAGAAAGCACTCTCTTCGGGGCCCTCGGCCACATCGACCCCCATCCAGAAACCGTACTGCTGCAACACCTGGTAACGAAAGCCAGCGCCACGATTGACCGATGACGAGGCAGCGCCCAGATCGCCGAAGGTGTCTCCGGTTCGCCCCAACCCGGTAAACAGGTTGAACTTCCAGTTTGGCCGCCACTTCCAGGTCAGCTCCGCCTCGGTCACCAGCACTGCCTCGCCCTGGTAACGGGTGGATGAAATGCCCCGCAGATCAATCGAGGGCAGCACATAGGGCGGCAGGTTGTTTGCGCTGGCAACGGAGTCGTACTGAACGCGCAGGGCGAAATCCCAGCGCGGCGACAGCTCCCAGTAGTTGAGTCCATGCAGATGCAGCGCGTTGTACTCCACATCGCTGCCGATTGCCTCATCAAAGCGGCTGAGATGCGCCACATAGTTGAAACCGGCAGTCGGCCCCAACGGGTTGTTGCGCGAGTCATACTCCACCACCAGCCCCAACCCCGAGGTGGTAATGTCCTTTTCCAGATAGCGCGCCACCAGATCAACAGCCGCCGGAGGTACTTTGTTCCCTTCGCGCGATCCGGTGTACGAGGTATGCACTTCGCGATAAAGCTGACGCACTCCAGCAAACCAGTTGCTGTCATCAACGCGCATCATCAACTGCTGAAAGACAAAAGGGCCGACCAGGTTCATTTCCACCGGACGCTTGAGGTTAATTTTGCCCAGCGAATAGAAATCCAGGTTCAGGTCGCCATAGAGCACGAAGCCCTTGTAGCGCAGGCGGTCATCCAGCCAAAACCCGAGATGGCCAATCCCCCCGCCCTTGGTTCCGTTGTCGGTGGCGCCCAACCCCAGCAGCGAGATATTGCTCGGCAACACACTGCCCTCGCCACGTTCGCGCGCTGCGGCCTCTTCGTCAGATTCATGAAACAGCAAACCGGTAACCGCCAGACCATTGCCAACTGCGGGTTCGGTGATAATGGTCGGCACCGGAACAAACCCGCCGGGCATCTTCGACAACAACCCCTCGGACTCAAACCTGCCATCCTCGGGATCGATGATGTAGTCCGTCTGCGAACTCGCCTGCGCCGTTGCGGACATCGCCAGCCCGACCGCCAGCACCTGAACTGCTTTGCGCATCCCTTGCTCCCCCAGCCAGCCCCAACCAGATCACGGCCAGACGCACCACGTCAGCCAGTCATCTCTAGTGTTTAGCACACACACCACAACGCCGCTGGTCATCGCGCGGACGAGCAACATTCAGCTTCCTTGCGGAGCCGCAGGAAGCGCGCAAACCGGGGCAAGCCGCTGGCAGTCAGACCGTTGAAACGATAGGTCACCAGGCTGCCAACCGCTGGCGGAGACTGGCGCAGGGCATCACTCAAACCACTGCCCAAACGAAAACGACGCCCCTCAGAATCTTCCACTACCAACGCCCCAACCAGCCCCTGATACTTTCCGCGACCGGCCGTGAAACCCACAACCCGAGCCTCGGCGTCTTCAAAAGGCTTGTACTTGAGCAGGGCATCGCTGCGGCCCGGCAGGTATCGAGCATCCGCCCGGTGCAGCATCAGCCCTTCGCCGCCGGCTCGCACCACCACAGCCAGCCGCTGGTCCAGCTCATCGACGCTGCCCAGCCGGAACTGCTCCACCGGCTGCAACGACGGCAACGCCAACGCCGCCATCGCCCCCATTGCAGCGACCCGAGCACTGAAGTCACCGCCGTGCTCGGGCAGGTCAAACACCATAAAGCGCACCTGCTGCCACTCGTGCGCTGCACTGGCGTGGCGACGAACCAGCGCGCTGATCTCATCGAAGCGCCCACGCCCGAGCCACAGCTCGCCATCCATCACCGTCGACGGCCAGCCCCGAGTGAACTCGGCCGGCACCGCAATGACATAGCCACCGCGGCTAATCAGACGCTCACCATCCCAGCGGGCCCGCACCCCATCGAGTTTTTCACTGATCCAGTAATCGGTGACGTTCTGCTGCCCGCGATACACATCGGCCAGCATCAGTCCATCGGCAGCCTGCGCCGACAGCGGCACCAGCCAGACCCAGAAAAAAACCGCCCAAAGGCGGCGGTAATAGCCCATGAGAACCTCCCTGTCCTGCGCAAAAACGCCTGCAGAATCGACTGCGCAAACCACGATCGCCGCCATTGGCGGCGCATGGTGCCCGAGCCAGGCCGCGTAAGCAGTCAGCGTGACAGTGACAGAGAAAGGTTCAAGCGCTGCCAGCCTGCAGCGCGCAGCAGGTCACACCTGCGCACGCGATGGACGTCGTTTCGGGTTTGCCCGAAACGACGCCACCTGGCACCAGTGCGCAAAGGACGCGTATTACCAGCGAATACTCAAAATCGAGTTGGCCGAGTGATCCTGATAGTTACCGGAGAGCTGACCCTGATAGCCGACCCGCAGCTGCACCCGCTCGCTCAGACTAGCGCTCACGCCAGCGCCAAGCTCCAGCTGGCCACGATCGCGTTCGGGCCCTTCCACGGTGAACGGTAATGCAGGCGCGCCGCTAAGCGAAGTACGCAGCGCACTGCTCTGGTCAGCAAATTCATAGCCCCAACCGAGCGACAGATCCAGATCGACCGAGCGGCGGCTGTCGTCGACCAACGCTTGCTCCAAGCGAACACCAATACGCCCCTGCAGTGATTCCTCGGTCTCACCATCAACGCGCAGGTTGGCGTCACCGGCGCCCTTCTCGGCAAAACCTTCACGGTCGAGATGGGCGTAGCTCATACCCAGGAACGGCGTAATTCGTGTGGCGTCGCTGAGGTCGATGCCCTGCCCTGCTTCGAGGCTGACGCCGCGCGTCTTGGCATCGTAGTCCGATGTAGCGGTGCGGCTGAGGTTGCCCAAGCGCACATCACGCTCGGCATCGACGCTGTGGCTGCCCACATCCACCGCCGCGTCGACATAACGCAGTCCGTCCTGCCAGCGGCCATACGCAGCCAGCTGCACCGAGTCCATCTCGCTGCTGCCGTAGGCCGGGTCCATATCGGTTTCTGCCAGCCCAATGGCCGCGCCCACCAGCAGCTGCTCGCTGAGCCAGGCGTCAGCGCCCAGATACAGGCCTTGCCAGTCATAACTCGCACCAGTGGCGTTGCGATCATCATCCAGCTTGCCGTTACCGCCCTGCACATTCAGCCACAGGCCACTGCCCTGCGCCGCTGTACCGCCGGTGTCGCCCGCCGACATGCCACGCAACTGATCACCAGCATTGCCATCCACACTGACCGCGACCGGCTCAACCGCAGACAGCGACGCCGCCGCCATACCCGGCGCCAGCCCAAGCTGACGACTGCGATGGTGCAACATGCTGTTCAAGCGACGTCCCGACCCCAGCAACACGGCCTGACTGTTGGTGTGCTGCACGCCAGACAGTGCGTCATAGCCCTGACGCGCACCGGCCTCGGTGAGGAACAGCAGCGTGTCCATCAGCGTTGTCAGGTCTGCGCTCGGCCCAGCCGACAACGCGCCCAGCAAGGTCGACGCCACCGCACGCTGGTTTTGCGTTGCGGCAACACCCGCGAAATCAACATCGTTGCGAAGCAAGCGCAGATACACATTCTCACTGTCATAACGCAGGCTGGGCGTCAGGAACGCAAGCGATGAACTGACCGTGTCGAAGGTGCCATCGATAGCGCCAGCCGACAGAATCAGGTAATCGGTGCTGACGCTGTATTCACCATCTGCCGGCAAGACCTCAACCGAGCCGCCGGACAGGTATGCAGTCCCGCTCGCAATCAACTGGTCACTATTGCCGGCAGCGTCTACCTCTACCTGATAGACACCGCCGCCGGTGAAGTCCACATCGCCCGCAACATTCAACGTGCCAATCGAGTTGCCGGGCGCCAGCACGGCACCGGAACCCAAGGTGATGCTGCCTACCGTGCCGCTGCCACCCAGCCGCCCGCCCGAGTTGACACGCATTGCCGACGCCAGCACGCCATTGGCGTAGAGCGTGCCACCGTTGACTACCGTCTCGCCGGTGTAACTGCTGACACCGCTGAGAACCAGCGTCTGCGCGCCATTCTTGACCAAACCGCCACTGCCACTGATAGGGCCGGCAAAGCTGCCCTCGGAAAGCTGCAGCAGGCTGTTACCAAACAGATCCAGGGCGCCGTCCCCGCTGAGACCGTGAATGGTTTCCGTCACACTACCCATGCCACCCAGATTCAAGCGTGAGCCGTCGGCCATATACACCCAGCTGCTGTCGGCAATCTGCTCAGTATTCGCGACCGATACGATCGCATCGGCGTCGATCCGCAGGTCTCCCTGCACTGCCGTAACATTGGCATCCTTCATCAGCTGCAGCGACACCTGCGCGCCCACCTGAGTGTCACCGGTATAGCTGTTCGCCTCGCTGCCTCTCATCCGGATAACGGTCATATCCGCTCCAGCCTCATCCGTCGCCAACTGCAGTCCGGTATCGGCGGTGTCACCGGAAATCGCCCCACCCAGATCCAGCAGCGACCCTGCACCGTTGCTGGTAATCACTTTCGTGCCGGTGTTGAGGCCGATCGCGCCCAGCAACACAGCGTGCCCGAGCGCCGCCTGGTTAAAGGTAGCATCTGTCAGCAAACTGAAATCGTTCGTCAGAATGCGGGGGCCTTCCAGCCCGAGCGCGCCACCATCAAACACCACATCGCCGCTACCCAGCGCCTGGTTGTTGGCAACAGTGAGCGAGCCAGCCTCCAGCACCGTACCGCCCTGATAGGTGTTCGCAGCAGCCAGACGAAGATCGCCGCTGCCACCCTGCACTACACCGCCAGCTCCGGAGATCACACCGGTATGGCTAACACTGTCAGTACGATTGAAACCCAGTGTTGCGCCGCTGGCCAGACTGATCGGGCCACTAACCGAACCCGCGGTGCCACCATTGCCGACTTGCAACAGGCCAGCCTCAACCTCGATGCCCTGTGCCTGGCTGTGATCCCCGGTCAGCACCAGCGCACCAGCGCCCGTCTTGGTCAGCAGGCCTGTTCCGGTCATCGTTCCGGCGTAAAGACCATCCATTGCCTGAGCAAAAATGACCTCGGCGTTGTTGGTGATATCCCCAAGCAGGGTCGAGGTATCGCCCTGCAAGGCGCCAGCAGAGACCACAGTACCGCCGCTGTAGGTATTCAAGCCCGACAGGGTCAAGACACCCGTCCCGGTCTTCACCAGTTGGCCCGTACCGGACAGCACGCCAGCATAGGTCCCATCCGCTGCCTGATTGAAGGTCACCTGCGCGTTGTTGGTGATATTGCCGCTCAAGCTGCCGGTGCTGCTTTCCAGCACGCCGCCGCTCACCACGGTGCCGCCGCTGTAGCTGTTCGTACCGCCCAAAACCAGCGTGCCGCTGCCACTCTTGAGCAACTGCCCGCTGCCACTGATCCCGCCGGTAAATGTGCCGTTAAACGCTTGAGCGAAGGCCAGAGTGCCGTTGTTGACGACACTGCCCTGCAAACTGTTGGTGGTACCCTGCAGCGTGCCGTCGGTGATCGTGGTGCCGCCGCTGTAGCTGTTGGTACCGGAGAGAACCAGCGTGCCGAGACCAGACTTGGTCAGTGAGCCGCTACCGCTCATTTGGCCCGCGTATGTCCCCAGCGCAGCCTGATCAAACGTGACGCTGGCATTGTTAACGATGGCGCCCTGCAAACTGCTGCTGTTACCGACCAGACCACCAGCAGAAACCGTTGTGCCTCCGGAATACGTGTTGCTGCCAGACAGGGTCAAAACCCCTGCGCCGATCTTGGTCAGTGAGCCAGTGCCGCTGATATTGCGGGCATAGGTGCCATCAGCCGCCTGATCAAATACCAGACTGCTGTTATTGATGATATTGGTCACCAGACTGTCGCTGTCGCCCTGCAACGTGCCAGCGGAGATGGTCACCGGGCCGGTATAACTGCCGTTGCCGGTCAGTACCAGAGTGCCCGCACCCGCTTTGGTAAACCCGCCTGCGCCACTCAGCGAGCCCGACAGCGTAACCAGGTTGCCCGCGGTATCGATGGTGCCGCCAGCCGCCGAAAAGGTCACCGCCTTGCCGGAAGTGATCCCGCTGGAGGCAAGCAGCGTACCACCGTCAAATTCAAGCTCACCCGTCCCGCTCAGTGAGCCGAAGACCTGAAGAACGCCTTCCTTCATACGCAGGCGCGTATTAAACACCCCGCCTAACAAGGTCAGCGTGCCTGCGCCCTCTTTGATGACAGTACTGGTAAAACCGGCGCTAGCCACATTGCCCATAATGGAGGTATTGCCTGAGCCGGTAACCGTCAGCACACCGCCCATGTTCACACCCCCGGCGAAGTGCAAGCCGCCCTCGCCAGCATCCCAGGTCGCGGTGTTATAGGGCACCTCGATAGACCCCATGCTGATGGTCTGCAGCGTCGAGGAATTGTTGGTGATGCCATGCGAGATGATTGAGTTGCTGCCAGCGAGATTAAAGGCAGTCGCACCGGCGGAAAATTCGATGATGAAGCGACCACCAACGTCGTTGTAGGTCGTCGTCCCGGTGCCGCCAAACACCAGCACGTTGGGGTTTTCTTCGGTGGAGCCCGTCGTGGGGAAGGCATCCGGGTTCCAGTTGGCTTCGCTCGACCAGTTGGTATCGTCAGGGTCGCCGCCGTCCCAGTTCAGGGTGACCCCAAAAGCAGCGCCCGGCATGCCGACAACCAGTAATGCCGAGGCCTTGAGCAGCGCGCCCCGCGACTTGCCTGCACTGCCCTTGCTGCGCCCACGCGCCAACTCAGAAGCAGCAACCCAAGCCTGCCGCCCCGCACTCCAGACCAACCGATAGACACGATTCATCAACAGCACTCCCTGCGATCATAGAGAAATCCGATTTCAAAGCTGTCGCTAATATAGGGTCAAAATTCAGGCTTGCCCACACAGTTGTGAGATATCCGCTCAGCGGTCTAATTGTTACGGCACATCGCCCGCAACGCAGCGGCACCTAAGTGCAACTGATTGCTCAGGTAGCCGCCTTACTTCGGCAAGCCGTCGTCCATGTCAGCCTGCCGGCGGTTATAGAAAATGTGCATCGCAGGCGGCTGCACCAGGGCGGGGTCGCCGAGGTTGGCAGAAGGGCAATCACCTGGGGCACTGAGCTATACTGCGCCGAAATCACAGAATTGGGCCTGTTATGAAAGTGTGTGGTGTTGATCTCAACAGTAACGATGCAAACCTCTGCCTCCTGTCACTGGAGGACGAGCTGTTCCAACTGCCGGATTTTCGCTCGCGCCGCCTGACCCTGCCCGGCTCACACAGCGCCAGCGATCTGCGCTATTTCCAGCAGACCTTTGCCAAGCTGATGCAAGACTACAAAGTCGACAAGGTAGTCATTCGCGAACGCCCGATGAAAGGCAAGTTTGCCGGTGGCGCGGTGGGCTTCAAGCTGGAAGCGGCGATTGAGCTGATTGCCGGCCTGGATGTGGTGCTGATGTCGCCGACCGCTATCAAGGAGTCGATCAAGCGCAATCCGATTGCCATCCCCTTCTCAGAAACCGGCCTGAAGGCTTATCAAGAAACCGCCTTCAACACCGCGTTTGCCTACCTGATGCAGGAAAAGTTCGCAGACTGACGGCCTGGTTGCTCGCGCCAGGGCTACTTCCAGCCCTGACGCCAGCGCTCAACCGCCTTCAGCTCACGCCAGTCTATCGAGTACTGGCTTTTAGTCAGCACCGCCTCCAGCAGGCACGACAGCACCGCGCCTTCCTCGTCGTACTCCACCTCAACCACCATAAAGTGCTTTTCCCGCTTGAGCGGCGATACTGCCGTCCACTTGCTGTGCAGCAGTTTGCTCGGATTGATCTGATTCATGCTCTCTGCTCTTGATATTGCCGGTCAGTAGCCTGGGCACAGCCTAGCGAGACCGGGCCGGGCAGTACAGGCACCAACCCCCAAACGCATAACGCGGCCGGTTATGCGAACAGCCACTGGTAGATCAGCCTGCCCGGCAGCAACGCGCCAATGCCAGCGCCAACAACGCCCCAGAACGCACCCACCGCGAATGCGCGGTGCCGCCGGATATTGCCGGTTCGGGCGCTATAAAGGGAAACAGCAACACACACCAGTATCCAGATCGACAACAAATGGATCGGGCTGAATCCCCAAAAAAGATCCATGAACCCGGTCAACCAGAACGAGGAGATGGCAACGATCACCATCGCCACCATCCAGGACCAGCCAACCAGGCGGTGCAACCCGGTTCCCTTGGCGCCAAGCAACTGACTGGTTCCCGCCAGCAATGCCCAGAGCGCCGCAACAAGGTGAATAGTGACTGCCATTGGTAGCACCTGCATGTATGGCGTTAGATTTCGTAGAGATACAGCACCACATACCGCACTGGCGCAGCGTAGGTAACCGCTGCAAGTGCCAAAACCCGGCGCGTCGGAGCTGATCAGCCACGCCCAATGACGCGGAGTATCGCCGCACCGAGAAGCGCGACAACCGCAATCACGTCGGCGATAACCACCTTGCGCACCGGCGCGTTGAAGCCGCCCACAGACCACGCAATAGCGATGAAAGACACCACACTGACCAGCCCGGCAATGATTGCCCATGTTTGCAGCGCTGGCTGAAACGCGGCGTACAGCAAAAACAGACCGAGCAGCCCGAACAGCACAGCCCGATGGCGCATCAGTATTTCAAGGTTAGGGTCACCCAGCGACACGCCATACAACGCAGCCAGCCGCTCAACGCCGAGCACACCCGACACCGGCAACAGGTGGATGATGCCAACAAGTACCAGCAACCCCGTGACCACCTTATCCATTGCTGTCACTCCCTAGCTTGATTGCCACCGCCCGCCAGCGCCCCATACCTGCCGCGATCTGTGCACACTGTATGCCTGCCGCTGCGCCTGGGCGGGTTTACTGTAAAAACGCGGTAATGGAGTACATTTTCACGTTATCAGGCGCGTACTGCTTGTTTGGGTCGAAGGTCACACTGATCGAGGCTTCCTGCCCCTCTTCATACTCGACCGCCTCGCACAAATCGGCTTCCGCGTGGAGCTCAACACTCTGGCGACCATCCGACAGCGTGCCAAAGCATCCACCGTCACCCTCCAAAAACCACCAGCTCATGGCACCCGTCAACTGCACAGACTCCGATGGCGATGTGGGCAGACTTGGGAAAGCGGGAAACCGCGAAGCACCTGCCCCCTGCGCATTAACCTGTTCCGACGAATCCGAACAGCCGATCATCAGTGATGCCAAAATGGCCAACCACACTACCCGCATACTTCCTCCTGAAGATGTTTTAGATCAAGCAAGCACGCAACGCCTCGCTTGGCGGCGTGCCTCGGTCAGCGCAGAGGGACATCTGCCGACAGCCCCATCGGTGAAGCGCCGCCAACACCCTGCAAGATTTGCTCTGCACGGCTGGAACAGCCTTCCATCATGCATAGAGCAAGCACCGGCCCTTTTGCTTCAACTTCCTGATACAGCAGTGCCTTGGCCGCATCCACCTTACCTTCTTCCAGCTGACTCAGCACATCGAGGTTCAGCTGGTACTGTTGAGCCAGCTGCCCGTAGGCCTCGTCGGAATAGTCCAGATTTGCCTTCGTCAGCATGACATTGACGAATACCGAAACCAAAACCACTGCGCAAAGCAGCCAAATGCCGTGTGTATGTTTCATGCCGCCTCAATATAGAACAGAACGCGAATTCACCGACAAGCAACGTCAAAAGGATGCTGCCTGCCCTTTGCAATCATGTACGCCTCCCCCCGATTCCAGGGGACGCCCGCAGTAAACACAATAGAATCCTGCTTGATGCTGATTCGTGTAATCGTACGTGCCCGCTCAGAGATCGAAGGCGGCCACCGGGCATCAGAGGTCAGTGGCATTTTGGGGCTGATTCCAGCAATGGTTTCGACCAGGTGCCGCACTTGCATCAGCCGCTCAGGTGCTGCAGTCGTCAATGGTTGTTGTTCGATGGCTCTCACACAAGGCCAGTTAAACAGAAAGAGCATGTCGTTCTCTGTCGTGACTTTTGTGTCGACCACAAACTCCGTGCGCAACGCCTGATGCGTGTAATCCATCTGACGCAGAAACTCGGAATTAAGCCAGGTAATGTGCAATCGCAGGCCATCCGCAGTGTCGTCTGGGTAAACGTCGATCTTATCGACATCACCATTGAGAGAGCCATTGAGGTGCTGAGAGATCGAATCAGACAACGCTGCAACGAACTCGGCCTTATTAATAGCGTATGTCTGACTGACCCGTTGAGAGTAACGATAATTGCTTGCCGCGATCAGACAGAGTATGAGCAGCATGGCAGGAATAAAAAATTTTATAACCTTCACATGTGCGCTCCCTGCAGCAGAATGATCAACAACCCCAAGCCAGCAAAGCCCAGGGGAATCAATACAACGAATGCGAAAGCGAATACCCTCAAGGCCATCTGAGCGGCGTTAAAAAAACCATACACCGCCACAGCGTAAAGCAGCCAAATAGAAAAAATAACCCCATTTCTTATGAGCAGCTCTCGCCATCCAGCGAGATCATAAAACGGGCTCACTTCCTGACAATTGGTTAATGTTGCCATGCAAAAAACGAGGTCAACTGCCTGGAGACTTGTGTTAGCCGAAACAACGTTAGCAAACACAAGCAATGCACCGCCAAAGGGAATCAGCAAAGCCAACAGCACCAAAGCCACTTTTACCGTTAAGGAAAGATGGCGCCGAGGTGCGTTCACGGATGACGTATTATTCATTGCCACCTCTAAATAAGCTCATGTGAGTCAGGGCGGTTGCAGGAGCTGAGTGCAACACGGTTATTGAATTGACGCAGGAGCATC
>JAYNRF010000001.1:0-260588 GCA_038114645.1 Pseudomonadaceae bacterium | reverse complement strand
TGCCCGCGTATTCACCTATCCGTGAATCCCTGTATTCGTTTACCCGTGCACACGGAGGGCTGTCTCGTGGGCGGGATGGTTCCGTGCAATCTGGGTCTCGGGCACGGCACGCCGTGCCCCTACGGGATGGTGCAAGCCCTGAATCCTGCGTAGGGGCACAGCGTGCTGTGCCCGCGTATTCACCTATCCGTGAATCCCTGTATTCGTTTACCCGTGCACACGGTGGGCTGTCTCGTGGACAGGATCGTTCCGTGCAATCTGAACCTCGGACACAGCGCGCTGTGCCCCTACCGGTCAGCGCTGACCTGAAAGGTATCCGACAGCTGATGCAGCCGCGATGCGGTTTCCTTGACCTGTCCCGAGCTGGCGCGCAGGGCGGTGATTACCTGGCTCATCGAACGGGTTGCGTCGGCGACGTGACCCGCCTGCCGGCCGTGCTCCTTGCTGTTGGTATCCATCACCGAGATCACCTCAAACAGCTCCTCGACGGTCTGGTGCAGCAAATCGTTGTCATCAGATGCGCTGGCCGCCTGCTGCAGCTGCATATCCACATCGGCCACACCACGCTCCATGACCACCACGGTTTCCCGGGTTGCGTCGCGGATGCTGGTAATGCCCTGGCTGATTTCTTCTGCGGCCTTGGCCGTCCGCGAGGCCAACGCCCGTACTTCGTCGGCAACCACCGCAAAACCGCGCCCGTGCTCACCGGCGCGCGCAGCCTCAATCGCCGCGTTGAGCGCCAGCAGGTTGGTCTGGCTGGTGATGTCGGTAATCAGCGACACCATGCCGACAATCTCGCCGGTGCGGTTATCCAGCACCTGTACGCTGGCGGCCGAGCTTTCGACGATGTCACGAATCTTGCGGGTGCCGCTGGTCACGGTATCGAGCCGCGCACGCGCCGCTTCGACGACAGTCGCCATGTTGGCCTTCATCTGTGCGGCGGTTTCCGAGGCAGCGTTGACCGTCTGCAATTGCGCCTCAATCATGCCCAGCATTTGCTGGATATTGCTGGTGACTTCTTCGGCAGTGTCGCTGGCCTGCTGGTTGCGGCCGAGCATCTGCTCGCTGTTCTGCAGCGCATGCCGGCTGGCCTGCTTGACGCGGCCGACAATGGTATCGAGGTTGTCGATAAAGCTGTTGATCCAGCGACCCAGCTCGCCGGTCTCGTCCGGCACCAGTCGGCTAGTATCCATGCGCTGGCTGAGATTACCCTCGCCTTCGGCGATATTGCGGATGATTTCGGTCATGCGGCCCAACCGGCGCGCCAGCTTGCGCGTCGAACTCTGCCAGAACCACAGCCCGGCCAGACCAAGCACGCCAACGTGGGCAATGTGCTCCATCCATCCGCTCAACCCGACCTGATCGAAGCCCAGCTGGGCGACAAATACCAGCGCAGCCAGCACCCAGAAGTCCTTCATCAGGCTGTAGCTGAGCGAACGATAGCGATAGACCTCTTCCAGGTCGGCCTCGCACATCATGCCCCAGCGGTCGGGCGAGCCCGGCAGACTGAAGGTCACGCCCTTGCCGATCACCGGGATATGACGGTAGTCGGAATAGCCGGGGTATTTGACGTAGGTGTTCTGACCATTGCGAATGGTTTCGCGCACACCCGGGTGCAGCTCACCCGTTGCCGGGTCAGTAAAGCGCACCTCAAATTCGGTGTGCTCACGCACGCTGACCGTCCCCCAGGCGGTCTTGATCCCGCTCTTGAGGTTATCACCGTGGCTGAAGGTGCTGTCTTCAAAACGTGATCGCGACAGCGCACGTCCCGGCTCAATCGACGGATTGAAACGCGACTCGACCATAAAGATGTAGTTGTCGCCCGACTCCTGATAGATGTGCCCGGCCTCACGCTGAATCAGGTCACCCAACACGTCGTTGGGTACTCGCGCACAGACGCAGCCGAGCGCCTCACCATTCGGGCCCTGCAACGGCTGATAGAACATCAGCGTTACAGCATCGTGGAAGCTGGAGGTCGACGTGCCAAGCTGGCGGGTACGCGGATCGATGTAGGGACCATGCAGGAAACGATGCTGCAAACCGGCGCGCACCGCCTGAGCATCCAGCTGCAGGCCGCTGAGTTGCCCCGCGCTACTGGCCAGCGCGGTACCGTCGGCACCGAGCAGCAGCAGCTCGGAGGCGTCCGGCAGCTTGCCGCGCAATTTGACCAGCTGCGCTTCGCTGGCCTCGGCGCTGCCATCACTCAGCTGCTGGGCAATGCCTTGCAGTCCAGCCCACTGGTTTTCGCACCACTGCTGGAGCAGCCGAACCCGCGTCGCCGCGAGACTGTCAAAGATCGACTCGAGCTGCCCATAGCGGTTGTTGTTGACTCGACAAGCCCAGCCCATGGTCAGTTTGCCCGTTGGCCCGAACCATGGCAGCCAGCGGCGCTCAGACGCTGACAGATTCATTTGATCGCTTTTCAGGCTCACTGTGACAACCTCGCTACTTGGGACGAATTGAGCCTAAAGCAATATTCGCACCACATGGCATGGCGCAGCGCCAGCATGGAATTGTTACAGTGAGATCACACATCAGCCGCACAGATAACGCACCAACGCGATGCGCTTTGCGCACAAAATAAGCGCATCAGCACCAAAATGATGCCGCACCTGTCCAGATGGTCAGGTTTGAGGTCGCAAATTCAAATATGAATGTCGCTCAATAGCACTAGACCAGTGCAACCGGCGAAACCGGCGACCCCACCGCACCCGGCAAGCGCAACGGTGGCGCCGTCAACATGAACCGATTGCGGCCGTTGGTTCGTAGATGTTGTGCCAGCTCGGTCAGGTACCAGAGTTCGCCCAAATGCACCCCGAGCTTGAACAGACAGTGCTCGTGCAGCGGCAGCGCGGCGCAACAGCCATCACCCTCACGCGCCGGATAAGCCTCGACTGCGTAGTTATCGGCGATCAACACACTGAGGCCACTATCGGTAATCCACTGCAGCAGCGCCGGGTCGCGGCCGTCCAGCACCGCGCAGCTGGATTCCAGACGCGCCGCATCCGGATTGCGCTCCATTTCCAGGATCACATCAGCAAACCCGGTGTACAGACAGACCATGTCGCCCGGCTCAACCACTACACCGTCTGCCTGCATGATCTGCTGCAGACGGGCGTAATCGACCAGCACCCGCTCACGGCCGCAATGGCGCTCCAGATCAATCAGCACGGCGCGCCCGCTGACCGCGGTCTCGGCCATTTTTTCGATCCCCAGCCGAGCTGCGTTCACACCCTCGAGCGCGTCTTCGTGCCCGGAAGGCCCACAAATGTGCTCGCCCGCCTTCCAGCCGTTGTAATACAGCGGCTCGGGCACGCCATCACCGTCGGCATCAAATAGCCCGCCGACATGCGACAGCGCATCCCACTGGGTCGAGTACTGGGTAAACAACAACACGGCGTCATCGCTGACGACATCGGTAAAACACGGATTGAGGCGCTGCAGCTCGAAGTTGTAGTTGAGCTTGTCGGCGCGCCCGGCGGTAAAGCGACGGGGCGGATGACGCAGGCGGTTCAGCGCGTTGCCACCGGGATAGTCCAGCGGCAGACTGAGGCAGAAGCTGCGGCCATCGCGCACTTCAGCCACGCCCTGCAGCACTTTCTCCGGGGTCAGCAGGTTCAGGCGGCCAAGCTCGTCATCCGGGCCAAAATCGCCCCAGTTGGAACCCTCAGGTCGATGTTGCCAACGCATGCGCTTCTCCTTTTTGTTATGCATTGGCTGACAATGACATGACTGCGCCACCGGGAACCATTGCCGACGGCACGCATCAGTAAGGGTGTTGGCAACGCATAATCGCAACGAGGGTCGCACCGGCACTGTCCGACGTGCTTTACTTGCGCCTTTTCAACCAGCGGAGCACAGGCGGAAGATGGATTGGCTGCAGGTTTTCATTCTCGCGATCGTTCAGGGCATCACCGAATTTCTGCCGGTCTCCAGCTCCGCGCACCTGATTCTGGTCCCGGTGCTGACCGACTGGCCCGACCAGGGGCTGGCCTTCGATGTCGCCCTGCACCTGGGCAGCCTGTCAGCCGTATTGATCTACTTTCGCCGGGATATCTTCGGCATGACCGTCAGCTGGGGGCGCTCGCTCGCCACCCGCCAGCTCGATGAGGACGCTCGCCTGGCCTGGGCGGTTATTCTCGGCACCATTCCGGTTGGCCTGGCCGGACTGCTGCTCAAAGACACGGTTGAGACCGTACTGCGCTCCCCCATCTATCTGTCTATTGGCCTGATCGCCTTTGGTCTGTTGCTGAGCTGGGCTGACTGGCGCCACCGCGGCAACCGCAGCGAGCACCAGATGACCTGGAAGGACGTGCTGTTTATCGGCTGTGCGCAGGCGCTGGCGTTGTTTCCCGGAACCTCGCGTTCCGGCATCACCATGACCGCCGCGCTGATGCTCGGCCTCAGCCGTGAAGCCTCCGCACGTTTCTCGTTCCTGCTGTCGATTCCGGTCATCGTTCTGGCCTGCGGACTGGAGACCATCGAGCTGATCGAGAGCAAGGTCGCCGTCGACTGGCTGCACATGGCTGCGGGCGTACTGCTGTCCGGTATCAGCGCTTACCTGTGCATTCACTACTTCCTGGCGTTCATCAAGCGGATCGGCATGCAGCCCTTTGTGATCTACCGCATCCTGCTCGGCGTGCTACTGCTCTGGGTCTTCCTCTAACCCGCGCAGCGCACCAAGCTTGAGCAGTAGCTGGCTGGGCGCAGCAACGCGCAGACCCAGCTTGGCCAGACGAGGATCTCGTATCCAGCTGCGGGCAGCATGAGGCTGCCCGGCCTCATCCAGCTCGCCACTGACCACCAGCAGCTCGCCCGCGGCATTACCCTGCCAGCCAAGCACCGCGCCTTCTTCACAGCTCAGCAACCAGGTTTGCTCGGCGCCGTGGCGATGCAGCAGCTGCCCGCTCACACCCGGACAAAACGGCTCTGCCGCAACCGCTCCCGGCGCCAGCCGCACCGTCGCCCGGTCGTCAGCCGCAAACTGATTGAGTTTGACGAAGATCAGACAACCCGGCAGTGAGAACGGGGCGTGCTCGCTGCCGGCGGGGCTGCGCAGATAACTGCCTGCGCCGTAGTCCCCGGACTGGTCACTGAAGACGCCGTCCAGCACCAGAATTTCTTCGCCGTGCGGGTGGCGATGCACCGGAAACCGGGCGCCCGGCAGGTACTCGACCAGACTGGTCACCTGCCCGCTTTCAGGCGCTTCGCGCTCCAGCTGCCAGCGCTTGATCGGTGCCTGTGGCGCTGCCTGCCATTGCTGATCCTGCAGCCCGACCCGGCAGGGCTGGCGGCGATCCATACGCAGCGGCTGAAACTCAGTCATCACAAGGCTCCAGTAACGTTTCGATCTCGCTGGCGGGCAACGGGCGGTTGTACAGGTAGCCTTGCCCCAGATCACACCCCAGCCGCCGCAGCATGGCCTGCTGCTCCTCTCGCTCAATGCCCTCGGCGATGACCTGCAGCTGCAGGCTCTTGCCCAGCGCGATAATGGCCCGCGCCATGGCGCTGTCACTGTCGCTGCCGGGCAGATCGGTGACAAAACCGCGGTCGATCTTCAGCTTGTTGACCGGCATCCGCTTGAGCCGCAGCAACGAGGAATAGCCAGTACCAAAATCGTCGATTGCCAGACCAACGCCCAGTTCCGACAACCGGTCCAGCAGCAGCACGCCCTCGTCGCCGAAGTGCATGACCTCATCTTCAGTCACTTCCAGCTCCAAGCAGTTGGCATCCAATCCATGCCGACGCAGCACGGCGGCAACACTGCCGAACACATCGCCGCGCTCCATCCAGTAACCCGACATGTTGACCGCGACCGACTGCAACGGATACCCGGCATCCAACCACAGGCGCAATTGCCGACACGCCTCATTGAGCACGAACTCGTCTATCTCGCTCATCAGGCCAGCGTTGCGTGCCACCGGCAGGAACTCATTTGGCACCACCAGCCCCTGCGTCGGATGCTGCCAGCGTACCAGCGCCTCGGCACTGACAAAGCCGCCCGTGGTGAGATCCTTCTGCAGTTGGTAGTAGACCTGCAGCTGGTTGTGCCGGATCGCCTCATGCAGATCGGTCTCCAGGCTCAGCCGGCGCTTGGCCTGTTCAGTCAGCTCCTGGGTGTAGAAGGCATAGCCGTTGCGTCCGCGCTGCTTGGCCAGCGACATCGCAGAGTCGGCATTTTTCAACAGCTCGGCGCCATCGACACCGTCCTGGGGAAACAACGCAAGACCGATACTGCCGGTCATGTGCAGTAATTGACCAGACAGCTCGAAGGGTGCCTGCAACAAGCGCAAGATGCGCTCCGCCAGCTTGCTCACTTCTTCCACGCCCGTGCACCGATCCACCAGCAGCGCAAATTCGTCGCTGCTCAGGCGCGCCAGCGTGTCGCCTTCCTCACAGACCTGCAGCACCCGCTGGGTTACCAGCTGCAACAGCTGGTCGCCTGCGCTGTGACCAAGGCTGTCGTTGATGCCCTTGAAGCGATCAAGATCAATAAACAGCAGCCCGATGCTGACGTCCTGCCGCCGCGCGCGGGCAATCGCCGTACTCAGACGCTCGTTCAGCAGCAGACGATTGGGCAGCTTGGTCAACGGATCATGGTGTGCGAGGTAGTCGATCTCCTGCTGATTGCGCTTGATCACACTCATGTCGGCAAAGACCGCAACGTAATGACTCAGCTCGCCGCGGTGATCCTTGACGCTGATGATGTTCTGCCACTGCGGATAGATTTCACCGTTTTTACGCCGGTTCCAGACCTCGCCGGACCAACGCCCCGTGGCAAGCAGCTGCTGCCACAGATGACGATAAAACGTCCGGTCGTGGCGACCGGACGCGAGCATCCTCGGCTGCCGGCCAATCACCTCGGCCGGCTTGTAGCCGGTGATCTTGCAGAAGGCGTTGTTGACGTCGAGGATGGTCTGATCGACGTCGCAGATCAGCATGCCTTCGCTGGTACAATCGAACATCACACCGGCCTGCCGCAGGCGCTGCTCACGATCAACCTGATCGGTGACGTCTCGCAGCATGCCGACCACACGTGTCGCACGACCCTGCGGGTCACGCACTGCACGGCCGCCAACCTCAATCCAGATATTTTCGCCACCGGGCTGACGCAGCCGGTAGCTGAGCTCCAGCCGCTCCGACTCACCACGCAGATGGCGAATCAGCTCTTGGCGCGCGAGCTCTCGATCCTCCGGATGCAATAGCTGCAGCCACTCATCGGGCAAGGCATTTTGCGGCGCGAGGCCAAGGATCTCGCGGCCGCGCTGCGACAGGTACATCTCGCCACTGACGACATCCCAGTCCCAGAGCCCATCATTACCGCCGATCAGCGCGAGATTGAAGCGCTCATCACTGCGCCGCAAGGCCAGCTCCTGCTGTCGGCGCCGGCGCAGGTGGTAACGCACTGAAAAGAACAGCAGAACGCCGGTCACCAGCACGAAAGCGACGCCCTTGGCACTCTGCAGCCGCTGCTGCGTATCGGTGTCGAATATCAGCAGCAGACTGTCACTGAACAGGATCCAGGCGGTAGCAACGACCACATACGACAGCGTGACAATCCAGGCCCCGGAGTCGTATTTCATGCAGGTTTACCGGTGCTGTTCGTCAACATTCGGAAACTATAGCAGCCGCAGCGGGGCGACCCGCGGTCATGTTCATCGCACATCGGTTGGTCCATAATCGGCCCGAAACGGGCTATTTGCCCGCGTATTCTAACGAGGTAAAGCAGATTTATGTGGTACAACGGCATACTCAATTTGTCTGGGTGGCAGCTGCTGGCGGTTACGCTGGTACTGACGCACATCACCATCGTCAGCGTCACCGTCTACCTGCATCGCTACTCCGCGCACCGTTCCCTTGAGCTGCATCCGGCGCTCAAGCACTTCTTCCGCTTCTGGCTGTGGCTGACAACCAGCATGAACACCCGCGAATGGACTGCCATTCACCGCAAACACCACGCCAAGTGCGAAACCCCGGACGACCCGCACAGCCCGGTGCACAAGGGCCTGCTCACCGTTCTGCGCAAGGGCGCTGAACTGTACATGGAAGAAGCCAAGAACGAAGAGACCCTGCGCATTTACGGCAAGAACTGTCCGGACGACTGGATCGAGCGCAACCTCTACCAGCGCTTCCCGCTGCTTGGCGTCACCCTGATGGCGCTGATCGATATCGCCCTGTTCGGTGTGCTTGGCATCACCGTCTGGGCCGTGCAAATGCTGTGGATTCCGGTACTGGCTGCCGGCGTCATCAACGGCCTCGGCCACGCCATCGGCTACCGCAACTTCGAATGCCGCGATGCGGCGACCAATCTGCTGCCCTGGGGCATCCTGATTGGCGGCGAGGAGCTGCACAACAACCATCACACCTACCCCAACTCGGCCAAGCTGTCGGTCAAGAAGTGGGAGTTTGATCTGGGCTGGATGTGGATTCGCCTGTTCAGTCTGCTCGGACTGGCCGAAGTGCGCCGCACCGCGCCCATCGCGCACAAGATCGCCGGCAAGCAGACCCTGGACATGGATACCGCCATGGCGATCCTCAACAACCGCTTCCAGATCATGGCGCAGTACCGCAAGCACGTCATCAAGCCGCTGGTGCGCAGCGAGATCGCACGTCTCGACGCCTCGCTGCATCACCTGTTCCGCCGTGCCAAGCGCCTGCTCAGCCGCGAGACCAGCCTGCTCGACGACCAGCATCAGGCCCGCATTCAGACCATGCTCGACCACAGCCAGGCGCTGAAGGTGATCTATGAGAAGCGTCTGGCGCTGCAACAAATCTGGGGCCGCACCAGCGCCAACAGCCACGAGATGCTGCAAGCCCTGAAGGACTGGTGCCATCAGGCCGAGGAAAGCGGCATCAAGGCGCTGCAGGATTTTGCCAGCCACCTGCGCAGCTACTCGCTGCGACCAAATCTGGCCTGAGTCACAGCCCCTCAGCTGTGCGGGTCGCCATGGCCCGCACAAGGGGCTAGACTCAGCGTCTGCCAGCACGAATAACACAGGTAGCAGCGGATGCGCGCCTTAATACCCTTGACCCTGCTGCTGGCCAGCCCTTTGCTGCTGGCCGGCAATATCTACAAGTACACCGATGAAAACGGTGTGACCACCTATACCGACAGGAAAGTCGAAGGTGCCCAGGTCATCGTCTTCCGCGACGCCATGGTCGAAAACGTCGACCGCGAAGTCTACGTTACCAAACAGCGCCACGCCGGCGGCGAAACCCTGATTGTCCACAATGATCTCTACGCACCGGTCGAGATCCGCCTGAGCATCAGCAACGCGCGCAATGTCGGCGGCGCCCCGGCCAACCCGATCAATTGGGTGCTGCCGCCACGGCAGCAGATCCGCCTGGTCACCCTGCAGCCCACCGGCAACGGCGAGCCGCACTACGATTACCGACTGGAGCACGCGCTCGGCGATCCGCGCGCCCAGCAGACGCTCACGCACTACCCGCTGCCCTGGCGTGGCGGCCCGTTTCGCATGACCCAGGGCCCGGGCGGCCGCTACAGCCACACCGGCCCCAAGGGCCGCTATGCCATCGACATCGCCATGCCGGTCGGCACGCCCATCGTCGCCGCCCGCGCCGGCCAGGTGGTAAAGATCGAAAACAACCAGACCGGCCGTGGCAACAACCCGTCCGGCAACTTCGTCCGCCTGCTGCACGACGACGGCACCATGGGCGTCTATCTGCACCTCAAGCGTGGCTCGGTACAGGTCAGCGAAGGCCAGCGGGTCAATCCAGGTCAGTTGCTCGCGCTATCCGGCAACACCGGCAACAGCACCGGGCCACACCTGCACTTTGTGGTGCAGAAGAATGTCGGCCTGCAGACCGTGTCCATCCCCTTCGAGTTTGCCCAACCCGTCAACAGCCTGCCGAACTTCGCCATCGGCGGAGAGCCCTGAAGCCACCCAAGACAAATCACAGGCAACAAAAAACCCGCTCAAGGCGGGTTTTTTGTCAGCAAGCGAAGATCTTATTTGATCTTGGCTTCCTTGTAAGTCACGTGCTTACGTACGACCGGATCGAATTTCTTGATTTCGATCTTGTCGGGAGTGGTGCGCTTGTTCTTGTCGGTAGTGTAGAAGTGACCAGTACCGGCAGAGGACACCAAACGAATCAATTCACGCATGATGATACTCCTTAGACTTTTTCGCCGCGGGCGCGGATTTCAGCCAGAACCGCGTCGATGCCGCGCTTGTCGATAATGCGCATGCCTTTGGCAGTAGTGCGCAGACGGACAAAACGCTTTTCCGACTCAACCCAAAAACGATGGTACTGCAGGTTAGGCAGAAAACGACGCTTGGTTTTGTTGTTAGCGTGGGAAACGTTGTTCCCAGTAACCGGACCCTTGCCGGTCACCTGACATACTCGAGACATGGTTAACCCTCTCCAACCACTTGCCCAACCCAAACTGGTTGGAAGCCATAAAAGAATCTGTTGTCCAGCCGGGGCGAGTGGATTTAACCCGCCTGAAATACACATTTACAGGCGCAGCCCCGAGAAGAGCGGAGCTTTATACCAAAATGCGTTCGGGCAAGCAACGATTTTTCAATTTGCCTTGCAATTATCAACGACCTTACATCAGCCCGCGCTCCGCCATCGAAACCGGCTCGCCATCCCCTATCACCAGGTGGTCCAGCACCCGTATATCAAGCATCGCAAGGCTGTCGCGCAAACGCCGCGTCAACTGCAGATCGGCCTGACTCGGTTCGGCAACACCCGACGGATGGTTATGAGTCAGGATCAGCGCCGCCGCGTTCAGCGCCAGCGCACGCTTGAGCACCTCGCGCGGGTAGACGCTGGCGCTGTCGATGGTACCGCGGAACAATTCCTCAAAGGCGATCACCCGGTGCTGGCTATCGAGGAACAGGCAGGCGAACACCTCGTGTGGCAGCGCGGCCAGCCGGCTGCGCAGAAATTGCCGCACCGCGCCGGGCGAGGTCAGCGCATCCCCGCGCTTGAGGTCCTCGAACAGATGCCGTCGCCCCATTTCCAGTACCGCCTGCAGCTGGGCGTACTTGGCTGGGCCTAGCCCGGCGTGGGCACAGAATTCGGTCAGATCGGCCTGCAACAACGCGCGCAGACTGCCAAAGCTAGCCAGCAGCCTGCGCGCCAGATCGACGGCACTGCAGCCGGGCAGTCCGGTACGCAAAAAGATGGCCAGCAGTTCTGCGTCAGACAACGCCCCAGCGCCCTGCGCCAGCAGCTTTTCCCGCGGTCGTTCAGCCGCGGGCCAGTCGGTAATCGCCATGCACTCTCCCTATGCAGTCAACCCGCTCACAAACGCTCGCAGGCAGCCTGCCGGCAAGCGCGCGGTCTCTGCCGCTGTGCTATCGTAGCGGGCATTTGGCAGGCCCCCTAAAGGCCGGCTCGCAGCATGAGGGGAAGTTCACAATGCAGTCGTTATCCAACAAGCAGGTGGTACTCGGTGTCAGCGGCGGTATTGCTGCCTATAAAAGTGCCGAACTGATCCGCCGCCTGCGCGACGCCGGTGCCGAGGTGCGTGTGGTGATGACCAACGCCGCCCGCGAGTTCATCACCCCGCTGACCCTGCAGGCGCTGTCCGGCCACCCGGTACACGGCGACCTGCTCGACCCGGCCGCCGAAGCCGCCATGGGCCACATCGAACTCGCCCGCTGGGCCGATCTGGTGCTGATTGCCCCAGCCACTGCCGACCTGATGGCACGCCTGGCGCAGGGCCGCGGAGACGACCTGCTGACCACTCTGGTACTGGCCACCGATGCTCCAATTGCCATCGCTCCGGCGATGAACCAGGCGATGTGGCGTGACGCCGCCACCCAACACAACCTGGAATTGCTGCTGGGGCGCGGCGTGCATGTCTTTGGTCCCGGCGACGGCGGCCAGGCCTGCGGCGATGTCGGCCCCGGCCGCATGCTCGAGCCAACCGACATCGCGGCCCGCGCCGCCGCCTGCTTCCAGCGCGGCCTGCTCAGCGGCCGTCACGTGCTGATCAACGCCGGCCCAACCCGCGAAGCCATCGACCCGGTTCGCTACATCTCCAACCACAGCTCCGGCAAGATGGGCTTTGCCCTGGCCGAAGCCGCCGCTGAAGCCGGCGCCCGGGTTACGCTGGTCGCCGGCCCGGTCAATCTGCCGACACCGGCACGGGTTCAGCGGGTTGACGTGGTCAGCGCCCAGGACATGCTCAACGCCTGTCTGGCTGCCCTGCCCGCCGACCTGTTTATCGCCTCCGCCGCCGTCGCCGACTACCGCCCTGACGCCTGCGCAGATCAGAAGTTGAAAAAGACACCCGGCAGCGACGATGGCATGACCCTGACGCTGATTCGCAACCCCGACATTCTCGCCACCCTAGCAACCGGCGCGCAGCGTCCGCGCTGCTGCGTCGGCTTTGCCGCCGAGACCCAGGACGTCTTGGGCTACGCCCGCGACAAGCTGCAACGCAAGAACCTCGATCTGATCATTGCCAATGATGTCAGCCAGAGCGGGATCGGGTTTAATAGTGACGACAACGCGGTGACGCTGATCGATCGACAGCTCACCAGCACCAGCCTGCCGCAGGCCAGCAAGCAGAAACTGGCCCGCGACATCATCAGCCGTCTGGCCGCCCTGCTGGACCAGCAGGACAGCAACTGAGGAGCCCCGATGCACGCGCTGCAAGCCAAAGTAATGGACCCCCGCCTCGGCACCGAGTGGCCGCTGCCAACCTACGCCACCGGCGGCTCGGCCGGCCTGGACCTGCGAGCCATGCTGGAAACCCCACTGACCCTTGAACCCGGACAGACCGAGCTGCTGCCAACCGGCCTGGCCATTCATATCGCCGACCCGGGGCTGGCGGCGATGATCCTGCCGCGCTCGGGCATGGGCCACAAACACGGCATCGTACTTGGCAATCTGGTCGGCCTGATCGACTCTGACTACCAGGGCCAGCTAATGGTCTCCTGCTGGAATCGCAGCAACAGCGCCTTTACCATCAACCCTGGCGAGCGCATTGCCCAGCTGGTGCTGGTCCCGGTATTGCAGGCAGAGCTGCAGATCGTCGACAGCTTTGATGACAGCCAGCGTGGCGCTGGCGGCTTTGGTCACACAGGAACCCACTGACCGCGCGCAGCGACGTCAGTGCAGGGAGGCTTACGAACAACAATGAAACTGACCAGAAAAACCAGCAACACGCCCGGACTGCCAGCCACCGGCTTGCCGATTGCCTTATCGCTGACCGGTATCGCCGCCGCGGCAGCCGTGCTCTGGATCACCTTGGGTGACTACGCCGCCCAACGCACCGACGAACTGATCACCGGCTATGCCCAGCAGCAGGTCAGCGCCATCAACCTGAGCCTGGCCCAACTGGACCGCGACCTTGAGCGCGTGGCCGCCAATCCTCAGCTGCAAGTAACCCTCGAGCGCAACAACAGCACGCCGCTGCAGCGCCTGTTGCGCTACCACGGCGCGGACACACTGGCGATCTATACCAACGCCGTCAGCCGGGCTGAACGGGTCGACAACGAACAGGCACCATTGAATTTTGCCGCGCTGGACATGATTCGCCGCGCCGAGCACGACCTCCCGGTACCGGTTGAAGCACACAAGGTCGGCGACCGCTGGCTGGTTTACGGCGTCAAGCCGCTGCGCGCCTCCAGCAACGCGCCAATCGGCGGCACGCTGGCGGCCGTCCTGCAGGTATCCCGTATCACCGCCACCCTGCCGGAATTGCCGCCGCAGACAGGGCAGGTGCGGCTGATCCAGCAGTTCCCAAACGCGCCTGAGCAGCTGCTGTTCCAGCGCGGCGAGGGCAACGGTGCAGCGATTACACTACCGACCGCCAACCCGGCCTGGCGCCTCGAGTTTCGTCCTGGCCCGGCGGTCTCCAGTGTGCAACCGAACATGCTGATGCTCGGCATCGCGGCGCTGGTCGCGCTGGTCGGCCTAATGCTGGGCTTGTCGCTGCTCCACCGCAGCTGGACTCGCGCCCTGCGCGCTGACGCCAACACCCTTACCCAGTTGACGCTGGGTAACAGGGGAGGCCAAATCCAGCTTGGGCCACTGGAGCCGCTGCCGCAGAATATTCAGCAACTGCTCAAGCGTGCGCCCGATCTTAAAAGTGCTGCCGCGCCGGCACCGCAAGACGCACCAGCGACGCAGCCAACTCCGGCCGCCCCGCAGGACCACGACGTGCTCGACATTGATATCCTCGACGACGACCCCTTCAACATGCAGAACCCGGATGACACCGCCGGCAACGGCCATACCAGCATCCCCGAGCTGCCTGCAGAGATCTTCCGTGCCTACGATATCCGTGGTGTGGTGGGCAAGAGCCTGACCGAAGAAGGCGTCTACTGGCTCGGCCGCGCCATCGGCAGCGCCTCGCTGGATGCTGGCGAGCCCAAGATCGTGGTAGGTCGCGACGGCCGCCTTTCCGGCCCGGCGCTGAGCGAACAATTGATTCAGGGCCTGGTCGACAGTGGCTGTCAGGTCGCCGATCTGGGCATGGTTCCGACCCCGGTGGTCTACTTCGCCACCAACACCACCGATGCCAGCTCCGGCGTGATGATTACCGGCAGCCACAACCCGCCGGCCTATAACGGGCTGAAGATTGTCATCGCCGGGCAGACCCTGTCCGGCGAGCAGATCACCGCCCTGCACCAGCGCCTGCAGCGCAACGAACTGCGCACCGGCAGCGGCGCCCGAGCCAGCCTCGAGATCCTCGACAACTACCTCAACCACATCGTCGAGGACGTACTGATCGCGCGCCCGCTGAAGGTCGTGGTCGACTGCGGCAACGGTGTCGGCGGCGTAATTGCCGAACGGCTGCTGGAGGGCATCGGTTGCGAGGTGATTCCGCTGTTCTGCGACGTGGACGGGCTGTTCCCGAACCATCACCCGGACCCGGGCAAACCGGAAAACCTGAGCACACTGATCGAAACCGTGCAGCGTGAGGGCGCCGATCTCGGCGTCGCCTTTGATGGCGATGCCGACCGCCTTGGCTTCGTCACCAACAGCGGCGAGATGATCTATCCGGATCGGCTGATGATGCTGTTTGCCGAGGACATCGTCACCCGCAACCCCGGTGCCGACATCGTCTTCGACGTCAAATGCTCGCGCCAGCTGCCGCAGGTCATCAGCAGCGCCGGCGGCCGGCCCATCATGTGGAAGTCGGGTCACTCGCTGGTCAAGGCCAAAATGAAGGAGACCGGCGCCCTGCTCGGCGGCGAAATGAGTGGCCACCTGTTCTTCAAGGAGCGCTGGTTCGGCTTCGACGACGGACTCTACAGCGCCTGCCGCCTGCTTGAGCTGCTGTCGCTGCAACCGGACACAGCCGACGAGGTGATGGCCCGCTATCCGGCCAGCATCAGCACCCCCGAGATCAACCTCACGGTCGGTGAGGAGCGTAAGTTCCAGATCATTGATGAGCTGACCGCGCGCGGCGACTGGGGCGACGGTGAAGTCACCAGCATCGACGGCATCCGTGTAGACTTCGCCAACAGCTGGGGTCTGATTCGCGCCTCCAACACCACACCGGTGCTGGTGCTGCGCTTCGAGGCGGACAGCGAGGCAGAGCTGACACGCGTGCAGGACCTGTTCCGCCAGCAACTGCAGGCCATCGCGCCAGACCTGCAACCCACATTCTGATCCACCACAGGAGACACCAGACCACCATGTTGAGTCGCGACGCCGCCGCCCAGGTTTCACGCGTTCTTACCGAAGCCCTGCCCTACATTCAGCGCTTCACCGGCAAGACCATCGTCATCAAGTACGGCGGAAACGCCATGGAAAACGATGAACTGAAGAACAGCTTCGCCCGCGACATCGTGCTGATGAAAACCGTCGGCATCAACCCGGTGGTTGTGCATGGCGGCGGCCCGCAGATCGGCGACCTGCTCAAGCGCCTGAACATCGAGAGCCAGTTCATCGAAGGCATGCGGGTGACCGACAGCCAGACCATGGACGTGGTTGAAATGGTGCTCGGCGGGCAGGTCAACAAGGACATCGTCAACCTGATCAACCAGCACGGTGGCAGCGCCATCGGCCTGACTGGCAAGGACGCAGGCCTGATCAAGGCGCGCAAGCTGAAAGTCAGCCGCCATACCCCGGGCATGGACAAGCCCGAGATTATCGACATCGGTCACGTGGGCGAGGTCTCCAGCGTCAACGCCAACCTGATCAATCGCCTGGTCTCTGACGACTACATTCCGGTCATCGCACCAATCGGCGTGGGTACCGATGGTGCCTCTTACAACATCAACGCCGACCTGGTCGCCGGCAAGGTCGCCGAGGCACTGGGCGCCGAGAAGCTGATGCTGCTGACCAACATCGCCGGCCTGATGGACAAGGAAGGCAATGTGCTGACCGGCCTGAGCACCGCACAGGTTGATGCGCTGATTGCCGATGGCACCATCTACGGCGGCATGCTGCCGAAGATTCGCTGCGCGCTGGATGCGGTGCAGGGCGGTGTCGGCAGTGCCATCATCGTCGACGGCCGCGTACCCAATGCGGTGTTGCTGGAACTGTTCACCGACACCGGTGTTGGCACCCTGATCACCAATCAGGTTCGGGGCGAGTAATGGACAAGGCCGACTTCCGTTTCAGCACGCCGCTGCGCGTGCGCTGGTCCGAAGCCGACCCGCAGGGGATCGTCTTCAACGGCCACTATCTGAATTACGCGGATGTCGGCGTGACCGAGTACTACCGGGCACTGCGCGCCGCCGCCGGCGTACAGCCCGGCGAAGGCCTTGATGGCAGTGAGTTCTTTGCGGTCAGAACCGTGCTCGACTACAAGGCATCGGCGCTGTTCGACGACCTGCTGGATATTCATCTGCGGGTTGCCCGCTTTGGTAATTCCAGCATGCGCTTTGTGGTGGGTATCTATCGGGAGGACACGCTACTGGTCAGCGGTGAGATCGTTTACGTGCATGCCGATCAGCAAACCCGCCGGCCGACACCGATCCCGGAGGCGTTCAAGCGCGCTGTACGCGGGTTTGAGTCCTGCGCACCGGAAGAACCGACCGCCGCCATTCAGGGCTGAGCCGGTAGCTCAACCCCGAGCAAAAAGGCCAGCCGCTCGCGCTGCGCAGCATAGGCTGCCTGCGCAGCGACGATCTCGGCCTGCTTGCCTGCAATCCGCTGTTCCTGGCGCTGGGTTTCCGCATTAACCGTTGCCAGCTGATCCAGAATCGCCTGATCTACCGCACGGCCCGCACGCTCGTGATTGGCCGCCTGGGAGCGCAGCGTCTCACGCTCCTGATGCAACTCGGCAATGCTCGCCCTGGCCGAGGCAATCTGGTTCTCAAACTGCTGAATCTGGCGCGCCTGCGCCCGATCCAGATCAGCCAGACTGCTGTAGAGGCGCAGCAGGGTGGCGTCCTCCGCATCCTGTTTCTTTTTTGCTTCCAGCGCCAGCCGCTGCGCCTCGCGCTCCTCTGCCGTCGGCGCCGCCGGAATCACTTGCTTGACGCGACCATTGCTATCCAGCACCTCGTAGCCATTGCCGACAAACCGCGGAGGTACCTGACGGTCAAGCACCACCACGCCATGATCATCGATATAGCGATACAGCTCTTCAGCAACACCCAGCGGCGACAGCATCGCCAGGGTCAGTGCGGCACAGCTCAAGACTCGGTTCATCGCAGGCGGTTCCTCGTTCGTTCCTGCCTTCCTCAGCATTACCGTTGGGCCGGACTAATGGCCAGTTGGCAGTATATCGACCGAGGCCGCCAACACGTTAGCCAATGATCAATATCCTGCCGACTCTGTGATCAGATACCGAATTCAGCGCGGTAGGCCTGCACCGCCGGGAGGTGCTGTTGCAGCTCCGGGTCGTCCTGGATGAAGTCCATGACCTGATTCAGGCTGACGATACTGATGACCGGAATGCCGAAATCGCGCTCGACCTCCTGAATGGCCGACAGCTCGCCCTGACCACGCTCCTGACGATCCAGTGCAATCATCACTGCAGCCGGTGTAGCGCCAGCCTGCTGAATAATCTGCATCACCTCCCGCACCGCTGTGCCGGCCGTAATCACATCGTCAATGATCAGCACACGCCCTTCCAGTGGCGCCCCGACCAGGGTGCCGCCTTCGCCGTGATCCTTGGCTTCCTTGCGATTGAAGCAATAAGGCAGGTTGCGATCGAAGCTGTCGGCCAGCGCCACGGCCGTAACCGCCGCCAGCGGAATGCCCTTGTAGGCCGGACCAAAGATGACGTCGACGTCCTCCAGTCCGCTGTGAACCAGCGCTTGGGCATAGAACCGGCCAAGCCGTGCCAGCGCGGCGCCGTCGTTGAACAGACCGGCATTGAAGAAATACGGACTCTTGCGCCCCGACTTGAGAGTGAACTCGCCAAATCGCAAGACATTGCGATCCAGCGCAAAACGAATGAACTCCCGCTGATATTCGTGCATCTACACCCTCATTAACAAAAGTCGACAAAGCTCGGGTATCATACACGCTGGTTTTTTGGGGAGCCATGCATGCGAATCATCAGTCTCAACGTCAATGGAGTAAAGGCCGCCGCCGGGCGTGGCCTGTTTGACTGGCTGCGCACTCAGGATGCTGATGTCATCTGCCTGCAAGACATTCGCGTTACCGCCCCCGAACTGGAGCAGGACCCTTACTGGCTGGACGGTTACTGGCAATATTGCTTCGAAGCCGAAAACCCCGCCGAAGGCGGTGTTGCCATCTACACCCGAGTCGCCCCCAAAGCGATCATCATGGGCCTGGGCTTCGAGTCCGCCGACCGTTACGGCCGCTTCATGCAGGCCGACTTCGACAAGCTCAGCATTGGCTCACTGCTGCTACCCTCCGGCCGCGACGGTGACGCCGACCTGAACCAGAAGTTCAAGTTCATGGAAGACTTCGCCAACTACCTGAACAAGCAGCGCCGCAAGCGCCGCGAATTCATCTACTGCGGCTCCCTGTACGTTGCACACCTCAAACTGGACGTGAAGAACTGGCGCGACTGCCAGAACGAACCAGGCTTCATGGCACCCGAGCGCGCCTGGATGGACGAAATCTTCGGCAACATGGGCTACGTCGACGCCCTGCGCGAAGTGACCCGCGAGTCCGAGCTTTACAGCTGGTGGCCGAACAGCGAGCAGGCGGAAAACCTCAATCTCGGTCTGCGCTTCGACTACCAGTTCCTGACGCCTGGCCTGCGCCGCTTCGTCAAACAGGCCAAGATCCCGCGTAATGCCCGATTCTCGCAGCACGCACCGGTGATTATCGACTACGACTGGACCCTGAGCATCTGACCCGCTCAACGCCAGCGCCATAAAAAACCCCGACGCCAGTCACTGACGTCGGGGTTTTTCGTTACCGGAACGGCTACTTGATCAAGCGCCAGCAGAACGGATAGCGGTAGGCCTGGCCTTCGTTGGCCTTGATCGCGGCAATGATAGTCAGCACCAGCGCGCCGACTCCCACTACCCACATCAGCAGCAGGCCAATCAGCACCAATGCCAGCAGTACGCAGACCAGCATCAGCAGGGCAACGGTGATCTGGAAATTGAGCGCCTCCTTGCCCTGATCATCGACGAAGGGGTCCATGTCCTTCTTCAGCTGCCAGATGATCAGCGGGCCGACCAGATTGCCAAACGGAAAAATGAACCCCAGCAGCGCGGACAGGTGTACAAACAGCGCCCACTGGCGCGCTTCCGGGCCGGGCATGCCGGGAGGATTTGGTGGCGCATTGTCGGGTTGGGTAACGGGATCAGTCATCACTGGCACTCCTTGGCGCAAAACGGTATTGCCCGAGTTTTAACAGAGATTCCACACCCTGCCTATGCCGACGCGCGCACCAGCACGATCGCCGCACAAAAAAGGCCGCCCAATGGCGGCCTTCAGCAGAGCGCCCGACTCAGTCCTCCAGCGCAGCACGCTGGAGCGCGAACAGCTCGTCAGTCCCCTTGCGCGCCAGCGCCAGCATGGCGTTCAGATCATCCGCACTGAACGGCGCCGCTTCGGCGGTGCCCTGAACTTCGATAAAGCCGCCCTTGTCGGTCATGACCACGTTCAGGTCGGTATCGGCAGCGGAGTCTTCCGGGTAATCCAGATCCAGTACCGGCACGCCCTGATAGATGCCAACGGAAATCGCCGCGATCATCTGCACCTCCGGCACCTTCTTGATCGCGCCGCGCTGCTTCATGGCCCGCAGCGCATCGACCAGCGCTACGCAGGCGCCGGTGATCGACGCGGTACGGGTACCGCCATCGGCCTGGATCACATCGCAGTCGATGTACAGGGTGTTTTCACCCAGTGTCTTCAGATCAACTGCAGCGCGCAGCGAACGACCGATCAGACGCTGAATCTCCAGCGTGCGACCACCCTGCTTGCCTTTGCTCGACTCACGCTGCATACGCGAACCGGTGGAGCGCGGCAGCATGCCGTATTCGGCGGTGACCCAGCCCTGACCGCTGCCACGCAGGAAGCGCGGCACGCCAGCCTCGACACTCACGGTACAGATGACTTTGGTGTCGCCAAACTCGACCAGCACAGACCCTTCGGCGTGCTTGGTGTAGTGACGGGTCAGGGTAACCTGGCGCATCTGGTCGGCGGCGCGTTCGCTGGGGCGTTTCATCATCTGGAATCCTTGTACTGCAGGTGGGAAGACCGCGGAGTATAGCACCCCGACGATACCCCCGGACCGCAGCAAGGCGCTACAATGCCCATCCGCCAACCAACCAGACAGAGGATCAGCATGGTTTACAGCATGACCGCCTTCGCCCGCAGCGAACTCAGCACCGATCAGGGCAACCTGGCCTGGGAACTGCGGTCGGTGAACCACCGCTATCTGGAAGTCACCCTGCGCCTGCCCGAAGCCTTCCGCGAACTGGAAAGCCCGCTGCGCGAACTGCTGCGCAAGCAGGTGGCCCGCGGCAAGGTCGAGTGCACACTGCGCTTCAATCCGGCCGAGCAGCAGTCCAGCGAACTGAGCCTGAACCAGCCGCTACTCGACCAACTGATCCGCACCACCGAGCAGCTCAGCGCCCGGCTGCAGAACGCCGGCCCGGTCAATCCGCTGGAACTGCTGGCCTGGCCCGGCGTGGTAATTGGCGAGAAAACGGATCAGGGCGACCTCGTCAAGCAGGCCCGCCAGCTATTCGATCAGGCCCTCAAGGAGCTGAAAGAACACCGTGCCCGCGAGGGCGCCGAGCTGAAGCAACTGATTGAGGACCGCCTGAGCAGCATCAGCGAGCGCACCGCGGTAATCCGCGAAATGATGCCGACACTGCTGACCGCCCACCGACAGAAGCTGATCGACCGCTTCAACGACGCCAAGCTGGAGCTGGACAGTACCCGCGTCGAGCAGGAAATCGTGTTACTGGCGCAGAAGATCGACGTCGCCGAAGAGCTCGACCGCCTCGATACCCACGTCGCCGAAACCCGCCGCGTGCTGGAGAGCAAGGACGCCATCGGCCGCCGCCTGGACTTTCTCATGCAGGAGTTCAACCGCGAAGCCAACACCCTCGGCTCCAAAGCCATCGACACCCGCAGCACCCAGGCTGCGGTGGACCTGAAGGTATTTATCGAGCAGATGCGCGAGCAGATCCAGAATATCGAGTAAGCCGATACCGCTCCGTTGCGGAGCGGTATCACCCTCAGCACAGGGTTACTCCAGGGTAACCCTGATGGCGATCGGGTACTCATCACAGTTGTGCCCGGCCCCCCCGCGATCGACCACCAGAAACTCCCCTTCGCGCTCCAGCACAGACTGAATCGCGTGCCAGGTGCCAATGCGGTAGTTGACGCCCTGACGACCGTCGGTAATGAAAGCGCGTACCTCGGCCGGATCAATCACATCACCCGGCGGCGCCACCACAATCAGAAACTGCTCCTCGTGCAGCGGCATGAATGCCTGACTGCCGAGCGGATGCCGCTCCAGAAAAGTCAGCTCCAGCGGCACGGTGACCGGCTGGCTGACAAAGATGCTGATCAGCACCCGTGGTGATTCACCGGCCACCTCGACCTTCGCCAGATCATGATGGCGACGGGTACGACCCGAGTTGATCAAGAAGTGTTTGGAGCTGCGTGAGTCGATCACCTCACCGAAGGCCGCGAAGGCCTCCGATGTCAGGGGCTGGGCAGTCAGTTGCAATGCGTCAGCGCTCATCCCCTGCTCCTCAACGGCCGAAGGTCGGCAGTTTCATGTGACGGTTGACGTCTTTGTACAGCATGTAGCGGAACGGGCCCGGGCCACCGGCGTAGCACGCCTGCGGGCAGAACGCGCGCAGCCACATGTAGTCGCCGGCCTCAACCTCAACCCAATCCTTGTTCAGCAGATAGACCGCCTTGCCTTCCAGCACATACAGGCCATGCTCCATGACGTGGGTTTCGGCAAAGGGGATAGCACCGCCCGGCTGGAAGTTAACGATGTTCACGTGCATGTCGTGGCGCATGTCGCTCATGTCAACAAAGCGGGTGGTGCTCCAGGCACCGTCAGTGCCGGGCATTTCCAGCGGGGTGATGTCGTTTTCGTTGGTAACGAAGGCTTCCGGCACATCCACGCCGTCGACTTTCTCGTAGGCCTTGCGCACCCAGTGGAAACGCACCACGCCGCCACTGTTGTTGCGTACCTGCCAGTCGCTGCTCGGCGGGATAAAGGCGTAACCGCCCACCTCCATCTGGTGAGCCTTACCGTTAAGAGTCAGCGTCAGGCCGCCTTCGACAATGAACAGCACGCCTTCGGCAGTCGGATCGGTTTCCGGCCTGTCGCTACCACCGCCGGGCTGCACTTCCATGATGTACTGCGAGAAGGTCTCGGCGAAGCCGGAGAGCGGACGTGACAGCACCCACAGACGGGTGCCGGTCCAAAACGGAAGGTGGCTGGTGACGATGTCGCGCATTACGCCCTTGGGAATCACCGCGTAGGCCTCGGTGAAGACCGCGCGGTCGGTGGTCAGCTGGGTCTGCGGCGGGTGTCCGCCGGTCGGTGCGTAATAGCTGTGTTTTTCAGTCGACTGCTTGCTCATGCTGCTTACTCCTGGGAGGAAATCGGGTGGTGCTCAGCCCAATGGCGAGCGATATCGACACGGCGTGTCACCCAGACCCGATCATGGGATTCGATGTAATCAAGGAAACGCTGCAGCGCGCGGAAACGACCGGGCCGGCCGATCAGCCGACAGTGCAGACCGATCGACAGCATCTTCGGCAGATCTTCACCCTCAGCGTAGAGCACGTCGAAAGCGTCTTTCAGATACTGGAAAAAGTGATCGCCGGTGTTGAAGCCCTGCGGCGATGCAAAGCGCATGTCATTGGTGTCCAGCGTGTAGGGCACGATCAGGTGATTGTGCAACGCGCCAGTGCTGTCCGCCTCACGAGTCCAGAACGGCAGGTCATCACCGTAGTAGTCACTGTCATAGAGGAAACCGCCCTGATCCAGCAGCAGACGCCGGGTGTTGGGGCTGTCCCGTCCGGTGTACCAGCCCTCCGGCTGAGTGCCGTAGAGGCGCTGGAAGATATCCAGCGCGCGCTGCAGGTGTTCGCGCTCAACCGCTTCAGGGATGTTCTGGTAGTGAATCCAGCGCCAGCCGTGGCAGGCGATCTCGTGGCCCAGCTCATGGAACGCCTGCGCCACCTCAGGGTGCCGTTCCAGCGCCATCGCTACGCCAAACACAGTCAACGGCAAACCACGGCGCTCAAACTCGTTGAGCAGGCGCCAGACGCCAACCCGTGAACCGTACTCGTAGATCGACTCCATGCTCATGTGGCGATCGTCGAACGCTGCCGCCCCAACGATTTCCGACAGGAACTGCTCGGAATGGCTGTCGCCGTGCAGCACACAGTTTTCGCCGCCCTCTTCGTAATTGAGCACAAATTGAACGGCGATCCGCGCACGGCCGGGCCAACGGGCTTCCGGCGGGGTACGGCCATAGCCGATCAGATCGCGTGGATACACAGCGCTATCGCTCATCAAGACACCTCTTTCGCTGAAGAAAGCCCGCAGTTCGGGTGGGTAGCGTTTATTGCACGCGATAACTGCCGGGCATTTTGATTTTTTGACTCCGGCGATTGTATACAATTACTCTATTATTTTGTGTACATACATTGGCAGGCCAGATTCATGCATATTCGCGTCATCAACCCGAACACCACCCACGCCATGACCGAGACCATCGGCGCGGCGGCACAAGCGGTTGCCGCACCCGGCACGCGGATCACCGCCAGCCAGCCAGACAGCGGCCCGGTGTCGATCGAAAGCCACTTCGACGAGGCAGTCAGCGCCATGGGCGTGATCGAGGAAGTGCGCGCGGGTGAGCGCGAAGGCACCGACGCCTACATCATTGCCTGCTTTGGCGACCCCGGGCTGTATGCCGCCCGCGAGCTGACCCGAGCCCCGGTGATCGGCATTGCCGAAGCTGCGTTTCATGTCGCCAGCCTGATCAGCACCCGCTTCTCAGTGGTTACCACCCTGCCGCGCACTCTGATCATCGCCGAGCATCTGCTCGACAATTACGGCTTCCGCCACAGCTGCCGACGCCTGCGCGCGGCCGACATTCCGGTGCTGGATCTGGAAGAAAACCCGGATATCGCCCTTGAGCGCATCATCGAGGAGTGCCTGAAGGCCAAGCGCGAAGACAACATCGGCGCCATCGTGCTGGGTTGCGGTGGCATGGCCGACCTGACCCCGCAGATCAGCGACGCGGTCGGTCTGCCCGTGGTGGAGGGCGTGACCGCGGCAGTGAAACTGGCCGAAGCCGTGGTTGGGCTGGGGCTGGGTACCAGCAAATTTGGCGATCTGGCGTTTCCGGGCAGCAAACGCTTCACCGGACGCTTTGCCGAGTATTCTGATCTGCCCCACGGCTGATCAGGTGACAGCGCGCCCCGCGGGGCGCACAAGAAACCGCAGGATCGGATGATCCGGGGAGATAAAAATGTATAACACCGCCCACGGGGGAGTCTCATGAACACTGACGCCAGCACGCTCAACGCCGGCAGCCAGCCGAGCAACGAAACCAAGGCCGCCGGCGAAGAGTCCCTCGCCCCCCAGAAAGTCCGCATCATGGGGCGTCTGTCCTATCTGCTGGCCTGGTTCGGCGGATGCGTTTCCATCGGCACCTTTACCATGGGCTCCAGCGTGGTTGGCAGCCTCAACCTGATCCAGGCGACACTCGCCATCGCTATCGGCTGTTTCGTCATCGGGCTTGCACTGGTGCTTAACGGCGCCGCCGGTTACAAATACGGCATCCCGTTCATGGTGCAGGCACGCAGTGCCTTCGGCTTCGCCGGTACCCGCCTGCCCGGCCTGGTGCGCGCGGTTCCCGCGATCGTCTGGTACGGCTTCCAGAGCTGGATTGGCGCTGGCGCTCTGAACATGGTGTCTGCCACCCTGTTCGGCTTCGACAATCTGGTGTTCTTCTTTATCGCCTTCCAGTTCCTGCAAATTGCCCTGTCGGTCATGGGCTTTCAGGGTATCAAGTGGCTGGAGAATGTCGGCAGCGCCTTTATCCTCGCCTCGCTGGTCTACATGTTCTACAGCACCGTGCAGCGCTATGGCGACGAACTGTCGAGCAGCCTGCTGACCATGCAGGGCTCCTGGGGTCTGCCGTTCTGGAGCGCGACCATGCTGTTCCTCGGCATCTACAGCACTATGATCCTCAACGTCAGTGACTACGCCCGCGAGCACAAGCACGGCACCGGCCCGGGCCTGTTGACGACCATCTACTCGATGTCGATTCTGCCCTGCACCCTGTTCATGGGTCTGATCGGTTACATGGTGTCTGAGGCGACCGGCGTTGCTGATCCGATTCAGGTCTTCGCCAACGCGGTCGACAACACCCCGCTGCTGATGACCACCCTGCTGTTCATTGCCTTTGCCCAGGTCACCACCAACGTGCTGAACAACGTAGTTCCGCCAACCTACGTGCTGATGGATGTGTTCAAGCTGAAGTTTCGCCCAGCCACGGTCATAGTCGGTCTGCTGGCGTTTGCGACGTTCCCGTGGAAGCTGGTCAGCGACGACTCGGCAGCAGGCCTGCAAGTATTCGTACAGACCTACTCGGCGTTCCTCGGCCCGATCTTCGCGATTCTGGTGGTGGACTACTATCTGATTCGCAAGCGCACGCTGAATCTTGAGCACCTGTACGACGCCAACGGCCCGTATCAGGGCATCAACTACGCCGCGCTGATCGCCACCGCGATTGGTGCCGTGGTCGCGCTGAATGTGTCCAGCGTCTCGTGGTATGCCAGCCTGATCCCGGCCGGTCTGAGCTACTACCTGCTGATGCAGTATTGGGGCCCCTGCCAGCGCTTCCGCCGCTGAACCCCCGAGATCGCCGACGGTGCCTTCACCGTCGGCGTGATCAGCCGCGATAGGCGGCGAAGATATCCTGCAGATCTGGTACGGTCTGCGGCGAGTCGGCAATCGCCAGCGACCCCTCGATCGCATCCAGGTGCTGGGCCATAAAGGCCGCAGCAGCATCACCATCCCTTCCTTCCAGCAGCGAGATCAACCGATTGTGGTCGGTGCAGTCACAGCCCAGGTTACCGGCATTGCCGTAGACCGCCAGAATCAACGAAGAGCGCGAGCACAGCTGGACGACAAAGCTCGCCAGCGTCTGATTGCCCGCCAGCATCGCCAGCCGACTGTGAAACTCGGCTGAACACTTGATCGCAGTGCTTTGATCGCGTGCGGAAAGCGCCTGCTGCTCCTGCTCCGCCAGCGCACGCAACTCGGCCAGCCCCGCATCATCAACCTGCAGGGCGAGTTGGCGCATCAGCCCACACTCGACCATCCGCCGCGCATCAAAGACTTCGCGCGCTTCCTCGGAGGATGGCCGCGTCACGCTGGCACCCTTGCCGGGCGTCAGGGTGATCAGTTGATCCATGGCCAGGCGCTGCAGCACCTTGCGAATCCCCGTCCGGCTGACGCCAAACACGTCGGCCAGTGCGTCTTCACGCAGGCGCGCGCCCGGCTGCAGCCGGTGCTCGATGATGGCATCGCTGATCGCCTGATAAATACGGTCCTGGCGCAGTGCGCCAGCACCCGACGCCGGAGCCATGCCGGCGGTTTTGTTGTCAGCAGCGCGCAACGCTGATGAAACCCGACGTGCGGTCATCAGTGGTGTTCCTCAACACGATGAAAAGGGAAAGCGGCGCCATTGTAGCGGTTTCGGCACGCAGAGTGCGGCCGAGGAGGCCCGCGCTCGACAAACAAGCGCAGGCCACTGGAGGGTCAGGCCACAACCTGACTGATGGTGATCACCGGCGTGATGTCGGTGTAGTTCGCCATATCCTGATTCAGCGCCTTGCCGCCAGCGGCGAAGGCCGCCTGAAATTGGGCCAGGTCATCAAAGAACAGATGGGCGGAGGCGACAAACTGCGGGGCCTTGCCGGCGCCGTCGGCCAGACACTGATCGACTTCCAGCTTGCGCAGGCCATGGGCATCGAGCTGTTGATGAATCAGCTGGGCGTGTTGCTGCTGGTAATAGCTGTGATCGAAACGGGCGTTTTCCTGCGCCGGGTAGGAAACAGTAATACGGATCATCTTGCAGAACTCCATTGTTATTCGAAGGATCTGGCGTGGTATCGCACAACGCCTGTCAGCGACCAAGGTGTCGCCAGGCCCGGACACCTTATCACCACTGCCCGAGCCACAGACGGATATCCCGGCCTCTCAAATACAGCACCATAAGCACCAGCGAGGCCGCTGGCGGCGTGAAGCTAGAGAGCGTCCAGGCGCGCGGCCGCGACCTGCAGCCGCTGTCGGTCGCTATCCAGTACCATCGCCTGCTCAGCCAGCGCCAGCGCCTCCTTGGCCAGCCGCCGGGCGGGCGCGACAAAACGCGCATCCCGCGCTGCCAGCGCGTGCAGCGACTTGAGCAAACGCAGCTGGACGTCGATTCGTGCCGCGCCATCACGGGCAATGGGGCCAAACAGGTCATCGAACAGATCGTCCAGCGCCAGCGTCACCAGCCAGACCCGCGGATAGCGCACCTCGTCCGGCTGCGGTTCACAATAATCCACCCAGGCCGACAGCAGCCGCACGCCACGACCAAGGATGTCGATGGCCGTACCGGGATCATTGACCGCCGGCGACAGCGCACGCGAGGCGATCTCCGACAGCACCGACAGCCCGAAACGGGGATCCTGATCAAAAGAGCGCATGCCCCCAAGAGTAAAGGCACCAAGCAGGCGCTCCTGCACTGCTGTATCGGCATCGCCTGCAAACCACAACACCGGCGCCGCCGGGTGGACAAAGCAGCCCGGCTGCACAACGACATACACCTGCAGATCTTCCTGCTCCGCGCAGGCGGCCAGCGCGCCGACATCCAGGTGCTGCACATAAAGGGCATCGCGCGGATACAGTGCTGTGGCGGTTGCCGGTATCTGTTCCGGGTCCAGCAGGCGGGCACCAAGGCAAGCATTGGCGATCCGGTCTGCCAGCGCGTTGCGGGTTGCATCTTCAACTCGCGCACTGGTGTCACCGACCCGTCCGAAGCGGGACAGGTGTTCGATCCAGCGCAGGATGGTCACCACGATCAGCACAATGACCAGCAGCGTCACGGCAAACAGCAGCACGCGCCCGTTCTCGTCGTACGCGTCGGTGCTGAGGGCGATCAACCCCACCAGACTGAACAGGAACGCACCGATAAAGGTTCCCAGCACATTCTGGGTTGTGGTGTCCTGCATCAACAGCCGGGTTGCCCGCGGTGTGGCATTGGCGGTCGCCGCACTGTAGGCCGCCACCATGACACTGAGGGAGAAAGTGGTTACCGCGAGCATGCTGGAGGCCAGAATATCGAGAATACGGTCGACCGCATCGGCACCAACGGTCACCGGCAGCGGTTCCGACAACAGCTGCTGGACCACAATCGCCAGCAGCGCAGCCACCACCGCCAGCAAGGCATAAAGAGACGCCCGCACCCACAGGGTCCGCGTCAGCTGCGCCAGCAGCCACTGCCATTTCGAGATCATTGGTAACCGCATCCTCTGCTTCCGGCTTGAGCAAACAGCTTAGCGGAAGCGACAGCTAACCATGACGCCACCGCGCGGAAACCCTATAATTGCGCGCTTATCCATTACGCACCGCAGGAACCCTGTCCGATGACCCACGCCACCGGCACGCTGTACATCATCTCCGCCCCCTCCGGCGCAGGCAAAACCAGCCTGGTCAAGGCACTGATCGAACAGACTCCCAACCTGCGCGTCTCGGTTTCACACACCACCCGCCCGATGCGCCCGGGCGAGGTCGACGGTGTGAACTACCACTTCACCGACCGTGACAGCTTCCTCAAACTGGTGGAGGCTGGCGACTTTCTGGAGCACGCCGAGGTGTTCGGCAACCTCTACGGCACCTCGCAGACAGCAGTAGAACAGGCGCTGGCCCGTGGCCACGACATCATTCTCGAAATCGACTGGCAAGGCGCCGAGCAGGTCCGTCGCAAGCTGCCGCAGGCGCACTCGATCTTCATCCTGCCGCCGTCACTTGAAGCACTGCGCTACCGCCTTGACTCCCGTGGCCAGGATGACAACGAGGTGATTGATCGCCGCATGGCCGAAGCCGTTGCCGAGATGAGCCATTACGTCGAATTCGACAGTCTGGTCATCAACGACACCTTCGAACACGCCCTGGATGACCTCAAGGCCATCGTCCGTAGCTACCGCCTGCAGACGACCGCCCAGACCGCGCGCCACGCCTCTCTGCTGCAGGCGCTCTTGTCAGACTGAAGCCTCAACCAGTAAACTGTCAGGTCCTGCGCCCGGCCCCGCGCCGTGCGCGTCGATTTGTTCACTTGTTACCTTTCCGGAGTACCCCATGGCTCGCGTCACCGTTGAAGACTGCCTGGAAAATGTAGATAACCGTTTTGAACTGGTCATGCTGGCCTCCAAGCGCGCCCGTCAGCTGGCCACCGGCGGCAAGGACCCCAAGGTAGCCTGGGAAAACGACAAGCCTACTGTCGTTGCGCTGCGTGAAGTCGCCGAAGGCCTGATCTCCAACGAGATCATGGCTGAAGAAGCTCTGCAGGATCAGCAAGAGCCGCTGTACTCGCTGGAAACTACCGAACTGGCCGAGTAAACGGATTGCGCAGGCCGGGCATTCCTGAGGTTATCACCCGCGCTGGCGGGTGCAGGAGAGCTGCATGTCTGCGATAGAAGTTTTTGCCGACAACCTTGGCAATTACCTTGAGCCGGATCAGGTCAACCTGGTCCGGCGCGCCTACTTTTACGCCGAGCAAGCCCACGACGGTCAAACCCGTCGCAGCGGCGAGCCTTACGTTACCCATCCCCTCGCCGTAGCCAATATCCTCGCCGACATGCACATGGACCATCAGAGCCTGATGGCGGCCATGCTGCACGATGTGATCGAAGACACTGGCATCCCCAAGGACGCGCTGGTCGAGCAGTTTGGCGATACCGTCGCCGAGTTGGTAGACGGGGTCAGCAAGCTGACCCAGATGACCTTCGAGAGCAAGGCCGAAGCGCAGGCCGAGAACTTCCAGAAGATGGCCCTGGCCATGGCCCGGGATATCCGGGTGATTCTGGTCAAGCTCGCCGACCGCCTGCACAACATGCGCACGCTGGGAGCACTGGCGCCGGAGAAACGCCGCCGCATCGCCAAGGAAACCTTGGAAATCTACGCGCCGATCGCCAACCGCCTGGGCATGCACAGCCTGAGTACCGAGTTCGAAGACCTCGGCTTCAAGGCCATGTACCCAATGCGCTCGACGCTGATCGATCGCGCGGTACGCAATGCCCGCGGCAATCGCAAGGAACTGCTCAACCGCATTCTCGAGTCGCTGCAGGCCTGCCTGGAACGCGAGGGTCTGCAGGGCAAGGTGATGGGCCGCGAGAAGCACCTGTACGGCATCTACCAGAAGATGCGCGGCAAGAAGAAGTCGTTCAACGAGATCATGGACGTCTACGCCTTCCGTATCATCGTCGACAAGCCCGATACCTGCTACCGCGTGCTCGGTGCCGTGCACAGCCTGTACAAGCCGTTCCCCGGCCGCTTCAAGGATTACATCGCGATTCCCAAGGCCAACGGCTATCAGTCGCTGCACACCACGCTGTTCGGCATGCACGGGGTACCGATCGAAATTCAGATCCGTACCGACGAGATGGAAGAGCTGGCCAACAACGGCATCGCGGCGCACTGGGTCTACAAGTCCAAGGACGAGGTGATCAACGGCAACCACGCCCGCACCCGTCAGTGGCTGAAAAGCGTGCTGGAACTGCAGCAAAACGCCGGCAACTCGCTCGAATTCATCGAGAACGTCAAGATCGACCTGTTCCCGGACGAGGTCTACATCTTTACCCCCAAGGGCCGCATCATGGAGCTGCCCAAGGGCTCGACCCCGGTCGACTTTGCCTACGCGGTGCACACCGACATCGGCAACAGCTGCATCGCCTGTCGCGTCAACCGACGACTGGCGCCGCTGTCCGAGCCGCTGGAAAGCGGCGAAACCGTCGAAATCATCACCGCTCCGGGTGCCCGCCCGAACCCCGCCTGGCTCAGCTTCGTCATCACCGGCAAGGCTCGCAGTAACATCCGCCACTTCCTCAAGCACCAGCGCCATTCAGAGTCCATCGCCCTTGGCGAACGCCTGCTCGACAAGGTACTGGCGAGCTTCGGCACCCAGCTCAGCGACATTCCGGAAGCGCGCATTCAGGCCGTGCTGACCGATTGCCAGATGGAACTGATGGAAGATCTGCTGGCGGATATCGGCCTCGGCAACCGGATGGCCTACGTCGTCGCCCGTCGCCTGCTGGCCACCGAAGGCAGCAGCGAGGAAGAAGCGCACAAGGTCATCCCTGAGAATGACGCAGACACCAGCGAGAAGCCGCTGGCGATCCGTGGCACCGAAGGGCTGGTGGTCAGCTTCGCACGCTGCTGCAACCCGATTCCGGGCGACCCGATTGTCGGCTACCTGTCATCCGGCAAGGGTATGGTCATCCACCAGGAAAACTGCCGCAATCTGGCCGACAACCGTCATAACAGCGAGAAGACCCTGCACCTGACGTGGGACAAGGACGTCAGCGGCGAGTTTACCGTCGAACTGCGGGTCGAACTGGAACACCAGCGCGGCATCATCGCCCAGCTCGCCACCGGCATCACCGTAGCCGACGCCAGCATCGACAAGATCAGCGTCGACGAGCGCGACGGCCGCGTCAGCGTGGTCCAGCTGGTAGTCCGCGTGCGTGACCGCCTGCATCTGTCGCAACTGATCAAGCGCATCCGCAACCTCAAGGGCGTGATGCGCATTACCCGTCTCAAGAACTGAACTCCGTCGGAGAACGCATGAACAAGCAAGTCATCACCAGCGAACAAGCCCCTTCCGCTATCGGCCCGTACTCGCAGGCCATCAAGGTCGGCAACACCGTCTACCTGTCCGGACAGATCCCGCTGGACCCGGCCACCATGGAAGTGGTTGAAGGCTTCGAAGCCCAGGTCTGCCGCGTATTCGACAACCTCAGCGCGGTTGCTGAAGCTGCCGGTGGCAAGCTGCAGGACATCGTCAAGCTGAACATCTTCCTGACCGACCTGGGCAACTTCGCCAAGGTCAACGAGATCATGGAACGCTATTTCGAGAAGCCCTATCCGGCCCGCGCCGCCATCGGCGTTGCCGCGCTGCCCAAGGGCGTACCTGTCGAGATGGACGGGATTATGGTGGTGGGCTAACGCCCCCCCTGAGCGGCAAGCTACAAGCTATAAGACAAAACCGCGTGGGTTCGACCTGCGCGGTTTTTTTTCGGCCCCAGCACCCCAAACCTGCTTTTGCTTTTGCTTTTGCTTTTGCTTGCCGCTTGTGGCGGCTTGCGGCTAGTTAGCGCTCCAGCAGCGCCGCATAGCCTTCGCGGTAGCTCGGATATTGCGGCGCCCAGCCGCTTTCGCGTGCCAGTTCGTTGCTGCAGCGCTTGCTGCCCATTCGAGTACTGGCCGGGCCGTCATCCTGGGCCTCGACACCGAGCTGCTCGCGCAGCCAGTCGACTACCTCGTGCAACGCCGCCGGTTCATCATCTACTCCCAGATAACAGGGTGCCAGCAGCTCACGCGCCTCGGCCTGCAGCAACAGGTGCTCGAGCAAGCCGACTGCATCATCACGATGAATCCGGTTGGTGTATTGCGGCGGCTCGGCCGGCACCGTCATGCCAGCCCGCGCCTGCTCAATCAGTCGATTGCGACCGGGGCCATAGATGCCAGCCAACCGCACCACCGAGGCCGGCACGCCGCTGCGCAAGGCAACGTCTTCGGCGGCGAGCAGGGCCTTGCCGGTTGCACTATCGGCTTCGGCCCGGCTGTTCTCACTGACCCACTCGCCATCCTGCTGAGCATAGACACCGGTGCTGGACACCTGCAGTAGATGACGCAGGCCGCGTTTGCCGGTACCCAGCCAGCCAATCACATGCTCAAGCCCCTGCACGTACAGCCGCTGATACAACTCGGCATCGCGCTTGCCCGCCGCCGGACAGAACACCAGATAGTCGACCTTCTCCGGCCAGTCCGCGGGGCGCTCGGCAACACACAGGTCTGCCGCGATCGGCAGCACGCCGTCCGGCAGCCTGGCGACATCACGACGAAGGCCATATACCTGCCACCCACGCGCAACCAGACGACTGGCCAGCGCCGACCCCACGTCCCCACATCCGGCAATCACTACCCGCGGCATCTGTCTCTCCTGTCCGTCAACTCAAGGCCGACACTGTATCAGCCGACGTACAGGATCTGCAGTATCCTCGGCCACGCTTCGATTGTTTTACTCTATCGACCAACCGGCTATGCTAGAGCCTGTCGTTCGACCTACGTTCCCGTTGCCAGACAGATTGCCAGCCAATGACCCTGACCGAACTCCGCTATATCGTCACCCTTGCCCAGGAACAGCACTTCGGCCACGCCGCCGAGCGTTGCCACGTATCCCAGCCGACCCTCAGCGTTGGCGTCAAGAAGCTGGAAGAAGAGCTGGGCGTGATGATCTTTGAGCGCAGCAAGAGCGCGGTGCGCGTCACGCCGATTGGCGAGCGCATCGTTTCCCAGGCGCAGAAGGTGCTGGAGGAGGCGCTGGCCATCCGCGAGCTGGCGACCGCCGGCAAGAACCAGTTGGCAGCCCCGCTCAAGGTCGGCGCCATCTACACCATCGGGCCTTACCTGTTCCCGCATCTGGTGCCTCAGCTGCACAAGGTTGCGCCGGACATGCCGCTGTACATCGAGGAGAACTTTACCCATGTACTGCGCGACAAGCTGCGCAACGGCGAGCTGGATGCAATCATCATCGCGCTGCCGTTTCAGGAACCGGACGTACTGACCAAACCGCTCTACGACGAGCCCTTCAGCCTATTGATGCCGGCCAGCCATCCGTGGGCCGCACGCGACAGCGTGACCCTCGACGAGCTGGACGACAACAAGCTGCTGCTGCTCGGCGAAGGCCACTGCTTCCGCGATCAGGTGCTGGAAGCCTGCCCCACCCTGCGCAAGAGCGACGAGCAGCACAAGCACACGACGGTCGAGTCCAGCTCGCTGGAAACCATCCGCCACATGGTTGCCTCCGGTATTGGCATGACCGTGCTGCCGATGTCAGCCGCTGATGACCGCTACTACAGCTCCGAACTGCTGGTTACCAAGCCATTCAAGACACCTGCACCGTATCGCACGGTTGCCGTTGCCTGGCGCGCCAGCTTCCCCCGCCCCAAGGCCATAGAGCTGCTCAGCGACTCGATTCGCCTGTGCTCGGTCGGCCAGCCAGCCAAGTGACCGAACACACTCCGCTGACGGTACTCAAGGGTATCGGCCCGGCGCTCGCCGAGAAGCTGGACAAACTTGGTCTGTCGTCGGTGCAGGATCTGCTGTTTCACCTGCCGCTGCGCTATCAGGACCGCACCCGGGTGACCCCCATCGGCGCGCTGCGCCCGGGGCTCGACGCGGTCATCGAAGGCACGGTGCTCGGCGCGGAGGTGGTCATGGGCCGCCGCCGCAGCCTGCTGTGCCGGATTCAGGACGGCAGCGGCACCCTGAGCCTGCGCTTCTACTATTTCTCCGCCGCACTCAAGGCCAACCTCAGCCGCGGCAGTCACTGGCGCTGCTATGGCGAAGTGCGGCCCGGTGCCTCGGGGCTTGAGATCTATCACCCCGAACTGCACAACCTCGACAGCGCCGAGGCACTGCCAGTCAGCGAGACCCTGACGCCCATCTATCCGGCCACCGAGGGGCTGTCACAACAACGCCTGCGCAGCCTCAGCGACGCCGCGCTGGCCTGGCTAGCCAAGGGCAATCACCTGACCGAATGGCTGCCGCCGGCGCTGGCCGAGGCGTATCAGTTGCCACCACTGCGCGAAGCAGTACAGCTGCTGCATCGACCGCCGCCGGATATTGACCTCGAAGCCCTGCAGGACGGCCGCCACTGGGCCCAGCACCGGCTGGCGTTCGAGGAGTTGATGGCCCATCAGTTGGCCATGCTGCGCCTGCGCGCACAGATGCGTGCGCACAAGGCGCCGCCCATGCGCGCAGCCGGCGAGCTGGCTGATCACTTCGTTACCCAGCTCGGCTTCCCGCTCACCGGCGCCCAGCGCCGGGTGGCAGACGAGATCCTGCTGGACCTGGCGCAACCCAGGCCAATGCTGCGCCTGGTGCAGGGGGATGTCGGCGCCGGCAAGACCGTGGTGGCCGCGCTGGCCGCGCTGCAGGCCATCGAGGCCGGCTGGCAGGTGGCGTTGATGGCGCCGACCGAGATTCTGGCCGAGCAGCACTTCCACAACTTCCAGCGCTGGTTTGCCGCACTCGGCCTGTCAGTCGCCTGGGTCGCCGGCAAGCTCAAGGGCAAGGCCCGGACCAACCAGCTGCAGCTGATCGCCAGCGGCGAGGCGGTGATGATTGTCGGCACCCACGCCCTGTTTCAGGACGACGTGCAGTTCCGCAATCTGGGCCTGGCGATCATCGACGAGCAGCACCGTTTCGGCGTCCAGCAGCGCCTCGCCCTGCGCGACAAGGGCGCCGCCGGCGGCGTCTCGCCGCACCAGCTGATCATGACCGCCACGCCGATTCCACGCACCCTGGCCATGAGCGCCTACGCCGACCTGGACACCTCGATCCTCGACGAACTGCCACCCGGACGCACCCCGGTCAACACCGTGCTGATTGCCGACAGTCGCCGGATCGAGGTCATCGAACGGGTTCGTGCCGGCTGCGCCGAAGGCCGCCAGGCCTATTGGGTCTGCACCCTGATCGAGGAATCCGAACAGTTGCAGGCGCAGGCCGCCGAAGCCACCTGGGAATCACTCTGCGAGGCGCTGCCAGAACTGTCGATTGGCCTGATCCACGGCCGCATGAAACCGGCCGAGAAGGCCGAGATCATGGCCGCGTTCAAGGAGGGTGACCTGCACCTGCTGGTTGCCACCACGGTAATCGAGGTTGGAGTGGACGTACCCAACGCCAGCCTGATGATCATCGAGAACCCCGAGCGCCTCGGCCTTGCCCAGCTGCATCAACTGCGCGGCCGGGTCGGCCGCGGCAGTACCGCCAGCCACTGCGTGCTGCTCTACCACGCGCCGCTGTCAGCCCTGGGCCGCGAGCGGCTGGGAATCATGCGTGAAAGCAGCGACGGTTTTGTGATTGCCGAAAAGGACTTGGCCCTGCGCGGCCCCGGCGAGGTTTTGGGCACGCGCCAGACAGGTCTGGTGCAATTCCGCATCGCCGATCTGGTGCGCGACGCCGATCTGCTACCCGAGGTGCAGCAAGCCGCCCAACAGCTTGCCAGCAGCCATCCCGATCACGTGCAGCCGCTACTGGATCGCTGGATAGCCGACGGCCAGCATTTTGCGCAGGTCTGACTGCGGCTATGCTCCAGTAAGCCTAACCGCTAGAATCAAGCAACGACGCGTCATTCAGGGGCGCACCAGCACCGCCTGACCAGCAAGGAACAGACAATGAATAATCAAGCCGCTTCCGAGCAACTTGGCGCCAGCCTGCCCGACCTGATCGAGAAACTGCTTCAACAACAAGGCGTTGCCTACCAGTTGCGACCCGCCAACGGCGGCTGGCCAGCCTCCCAGCAGATTCAGGCCAGCCTGCTCTGCGACAGCGTCGGCACTGTGCTGACACTGATCCCCAAGGATCACCTGCTGGACCTCAAGGCACTCGGCTCGCTGCTCGGGCGCCAGCTGGAACCGGTGCGCAACCGTGAACTGCAACGCATTTTGAGCAAGCACCAACTCAATCAGCTGCCCGGGCTGCCAATCCTGTTCAACTCCCCATGCGTCTGCGAACGCAGCCTGCTCGAGCACTCGGAACTGGTGCTCGACAGCGGCCTGACCGGCTGGTGCCTGGTTGTCAGTCAGGACGACGCTCGCACACTGATGTCAAAAGCCAGCATGGCACAGTTCGCTGTGCCACTGAGCGGCCTGGACAGCGGCAGCAGCAGCGCCGAGCAGGACGACCAGGACCTCAGCGACGCGGTACAGAACTTCACCGCGCTACGCATGAAGCAGCGTCTGGAAGAAACCATCGAGATCCCGCCGCTGCCGGAAACCGCACAGAAAGTCATGAAGCTGCGCGTCAATCCGGACGCCGGCGTCGATGATCTGGCCGATGTGGTCGAGACCGATCCGAGCCTCGCGGCGCAGGTGGTCAGCTGGGCCGCGTCGCCCTACTATGCGGCTCCCGGCAAAATTCGCTCGGTAGAGGACGCCATCGGCCGGGTATTGGGCTTTGACCTGGTAATCAATCTGGCCGTTGGCCTGGCGCTGGGTAAAACCTTCAAACTGCCCAACGACGCTCCGGACCGCGCCACCCCCTACTGGGAGCAGGCAATCTACACTGCGGCAATCATCGAGGGCCTGGCCAAGGCGATGCCGCGCGAGCGGCGCCCGGAAATGGGCCTGAACTACCTCGGCGGCCTGCTGCACAACTTCGGCTATCTGGTCCTGGCGTACATCTTCCCGCCCTACTTCAAGCTGATCTGCCGCCACATTGAAGCCAATCCGCACGTGCAGCCGCACCAGATCGAGCAGCACCTGATCGGCGTCACCCGTGACCAGATCGGCAGCTGGCTAATGCGCTACTGGGACATGCCGGACGAGGTTTGCACGGCACTGCGCCAGCAGCACAACGCAGACTATCAGGGCGCCGACCATGTCTACGCCAACCTGATCTACCTGGCGCTGGCACTGCTCAGCGAACACGGCATCAGCAGCGGTCCGCAACTGGCTATTCCTGACGCACTGCTGGAACGGCTCGGGCTTTCACGCGGCATCGCCGACAAGGTGGTAGACAAGGTGCTGGATGCGCGTGACGCGCTGCGCTCACTGGTGAGCAAGTATCAGGGAACGGCCAAGCCGGAGTAACACGGGGTTTGTGGCAGGGGCCCGAGTGAGCCCCTGTCGCGGGGTCAGGCTCAGTTGACTGCGTCGCGCAGGCTCTTGCCCGGCTTGAAAGAGACGGTGTTGCTGGCCTTGATCTTGACCGGAGCGCCGGTCTGGGGGTTTTTGCCGGTGCGGGCGCCACGATGACGCTGCAGGAAGGTGCCGAAGCCGACGAGTGTGACGGAGTCCTTGTTGCTCAGCGCCTGGGTAATTTCATCCAGTACGGCGTTGAGTACTCGATTTGCCTGATCCTTGCTCAGGTCTGCCTTTTCGGCAATCGCCGCTGCGAGATCTGGTTTGCGCATATAAAGCCTCATTGTCTGTTGTTTTTGTTGTTACCGCCGATTCCTCGCGGCGGGCCTGCCAGACACCTCCAAGCGATCTCGAAGTGCTCTGCCAAGGCCCGCTCAGAATGGCACGACTCCACGCATTTCGCCAGTCGTCTGGCGCCTCAAGCCGCTCAAAATCACGGTTTTTCCCGACAAAAGGGCAAACTGTCCCATATTGTCAGTTGAATCAGCCAAGCCATGCCGGCAATTCACGCGTCAACTGCAGCTTTTCTGCCACCGCCGCGCCAGTCAGCGCGAAGCCATGCAGCTGACCGCCTTCGTCGACAAAGACCGCGCGCAGATCGCTACCCTCACCGGCGCACTGCCAACTGCCGTTTGCTGCGGTCAGCGGTGGCGCAACGACCAGCGGGCAGGCCGGGGTCTTGACCATGATCGGCATCGCCGGATAGCTGAGTTCGGTCGGCGTGCCGGACAGGGTTTTCGCCAACGCACGCGCCGACGTCATCAACGGCATCACGTACATCAGGTTCAAGCCGGCCACCTCGGCGCAATCACCCAGCGCGTAGATGTGCGGATCACTGCTGCGCAGCAGCCGATCAACCTGCACGCCTCGGCCCACCGCCAGCCCGGCAGTCTCGGCCAGCGCCGAGCGGGGAGCCAGACCAATGGCTGAGAGCCCCTGATCGGCAGCCAGCTCAACGCCCGAGTCCAGACGCACGCGCAGACCATCGCCGTCCGCCTCCATGCGCTCGATGCCGCAACCCAGATGAAAGCGGACACCCAACTCTTCCAGCCTTGCCTGCACGGCAGCGGCGACCGGCTCCGGCAGCAGCTGAGGCATCAGCCAAGGGTCTGACGCCACGACGGTCACCTCAAAGCCACCGAGGCGCAGGTCGTTGGCAAACTCGCAGCCAATCAGACCGGCGCCTACGATCAGCACCTTGCTGCGCCCTTTCAACGCCGCTCGAAACTGGCCGTAATCGGTCAGGTCATTAATCGACAACAACCGCTCACCCAGCGCCTCGCGCCAGGGCAGCGAGCGCACCTCGGCACCGGTCGCCAGCACCAGATCGCTGTAGGGCTGACTGCGCCCAGCCACGGTCAGCGTGCGGCCGACCGGGTCAATGGCCGTCACCTGTTCGCCGGTCAGCACCGTCGCATTCAACTGTTCAGCCATGGCTGCAGCATCCTGCATGCCCAGTTCTTCCGCTTCCTTACCCTTGGCAAAACCGGTCGACAGCAACGGTTTGGAGTAAAAGCGACCGTCATCGGCGCTGATCATCAATAGCGCGCGCTCGGTATCGAGTTTGCGAAATTCCTTGGCCAGGTTATAGCCAGCCAGACCTGTGCCAATGATGACCAGGGGTGCGTTGTCAGCCACGTGGAGTCTCCTGCAGAGGCGTCATTCAGAGCGGTGGGGGGGGGTCAGCCGATTTCGATCATCTCGAAGTCTTCCTTGCCGACGCCACAGTCCGGGCACATCCAGTCCGCCGGCACATCTTCCCAGCGGGTGCCGGGGGCAATACCTTCATCCGGCCAACCCTCGGCCTCGTCATAGATGAAACCACACACGATACACTGCCACTTCTTCATGCTTGCTTCTCACGATGTTCAGAATTTGCTGTCCCGCGACACTACCGTAATTGCCTAGCAAGTCCAAGGCCAGCTCAGCAGCGCCCGCCGCAGAGGGGTTTCGTGATACCCTTGGCGCCACTTTCCAACCTGCCTGCACCCCGTAAATGCCTGACATGCTGCCTGACTGGTATCCTGCCGACCGCCATCCTGCGCCGCCAGCCGACCCGCTGTTTGGCTGGCTTTGCCACGAGGGTTCACTGACCCAACGCCTGACGGACGCTGGCGATCAGGACTTTCGCGTTGAACTGCTGCTGCAGCAACAGCAGCCTGCGCGGGACGATGAAGCGGCCGCGCTGGGGCTGCCTGCCGGCGCTACCGTGTGGGCCAGAGAGGTGCTGCTGCACACCGCTGGTGCACCCCGCGTGTACGCCCGTTCAGTCGCGCCAACCAGCGCACTCGGCAGCTCGGCGGTCGCGCTCGACAGCCTGGGTACAACGAGCCTTGGTCACCTGCTGTTCCGCAATCCACAGATCAGCCGCGGGCCAATCGAGATCAGCCGCTACCCGGCCGCCTGGTTACCCGCCGCCTTCTGCAGCGACGGCTTGTGGGCACGCCGCTCACACTTCTCGGATGGCGAGTTGCAGCTACTGGTATGTGAAGTATTCTTGCAGGGCTGGCCGGTCGCCGGCACCTGAGTATCCGTCTTCTGCCTGGAGAACCGCCTTGCTCGGTCTGTTGATCAAACCCATTGCCCGCATCAACCCCAAGGTCAACGACTATATCCAGTTGATGCGCCTGGACCGCCCTATCGGCACCTACCTGCTGCTGTGGCCAACCCTGTGGGCACTGTGGCTGGCTGCCGAAGGGGTGCCGGATATCAGCACCCTGATCATTTTCGTGCTGGGGGTGATCCTGATGCGGGCGGCTGGCTGCGTGATCAACGACTACGCCGACCGCAACTTCGACGGCCATGTGCAGCGCACCCGCGAACGCCCGCTGGCGACCGGCCGCATCAGCGCACGCCAGGCGCTGCTGGCCTTTGCCATTCTGGTCGCCCTGAGCGGCCTGCTGGTGCTGTTCACCAATGCACTGACCATCAAGCTGGCCTTCGTCGGTGTGGCGTTGGCCGCCATCTATCCGTTCTGCAAGCGCTTCACCTTCTACCCGCAGGTGATCCTCGGCGCGGCCTTTTCCTGGGCCATTCCGATGGCCTTTGCGGCACAGGCCGATGCCCTGCCCATCCCGCTGTGGCTGGTGTTTCTGGCCAACCTGCTGTGGACCGTCGCCTACGATACCGAGTATGCGATGTGCGACCGTGAAGACGACCTGCGTATCGGCATCAAGTCCACCGCGATCCTGTTCGGTGAGGCCGACAAGCTGATCATCGGCCTGCTGCAGGGGCTTACCCTGGTATGCCTGCTGCTGGTCGGGCAGCGCTTTGAGCTGGGGCTGTATTACTACCTTGGCCTGCTCGGCATGACGCTGGGGTTTGCCTGGCAGCACTGGCTTATCCGCGACCGTGACCGCAACGCCTGCCTGAATGCGTTTTTGGCCAACCACTGGGCCGGCATGCTGGTGTTCATCGGGATCGCATTGAACTACTGGCTGGCTTGATCCAGAGCGGTTGCAACGACATCAGCCCGCCGTGACGACGTCACACAACTGAAATAAAATTGTTATCTAATCGACAGCATGACTCACAGCTGCAACGAGACGGTAAACCATGTCTGGCAAAAGTATTCTGATCGTCGATGACGAAGCCCCGATCCGCGAAATGATCGCGGTGGCACTGGAAATGGCTGGCTACAACTGCCTGGAAGCAGAGAACACGCAGCAGGCGCACGCCTGTATCGTCGACAGCAAGCCCGACCTGATCCTGCTCGACTGGATGCTGCCCGGCACCACCGGTATCGAGCTGGCCCGCCGCCTCAAGCGCGACGAGCTGACCGCCGACGTGCCAATCATCATGCTCACCGCCAAGGGTGAAGAGGACAACAAGATCCAAGGGCTGGAAGTGGGCGCCGATGACTACATCACCAAGCCATTTTCGCCGCGCGAACTGGTGGCCCGACTGAAAGCAGTCCTGCGCCGGGCCGGGCCGGTCGACAGCGAAGCGCCTATTGAGGTCGCAGGTTTGATGCTCGACCCGGTCAGTCACCGGGTCACTATCGACAGCGCCGCGGCCGAAATGGGGCCGACCGAATACCGTCTGCTGCAGTTTTTCATGACCCATCAGGAGCGTGCCTACACCCGCGGCCAGCTGCTGGATCAGGTCTGGGGCGGCAACGTCTACGTCGAAGAGCGCACCGTAGACGTGCACATCCGGCGTCTGCGCAAGGCGCTCGGCGAGAAATACGAACACCTGGTTCAGACGGTTCGCGGCACCGGTTACCGATTCTCTACGAAAGCCTGATAGGCTGCGCGCGCAACACGCTTTACCCTGTACCAGGACGCCGTCGTTTTGAAGAGGATCTTCAGTGGCCAAAAATAGCTTCAGCCGAGTACTCGGCCATGTCCTGCTACTGGTGCTGACCTGCTTGCTGCTGGGCTGGATTATCGAGCAGACAGCCTGGGTGCTGGTCGTCGGCCTCGGCTGCTACCTGGCGTGGACGCTGCGCCAGATGTCGCGCTTCTACGACTGGTTGAGCACCCACCCAAACGAGCCGCCACCTGAAGCCAAGGGCGTCTGGGGTGAGATCTTCGACAGCATCTATCACCTGCAACGCCGTGACAGCAAGATGCGCTCGCGTCTGCAGGCGGTGATCGACCGCATCCAGAGCTCCACCTCCGCCCTGCGGGATGCGGTAGTCATGATCGACAGCGAAGGCCACCTTGAGTGGTGGAACCACGCCGCCGAACGCCTGCTGGGCCTGCGCACCCCGGACGACAGCGGCCAGCATGTCGCCAACCTGATCCGCGACCCGCGCTTCATCGAGTACTTCGAGCAAGGCGATTTCCGTGACCCGCTGGAGATTCCGGCGCCGACCGACATGAACGTCCAATTGCAGTACGCCGTCACCCGCTATGGGCCCGGAGACCGCCTGATGGTCGTGCGCGACGTCACCCGTCTGCACAATCTTGAGCAAATGCGCAAAGACTTTGTCGCCAACGTCTCCCATGAGCTGCGAACCCCGCTGACAGTGGTAGTTGGCTACCTGGAAACGCTGCTGGACGCGGAAGACGACCTCAACCCTCGCTGGAAGCGCCCGCTGCAGCAGATGCAGCAGCAAGCCAACCGCATGCAGGCCCTGCTGCAGGATCTGCTACTGCTGGCCCGGCTGGAAACCTCGGACAATCCCGGCGAAGACGAACTGGTCGATACGCGCCCGCTGCTTGAACAGATCCGCAAGGATGCCGAGGCGCTGGCAGGTGAACGCGGCCATCGCGTCAGTCTGGAGGTGGAAGGCAATACCCGCATGCACGGTATCGAGGGCGAACTGCGCAGTGCCTTCTCGAATCTGGCTTTCAATGCGGTGAAGTACACCCCGGATCAGGGCGAGATCAAGCTGCGCTGGTGGAGTGATGAAAAAGGCCAGCACCTGAGCGTGACCGATAACGGCGTCGGCATCGCACCGCAGCACCTGAGCCGGCTGACCGAGCGCTTCTACCGGGTCGACACCAGCCGCAACAGCACCACCGGCGGCACCGGCCTGGGCCTGGCCATCGTCAAGCATGTACTGCTGCGCCATCAGGGCCGACTGGAAATCACCAGCGTACCGGAGCGCGGCAGCACCTTCAGCTGCCACTTCCCGCCAAGCCGCAGCGCCTGAGGATTCAGGCGCCCGGTGAATAGTGTGACTGGGCCGTGCCGGAGGCGATCAGGCGCGACAGGTAGTCGAGCTTCTCCGGGTCCTGGTCGACAAACTTGATAGTGACTTTGACCCACTCGCAGTCCACTTTTGCTTCCAGCGCGGCGACCGCGTGGACGTAGCCGTTGATGCGCGCAACCGAACGGTCCGAATCCTGCTCCAGATCCAGCACCACGGTCTCGAACACCTGCGGCAAGCGCTCGCCTCGGCGCACCACAACCAGCGCATCACGCAGGCTCAGCGTCTTGATCACACAGGCAAACTGCTCGCCGGCCAGCCGCAGCTGGCCCTGACCGCGCACCGCCTGCGCTGGCGCTGGCGCTGCAGCAGGGGCAGGAGCGGTCTTCTCGGCAGGACGCGACGCACCGAGTAATGGGGAGCTGACCGGCGCTGCGGCCGGACGTGCGGGCGTCTCCGGGCGACCGGCGGTCAGATTCGTCACCGATCCCGCGGCCGTTCCCGGGCTTGGCCGCGGCGTTCCGCCAACCTGAAACTGGGCCAGCTTACCGGCCCGATGCAACGCCTTCTTGACCTTGGTAATCAGCTGCTCATTGCTGAATGGCTTGCCGACATAGTCGCTGACACCCGCCTGAATCGCCTCAACCACGTTGGCCTTGTCGCCCCGGCTGGTCACCATGACGAAGGGCACTCCTGCACCTTCCGGCTGCGCGCGAAACCACTGCAACAGCTCAAGACCGCTCATCTCGGGCATTTCCCAATCGCACAGGATCAGGTCAAAGCGTGCCCGCCCAAGCATCTGCTGCGCCTTGCGACCGTTGGTCGCCTCCTCGATCTGCAAGCCCGGGAAATAGCTGCGCAGTGCTTTCTTGACCAGGTCGCGAATGAATGGCGCGTCATCCACCACCAGGACCGATACTTTCGACATAGTGAGATTTCCTGAAGTACTGGCTCTAGCTTAACGCAGACTGGGGAAAAAGCCGCACTTCGTATCGAGCAAAAGGCCACTATCGCCCTCGTCTGCAGCCACCTGCTGAGGCGCCGTTCGCCCTCAGGCTGCAAGCAGGCACAAAAAAGCCGGGCATGTGCCCGGCTTTCTCACCCCAGACCGATCACAGCTCGCCGCGCAGCGCCTTGAGGAAGATCGCCTGGTATTGCTCGGCGTTGTAACGCTGCGGATTGGTGGTCCCGGCAACATCCTTGGCCGACATGGCGCCAATGGTTTCTGCCTGGGCGTCGTCGATGTTGATCTCGGCCAGGGTATGCGGGATACCCAGGTCGGCACGCAGATCCAGCACCCACTCCAGCATGCCATCGAAGTTCTGCTTCTGCAGACCCAGATAGCGCGCGGCACGCGCCATTTCCTCTTCGATCGCCGGACGATTGGCCTGCAACATGTAGGGCATAACGATGGCGTTGAGCAAGCCGTGGTGGGCGTCATAGACCGCGCCCAGGCTGTGGGATACCGCATGGATGCCACCCAGACCGCGCTGGAAGGCAACCGCCCCCATGCTCGAGGCCACCTGCATCTGCAGACGAGCCTGAATGTCGTCGCCCTGTTTGGTCGCGCGCGGCAGGAAGTCCTTGACCAGACGCATGCCTTCCAGCGCGATACCTTCGGCCATCGGGTGATAAACCGGCGCGCAGAAGGCTTCCAGGTTGTGCGCCAGCGCATCCATACCGGTCGCGGCGGTCAGCTTGGCAGGCAGGCCAACTGTCAGCTCAGGGTCGAGCAGCACGATACCCGGGACCATTTTCTGATGGAAGATCACGCGCTTGACGTGGCTTTCGTCGTCGGTGATGACCACCGCCTGGCCCACTTCGGAACCGGTACCGGCGGTTGTCGGCACGGCAACCACGGGCAGCATCTTGCTTGCATCAACCGAGCCGGGGCCGGCTTCCCACAGCGTGCAGTCCTGATGGGCAACCAGGGCAATCGCCTTGGCGGCGTCGATGGCCGAACCACCACCAAACGCGATAACGCCGTCATGGTTACCGGCCTTGAGTGCGGTCACGCCATCGGCGACGTTGCCACCGGTGGGGTTGCCCTTGATGGCACTGAACAGACCCGCTTGCAGGCCGGCGTCGCGACACAGCTGCAACGCCGCCTCAACCATCGGCAGTGCAGCCAGGCCGGGGTCCGTCACCAACAGCGGAGAGGTCATGCCCAACTGGCGGCAGGCTTTCGGCAGCTCGCTGATGCGTCCTGCGCCCACGCGCACGGCGGTGGGATAGTGCCAGTTCATGCTGTAAGACTTGATCTCCATGGTATCTCCGAATCTCTCTGGTTTTTTATGGGTGCAGGCGCATGCCTCAGGCCCGCGTTCGTTATATCCATCTTCGGGTGCGGGCGGACGCAAGATACAAAATGCGATTATGTCCCGCAACATACTCAAATGTGCAACTTTCGTCCATGCCGTCTGCGACAAATGGGCACTTGTCAAAGCCGGTGACAGCGTCCATTTTTAAGGGAGCGCAAACACGACTACACAAGCAGGCCCACCTGCGATCGACAGCCCGTGAGGAACACCTGATGAAACACCTGATGATCACTGCCATGGGTGCGGCTACGCTGCTTGCATCCAGCCACCTGTTCGCCGTCGACGGCGAGACGCTGTACAAGACCAAGGCCTGCGTCGCCTGCCACCAAATCGACACCAAGGTGGTCGGCCCCGCCTACAAGGACGTCGCCGCCAAGTATGCCGGGCAGGACGGTGCGGTGGAAACCGTCGCCAACCACATCAAGAACGGCGTCTCCGGTATTTGGGGGCCAATTCCGATGCCGGCCAACCAGGTAACCGACGAGGAAGCCCGTATTCTGGCCGAGTGGGTGCTCAGCCAGTAATAACAAAACTCCAACAAAAAACCCGCCTTGCTGGCGGGTTTTTTGTTGGTTTCAGCACCGACTCAGTCGTCTGCGCCTTCGCCCTTTACCTCAGCTTCCATGCGCTTGAGGCCGATGTGACGCACGTCGGTTCCCTTGACCAGATAGATGACGTGTTCGGCGATATTACGCGCGTGATCGCCAACCCGCTCCAGTGAACGCAGCACCCAGAGGATGTTGAGAACCCGGCCGATGGAGCGCGGGTCTTCCATCATGTAGGTCACCATCTCGCGCATCGCCGTCTTGTATTCCTGATCGACCGACTTGTCCTCGCGGGCAACGGCGAACGCCTGCTCGGTATCCATCCGGGCGAAGGCATCCAGCGCTTCCTGCACCATGCGGCGAACATGATGGCCGATATGGCGGCACTCGACGTAGCCACGCGGGGCCTGCCCCTCTTCCACCAGGTCAAGTGCACGCTTGGCAATCTTTGACGACTCGTCGCCGATGCGTTCCAGATCAACGATGATCTTGCTGATGCTCACCACCAGACGCAGGTCGCTGGCAGCGGGCTGGCGACGCGCCAGGATGCGCAGGCAGTCCTGATCGATGTCCAGCTCCATCTGGTTGATCGCATCGTCCTTGTCACGCACTTGCTGGGCCAGCTTGGCGTCGCCTTCAACCAGCGCAACGATGGCATCGTTGATCTGCTTCTCGACCAGACCACCCATTTCCAGCAAGTGGGTACGGATTTCCTCGAGTTCGTCGTTGAACTGCTGGGAAATATGCTGAGTAAACGCTTCTTTATCTGACGGCATGATGCATGTCTCCCTGGGTTAGCCGTACCGACCGGTGATGTAGTCTTCCGTCTGTTTCTTCGACGGATTGGTGAACAGCGTGTTGGTGTCACCAAACTCGATCAATTCGCCCATGTACATGAAGGCAGTGTAGTCAGACACCCGCGCCGCCTGCTGCATATTGTGGGTAACGATGACAATGGTGAACTTGGATTTCAGTTCGTTGATCAGCTCTTCGATCTTCAGGGTAGAGATCGGGTCCAGTGCCGAGGCCGGCTCGTCGAGCAGCAGTACCTCCGGCTCGACCGCAATGGTGCGCGCGATACACAGACGCTGCTGCTGACCACCGGACATGCCCAGTGCCGACTCGTTCAGACGGTCCTTGACCTCATCCCACAGCGCGGCGCCCTTGAGCGCCCACTCGACGACTTCGTCCAGCGTGCGCTTGTTGTTCACGCCCTGAATGCGCAGGCCATAGGCAACGTTTTCATAGATCGACTTGGGGAACGGGTTCGGCTTCTGGAACACCATGCCGACCCGGCGGCGCAACTCGGTGACGTTGACGTCCTTGCCGTAAATATTCTTGCCGTCGAGCAGGATCTCACCATCCACACGGCAGCTGTCGACCAGATCATTCATCCGGTTGAAGCAGCGCAGCAGGGTCGACTTGCCGCAGCCACTGGGGCCGATGAACGCGGTGACCCGGTTACGCGGGATCTGCATGCTGACGTTGTGCAGCGCCTGCTTGGTGTCGTAGAACAGGGACAGGCCCGGCACTTCCAGGGCAATGGATTCGTTGTCCATGTTCAGTGCCTGCTGGGAGCGCCCCAGGGCGCTCATATCCATGGCATGGGTCTTGGTGGTGTTAGACATAGTCGTTCGTCCGCCTAGAAAGAGTGATCAGTTTTCCAGCGCCTTGTACTTTTCGCGCAGGTGGTTGCGAATCGAGACCGCAGCAAAGTTGAGCGCGGCAATGACGCCCACCAGCAGCAGCGCAGTGGCATACACCAGCGGTCGCGCTGCCTCGACGTTGGGGCTCTGGAAGCCGACGTCGTAAATATGGAAGCCCAGGTGCATGAACTTCTGGTCCAGGTGCAGATAGGGGTAGTTGGCATTCAGCGGCAGGGTCGGCGCCAGCTTCACCACACCGACCAGCATCAGCGGTGCCACCTCGCCGGCGGCACGCGCCACGGCGAGAATCAGGCCGGTCATCATGGCCGGGCTGGACATCGGCAGGATCACCTTCCACAGGGTTTCCGACTTGGTCGCACCGAGTGCCAGCGAACCCTCACGCAGCGAGCGCGGAATCCGGGTCAGACCTTCCTCGGTGGCAACGATCACCACCGGCACGGTCAGCAGCGCCAGGGTCAGCGAGGCCCACAGCAGGCCACCGGTGCCCAGCGTCGGCGCCGGCAGCGCTTCCGGGAAGAACAGCTGATCGATATTGCCGCCCAGCAGGTAGATGAAAAAGCCCAGACCGAACACGCCGTACACAATCGACGGTACACCGGCGAGGTTGTTGACCGCGATGCGAATAGTGCGCGTCACCACACCCTGCTTGGCATACTCGCGCAGGTAGACCGCCGCCAGCACGCCGAACGGCGTGACGATGATCGACATCAGCAGCACCATCATCACGGTACCGAAGATCGCCGGGAACACACCACCCTCGGTATTGGCTTCGCGCGGCTCGTCGCTGACGAACTCCCACAGCTTGCTGAAGTAGTGGCCAACCTTTTCCATCGGCCCCATCGCGTTGGGCTGGAAGACGCGAACGACTTTGCCGAGGCTGATATCCAGCTCGCGGCCGTCCATCGCCTTGACGTGCACGCTGTCGCGGTTGAACTCCTTATAGAGGCCAACCAGCTGACCTTCCAGCTCGGCGTACAGATCGTGCTGCACCTTACGCTCAGCTTCCAGCTCCGCCTTGCGTTCTTCGGTCAGCGCATTGTTCAGCTCAAAGCCGCGCTCGCGCAGACGAATGCGCTCCAGCTCGTTATTAATCTTGCCGATCGCGCCGGTTTCCAGATCATGAATCTCTTCATAGATGCCCAGTGCGCGGTCGACGGCCTTGTTCAAGGCTACGCTGGCCTGATCACCCTCGGCGATCACTTCACCGGCCTGTTTTACCTGCAGCAAGTAGCCGTAGAAGTTGCCCCACTCACGGCGCTCGATAACCACGATATCCTCGGGATAACGCTCATCAGTCAGCCAGTCGGCGACGATCCAGCGGAAATCCGCACCATACAGATCGCGGTTGCCGACTTTCAGGAGTTCGCGATCCATGAACTCGGTCTTTTCCGGATCAACCGGCAGGCCGGCACCGTGCAGACGCTCGGTCGGCACCTGCTCGCGGGTTGTCACCTCACCGACCAGGGTAATGGCCGGTTGCCCCGGTATGGTGTATTCCGCTTCGATGACGTCAGCCGGCCAGAAGTGGCTCAGGCCGCGCACGGCGATCAGCAGCAGCAGACCCAGAGTCATGATCACCGCGATGGCGACCGCGCCTGCATTCATCCAGACCCAGGGGCTGCCCGATTTGAACCAGGTTGTGAAGTTGCCTTGTTTCACTGTCTAGAGTCCTGTGGTCAGAGAGAGGCGTATTTCTTGCGCAGGCGCTGACGAATCAGCTCCGCCGCCGTGTTCATCAGGAAGGTAAAACTGAGCAGCACCAGCGCTGCCAGGAACAGCACCCGGTAGTGAGTACTGCCGACTTCCGATTCCGGCATTTCGACCGCGATATTGGCCGACAGCGTGCGCATACCTTCAAAGATGTTCCAGTCCATGATCGGCGTGTTGCCGGTGGCCATAAGCACGATCATGGTTTCGCCCACCGCCCGACCCATGCCGATCATCACCGCCGAGAAGATACCCGGGCTGGCGGTCAGGATGACCACCCGGCTGAGGGTCTGCCAGGGCGTCGCGCCCAGTGCCAGCGAGCCCTGGGTCAGGTGACGCGGCACGCTGAACACGGCGTCCTCGGCAATCGAGAAGATGGTCGGGATCACCGCAAAGCCCATCGCCAGACCCACCACCAGTGAGTTGCGCTGATCGAAGTTGATGCCCATGTCACGGGTCAAAAATACCCGCATGTCACCACCGAAGAACCAGGCTTCGATATAGACGCTCATGGCAAAGCAGGCCCAGCCCAGCAGCATAACGACCGGAATCAGCAGTACCGCTTCCCAGCCCTCGGGCACCCGCAGGCGGATACGCGCCGGCAGGCGGCTCCAGCCGTAGGCAAAGGCGATGAATACGATCGGCGTGAGGACCAGCAACGAGACGATGCCGGGCAGGTTGTCCTCCAGCAGCGGTGCCAGCCATAGACCCGCGAGGAAGCCGAGAATGACCGTCGGCAGCGCTTCCATCAGCTCGATGATCGGCTTGACCTTGCGGCGCAGCGCCGGAGCCATGAAATAGGCGGTGTAGACCGCTGCAGCAATCGCCAGCGGGGTAGCCAGCAGCATCGCGTAGAAGGCCGCTTTCAGCGTGCCGAAGGTCAGCGGCGCCAGGCTCAGCTTGGGCTCGAACTCGGAGGTCGCCGAGGTCGACTGCCAGATATAGTCAGGCTCTGGGTAACTCTCGTACCAGACCTTGCCCCACAGCGAGGTCCAGGAGATCTCCGGGTGCTCATTGTGCACATCCCAGAAACTCATCTCGCCATTTCCGTGCTCGACCAGCAGGTGGTCGGCGCGCGGGCCGATAGCAAACGCATGCACGGCATCGCCGCCCAGCGGCTCGACCAGCAGATTGTTGTGTGCGGTGGAGTTGTAGACGCCAAGCTGACCGGCAGTATCCACAGTCAGGAACACCTTGCGACGCTCCTCCGGCTGAATCAGCGCAATCGATTCGCCCTGCTGCTGGTCAAAATCACGCACCTCGGTCAACAGCGGATGGCCGTTGCCGCGCACCATGAACCACTGCTTGAGGTCACCGCTGCTGTCGCCAACGATCAGCGAAATACCACCCAGCATCAGATTGACGGAGGTCACCGACTTGCCGGTGCCTTCGACCACCTTGTAGCGACCGTTGAGTTCACCCTTCTGGCGCAGCGCCAACACATCAATGTGTTGCTCACCGTTGACCACATACATCCACTGGCGCAACGGATCGATCAGCAACTGCTTGACCACGCCTTCACTCGGGTTCAGCGCGAGTTGCGTTTCACTGCGCGTCTCTTCACCAGTCATCATGTTGCGACGAACGCTGACACTGATAGCAACCAGCTCACGGCCGATACTGCCCGCCAGGGTCAGACCGCTGCTGTCGCCGCTCATCGCCACCTGATCAAGCGACCGGCCCTCGGCGTCGAGGGTGATCGGGTCCTGGCCATAGGGGAACACCAGGCTCGGGGTGATCAGACGCACATCGTTCGGGTAGGTCACCTTGTAGTTGTGCTGCGCAATCAGCACCTGGCCGTTGCTCAGGCCGACCACAAAGCGACGGGAATTGGGGGTTTCAACGCTGAAGCTGGTCACTTCGGCGCCGGCCGGAATCGGCAGCTGCTGCTGCAGCACCGGCTTACCGTCATGGGTATTGAAGAAGCTCACCTGGCCACTCTGGGCCACGCGAATCGCCACCTCGCCCTGCTCTTCCATCGCCAGCATCAGCGGTGGATCGTTGGCTTGCACCCAGCTGGCGCTGTAACGCTCGCGCTCCTCGATCTCGGCACCACCAAACAGCGGCAGAACCTCGAACAGCAGATAGAGGAAGATCAACAGGACAGCGACAATGACGCCAAGACCACCAACCGCTACATACCAGCGGGTGAAGTGATCCTTGAAATGACGCATGGCCCGATGGCGCTGCATCGCTGGAGTATCAAAGTCGACGCGGGACGTCTTGGATGGGGATTGCGTAGTCATGGCGCACACCCTACAGGGTCAATGTGACGAATTCATTACAGTCTGGTGACGGCAAAAAAGGGGCGTGTCAGCGACACCCCCCTTTTTTACTCAGGCATCCGTGCCCGAAGATTGCGAACTTAGAAACCCAGTTCCTGATGGACGTTGTCCACAGCGCGCTTGGGCATCGGTACGTAACCGTCCTTGAAGACGATTTCCTGACCCTGCTTGGACAGCATCATCTTGACGAACTCGCGCTCCAGCGGAGCCAGCTCGCCGTTCGGCGCCTTGTTCACGTAAACGTAGAGGAAGCGCGACAGCGGGTAAGTACCGGCAATGGCGTTTTCTTCGTTGGCTTCGATGAACGGCTGACCTGCTTCAGCTGCCAGCGGGATAGCGCGGACGCTGGAAGTCTTGTAACCCAGACCGGAGTAACCAACTGCGTTCAGCGACTGGCTGACCGACTGAACAACAGAGGCAGAGCCCGGCTGTTCGTTAACACCGCTGCGGAAGTCGCCTTTGCACAGAGCGTGCTCTTTGAAGTAACCGTAGGTACCGGATACCGAGTTACGACCGTACAGCTGGATGTCGCGATCAGCCCAGGCGCCAGTCAGACCCAGCTTGCCCCAGGTGTTCAGGTCTTCGCCACCGCACAGGCGGGTAGCAGAGAAGATACCGTCAACCTGAGCCATGGTCAGGCCTTCGATCGGGTTGTCTTTGTGAGCGAAGACAGCCAGGGCATCGATAGCAACCGGAACAGCGGTCGGCTTGTAGCCATAACGCTCTTCGAAAGCCTGGATTTCGCTGTCTTTCATCATGCGGCTCATCGGAGCCAGGTTGGAGGTACCCTCGGTCAGAGCCGGCGGCGCAGTGGAAGAACCTGCAGCCTGGATCTGGATGTTGACGTTGGGGTACATGCGCTTAAACTCTTCAGCCCACAGCGTCATCATGTTGGCCAGAGTGTCGGAGCCGACGCTGGACAGGTTGCCGGATACACCGCCAACACGCTGGTAGTCTTCCAGGGTCTGGTCAACGGCGGCAAAGCTGGAGCTGGCGGCTACGCCGGCGGCAGCGAAGGTCACAGCAGCGAACAAGCGCTTGAGTTTCATGTCATTCTCCTGTTGAGGTAGTGTTTGCAACACGCGACTCAGTATTGGGATGCGATGTGACAACTCTATTCACGAATTATGACAATTGTGTGAAGCCCGCAAATATCGCGCGACAGACGGCGCACCGCCGACAGACAAAGATTGAGCACCTGCCCCCAATCCCTTAACATAGGCGGCTTGCCGCGCGGTCGGCGCTCTGCCAACGGCCCGGTACAACAAATACAAATAGACCATTACCGAGTCTACCAATGCACGAATTAGATACCGATCCCGTGCCACAGGGCGAGCTTGCGCTCAAGATCACCGCTCTGCCGCGCGACTGCAACAGCTTCGGCGACATTTATGGCGGCTGGCTGGTGGCCCAGATGGACACCGCCGGTACCAGCATCGCCGCCCGCATCGCTCGCGGCCGCGTCGCCACCGTCGCCATCGACCGCATGGGCTTCATGGTTCCCGTACCGGTTGGCGCGCAACTGGCGTTCCACGGTGAGGTGCTGGATATCGGCCGCAGCTCGATCAAGATTCTGGTCGAGGTCTGGAGCGAAGATCTGGCCCACGACGAGAGCCGTAAGGTGACCGAAGCCACCTTTGTCTTCGTCGCCATCGACGACCGCGGCCGTACCCGGGTCATCCCGTCCTGATCAAGGCGGTAACCCGGCGGCCCTGACGGACTGCAGCTACATGTTCCAACGCCTTACCTCCGCGGGCCTGTCTCTGGCCTGCGCCATCGACCGTGCCACCAGCCTGCTCGGTCGCACCGTTGCCTGGCTGACGCTGCTGATGGTGCTGCTCACCTGCGCCGTGGTGCTGCTGCGCTATGGCTTCAACATTGGCGCCACTGCCACTCAGGAAGTCATCCTATACGCCCACTCGCTGGTGTTTCTTGGCGCTGCCGCCTGGACACTGCAACGCGATGCCCACGTGCGCGTCGACATCTTCTTTCGCCGCCTGCAGCACCGTGGCAAGGCGCTGATCGATCTGACCGGCAGCCTGCTGTTTCTGTTGCCGATGTGCCTGTTTCTGGCGTGGAACTGCTGGGACTACGTGAGCATGTCCTGGCAACGACAGGAGCGCTCGGCCGATGCCGGCGGCCTGCCCTGGGTCTATGTGCACAAGAGCTTTATCCTGCTGCTGGTCGCCAGCCTGCTGCTGCAGGCGCTGTCGCAAATCCTCAAGACTCTCGCCGTGCTGAGCGGCGTGCAGGCCAGCCATCTGCCAAGCGGCCATGAGGAGCATCTGTGATGGGCGGAGAATTCATGGCGATTGCGCTGTTCGTCTGCCTCTGCCTCGCGCTGATGGCAGGCTACCCGGTGGCCTTCACCCTGGGCGGCATCTCGCTGCTGTTTGCCGGCATCGGCATCGTCTTTGGGCTGTTCGAACCGAGCTTCCTCGGCGCCCTGCCCAGCCGCCTGTACGGCACCATGACCAACCAGACACTGATGGCCGTGCCGCTGTTCGTGTTCATGGGGGTGATGCTGGAGAAGTCCCGCATTGCCGAGGACCTGCTCGACGCCATGGCCCGACTGTTCGGCGGCCTGCGCGGCGGGTTGGCGTTTTCGGTCTGTATCGTCGGTGCGCTGCTCGCCGCCAGTACCGGCATCGTCGGCGCCACGGTGGTGACCCTTGGCCTGCTGGCCCTGCCGACCATGCTGCGCCGCGGCTACGACCCTGCGCTCGCAACCGGTACGCTGGCAGCGACCGGCACGCTGGGGCAGATCATCCCGCCTTCGATCATTCTGGTACTGCTGGGTGACGTGCTGTCCAACGCCTACCAGCAGGCACAGCAGAAGATGGGCATCTTTTCGCCGAAAACGGTCACCGTCAGCGACCTGTTTGTCGGTGCACTGCTGCCAGGTCTGCTGCTGGTAGTGCTCTACCTGCTGTATCTGACCTACGTTGCCCTGCGCCACCCCGAGAAGCTGCCGGCACCAACGCCCGAAGAACGCAGGGCCGTGTCGGTCGCGCAGTTGCTGCGCAGCCTGCTGCCGCCACTGCTGCTGATCATGGCCGTGCTGGGGTCGATTCTTGGTGGTATCGCCACGCCAACCGAAGCGGCGGCGGTTGGCGCACTTGGCGCCGGCATGCTGGCCCTGTTCAAGCGCCAGCTTAGCCTCGGCAAGCTGCGCGAGGTAGCGCAGGCCACCGCGGAGATCAGCGCCATGGTGTTCATGATCCTGCTCGGCGCCTCGATCTTTTCGCTGGTCTTCCGCGGCTTTGGCGGCGACGAGCTAATCCACGAGCTATTCCACGCGCTGCCCGGCGGTGCCTTTACCGCGATGCTGGTGGTGATGCTGGTGATCTTCCTGCTCGGCTTTATCCTCGACTTTATCGAGATCACCTTTGTGGTGGTGCCGATTGTCGGCCCGGTGCTGCTCAGCATGGGCGTCGACCCGGTCTGGCTCGGGGTGATGATCGCGCTGAACCTGCAGACCTCGTTCCTGACCCCGCCGTTCGGCCTGTCGCTGTTCTACTTGCGCGGCGTTACCCCGCCTAGTGTGCCAACCTCAGCGATCTACCGCGGCGTACTGCCGTTTATCGTTATCCAGCTGCTGATGTTGGCCATTGCCGCCTGCTGGCCAGGCCTGGTGACTTGGCTGCCGGGGCTGCTGGCCGAGTAGACAGACAACCGAGTGACGACCCGGCTGCCTGATCTGGCCGCGCCTCAGTTGCCCTTGCCGGTGGCCACCTCGGCGCCCACCTTGTCATCCAGCAGCGCACTGGTCGCAGTCTGCACGTAAGCCTTCAGCGCGTCGCGCAGCTCAGCCGACACCTCGACCTGCTCCGTCACGCTGGCGTCCGGCCCGAGCTGATAGCGATAGGCGCGGGGCTGCTCGCCACGCGGCTGCACCACCAGTTCGTCGCCACGCAACAGGCCTACCGTCTGCCCGCCACCCGATGGCTTGATCACGCCAAAGCCCGCCTCATCAGCCGGCAGCGCCAGCAGGTCACGCCCCCAGCACTGGTGCTGTACCCCGCCCCCCAACCGGCCCATGATGGTCGGCACCACATCGACCTGCGTACCAACGATGTCGTTGCGCTGGCCAAAGCGCTCGGTGATACCCGGCGCAATCAGCAGCATCGGCACATTGAAGCGCAGCAGGTCCAGATCGGTCAGCTGGCGGCGGGTACCAAAGCCGTGGTCACCGATCACCACAAACAGGGTGTCCTTGTACCAGGGTTCGTTGCGCACCTGGTCAAAGAAGCGGCCCAGCGCCCAGTCTGAATAGCGCATGGCGGTCAGGTGCTCGTCGTTGGCGCCCTCGCCGCTGACCGCAGCGACTGGCAGCGGACTCGGCAGAGCATACGGCGTGTGGTTGGACAGGGTCTGCAGAAGTGCATAGAACGGGCGCTCATGATCCAGCGCGTTGAGCTCGGTTACCGCGCGGTCGAACATGTCCTGATCGGATACCCCCCAGGTCGGGTCGGAGAACACCGGATTGACGTAATCACTGCGGCCGATGAAGTGACGCATGCCCTGCTTGCCGAAGAACCCCTTCTGGTTATCCCAGGCAAAATCGCCGTTGTAGACATACAGGTCATCGAAACCGCGTTTGCTCAGCAGCTGCGGCAAGCCCGAGAACGCGTGCCCACCCTCCGGCTCCTGCATCAGATACTCGAAGCCCGGCAGGTTGGGGAAGCAGGCCATGGTCGCGAACATGCCCTGATGGGTATGGGTGCCATTGGAGAAATAACGGGTAAACAGCAGGCCTTCCCTGCTCAGCTTGTCGAACTCCGGGGTGATCCCCAGCGGCGAGCCCAGCGCCCCGGTGTAGTAACCGGAAAAACTCTCCATCAATACCACCACCACGTTGCGCACCGGCAGCACACTATCGGCAGGAGATGCAGATACACGGCGGACCGGCGCCTGCTCAGCGTCAATCAACTGGTCATGTTCAGTCAGCAGCAGACCACGGGTGATCTCGGTCGCCTTACCGTCATCCATCAGGCCCAGCCAGGCGTTATCACGGTGATCAGAAAATTGCGCCTTGGCGGCGGAATACAGCGTCAGCGCCGGGGTCAGGCCGAGCTGATTGGCGAAGGTTGAGTTGGTGGTGAAGGCGTCACCCCAGCGCAGCGGCGGGCCCTGACGCAGGGTGCCACGGGCCAGCACGGTGGAGCTGACCAGTAACAGCAGCAGCACCGAGACGCGCGCCGCCAGCGCCCCCAAACGGCTGTACTGGCGGTTCGCTGCGGTCGCTGGCAGCCGGGTACGACGGTCCAGCCAGCGATAACTGCGGTACATCAGCCAGCTGACCAGCGCCATACCCAGCAACAGTCGCAGCACCGGAAAGCCGTACCAGAGCATGCTCAGCACGGTCGCCGGGTCTTCCTGCAGATACTGGAACACCAGGGTATTCAGGCGCTGGTGAAACTCCCGGTAGAAACTCAGTTCGGTGGCGCCCAGCAGACACAGCAACACCGTTGCCAGCGTCAGCCACAGGCACTGCAGGCCGCGCATCGCCATCAAGCGCGCACTCAATACGGTCAGCATCAGCGGCGCACCAACGATCACCACCACCCGCAGATCAAAACGCAGACCGTTATAGAACGCCTCCAGCAAGTCGCCGCGGCTGACCTCCGCAGCCAATTCCCAGTTCCAGGCCAGCAGCGAGCCACGCAACAGGGTGAGCATCAGGGTCAGCGCGCCGAGCGAGCCAAGGATGAACAGCAGCTGGCCACGCAGGCCAACCACCGACCGCGCGGTCGAGGGGGTAGACAGGGTCATCAAACGGGTTCCACAGACAGGCCCGCTCAAGCGGGCGAGAAAAGAATCAGACTCCAGACGCTGGTAATCAGCAGCAGCGCGAGCATCTGCGCGGCACTGCCCAGATCCTTGGCGCGCTTGGACAGCGGATGCAACTCCAGCGAGATACGATCCACCACGGCTTCGATGGCGGAGTTGATCAGCTCGACAATCAGCGCCAGCAACACCACGCCGACCATCAGTGCGCGCTCGACGCCACTGACCGGCAGCCAGAATGCGAGCGGGATCAGCACCACTGCCAGTAGCAGCAACTGCCGAAAGGCGGCTTCATGGGTGAAGGCCGCACGCAACCCGGCGAGCGAATACCCCGCGGCCTTGAACACCCGGATCACGCCGCCACGGCTCTTGAGCTGCAACGCATCCTCTGCTTCGGACATCGACTCAGGCCGCATGTCGGCTGTCTCCGTCAGCGTCCGTCAGGCTGTGATAGCAGCCCAGAAAATACTGCCAGTCACTCTCCGGCATGCCCTCGCGACGGCGGCGCAGCTGGTCAAGATCATGGCGCACCGCGCGGCTGCGCAGCAGACGCCGACGGCTCTTTTCCAGATCAAGCAAGGCGACTTCGGCGTGGTCACCGTCAACCCGGACATAGATGTGCTTGGCGTACAGGCAGCCGTGCTGACGCCGGCCGCCATGCAACCGCCGCAGGACCACCGCCAACTGCTGCAACACCGCGCGCCGCTGGGCGACTGTCGCTACGCTGGCGTACCACTGACCCAGACTGACAAAACCGCTCAGCTCCTCGGTGACCAGCAGCCCCTGCCAGCGTCCCTGCTCACGCCTGGCCGCACAAAACACCAGTTTGGGCACCGGGACCCGAAGCTGCTCGCAGGCACGCAAAGCCTCCTCTTCACGCAGCACGGTCGGACGGCCCAGCGGATGCAGCCAACTACGGTAGATATGACCGACCTGCCGTTTACTGTAGAGCCGCGGCTGGCCACGGCCCTGGGCAGGAAGCAGTTTCACGCCACTCTCCCCGCCGCGGCGCTGATTGGGTTCTTCCACCCATTCGCCACCCATATCCCACCAGCGCTCGAAGCGCGCCTGACTGAACGACGGCAGTCGGCCCTGAGCCGAAATAACGGCGCTCATGCGCCCACCTTGCGCAGCACATAGACCCGCCACATGGCGTAACCGGGCAGGAAGTCGTGATGGCTGACTTCGCTGAAACCGGCCTCACGGAACTCGGCTTCAATCACGTCGCGGGGAACGACGAAGCGATTCTGATTCTGACCCGCACGCCCCTTTCTGGCACGGCGTGCCTCCAGTCGGCTGCGCTTCCAGGACTTGTAGTTGCCATCAACCCAGAGCGAGATGATCAGGGTATCGCGGGTGACCCGGGCGCACTCGCGCAACAGCGCGATACGGTGTTCGTGATCGGCCACATGGTGAATCAGGCGCATGCAGAAGATGCTGTCGACCGCGTTATCGCCCAGGTCCATGTCGAACGCCGATGTCTGGAACGCCTTGACCCGTCCCACCACCTCCGGCGGCTGACCCGCCAGCGCGGTTTGAATCATGTCTGCCGAGTTGTCGGCCGCCAGGATCACCCGGTTCGGCGCCTCGGCCAGCAGCGGCCAGAAACGGCCGGCACCGCAGGGCAGGTCCAGCACCAGGTTGGGTTCACCGGCATCCTTCAGCGCGCGGCGCGCCAGCTGCATGTCGCGCCAGCTGGACAAGCGACGTGACAGGCTGCTCTGATGCTTGTGGAAATACTGTTGCGAGTGATCGCGGTCGTACTTGTCGGAGAACGCGAGCTCGATCGGTTTGCCTTCGGACATGACGGTGACCCTGACAGTGGTAAGTGCTGTCAGGGTATGCAGGTGCGGATCAAGGCCCCGTCAAAGGAATGTCAAAATTTCGTGAAAACGGCAAACAACCGCTCGGCAACTGCGGCGGTCTCAGCCAAGCGTGACCTCAAAACAGCTGCCACCTGCGGCCGGCGCCCGCATGCTCACCGTCCACCCCTGATGGGCACAGATGCGCTTGACCAGCGACAGCCCCAGACCCAGTCCCTCGCCCCGGGCCCCACTGCCCCGCACGAACGGCTCGAATATCTCGTTCTGCTGTTCAGGCGGCACGCCGGGGCCGGTGTCCTCAACCCGGAAGCCGCCCTGTTGCAACACCAGCCGAACCTGCCCCTGCTCGGTGTAGTGCAAGGCGTTACGCAGCAGGTTGGACATCACGGTCGCCAGCAGCCCCGGGTGATAACTGCCTTGATCCTCCGCGGCAATGATCAGCTCGAACCCCAGCCCCTTCTCGGCAAAGCCACCCTGCCAGCGCTCCGCCTGCTCCCGAGCCACCTCCAGCAGGGTGGTGCTCCCGGTCAGGCGCACTGGCCGACCTTTAGCCCGCGCCAGCAGCAGGAAGGTTGCGACCAGGTCACTCATTTCCTCTGCGGCACGGGCAATACGGTCAACCTGACGCCGCTCGCGCTCGTCCAGTGCACCGGCCTCCAGCAGTTCGGTGGAGGTGGCAATAATCATCAGCGGGGTGCGCAATTCATGACTTACGTCGCCGGTAAACAAGCGCTCACGCTCCAATGAGCGACGCAACTGACTCAGCGTCGAGTCGAAGGCTTCGGCCAGATGACCGACCTCGTCATCGGGATAATCAGGCGCCAGTGGCGGCGCCAGCGGCAGCAGCTGATTGCGATGACGTACCTGCCCCGCCAGCCGGATGATGGGCGCCAGAATCTTCTGCGCCATCATCCAGCCCAGCAGGCAGCCGAGCAGCACGCTGAGCAGGAAACCGGCAAACACCACCGCGAACAGAATCTTCTCCCGCGCCTCAAACTCGGCCTGCTCCTGCACCAACACATACCGCTGCGGGCCGATCTCGCGGATGAAAACATAGGCCGCGTGCTCGTCATCCACCAGTTCGCTGAACCCCTCCTCCATCTCCCGCAAGGGCTCGGGAATCTCGTACCCGGGCATGTGCGAGGCATACAGCCGGGTTTTGGCATCCAGTCTGGGTGGCTGACCGCGGGCCAGATCATGCTCCAGCACGGTGGTCAGCTCTTCATTCATTTCCTGAGAGACCAGATGCTCTTCGACAAAGTGCACGATGGCAACAATGCTCAGCGAAAACACCCCACTGACGGCCAACGTCATCAGGGTAAAGGCAATCACGATGCGCCGCCGCAGCGGCTGCTTACGGATCATTGGGCCGGCTCCGCAAGGCTGTAGCCGACACCATGAACGGTATGAATCAGCGACGTTTCAAAGGGCTTGTCGACGATCTGCCGCAACTGGTGGATATGACTGCGCAGACTGTCACTGTCTGGCAACTCGTCGCCCCACAGGGCCTCTTCCAGCACGTTACGACGAATCACTGCCGGACTCTTGCGCATCAGCACCTCAAGCAGCTTGAGCCCGACCGGATTGAGCTTGAGTGCCTTACCGGCGCGGCTCACCTGCAGGGTATCGAGGTCATAGCTCAGATCGCCGACCTCCAACCGATGGCGACCGCCACCGCTGCTGCGGCGCAGGATGGCTTCGATGCGAGCCACCAGCTCCGACAGCGCAAAGGGTTTGAGCAGATAATCGTCGGCGCCAACCTTAAGCCCCTTGAGACGGTCATCCAGCGCATCACGAGCGGTCAGCATGATGATCGGGGTATCTCGACCGGCGTCCTCGCGCAGGCGCTGACAGAGCTGATAGCCGTCCATGCCGGGCAGCATGATGTCGAGCACAATCAGGTCGTAATGATCGCTGACCGCGAGATGCAGCCCCGATACACCATCCTGCGCGCAGTCCACCGTATAGCCCTTTAGCTGCAGGTAATCCATCACGTTGGCGAGGATGTCGCGGTTATCCTCGATGACCAGAATACGCATGCAGGGGGCTCTCCAAAAAAACAACGCGGCTTAACGAAATTTTCACAGCGCGTTGACGCTGCGCCGACAGCAAGATCACCACACTGCGACGGTCGATTTCAACCATGGACCGTCACATGCACCTGCTCAAATCCGCCCAAGCGCGCTTTCTTGCTCTGCTCGCGGGGCTCTGGCTCGGGGTTTTCTTCGTCACGCGCTCGGTTCTGCTGATCACTCATCTGAGCGAAGCGCAGCTCAGCTTCGGCGGCGTGCTGCGCCTGTACGGTGAAGGCGTAATCTACGATTTCAGTTTCCTGCTCTACGCTCTCGCACCGTTGGCACTTTACCTGCTGCTGTGCCCGGCCTGGCTGTGGCGCAAGCGCTGGCACCTGCGCCTGCTGCAGCTGGCAATGACCATCGGGGTATTCCTGATGCTGTTTACTGCCGTTGCCGAGTGGCTGTTCTGGGACGAGTTCGGGGTACGCTTCAACTTCATCGCGGTCGACTACCTGGTCTACTCCGACGAGGTCATCAACAATATTCTTGAGTCCTACCCGGTCTACCCGCTGCTGGCGGCGCTGACCGTTATCGCCGTCGCGACGACCGCGCTGCTGCAACCACGGGTTCGTCGCATCGCCGCGGCACCGTTGCTGAGCTGGCCCGAGCGCGGCGTCAGCCTCGCCGGAGCTACCACCGCCATTGCCCTCAGCATCCTGGTCATCGGTCAGAACTTCCCGCGCAGCAGCGGTGGTAACGCCTATCAGCACGAACTTGCCAGCAATGGCCCGTACCAGTTCTTCGCCGCCTTCCGTAACAACGAACTGGACTATACACAGTTCTACCCGCAGCTGCCCGAGGCCACCGCCGCCAACAGCCTGCGTGATGAAGTCAGCGAGCCGAACGCCCGCTTTGTCGACAGCGAGCCGATGGGCATTCGCCGGCAGATCGATAACCCCGGCCAGCCACGCAAGCTGAACCTGATTCTGGTCACCATCGAAAGCCTCAGCGCCAAGTACATGGGCAGCGAAGGCGATCCGCGCAACCTGACGCCAAACCTCGACGCCCTGCGCAAGCAGAGCCTGTACTTCAACCAGTTCTACGCCACCGGCACCCGCACCACCCGAGGCCTGGAAGCGATTACGCTGTCGATCCCGCCGACCCCCGGTCGCTCGATCGTCAAGCGCATCGGCCGCGAAACCGGCTTCGCCAGCCTGGGCCAGCAGCTCAGCGCGCAGGGCTACGACAGCGTGTTTGTCTACGGCGGCCGCGGTTACTTCGACAACATGAATGCCTTCTTCGCCGGCAACGGCTACCGCGTGGTCGATCAGGCCAGCGTGCCCGACGACGAGGTGACCTTTACCAACGCCTGGGGCATGAGCGATGAAGACCTGTACCAGCAGACCCTGAAGCTGGCTGACGCCGATGCCGCCGCTGGCAAGCCGTTCCTGCTGCAGTTGATGACCACCTCCAACCATCGCCCCTACAGCTACCCGGAAGGCCGCATCGACATTCCGTCCGGCACCGGCCGTGAAGGTGCGGTGAAGTACACCGACTACGCCATTGGCCAGTTCCTCGAACAGGCACGGCAGAAGCCCTGGTTCAACAATACGGTATTCGTCTTCGTGGCCGACCACACCGCCGGCAGCGCCGGCAAGGAAGACCTGCCGGTACACAACTACCACATCCCCCTGTTCGTCTACGCACCGGGCCTGGTTGAGGCGCGCGAGGACAACCGCGTAGCCAGCCAGATCGATCTGGCGCCCACACTGATGGGCCTGCTGAACATGGACTACACCTCGACGTTCTTCGGCCACAACCTGCTGCGTTCGGATACCGGCCCGGGGCGGGCGCTGATCGGTAACTACCAGCATCTGGGCCTGTTCGACGGCCAGAATCTGGCCATCCTCAGTCCGCGCGGGTTGATCCGCCGCCACGACGACGCCACCGGCCTCAGCGTGGAGCGAACAGCGGACGCCAACGACCCGCTGGTGCGCCGCGCCATCGCCTACTACGAAGGGGCAAGCTACGACTACGGCCATCAGCTGCTGGCGTGGAATCCGTCGAACGGTGGCAGTCATACCAGGGTGACCCAGCGATGAGCCGCCGTGAACGGGAGTCGCGTCCCTTCCCGGTCGGCCGCTGGTTATTGATCCCAGCGACGGTGATGGCCCTGATGCTGCTGTTCGACACCAGTACGCTGGACTTCTGGTTCTCGGACCTGTTTTACCGGCCGGGCGACGGCTTTATCGGCCGCCACAGCTTCTTCCTCGAAGACATCCTGCACGACCGGGTCAAGCAGGCGGTGATCGTGATCGGCGTGCTGGCAATCATCGGCTTTGTGATCAGCCTGCTGCCTACCCGCCTGCGGCGCTGGCGAGCGGAGCTGGGCTATCTGGTGCTGTCACTGGCGCTGGCAACCAGTCTGGTCACTCCGCTCAAGCAACTGACCAACGTGCCCTGCCCCTGGAGTCTGGTGCAATACGGCGGCAGCGAAATTCACACCCCGTTGCTGTCGGCCCGCCCGGACAGCAACAAGCCCGGCCGCTGCTGGCCCGGTGGTCATGCCTCCTCCGGCTTTTCCCTGCTGGCGCTGTTTTTTGCCCTGCGTGACCGCTTCCCGCGGGCTGCCCGTGGCGCCCTGACCGGCGCGCTGGCACTCGGTACCGTGCTGTCGCTCGGGCGCACCATGCAGGGCGCGCATTTTCTCTCGCACAACGTCTGGACCCTGCTGTTCGACTGGTGCATCGCCCTGCTCTGCTACCGGTTGCTGCTGTATCGGCCCGCGACTGCCACAGACCCAGTAACCCGCTCGGGAGAACTCCGCCATGAAGCCGCATAAGCTACTGCTGGCCGCCAGTCTGCCCCTGATCACGCTGGCCATCGTTGGCCTGGCGCGCCCCGACGTTTTTCGCAGCGATCACGTCGACATGCCGGCGCCAACCCTGAGCGCCAATCAACCGCGTCCGGCTGACTGGGCCGTCCCGGTCGATCCGCAACTGCGGCTATATCGCATGGCACCGAACCTGTACCGCAGCGCCCTGCCGGACAGCGGCGACCTGCCGACCCTGCAGGCGCAGGGCATTACCACCGTGATCAACTTCTACCAGCGCAACGACGACTGGCTCAGCGGCAGCAACCTGACCGCTGTCCACGAGCCACTGCACGCCGACCGGGTAACCGACACTGATGTGATACGAGTACTGCGCGAGATTCGCGCAGGGCAGCAGCAGGGCAACGTGCTGATCCACTGCAAGCACGGGCAAAACCGCACCGGCCTGATGGCCGCCATGTACCGTATCGTGTTTGATGGCTGGAGCCGCGAACAGGCGATGGCCGAGATGCTGGAAGGCGGTTTTGGCGAGGGTGAACTGATGACCGATGCCGTTGGCTACCTCAATCGGGTGGACGTCAACGCGGTGCGCAACGCCGTTACCGAGGGCGAGTGCAGCACCAGCGCGCTGGCGCTGTGTCACGTCAGCGACTGGTGGCACCGTCAGACCGGCCAACTCGACCAACGGGTCGCGCAGCGGGAAGACTGAAAGGTCAGCGTGTTGCGCCTGCGGGCGCAGGCTTGCTCACCAGCCAGACCATCTCACCGACGATCCGCGCCGCCTCGACCGAGCCCCAATAACGGCTGTCGTTGGAGTTGTCGCGGTTATCGCCGAGAAAGAAGTAATGTCCCTCCGGCACCTTGAAGGTCTGGATCGGCTGCTGCGCTGCCGCGTCCAGCTGCTGAATCCGATAGCTCTTCCCGCCATTTTGCTCGCGATAGACCCGCACACCATCGAGCTCCGACAACAGTTCTCGTGACAGCTTCTCGCCGTTGATCACTACCCCGTCCGGCGTCAGTGCAATCACGTCGCCGGGCAGGGCCATCAGCCGTTTTACATACAACACATCGTGAGCCGGCGGATAGAACACATACACCTCGCCGCGCTGCAGATGACGAGCATCCAGCCCATCGCTGCCGGGCAGGGTCAAGCCAAACAGGCTGCGATGGGCAAAACCCCACTTCTGCGCCACAAACAGGTTGCCCTCAACCAGCGTCGGGTGCATCGAGGCAGACGGCACCTCATAGGGCTCATACAGAAAGGTTCGCGCGCCCAGAATCGAGAGCATGACTGCGAGATAGAGCCCAACCGCCACGCTGGCACGATTGAACCAGCGCCGCGGCATGTCCGCGTCAAACCGCCTGGCAATCAGCAGCGCATGCACCGGGCAGATCAGGCTGAACAGCAAGGTCAGAGCCAGACCGAAGTACCAGTCAACCGCCGCGACCACCAGCGTGATCAGCAGATACAGCCAGAACAGCCGCGGGCGATTGACGTACAGAAAGACAAACGGCTGCAGCACGATGCCCAGCAGCACCGTCAGCCAGCGGCGGGGTTTCCACGATGAAGGCACAACCACTCCTTGTACTGCGGGCCTGAGCAGCCCATACCTTCATTGACCATCGCCGGGCGTCAGGGTTGCAGCTGACGACGATCCAGCGGGCCAAAACGTTGTGCGTAGATCTGACTTACCCAGTCGATGAACACCCGCACCCGCCTGGACTGCTGGCGATGGCGCGGATACAGCGCGTGCACCGGCAAGCCGGGGCTCGGATACGCCGCCAGGACCTCGACCAGTTCACCACTGGCCAGTTGCCGTTCGACCCGGTAACGCGGCAATTGAATCAGGCCACAGCCACGCAGGGCACAGGCCAGATAGCTGTCAGCATGATTGACGTCGATGCGGCTGGCCAGCTCAACCCGCCGCACCGCGCCGTCGACCAGAAACTCGAAGGGGTAGCGGCGATCCTGATGGCTGGCAAAAAAGCCAACTGCCAGATGCTCGGTCAGCTCATCCGGGTGCTGCGGACGGCCATAGCGCTGCAGATACTCCGGGCTGGCGCAGGTTACCTCGGGGATCAGCGCCAGTGGTTTTGCACTCAGGGACGAATCCTCCGGCATGCCGCTGCGAATCACGCAGTCGACCCCCTCGGCGACCAGATCCACCAGCCGGTCGCCACTGCCGACCACCAGATGAATCCGCGGATACAGGCGCTGAAAGCTGTCGATATGCGGCAGCACGATACGCGAGGCATGGGAGCCGTGCAGATCCAGCCGCAGCGTGCCTTCAGGCTCACGCGCGCGACGGGCAACATCCTCGTCGGCGGCATCCAGCTCGGCCAGAATCCGCTGGCAGCGCTGGTAATACTGCTGCCCATCCAGCGTGGCCGTCACCCTGCGCGTGGTGCGTTCCAGCAAACGTGCGCCCAAACGTTCTTCCAGCGCCTTGATCGCGTGGGTCGCGGTTGCTCGCGGAATGCTCAGATCCGCTGCCGCCCGGGTAAAGCTGCCCTGCTCGACGATGCGTACGAACAGCCGCAGGCTGTCAAAACGATCCATAGGGATTGTTGTTCCTGATTGAATTCTCCTGGCAGTTTAACGGCATTTATCCACATAGACGCAACAACAATACTAGGCCACCACTTAACGGGAGACACCACCATGACAACGCCAAACACCGCGCTGGTTACCGGCGCATCCCGCGGCATCGGCCGCGCCATTGCCCACCGTCTGGCTGCCGACGGCTTCACCGTCATCGTCAACTACGCACGTGACGCCAGCGCTGCGGCGGACACCGTGACCGAGATTGCAGCAGCCGGTGGCAAGGCTGTCGCCCTGCAGGCCGACGTCAGTGACCCGCAACAACTGCAGCAACTGTTCACCGATGCCGTTCAGGCCACCGGTCCGCTCGCCGCGATCGTCCACAACGCCGGCATTCTGCCGATGGCCAACATCGCTCTGGAGCACCTTGAGTCCTTCGATCAATGTGTGGCGGTTAACCTGCGCAGCACCTTTCTGCTGATGGGCCACGCCCGCGAACACCTCAGTGAGGGCGGCCGTTTTGTCGCGCTGTCCAGCAGCGTGCTGGCCCGTAACTTCCCGGGGTACGGGCCCTACATTGCCTCAAAGGCAGGGGTTGAGGGGCTGGTTCGGGTATTCGCCAACGAGTTGCGCGGCCGCCAGATAACCGCCAACGCAGTCGCCCCGGGGCCGGTAGCGACCGAGCTGTTCTTCAACGGGAAAACGCCGGAGCAGATCGCTCAGCTGGCGGCGATGAATCCGCTGGAGCGCCTGGGCGAGCCGGAGGATATCGCCAACACCGTAGCCTTTCTCTGCAGCAAGGACGGCGGCTGGGTCAACGGTCAGGTGCTGCGCGCCAACGGCGGTTTTGCTTAGGGTCTGCTACCCGCTGACTGCTCCAGACGATAGATAAGTACGCAGAGCAGCAACGGCGGCAAATTGCTTGTCACCGGGTTGAACGCCCCGATCAGCAGCATCGGGGCGAACAACGCTACATAGCCAAGCAGCCCGAGCAGTCCAGCGGCGGCGGCAAGTACCGGCCAGCGGCCGAACCAGCCAAACAGAATCAGCAGCCCAAGCAACACTTCAGCCACGCCGGCCAGTGGCGAGATGACCTGCGCGTTCAACCCCAGACCAGCCGCTTCGACCATCTGCACCTCGACCGGGCTGAGAAACAGCAGTTTGGGCACCAGGCCGTGGTAAATGAACACAAACGCCAGCATCCAGCGACACCAGCGGGCCAGCTTCAGCGACTCACCGCTACTCATCGACAAAACGCCCCGCGTGATCGGCCGACGGCAGCTGGCACAGCTCGTATCGGCCGAACAGCCGGTAGCGATTAAGCGCAATGCGGTCGTACAACCAGTCGCGCAGCGGGCGCGGAATCAGCCGAAATACCAGCAAGCCGCGCCACGGCCAGCCAAGCCGGTTCATGACGAAGAAGAAGGCGGCGCTCTTCTCGAAGCAGCGCTCGCCATCGCTTACCAGCATGGTTTCAAACGTATCGGTCGGATAACCGTGTTGCGCCAGAAGCCGCTGCCCAGCCGCCGACTGCACGCCGCAGAGCCGGAAGCGATGCTCGGCGTCGTGCTCGATGATGAAATTGGCCCAGGCGCTGCACAGCTTGCAGACGCCGTCGAACAGAATGATCGGGCCGGATTGAAGCATGGCGGGTTCAGCCCTTATCCACAAAGTGCGTCGGCTCACGCGGCTCAACGATCACCACACTGCCGGCAATCTTGTCGTGCCAGCCCTGCTTGCGCGCGTCAAAGGCGACCCAGAGAAAGCCAAGGCACAGCGGCAGGGCGGAGACAAAATAGCCGATATAGCGCAGTACACATTGCCCCATCGGCAGCGGCGCACCGCTCCGGGCATCGACTACCCGCAGGCGCAGCGCGATCTTGCCCGGCGTGCCGAGATAAGCTGCCAGAACCAGACAGTCGCGATAAACGGCACGATGTAGGTCAACACCACATCCCAGAAGCCATGCACCATGGTTTCGTCGATCCAGTAGCGCTCACCGTAAATCAGCGCCAGTGGCACCATCAGCACGATGATAAAGATCACGGTATCAATCAGGCTGGCAACAAAACGCAGCCAGAATCCGGCGTATTGGGGGGCAGCCATGGGCAGTCCTTGCGCGATGAGCAGGCAATTGTCGGCTGAGCATAACAGGCCTTCGGCCAGAGGTGGCCGGGCTCTGCATTACTGCGCGAGGGCTTTGCTGTAGTGCAGGAAGGTCGTGTCGCGAACCCAGCCGGTCGCCTCATACAATCGCTGGGCAGAAGTATTGGTAATCGCCGTCGCCAGCTCCATGCGCACCGCTCCCTGCGCCCGCGCCTGCTCCTCTGCCGCCACCAGCAGCGCGCTGGCAACGCCCTTCTGGCGGTATTCAGCCGCGACAAACAGGTCATAGAGAATGCAGATCGGCGCCGTATCCACCGAGCAGAAGCTCGGGTACAACTGGCAGAAACCGGCGAGCGCCCCGTCTGCCGTCTGCGCCATCAATACCGTGGAGTTGCCGTTCTCCAGCCGCGATCGCAGGAAGCTGACGGCCCGCGGCAGGTCGGTAGATTGTTCATAGAACTGGCGATACTGATCAAACAGCACCGCCAAGGCGTCTACGTCGGCTGGCGTGGCAAGGCTGATAGCAATTGCGTTCATCCGTCGGCGGCCCGCGCTCAGGCCTGCTTTGGTCTGATTGGCGTTTTCCGTCCCAGCAAACGTTCACTTGGCGCTATCACGGCCACCTTGCGGTAATCCTCCAGCATCTGGAACCAATCCGACTCGGGCATCGCACCACGGTGACGATAAAGCTGGGTCAGATCATGTCGCACCGCCGCACTCTTGCGCCAGCGGCGCCGGCTTTTCTCCAGGTCGAGCAGGGCGATCTCGACCCCCTGGCTGCGCAGCCGGATAAAAACGTGCTTGGAATACAGGCAGCCATGCTGCAGCCCCTGAGCGTGGGCGAGTCCGAGTGTCGCAGCCAATTCGCGCAGCATATGCCGATGCACCGCTGCGCCGTACTGAGAGGCCGCGTTGCTGGCATACCACTCATCCAGACTGACAAAACCGCGCAGTGCTTCGGTCACCAGCAACCCTTGCCATGTCCCCTGCTGCTGGCGGGCGCCAGCGAACACCGTACCCGGTACCTTCACTCCAGCCGCACGGTAGGCGTCCAAGGCGCGGGCTTCGCGCACAACCGTGGGGCGTCCGAAGGGGTGGCGTAAGGAACGACTGAGGTGGCCTGTCTGGCGTTTCAGATAAAGCAGGCTGCCATCACTGGCAGCGAGTCGCTGCACGCCGCTGTTGCCGTCACGGCGCTGATTGGGGGCCTCGACCCATTCACCTTGCTGATTCCACCAGCTTTCGAAGTCGGCAGGCCGACTATGTTGTTGTGTCTGCTGCAAAAGATTGCCTCACTGCCATTACTCGCTGCAGCGCAAACCTTTGCAAGGACTGCGCCAGCGACCCGGCGGATATTTTTGTTATTGGGCAAAATGCCATTAGCAAAGACCTTAGTCGGCCAATGGCTTAACGGTCAACCCGCAGGCGGCAACGCAGAAAGCAAACGCCCCGCTGCAGGGCGGGGCGTTGTGAGGGTCAAGTGCGCAGATCGTACATGGCCTTTTCACTGATCGCGTGCCAGGCCTGGATCTTCTCGCGGAACGCCTGCATCGAGTCCCAGACCTCGCGATTGATCGGGTCCTGCGCCGCCGTTTCTTCCAGCACATCCGAGCTGATGTCGCGCAGGCGGTCCAGTACCGCGTCCGGCAGGCGGCGCAGCTGTACGCCATGCTCATCAACCAGCGTATGCAGGGCTTCGGCGTTACGCCGGCCGTACTCATCCAGCATCGCCTGGTTGGTCGAGCGGGCAGCCTCGATAACGATACTGCGCAGATCATCCGGCAACTCGGCCAGTTTCTGCTTGTTGATGGTCAACTCCAGCACCGCGCAGGGTTCCTGCCAGCCCGGGTAGTAGTAGAACTTCGCCGCCTTGTGCAGGCCGAAGGCCAGGTCGTTGTAGGGGCTGACCCAGTCGGTCGCGTCGATCACCCCGGTCTGCAGCGAGGTAAAGATCTCGCTGCCCGGTAAGTTGACGGTGGTCGCGCCAGCACGTGACAGCACCTCACCGCCAAAACCCGGCATGCGGATCTTCAGGCCCTGCAGGTCATCCAGGCTGTTGATTTCCTTGTTGAACCAGCCAGCCATCTGCACACCGGTGTTGCCGCACGGCAGCGGCACCACGCCGAGCGGATCGTAGGCTTTCTGCCATAACTCCAGCCCGCCGCCTTCATACAGCCAGGCGTTCATCTCCTGGGCGTTCATGCCAAACGGCACCGCGGTAAAGAACGGCGCCGCAGCACTCTTGCCTTTCCAGTAGTAGGCCGCACTGTGCCCCAGTTCGGCAGTACCGCCGGACACGGCATCAAACACTTCCAGGGCCGGCACCAGCGCACCCGCCGCGAATACCTGAATGGTCAGACGGTCGTTGGACAGCCGCGCCACTGTATCGGCAAAGCGCTGCGCGGTGGTACCCAGACCGGGAAAGTTCTCCGGCCAGGAGGTCACCATCTTCCAGCGAAAACGCTGTTCAGCCGCCGCCGGCGCACTACCGGCAGGCGCGCTGTCGTCCTTGCAACCCACCAGCGCCGCCGCACCCAGACCCAGGCCGGCGGCCGTCAACAATTCACGTCTATTCATTTGTTCCTGTCTCTCGTCAAGTCAGAAGCTAGAAGCTAGAAGCTAGAAGCTAGAAGCTAGAAGCTAGAAGCTAGAAGCCAATGATGTGGTCGGTCATGCCGTCGCGGTCAAGCCCGCTCGGGACTGCTTTCAGCTTCCAGCTTCCAGCCGCTAAAGCGCCTGCAGCTTGGCATACGCCACCATCAGCCACTTGCTGCCTTCATCGTCGAAGTTGACCTGAATCCGCGCCTGCGCGCCGTGCCCTTCGTAGTTGAGCACGACACCTTCACCAAACAGCGCGTGCTCGACGCGCTGACCGAGGGCAAAACCGGTGCTTTCGGTCGCTTCACTGGCAAACAGGTTACCCTTGGCCGGACCAAAGGGTCGGCTGACCTGACTGCCCAGGCGCACTTCACGAATCAGCTCGGACGGAATCTCGCGGACAAATCGCGACACCTTGTTGAAGGTTTCGCTGCCGTACAGACGACGGGTCTCGGCCCAGGTCATTACCAGTTGTTGCATCGCCCGGGTGATACCGACGTAGGCCAGACGGCGTTCTTCCTCAAGGCGGCCCGGGTCTTCCAGACTCATCTTGTGCGGGAACAGCCCTTCTTCTACGCCGGCCATAAACACCAGCGGAAACTCCAGACCCTTGGCGCTGTGCAGGGTCATCAGCTGTACGCTGTCCTCAAAACGATCGGCCTGGGTTTCACCCGCTTCCAGCGAGGCGTGGGCGAGGAAAGCCAGCAGTACATCGCCTTCCTCTTCCTCGTCGGCCATATCGTTCTCGAAACCGCGCGCGGCGGAGACCAGTTCTTCCAGGTTCTCGACCCGTGCCTGCGCCTTGTCACCCTTTTCCTGCTCGTGGAAACGCAGCAGGCCGCTGTGCTCGATGGCGACCTGGGCCTGGCTGTAGAGCGGCAACCCCTCGGCGCGCTCGGTCATTTCCTCGATCAGCGCCAGAAAGCCCTGCACCGCGTTGGCGGCGCGGCCCGGCAGCCCCTTGTTGTCGATCAGGTCGCACGCCGCCTGCCACATGGAAACGTCGCGCTCTCGGGCCTGCTGACGCAGCAGCTCGACGGTCTTGTCGCCGATACCGCGGGTTGGCAGGTTGATGATGCGCTCCAGCGCGCCGTCGTCACCGCGGTTGGCCATCAGCCGCAGGTAGGCCATGGCGTTCTTGATCTCGGCGCGCTCAAAGAAACGCTGACCGCCGTAGATACGGTACGGAATGCCGCTGCGCAGCAGTGCCTCTTCCAGCACCCGCGACTGGGCGTTGGAGCGGTAGAGAATGGCGATCTCGCTGCGCGCCAGGCCGTCGCGGATGCCCTGCTCGATCCGTTCGACGATAAAGCGCGCCTCGTCCTGCTCGTTGAAGCCCGCGTACAGGGCAATCGGCTCACCTTCGTTGCCGTCGGTCCACAGCTCCTTGCCGAGCCGCCCCGAGTTGTTGCCGATCAGCGCGTTGGCCGCCTTGAGGATGGTCGCGGTGGAGCGGTAGTTCTGCTCCAGGCGGATCATTTCGGCATTCGGATAGTCGGTCTGGAACTGCTGAATGTTCTCGATTCGCGCGCCACGCCAGCCGTAGATTGACTGGTCATCGTCGCCGACCACCATCAGGCTTGGGGTCTTGCCGGCCAGATGGCGCAGCCAGGCGTACTGCACCGCGTTGGTGTCCTGGAACTCGTCGACCAGAATATGCTTGAAGCGCGCCCGATACTGCTCGCGCAAAGTCTGGTTGTCGCGCCACAACTCCAGCGAGCGCAGCAGCAGCTCGGCAAAATCGACCACCCCGGCTCGGTTGCAGGCCTGTTCATAGGCTTCGTAGATGCGCACCATGGTGCTCATGTACAGATCACCGGCCGGCTGAATGTGCTGCGGGCGCAGACCTTCATCCTTCTGCGCGTTGATCCACCACTGGGCCTGTTTGGGCGCCCACTGATTCTCGTCCAGCCCCAGTTCACGGATCACCCGTTTGACCAGCCGCTGCTGATCGTCGCTGTCGAGAATCTGAAACTGTTCGGCCAGCCCGGCTTCACGCCAATGCGCGCGCAGCAGGCGGTGCGCCAGACCGTGGAAAGTACCAACCCACATGCCTTGCGGCGCAATGCCGAGCAATTGCTCGATGCGCGCGCGCATTTCGTAGGCGGCCTTGTTGGTAAAGGTGACGGAAAGAATGCTCCAGGGTGAGGCCTGTTCGACCTGAACCAGCCAGGCGATACGGTGAACCAGTACCCGGGTCTTGCCGGAGCCGGCACCGGCCAGCACCAGTTGCTGGCCGACCGCGGCAGTCACGGCCTGACGTTGAGCATCATTGAGCGAATTAAGCAGGTGGGAGATATCCATCGCGGCATTCTAGCAGCCCGTCGTCCCACGCCGGAAGTTAGGTGGCGGTGGTGTGCGGTAAACCGCTCTGGTTCAACATTTTGCGGCCGGGGGACTGTGCCACACGACAGTGCTGGTGTAAGGTGAAGAGCCTGACATGTGGTCACACCCGAAGTCGTACGCATGATAACAATAACAAGCAAGGGCAAGCGGAGCGCAGTGCAGTCATGACTGGCAGCCAAACCGCGTTCAGCCCGATATCGCACAACGACCTGCGCCTGCAGCAGATGAATCAGCTGTATGCCCAGTCACGCCTGCCTCAGTGGTTGCTGCTGTGCACCGCGCTGCTGGTCACCCCGCTGGCCTGGAATCACGCGTCTGCCGTCCACCTGTTCAGCTGGCTGAGCGCCCTCGCGCTGCTGGCCGTGCTGCGCCAGATACTGGTGCGTCGCTACTGGCTGACGCCCTCCCATGAGCGCCTGCGCCGCCGCTGGAGCCTGTTCTTCCACCTCGGCAATCTTGCATCCGGTCTGTGCCTGAGTTGGGTCTATATAGGGCTGACACCACTCCACAACTTTGCCGAGCAATCGGTGATGTACAGCATCGCCGGTGGCGTCAGTCTGTGCGTTGGCGTGCTCTACGCGACCCGCTTCAGCGCCTTTGCATCCTTCCTGTTGCCCGCCTGGTTGCCAGCCACGGCCTTCCTGCTGCTCGACGGCAGCGCCAGCAGCCGCAACTGGGCAACGATGGCGCTGCTGATGCTGGTCTTCATCGTCCTGACCGCCGCGCTGATTCACCGCACCATGCGTCAGGCCATGATCACCAACCTGCGTAACGAAGCCCTGCTCGGTAACCTCGGCAGCGCGCACCAGCGTACCGAAGAGCTCAACCAGCAGCTGACCCGCGAGATTGCCCAGCGGCGCCAGGCCGAGCAATCGCTGCGCGACAGTCATGTTGCGCTGGAAGAACGGGTACACCAGCGTACCGCCGAGCTGGAAGCCGCCACTCACAATCTGCAGGCCAGCGAGGCGCAGTTGAGCCTGGCAATGGAAGCCAGCCAGCTGGGAATCTGGGACTGGGATTTGACCAGCGACAAGGTCTACCACTCTCGCCTCAAGTCGCTATTCGGTATGCCCGACGAAGCGGTGCCCAGCATGCTGCTGGACTTGCGGCCGCTGGTGCATCCAGCGGACGTGACCATGGTGCGCAAAACCCTGGTCCAGCATATGAAAAACCAGACCCAGGCCTACCGTATGGAGTACCGGGTTCGTCACGCCGATGGCTACTGGCTGTGGGTGGAAGACAGCGGCCGCGCGGTAGAGCGCGACGCCGAAGGCCGGGTGCTGAGGATGATCGGCACGCGCCGCGATATCAGTGCTCGCAAGCTGCAGGACGAGCAGGCCCAACTCTCGGCAACCGTGTTTGAGGCCTCCAGCGAAGGGATTTTCATCCTCAGTCCGTCACTCGACATCCTGGCCGTCAACCAGGCCTACAGCGTCATCACCGGTCTGCAGCAGCATGAGGCGGTGGGTCGCAACATCCTTGATCTGGCCGGCTCGGAGGACCTGCGTCAGCAGGCCTTGCACCTGCAGAGCCTGCTTAACAGCAAGGATCGCTGGCAGGGCGAGATGACCGGCCGGCGGCGCAACGGCGAGCACTTTCCGATCTGGCTGCAGATGACCGTGGTCCGCAACGCCGCGGCGCAGATCACCCACTACGTCGGGTTCTTCGCCGATCTGACCACCCACCGGCAGACCGAAGAGCAGCTGCAATACCTGACCAACTACGACCCGTTGACCCAACTGGCCAACCGCAGCCTGTTCAGCGAAAGCCTGCAGGAAGCCACCGCCCGGGCGCGCAAGGGCGACACTCAACTGGCCCTGCTGCATATCGATCTGGACCGCTTCAAGCAGATCAACGTAACCCTCGGCCACGCCGTCGCCGACGCTTTGCTGCAGGAAGTGGCCCGGCGCCTCAGCGCGCTGCTCGCTGGCCAGCACTCGCTGGCACGGCTGTCGGCGGACGAATTCGTTGTCATTGTCGAGAGCGCCAGCTGCAGCGATACCCTCGGCATGCTCGCCGGCCACATCCTGGAGCGCCTGCGCGAACCCATGCTGATCGCCGACCACGAACTGGTCATCACCGCGTCGATTGGCATCAGTCTGTTCCCGGCCACCGCCCGCGACAGCCTGCAACTGATCACCCAGGCCAACCAGGCGATGCAACACGCCAAACACCTGGGCGGCAACCGCTGGCAGTTCTACACCCGTCAGCTGCGCGCCTACAGCATCGACCGCCTGCAATTGGAAAACCAGCTGCGCAAGGCCATCGACGAGCAGCAACTGGTCGTCCATTTCCAGCCCAAGCTGCATCTGGCCAGCGACCGTATCCGCAGCGCCGAAGCCCTGGTGCGCTGGCCGCACCCGGACCGCGGCACCATCATGCCCGGCGAGTTCATCAGTATTGCCGAGGAAGCCGGCCTGATCGTCACCCTTGGCGAGCAGGTTCTGAATCAGGCGTGCGAGCAGGCCAGCCGCTGGTGTCACAACGGGCCGGCCTCCGTGGTTGTCTCGGTCAACCTGTCAGTCCAGCAGCTGCGTCAGGACGGCTTTGCCGCCCGCGTGCGGCAGATTCTGCAACGCCACAACCTGCCTGCGCGTCTGCTCGAACTGGAGCTGACCGAGAGCATGCTGGCCGAGCACAGCGAGGTCATCGTCGATAACATCAATGCGCTGCGCGCACTCGGTGTCAGCCTGTCGGTCGATGACTTCGGCACCGGCTATTCCTCGCTGGCCTACCTCAAGCGCTTCCCGATCAGCACCCTGAAGATTGATCGTGCGTTCATCGCCCCACTCAACGACGCCGCCGGCGACGATGCCATCGTCCGCGCAATCATCGCGATGGCGCACAGCCTGTCGCTACAGGTGGTTGCCGAAGGGGTGGAAAACGAGGGGCAGCTGAACTTCCTCAAGGAGCATGGCTGCGATGAGGTGCAGGGCTATCTGATCAGCCGCGCAGTCAGAGCCGAGGCCTTCACCGAACTGCTCAGCCAAAGTCAGCGCACCCACGACCTGCTCAACGCGCCGAGCGACGACTACTCGGCCTGACGCTGATCAAACCAGCGGTGACCGCGACGCTCGAGCAGGCTGTCGGCAGCGTCCGGCCCCCAGCTGCCGGCCCGGTAGCGCTTGGGCGAGCGATAGCAGTCGCGCCAGCCATCGATGATCGGATCAACCCAACGCCAGGCCGCACCAATCTCGTCGCGGCGCATGAACAGCGTGGCGTCACCTTCAATTACATCCAGCAGCAGCCGCTCGTAGGCGTCCCAGCGGCGACGGGTAAAGGCCTCGTCGAAATTCAGATCCAGCTCCACTTCCTGCAGCCCCATACCCCGGCCCGGTGACTTGGCCATCAGCGACAGGCTGATGCCTTCATCCGGCTGCAGACTGATAATCAGCCGGTTGTTTTCCGGGCTGTCGCCGTGGTGCGGGAACAGCTTGTGCGGCACCGGTTTGAACTGGATAACGATCTCGGACTTGCGCTGCGCCATGCACTTGCCGGTGCGCAGATAGAACGGCACGCCGGCCCAGCGCCAGTTGTCGATCTCGGCCTGCAGCGCAACAAAGGTTTCAGTGTTGCTGTCGTGGTCGACGCTCTTTTCGAAGTAGTAGGCTGGCAGCCGCTCGCCGGCGTGCTCACCGGCGGCGTACTGGCCGCGCACCGTGCGGTCCTGCACATCCATGCCGGTAATTGGCCGCAGCGCCTCGAGAATTTTCAGCTTTTCATTACGCACCGCTTCCGGCTCGAAGTGCACCGGCGCTTCCATCGCGACCAGACAGAGCAGCTGCAGCAGGTGGTTCTGCACCATGTCACGCATCGCGCCGGCGCGGTCGTAGTAATCGCCGCGGTTCTCCACACCCACACTTTCCAGCACGCTGATCTGCACATGATCAATGTGCGCGTTGCGCCACAAGGGCTCGAATAACGCGTTGCCGAAACGCAGCGCCAGCAGATTCTGCACTGCCTCCTTGCCAAGGTAGTGATCGATGCGAAATACCCGTGATTCGTCGAATACCTGACCGATCTGCTCATTGATCCGGGTCGCGGTCTGCAGGCTTTCGCCCAGCGGCTTCTCCAGCACCACACGGGCGTATTCGTCGGTCAGGCCGACTGCAGCCAGATGCTGAACAGTCGGGGCAAACAGGCTGGGCAGGGTCGCCAGATAGAACACCCTCACCCGACCGGTGCCGGGCTTGAGCACCTTGGTCAGACGCGGGAAGGCAACCCGCTGGCTGACGTCCAGTGACAGGTAATCCAGCCGTTCGGCGAAGACCTCCCAGACGCTCTGATCAAAATCACGGCGGGGAACATGCTGGCTGACGTGGCGTTTGACCAGCTTGCGGTAACTGTCGAGGCTGTGCTCGGCACGCGCCAGCGCGAGGATGCGGGTGTCGGGGTGCAGGTGCCCGTCCCGGTGCAGGTAGTAGAGCGCCGGCAATAGCTTGCGCATGGCCAGGTCACCGGTACCGCCAAACACCACCATGTCACAGCTGATTCCCGCCCGAGCCACGTCAAATCCTCCTGCGCGCCACACCCCGGCCGTTTTTGTAGTATAACTACAAGCGCTACTACACCCAGGGTGCGCAAATCATCCCGATACGGCAGCCACGCTGCCACTCATTCGCTGCCAGACATGATGCCATCATGAACATGCTCCAGCACATCGCTGCCAACCGCGACCAGCTCAGAAAGTCCGAGCTGAAGGTCGCCGACTTCGTTCTGGCGCAGGCCGCGCAGGTGATGCACTCGTCGATGGCCGACCTGTCTCAGCAGGTCGGGGTCAGCGAGCCGACCATCGTACGCTTCTGCCGCGCCATTGGCTGCAGCGGATTTCAGGACCTGAAACTGAAACTGGCCCAGAGTCTGGCCGCCGGCGCCAGTTTCGGCCAGTTCTCGATCAGCGAAGACGACAGCGTCGATGCGCTGTCACACAAGATTTTCGACACCACGCTGGCGACCCTGATGGACGTGCGCGAGCGCCTTGATCCGAACGCCATCGAACAGGCCATCAGCGCCCTGACCCACGCCCGCCGCGTCGAGTTCTACGGCTTCGGCGCCTCCGGTGCGGTGGCCAGCGATGCCCAGCACAAGTTCTTCCGCCTGCTGGTGTCGACCGCCGCCTACTCCGACCCGCACATGCAGGCCATGTCAGCGGTCACCTTGGGGCCGGAAGATGTGGCGGTGGCGATTTCCCAGACCGGCCGCACCAAGGACCTGCTGCATTCGGCCAGTCTGGTGGTGGAAACCGGCGCGACCCTGATCAGCCTGTGCCCAAGCCGCACGCCGCTGGCCGAACTAGGGCAAGTACACATCCCGATCGACGTGCCGGAAGACACCGACATCTACACGCCGCTGTCCTCGCGCATCGCCCATCTGGTAGTGATCGACGTGCTGGCAATGGGCATGGCCATGCGCCGCGGTCCGGAGCTGGTCAACCACCTCAAGAGCGTCAAACGCAGCCTGCGCGGTCTGCGCCTGTCGAACAAGGCTAGTCGCAGCGAGCTGGGCGAGTAACCCGCTCGGGCAGCGCCAGCGAGATCAACCCGGCGACCAGCACCAGCGCCGCCGACAACCACAGGCAGGCGACCAAGCCGTGCTGCTGATAGACCCATCCGGACAGCAACGTGCCGAGCAAGCGGCCAGCCGCGTTGGACATGTAGTAGAACCCCACATCCAGCGACACCGCATCGCGCTCAGCCCATGACACGATCAGGTAGCTGTGCAGCGCCGAATTCAGCGCGAATACCACCCCGAACACCAGCAAGCCACCGAGCAGTACCCAGCGCGATTGGCCATCCTGCATCAAGCCCAGCGCAATCAGCGCCGGCACCACTGCCAATGCCAATGCCCAGCCCGCTGCCGCGCGCCCGCCCGGCTGGCGACCACGTTGGCGGCCGGTCAGCGCTGGCGCTTTGGCCTGCACTACGCCATAGCCGATCACCCAGAGCGCCATAAAGGCGCCCACCGACCAGACGTCCCAGCCGAATACCGCCGACAGATAGACCGGCAACGCGACCACAAACCAGACATCGCGAGAGGCAAACAGACACAGCCGTGCGGCGGACAGCAGGTTGATTGCCCGGCTCTTGGACAGCAGGTCACGAAACTTGGGTTTGCCCTTGGCGCGGCCCAGATCGCGGCGCAGCAGGCGCAAGCTCAGAAGCCAGACCAGCGCCAGCGCGATGGCCATCGCCAACACTGCGCCACGGAAACCGAGCAGCGCCAGCAGCCCCGCGCCAAGGAAAAAGCCGACGCCCTTGAGCGCGTTCTTCGAGCCGGTCAGCAGAGCCACCCAACGGTACAGCGCACCCTGCTGTTCGTCCGGCAGCAGCAGCTTGACCGCACTCTTGGCACTCATCTTGTTCAGGTCCTTGGCGATGCCCGACAGCGCCTGCGCCGCCATCACCCAGCCCACCGTCAGCCAGCCGGTCGGCACCGCCAGCATGCCGAGCGCCAGTACCTGCAACGCCAGACCGATATTCATGGTGCGGTTCAGCCCGATGCGGGCGCCGAGCCAGCCGCCAAGCAGATTGGTCACCACACCGAAGAATTCGTAGAACAGGAACAATCCGGCGATCTGCAGCGGGCTGTAGCCGAGCTGATGGAAGTGCAACACCACCAGCATGCGCAGCGCGCCGTCGGTCAGGGTGAAGCTCCAGTAGTTGCCGGTCACCACCAGATACTGCCGAACCTCCGTCGGCAGCTGCGCCAGTCGCTGCATCAATTGCCTGCCTGCCCCACCTTGCGCGCCAGCTCTACCAGCCGGTTGCTGTAGCCCCACTCGTTGTCGTACCAGCTGTAAATCTTCACCTGGGTGCCGTTGATCACCATGGTGCTGAGCGCGTCGATGATCGAGGAGCGCGGATCGGTACGGTAATCGATCGACACCAGCGGCCGTTCTTCATAACCGAGAATGCCGACCAGCGGGCCCGCAGCAGCGGCCTTGAACAGTGCGTTGACCTCCTCGACCGTGGTCGCACGTTCGACCTCGAACACACAGTCTGTCAGCGAGGCGTTGGCCAGCGGTACCCGCACCGCGTGGCCGTTCAGCTTGCCACGCAGCGCCGGGAAAATTTCGGCAATCGCGGTCGCCGAGCCCGTGCTGGTCGGGATCAGGCTCATGCCGCAGGCCCGCGCGCGGCGCAGGTCCTTGTGCGGCTGATCGAGAATGCTCTGGGTGTTGGTCAGGTCGTGAATGGTTGTGATCGAGCCGTGACGAATGCCGAGCGCCTCGTGGATCACCTTGACCACCGGGGCCAGACAGTTGGTGGTGCAGGACGCGGCAGTCACAATCGGATGCAGTGCCGGCTCGAACAGCTGATCGTTAACACCCAGCACCACGTTAAGCACCCCCGGCTCCTTGACCGGCGCACTGACCACCACCCGCCGTACGCCCTGATCGAGATAGGGCTGCAGCGCGGCGCTGGTCTTGTTGACGCCACTGGCTTCAATCACCAGATCGCAGCCGGACCAGTCGGTATCGGCAATCGCGCGGTTGCGCGTGAGCGGCAAGCGACGCCCCGCAATGACAATCGCATCACCATCGGCCTGTGCCTCGTGCTGCCAGCGGCCATGCACCGAGTCGAAGTTGAGCAGATGGGCGTGGGTTGCCGGGTCCCCGCCCGGGTCGTTGATCTGCACGAACTCCAGCTCCGGCCAGTCCCACGCGGCGCGCAGGGCCAGCTTGCCGATGCGGCCAAAGCCGTTGATGCCTACCTTGATGGTCATGTTGCGTCCCTCCAATTCACCCGCACCGATTGCGGCGGGCCCTTGTTCTCAGAATAGTCCCTGGCGCGGCTCAGCGGCGCGCGGGAGGCTCACAGCAGGTGGCGGCGGCGCCCGCCAAGCGCGCGCGCTCGGCCTCCAGCCAGTGCGGCTGACTGTGCGCAGCCTGTCTAATTACCTCGCCCGCCCAGACGGGCAAATCCGGGTGCAGCCGGTAATAGACCCACTGCCCGCGGCGCTCATCCATCAACACATTCAGCTTGCGCAGCGACGCCAGATGGCGGGATATCTTCGGCTGCGACAGGGCCAGCGCGCCTGTCAGCTCGCAAACGCAGAGTTCCGGGTTTTCGACCAGCAGCGCGCAGATACGGGCACGGGTGTCATCGGCCAACGCCTTGAACAGCGCCGGCGGCGTCAAAGGGTCACTCAACATAAAATTCACTTGTGCAATCGGCCTGCGGGCAATATATATGAAATTCCGTATATACGGGAAAGTGAATATTTCGTGACGTCAGACAAGGTCCGCACATGCACAGCAGCACTGAACCCACCCGCCAACCCTCGCCCATGGGCCGTTTTGAACGCTACCTGACGCTTTGGGTGGCCCTCTGTATCGCCCTCGGCACCCTGCTCGGTGTGCTGCTGCCAGCACCGATGCAGGCACTGGGCTCGCTCAGTGTGGCCAACGTCAACCTGCCGGTGGGCCTACTGATCTGGGTAATGATCATCCCGATGCTGATGAAGGTCGATTTCGCCGCGCTTGGTGAAGTACGCCAGCAGACCCGCGGCATCGCCATCACCCTGCTGGTCAACTGGGCAGTTAAACCCTTCTCGATGGCGCTGTTTGCCTGGCTGTTCATCCGCCAGCTGTTCGCCAACTGGCTGCCCGCCGAGCAGCTGGATCACTACGTCGCCGGGCTGATCCTGCTGGGCGCTGCGCCCTGTACCGCGATGGTGTTTGTCTGGAGCAACCTGTGTCGCGGCAACCCGCAATTCACCCTGAGTCAGGTGGCGCTGAACGACGCGGTAATGGTGATTGCCTTTGCCCCGATTGTCGCGCTGCTGCTCGGTGTCAGCGATATCGTCGTGCCCTGGGATACCCTGCTGCTGTCGGTTGGCCTGTATATCGTTCTGCCGTTGGTGATTGCCCAGGCCGCCCGCTACCTGCTGCTGCGCCGCGGCAAGGCGGCCCTGGAACAGGCCCTGACCGCCATCGCGCCACTGTCGATGGGCGCGCTGCTGGCGACCCTGGTGCTGCTGTTCTCGTTTCAGGGCGAGGCGCTGGTGCAACAGCCGCTGGTGATTGCCCTGCTGGCCATCCCGATTCTGCTGCAGACGCTGTTTATCGCGGCGCTCGGCTACGGCCTGAACCGGCGGTTTGGGGTACGCCATGACGTGGCGGCACCCTCGACCCTGATTGGCGCCTCCAATTTCTTTGAACTGGCCGTCGCGGTAGCCATCGCGCTGTACGGTTTCAACTCCGGCGCCGCACTGGCAACGGTCGTCGGCGTGCTGATTGAAGTACCATTGATGCTCTGGCTGGTCGGTATGATCAACCGCAGCCGCCCCTGGTACGAATCCCGCTGAACCGAGAGGACCCACGTCATGCCCGTCGCCATGGCCCGCCACATTCTGGTCAAGACCGAAGCCGAAGCCGCCGCGCTGAAGAAACGCATCGCCGCCGGTGAAGCCTTCGATGTGCTGGCAAAGAAATATTCGACCTGCCCGTCGAAGAAGCGCGGCGGCGATCTGGGCGAGGTGCGGCCCGGTCAGATGGTGCGCGCTATCGACCAGATCATCTTCAAAAAACCGCTCAAGGTGGTGCACGGCCCGGTGAAGAGCCAGTTCGGCTACCACCTGGTGCAGGTGTTCTACCGCGACTGAGGCGGGTAGTAGATCAAATCATGAAATACCGCGGGCTCGGTGCCCGCGTTGCGATAACCGTGCGGCTGATCCGCCGCGAAGCGCACCGCCTCACCTTCTTTCAGTTGCTGCCAGTCGCCCCGCACCAGCAGCTCCATGACCCCGCGCACCACGATTACATGCTCAACGACGCCTTCACTGTGCGGCTCTGACAACCGCTCGTAGCCCGGCATCAGAGTGAACTCAAACAGTTCAAAACCATAACGCTGCTCGAACGGAAACAGCGGCGCCATCAGCATCGCGTCGGCTGCCGGGCGCTGCCGCAGGGCATCCGCGCTGCGCAGGGTCACGCCGCTCTGCTCTGCCGCCGGAGGTTCGAGGAAACTGGACAGCGACGCGCCAAAACCCGAGGCAATCTTCCACAGGGTAGCCACCGTCGGGCTGGACTCGCCACGCTCAATCTGCCCAAGCATCGCCTTGCTCACACCGCACTCGGTCGCCGCACGATCCAGACTCCAGCCACGGTCGCTGCGCAGCTGCCGGAGGGTGGCAGCGAGGTAGTGATTGATTTCCTGCATCGGCGGTCCGCTTAACGAAAGGTCGCACAGCATAACAATTTCCTTTTGTGCGTTATAGCGCACGGTGCTAGGATCGGCCACTTGTGCGCTATAACGCACGACCGTCTAACGAGGAGAGTCCGATGCTCAAGGCCTGGTTTAACCCATCGCACATCGCTGCCGGCTTTATTGCCGTGCTGGTGGGCTACACCAGCTCCGCAGTCATCATCTTTCAGGCCGCCGAAGCAGCTGGCGCCTCGCCGGCGCAGATCAGTTCATGGCTGTGGGCGCTGGGCATCGGCATGGCTATCACCAGCATTGGCCTGTCACTGCGCTTTCGCGCGCCGGTGCTGATTGCCTGGAGTACCCCCGGCGGCGCACTGCTGGCAACGGGGCTGCCCGGTTTCAGTCTGAACGAGGCGATCGGGGTGTTTCTGTTCAATGCCGCGCTGATCACCCTGTGCGGGCTGCTCGGCTGGTTCGACCGCATCATGCGCCTGGTGCCGGCCTCACTCGCGGGGGCCATGCTGGCGGGCGTGCTGCTGCCGTTTGGACTCAACCTGTTCGGTGCATTGCAAGAGCAAACCCTGCTGGTCGGTCTGATGCTGGCCTGCTATCTGGCTGGCAAGCTGGTGTTTCCGCGCTACGTGATTCCAGTCACCCTGCTGGTTGGTGTCATGGTGGCCGCCTTCGCCGGCCAACTGCATCTGGAGCAGCTCGAGTGGTCACTGGCTCAGCCGGTCTGGACAACCCCCGCACTGTCGATTCCGGCCCTGCTCGGGGTCGGCATTCCGCTGTTTATCGTCACCATGGCTTCACAGAACGTGCCCGGCATGGCCGTGCTGCGCGCCAATGGCTATCAGCTGCCCGCCTCGCCACTGATGACCACCACCGGCATCACCGGCCTGCTGCTGGCACCCTTTGGCGGTTACACCTTCAACCTGGCGGCGATCAGCGCTGCAATCTGCGCCGGTAAAGATGCCGACCCGGACCCAGCCCAGCGCTTTCGCGCCAGTGCCTGGGGCGGCTTTTTCTACCTGCTGACCGGCCTGTTCGGCGCGACGGTCGCCAGCCTGTTCGCCGCCTTCCCGCAGGCGCTGGTCATGGCGATTGCCGGCCTGGCGCTGCTTGGCACCATCGGTAACGCGCTGGCCACCGCACTGCACGACGATCAACAGCGCGAGGCGGCCTTTCTGACCTTCCTGGTGACCGCTTCGGGGTTGGCACTATGGGGTATCGGCAGCGCCTTCTGGGGGCTGCTGCTCGGGCTGCTGGTGCTGCGCTTGCCGCGCCGTCAGGGCTGAGCAGGACGCTCACAGACGCCGCGGTGAATCTCACTGGTCAACGCTTCGATGCGCTGACTGAGCTGGTGCACCGTCTCGGTCAGACGGGTGTTCTGCTCCATCAGCAACAGCAGCTGCTCGGTCTGCTCCGCCGCATGGGCAGCACGCTGTTCACTCGCCTGCGCCAGCGCCTCACGATGCAGCGCATCGGCCTGCGCCGAGGCCTTGTCGCGGTCGGCCTGACGGGTTTGCGCCAGCAGAATCAGCGGCGCGGCGTAGGCCGCCTGCAGACTGAATGCCAGATTCAGCAAGATGAACGGGTAGCGGTCGAAGCTGACCAGGTCGGTTACATTGATGGTGATCCACAGAGCAACGATCAGCGTCTGCGCGATCAAAAACACCGGCGTGCCAAAAAAGCGGGCAAAGGCTTCGGCGCGCAAGGCAAACCAGCCGTCACCAAACACCGAATCCAGATGCATGTTCGGCCGCAAAAAGCGGAAGTGATGCCCGCTGGCAGCAGGCGCTGCTGACTTGTTCAATTCGCTCTTGCCCTGCTCGGGTGCAGCCATCGGTGAACTCCTGATCCGGCCTTGAAGGTAACTACAGGCACTATAGTGCGCAAAGAATGATCTGCTCAGGATCGATCCACAGCCGGACTGAATCACCGACCGCAGGTACTGCGGGGTCATCTGCCAGTGTTGCCACCAGCGACGTCCCACCCACCAGCTCAACTTCCAGCGCCAGTTGGCCATCAGCCTGCTCCCGGGCCAGCACCCTACCGGACAGCTGGTTGTCCGCTGCCCCGTCAACCGCCAGCTTCACCCAGGGCGCCTTGATCAGCGCAAATACCTCCGCCCCCGCGCACAATCCAAGCCGTTCGCTGCTGCTACGGGTAATAACTGCTGTCAGCGTCTGACCGCCTTCGAGGGTCAGCTCTACGCGCTCGTTCAGCCCTTGCGTGTGCAACGCGCTCACTCGAGCGAACAGCTGATTACGTGCACTGGTGCGTAGCCGCAGGCGATTCATCACCTGCAGATAGGGATCAAGGCTGTCGTCTTCGCTGAGCCGTTGCAGAAAGGCCGCGTGCTCCTGCTGATAACGCCGAAACGCCGCGACCAGCTGTTCGCCAGCCGCGGTCAGCCGCGTGCCACCGCCGCCGCGTCCGCCAACCGAGCGCTCCACCAGCGGGCTACCCGACGCCTTGTTCATCGCATCGACCGCATCCCACGCCGTCTTGTAGCTCATGCCCGCCGCGCTGGCCGCCTTGCTGATCGAGCCGGTTTCGCTGATGCAGACCAGCAGCTCGATGCGATCCTGCCCCGCCAGCGGCCGCCCCTGATGGGAAAACCAGAACTGTCCTTCAAGTTTCATTACACACAACCCGTTGCCAAGCGCTATATAACGAATAATATAACGGTCATTCGCCGCCCGCTGCCAAGGAGAACCCATGCGTCTGCCGCTGCTCATCACCACCCTTACCTGCCTGAGCTTCAACCCGCTGGCACTGGCCGACGAGGTGCAGGTCGCGGTCGCGGCCAACTTTACCGCTCCGATGCAGGACATTGCCCAGGCATTCGAGCAGGACACCGGCCATCGCGTCGTCGCCGCTTTCGGCTCGACCGGCCAACTGTACGCCCAAATCAGCCACGGCGCGCCGTTTGAGGTTTTCCTCGCTGCCGACGCTGCGACTCCGGCGCGTATCGAGCAGGACAAGCTCGCGGTGAGCGGTTCGCGCTTCACCTATGCCAGCGGCGCACTGGCGCTGTGGTCGGCTGACGCCAACCTGATCAGCGATGGCGAGCAACTGCTGCGCAGCGGCAACTTTCAGCATCTGGCGATCGCCAACCCGAAAACCGCGCCCTACGGGCTGGCCGCCACGCAGGTGATGCAGCAGCTGGGATTGAGCGCGGCGCTGGCAGGCAAGCTGGTCGAGGGCCAAAGCATCGGCCAGACCTATCAGTTTGTCGCCAGTGGCAATGCCGAGCTTGGCTTCGTTGCGCTCTCACAGGTGTACCGCAACGGTGAGATCACCACCGGCTCGGCGTGGCAGCTACCGGCCGGGCTGTATGAGCCAATCCATCAGGACGCCGTGCTGCTCGACAAGGGCGCCGACAACCCGGCAGCGGCAGCACTGCTGAGCTACCTCAAGGGCGAACGCGCCGCCGCAATCATCCGCAGTTACGGCTACGGGCACTGAACATGAGTCTGCCGCTGGACAGTGCCGACCTCGCCGCGATCTGGCTGACGCTCAAGCTGGCATCACTGACCACCGCGCTGTTGCTGCTGCTCGGCACCCCGCTGGCCTGGTGGCTGGCACACACCCGTTCGCGCCTGAAGGGGCCAATCAGCGCCGTAGTTGCCTTACCGCTGGTGCTGCCACCGACCGTGATCGGCTTCTATCTGCTGGTCGCCATGGGGCCGAACGGTCCGATTGGCGCACTGACCCAGCAGCTCGGGCTCGGTACCCTGGCCTTCAGTTTCAGTGGCCTGGTAATCGGCTCGGTGTGCTACTCCATGCCCTTTGTCGTGCAGCCGATCCAGAACGCCTTCGAGGCCATTGGCAAGCGTCCGCTTGAGGTCGCCGCCACCCTCGGCGCCAGCCCGCTGGATCGCTTCTTTACCGTCGCCCTGCCGCTGGCCCGCCCCGGTATCATCACCGCCAGCGTGCTGGGTTTTGCCCATACGCTTGGCGAGTTCGGCGTGGTGCTGATGATCGGCGGCAACATTCCCGAGCGCACCCGCGTGGTTTCCGTGCAGATCTTCAACCACGTTGAAGCCATGGAGTACGCCAACGCCCATTGGCTGGCGGGCGGAGTGCTGGTGTGCTCATTCCTGATCCTGTTGCTGCTCAACCGACGCGGGCAGCTGCGCGTCATGCCCGGAGCCCGCCCATGATCCGCGTTCAGCTCAAACAGCAACTGGCGAATTTCACCCTTGATCTGGATCTGACGCTACCCGCCCGCGGCGTCAGCGCCATCGTCGGCCCGTCCGGCTCCGGCAAGACGACGCTGCTGCGCTGCATCGCCGGGCTGGAACGCGCGGCGCAGGCGCTGATTGAGGTCAACGACAGTTGTTGGCAGGACAGCCAGCGTGGCATCTGGCTGGCGCCACACCAGCGCGCCCTCGGTTATGTGTTTCAGGAAGCCAGCCTGTTTGCCCACCTCGATGTGCAGGGCAACCTGGACTACGGCCGACGCCGCAGCCGCGCTCCGGCGGATGCAACGCAGCTCGGGCAGATCGTCGAATTATTGGGCATCGGCCACCTGCTCAAACGTGATACCGCCAGTCTGTCCGGCGGTGAGCGCCAGCGCGTCGGTATCGCCCGCGCCCTGCTCGGCAATCCACGCGTGTTACTGATGGACGAGCCGCTGACCGCACTCGACCCCCAGCGCAAGGCCGAGATCCTGCCCTATCTGGAGCGCCTGCACGGTGAGTTGGAGATTCCGCTGTTGTACGTCAGCCACTCACCGGACGAGGTCGCCCGACTGGCCGATCACCTGGTGCTACTTGATAGCGGTCGGCTGCAGGCCAGCGGCCCGCTGCAGGCGCTGTTACCGCGCCTCGACCTGCCACTGGCCCGCAGTGATGATGCCCGCGTGGTGCTCGAAGGGGTGGTCAGCAACTACCAGCCGGATTACCAGTTGCTCAGCCTGCAGCTGGCCGACGCTGAGCAGCTGCAGATCGTCCACCACGCGCTGGCACAAGGTACGCAGGTTCGGGTGGCAATTCAGGCTCGAGATGTGAGTCTGGCACTTGAGCGGCCGCAACACAGCAGCATGCTGAACCTGCTGCCGGCGCGGATCAGCGCCATTGAGCCGGCGGACGGCGCAGCGCAGATGCTGGTTCAGCTGGATGTACAGGGTCAGCCACTGCTGGCGCGGGTAACCCGCTACTCGGCCGATCAGTTGGGCCTGACTGTCGGTCAGCAGCTGTGGGCACAGATCAAGGCGGTGGCAGTACTCAGTTGAGCGCGCTGGCCGATCTGGCATTAGTTTGCAGCCATTGCTGCAGGTGCCCGCGATCAATCAGACGAATGGCATTACGCCGGGCATTGGTGCGCAGCGCACCGCTGATGCTGCCACTGCAAACCAGAATCAGGTCATCGGCATCCAGCGCTTCAGCGCGCTCGAACGCGTGCTGCATCATCCCGGGTTCCAGCTGCGAACGGCGCCAGTATTCAATCACCAGCAGCGTTCGCTTGCCTTCTCGCAGCAACAGCCTGTCGGTACCCGACACCTGCCCCGCTCCCGGAACATAGCCTTCGTCCGCCAGCGCCAGCTCGATCAAATCACGCACTTCCTGCCAGCTCAGTTCCTCCAGCAGGCGTTCAGATACCTGCTCGCGCTGCAGCCGGTCCAGTCGGCGCCGGCGGGAAACCCGGTTGAACAGATCAGCAATCCCGCCGCACAGCAGGGCTAGCGGCACCAGCACCTGGCCAACCAAGGCAAAGCTGTGCAGCAATGTAGCGGCATCATCTCCAGCCTGACTGGATGGGATAACCCACTGCGCAATGAGGTACAGCCCCAGCCAGCAGATCGCAGCCAGCAACAGATAAAGCCACCACGGCACCACACGCCGGGTCAGCAGCACCTGCTCAAGGGGGGGAAAGTGTCTGGCGACGAGGCATCCTTGGCTCCCGAATTGTGGCTCCATGCCACTACATGCCAACGATAGTCGCAGACAACGACGAGGTAAAGGCCGCTAAACGCGCTGCGCCAGAATCGCATCCAGCAGCCCGGGGAAGCGGTCATCCAGATCAGCCCGGCGCAGCGAGTTCATATGGGTAGTGCCGACACTCTTGGTCATCACCAGACCGGCATCGCGCAGCACCCGGAAATGGTGCGACATGCTCGACTTCGGCCGACCACCGTCCAGTTCACCGCAACTTGCTTCGGCAACGTGCGCCAGACGCTGCACGATCTCCAGCCGCACCGGATCGCTCAGCGCGTACAGAACACGTTCGAGGATCAGGTCGCTGGCAGGGGGGTGCTTGAAGGGTCTCATGGCGCCCGATGATACACAGAGGTTTACTTCTGATCTATAGTTCCAATATTATCGAACAACTGAAATAAACCATTCACCCCAACGCTGCTGGAGATCATTCATGTCAGCCCTGTTCCAACCGTTCACCCTCAAGGACATCACGCTGCGTAACCGCATCGCGGTGCCGCCGATGTGCCAATACTCCGCCACCGACGGCCTGATCAACGAGTGGCATGTCGCCAACTACACCAGTCAGGCCCGCGGCGGCGCCGGTCTGGTAATCGTCGAGGCGACCGCCGTCTCCCCGGAAGGCCGCATCACCCCCGGCTGCGCCGGTATCTGGAATGACCAACTGGCCGAGGCCTTCATCCCGGTTGTTCGCGGCATCAAGGCCAATGGTGCCGTGCCCGGCATCCAGATCGCCCACGCCGGCCGCAAGGCCAGCGCCAACCGTCCGTGGGAAGGCGACGACCATATTCCCAATGAAGCAGCCAACGGCTGGCAGACCATCGCCCCATCCGCTATCCCCTTCGGCGCTCATCTGCCGAAAGTCCCCGAGGCCATGACCCTGCAGGACATCGAGCGGGTCAAGGCTGACTTTGTGGCCGCCGCTCGCCGCGCCCTGGCGGTCGGTTTTGAATGGCTGGAACTGCACTTTGCTCACGGCTATCTGGCCCAGAGCTTCTTCTCACCCCACGCCAACCAGCGCACCGATGCCTACGGTGGCAATGCCGACAACCGTGGTCGTTTTCTGCGCGAAACGCTGGCTGCAGTGCGTGAAGTCTGGCCGGAACACCTGCCGCTGACCATTCGCTTTGGCGTCATCGAATTCGACGGCAACGACGAACAGACCATGACCGACGCGATTGAGCTGACTCGCCAGTTCAAAGCCGGTGGCATGGATATGATGAGCGTCAGCATGGGCTTCAACACCCCGACCGCGCAGATTCCATGGGCACCGGCGTTCATGGGCCCGATTGCCAAGCGCGTACGTGATGAAGCCGGTGTGCCGGTCTCCTCCGCCTGGGGTTTTGGTGAGCCGCACATCGCCGAGAAGGCAGTACAGGATGGTCAGCTGGATCTGGTGATGGTCGGCAAGGCGCATCTGGCCAACCCGCACTGGGCCTACCATGCGGCCCGCGAACTGAAAGTCGAGCGCCCTTCCTGGGTTATGCCCGCACCCTACGCCCACTGGCTGGAGCGCTACTAAGCCATTCCCGCCCCTTGCGCACGCCGCGACGGCGCGCTGCAATGGCAGGCAACCAATCAGATAACCGGATGGGGGCAACATGCAGGACAACAGCTACTACTACGAACCCGCGCAGGGCCACGGGCTGGCCCATGACCCGTTCAATTCCATCGTTGGCCCCCGCCCGATCGGCTGGATCAGCAGCCGCAGCAGCGACGGTATCCTGAACCTCGCTCCCTACAGTTTTTTCAATGCATTCAATTACATACCGCCGATCATCGGGTTCGCCAGCATTGGCCACAAGGACAGCCTGAGCAACATCGAGCAGACCGGCGAGTTCGTCTGGAACCTCGCTACCCTGCCGTTAGCCGAAGCGATGAACCAAAGCTGCGCGGCCGTTGCACCCGAGGTCGACGAGTTTGCCCTTGCCGGCCTGACCCCGTTGCCATCACGGCTGATCGACGTGCCGCGGGTAGCGCAAAGCCCGGTGTCGTTCGAGTGCCGCAAGACCCAGATCGTGCAGCTACAGACAGCGGCTGGTGCGGCAGTGAATACCTGGCTGGTACTCGGCGAAGTGATTGCCGTGCATATCGACCGGCGCCTGCTGGTCGACGGCGTTTACCAGACCGCCGCCGCAGAGCCAATTCTGCGCGGCGGCGGCCCGGCGGATTACTTCCGTGTCGAGCCGGAGGCGCTGTTTCGCATGCAGCGTCCGAGCTGAGCTCAGCCCGGGATCAGTAGCGGCGCCAGCAGCACGCCCAGCAGAGGCAGCCACAGCGCCAGCCGCGGCGCGTAGGGCAACAGCAGGAGCAAACAAAGCCCACCCAGCGACAGCGTGCCCAGCCAGCCGACCAACGCCATGCCGGCCGGCCAGATCTGCGCGCTCAGCAGCAGCGCGACGACCAGCAATAGCAGCCCCAGCGGCCGACACAGACGCCGCCAGGTCGCCGGTGCGCCAGCCGCCAGCTGTTTCCAGTGCCGCTCCATTCCCAAGCACAGCGCCAGCATTCCCGCATAGCAGGCGCTAAACACCAGGCACAACAGACTCCCGGTCATGACTGCACCTCCGCGCCAGCGGGCGCTCGCCGCCCGGCCCGGGTCAGCGCGGCCGGCCGCATCGCCACCTTCCACGCCGCCAGCGCCAGTAACGCGCCCAGTCCCGCTGCCGCCAGATCGACCCCGGCCCGGATGCCGTCAGGCAGCGCACTCGCGGTCTGCAGATCCAGCAATGGCAGAGCCAGCAGCAACGCCGCACCCGCTGTCAGTTGCTCCACCCAGCCGCGCAGAGGCGAACGCACACGTGCGTGCAGCAGCGCCAGCAGCCAGGCGCCGAAGAATACCCGCAGCTCCCAGCCCTCGCGCTCGGCAAGCCCGACGGGCAGCAACCGGTTGGCCCACAACAGAGCGCCGCACGCCAGCATCAGGCCACCCACCACGGACAGATTCAGCCATTCCACCTGGCGCAGCCAGACGCCCTGAGACGCCGTCTGCCGACGCCGCTTGATGGTGTAGAGCACCAGTCCGCTGGCGATCATGGCGCTGCTGATCAGCCCGCAGATGAAATACAGCCAACGCATCGGGTAACCACCAAACTGGGCAAAGTGCAGCCCCGCCATCACCTTCTGTACCAGCAGACTGGCACGGGTGGGCTCTGGCGCACGCAGCAGTTCTCCGCTGACCGCGTTGAAGGTCAGCGCCTCGCCTTTGGTCAGCTCAAGTCGGCTACCGAGCAGCGGACGCACCTCGACCCGGGCATCGACGCGGCCCGGTTGACTGATCGACAGCGACGACAGCATGCCCGCCCCGTAATGGGCTTCGCCGCGGGCAATGAACTGTTCCAGCGGCAGCATCGCTGCGCTCGGTGCCTGAGCCTGCCCTTGGGCCCGACCTCCCTCACCCCCGCGCGCCGCGCCCTGTTGCTGCTGGGCGCCGGGGCGCAGTTCACGAAACAACGCATCGCGGTCATCGCCGTACAGCGCATCGGTAGCCGCTGGCATGTAGATCAGAAAAAAGATCACCAGCCCGGTATAAGTAATCATCAAGTGGAACGGCAACAGCAGCACGGCGCTGGCGTTGTGAGCATCCAGCCAGCTGCGCTGCCCCTTGTCCGGGCGAAAGGTGAAGAAGTCCTTGAAGATCTTCTTGTGGATGATGATGCCGCTGATGATCGCCACCAGCATCGCCATCGCGGCAAAGCCGACTACCCAGATGCCGAGAAAGCGCGGCATGTGCAGGGTGTAATGAAAGTGGAAAAAGAAGCTGCCACCCGCCGTCTCGCGTGGCTCCAGCTGCTCACCGCTTTGGGCGTCAATCAATATGCGTTGACCGCGTCGCTGCTGACCAGCCGACACGCTGAGCAATGGGTCCCGCGCCGTCGGCAGACCAATATTCCAGGCACTTGCGCCGGGATGATTCGCTTCCAGCCAGCGCTGGGCAACCTGCACCGCACTGACCTGATCCACCTGACGATCCTGCAGCTCAGGTTGCATCCACCAGTTCAGCTCCCGGTCAAACACCGCCAGCGTACCGGTGAGAAAGATTGCAAACAGCAACCAGCCGAGCACCAGGCCAGCCCAGGTGTGCAGACCCGACATTGATTGGGTCAACGATGGTTGGCGACTCATCCCTGCGCCCCTCCCAACCAGTGCGGGCCAAAGCCGATCAGCAGCAATGCCAGCGTTACTGGCAGCGCCCACAGGGCCTGACGAAGCGGGCGGGCAAACACCCACAAGACAAACACGGTGTAGACCGCGAACGACAGCAACGTCGCGCTGATCGCCGCATCAATCCGCGCCAGCGGCAGCAGACGTGCCAGCGCCGCGGTCACGCTATAGGTGAACACATAACCACCCAGCACCGCGAACAGGATGCGGGCCAGGGCATTCGACCAGACAGCGCCGCCGCGAGAAACCAGCTTACTCATCCAACACTCTCCAACAGGGTGCATGCCCAGAGACAGAACGCAGTCCGCCCGCTGACCAGGCTCAGCGGGCGGACTGCCAAACAGATTGCGCGTCAGCTCAGAAATCGACCGTCATACCCACCGTCAAACGACGGCCGTCGAGCACTACGCCGTAACTGTCGTTGGTCACTTCCTTGTTGGCGACGTTGTAAAGACCGGCCTTGACGTTGACGTTGTCGGTCAAGCGATAGCCCGCACCAATGTCGACAAAACCATAACCGGGGGTACCCTCGGACATAGTCGTGCGGCCCATGTAGTCCGAAGTCTCGCTGCGGTAGTTGCCCTGCAGCCACGCGTTCAGGCGCGGATTGACATCCCACTCCAGCATGCCGTTGAGCATGTGGCGCGGCTGCTGGTTGAGCGGATCACCCTTGAACTCGCCGGACTTCTGCTCCGAACGGGTAAAGGTGTAGCTGCTGGAGAAGTTCCAGTTCGGCTGGAAGCGGTAGTCAAACGTCAGCTCGACGCCCTGCATGATGGCTTCGGAAATGTTCTGGCGGGTGCTGAGGAAGAAATAGTTGTTGCCACCGAACGAACAGGCCCAGGTCGCCGGATCGTTGCGATCACCGTTGGGGCTTTCGCACAGGCGGTCCTCGGCAATCTTGTCCTTGTACTGGGTGTGGAACAGCATCGCGCTGGTATTCAGACCCAACTCGGCGTTGTCGTAGACATAACCGATCTCGTAGTTGGTGCTGGTTTCCGGCTTCAGCTCGGGGTTGCCGATGATCAGCGCGCGCGGATGCGGCGCTGGCGAGCCGCCACCACCGGTGCCACGACCAAAGCCCTCGGTTGCATCAGACAGGGTCGGCTGACGGTAACCGGTAGACACCCCGCCCTTGATCACCCACTCCGGAGTCAGCCGGTAGACGCCATACAGCCGCGGCGACAGTTCGCCACCAAACAGCTCGTCATCGTTGTAGCGCAGACCGGTGGTCACCGACAGGTCGTCGGTCACCGCCCAATCAACCTCGGTGTACAGCGCCGCAATCCAGCGGTCGACACTTTTCACCGCGCCCGGAATGTTGGACGTCAACAGGCCGTTGGTTTCGTCGACAAACTCTTCCTGCTTGTACTGCCCGCCGAAGGTCACCACGTGGTCACCCCAGAAGTAGCTGGCCTGGGTATTCAACAGGCTGACCTCTTCCTGCTTGGTGCTGCCGGTGCCCGGCTTGTCCGACACGTCGTGCTGCAGGAAGCTGTTGATGATCAGATCACCGTAGTTACCATCGTGGCTGAGGACATACACATCCTTTTCGTAGCGGTACGTCGACAGATCAGCGTCAGCCGCAATGCTCTTGCCCGGGGTATGGGTGTATTTAAGCTCCGACGCGGTGTAGCCGAGGCTGAAGCGATTGTGCTCGTCGGGCGTCAGGTAAAACTCGGCGCCGCCCTGTTTGCGGGTGCTCTCCGGCATACTCGCAGCCGCATCACCGCCGCCGATGTAGTCGCTTTCGTCGGTGCCGACGTAGGTGCCGGTAAACTGCGCACCGAGCAGGCCCTTGATAAGCGGCCCGGCCAGATAGAAGTCGGCCTGCTGGGCGTCGCTGCTTACGTCATTCATGGCACCGGTGTACTCGGTCGAAATGCTACCGGCCCATTCGTCGCCACCACGGCGGGTGATGATGTTGATCACCCCGCCCATGGCCTCCGAGCCGTAAAGCGACGACATCGGCCCACGAATGACCTCGATGCGTTCGATCATCGAGATCGGCGGCAAGCCGATCTGCTTGCCACCGTCAGCGCCGTTGGTGTTGACCATACGGCCGGCTGAGATGGGGCGACCGTCGACCAGATACAGGGTGTAGGTGTCTGCCATGCCGCGAATGCTGATGTCCTGCATATTGCCGCCGCCGGTGACAAACACACCGGGGACGTTGCGCACGGCATCGGTCACGTCGGAGTAGGACTGCTTCTCCAGCTGCTCGCGGGTAATCACCGAGATACTGGCAGGTGCATCGGCGATGTTCTGCTCGTAACCCGCGGCGGTCACCACGGTGATTGGTAGCAGCTCGACCAGCTCTTCGCTCGTCGTCTCCTGGGCTATCGCATTAACCGACAGACCCAACGCGGCAGTTGCCACCGCCAAGGCCAATTGCTGGCGTTTGAACGTCCCCATGCACTTCACTCCCCTATGACAGAATTCAGCAGACATCCACCGAGCGGCTCCCCGCTGCGCATCCCGTTTCAGAGGGCTGCGATGCTCGGCTTGCAACAAATGCTAATCATTCCTATTTGAGAGTAAAGCGCATTTACAAACTATACAGCTGGCAGCTGCATGCAGATTCGCAGCCCGGGTTGGCCGTTTTCCGCCCAGATATGCCCCTGCTGCAATTTGACCTGGCGCTGGGCAATGGCCAGCCCAAGACCAAAACCGTCGCCATCCGGCCGGGCCTTGTTGAGTCGGGCAAAGGGGCGAAAGATCACTTGCAGGTCAGCTTCAGCCACCCCCGGCCCCTGATCAGCCAGGCACAGGGTCCAGCAATCGTTGACCCGTTCTGCGCTCAAGCGCACCCGCCCCTGCAACGGCGAGTGCCGAATGGCATTACGCAACACGTTCTCCAGTGCCTGCGCCAGCGCGTTCAGATTGCCATAGACCCGGCAGACCGCGGGCAGAGCGCTGACAATCCGTTCGGCGTCCCAGCCGGACTCGAACAGCGCATCCTCACGCAGCACATCCCACAGCGCGTTGACGTCAACCGCCTCGCACTCGAAACCACCCGGCACGCTGTCCAGCCAGGCCAGCTCCAGCGTGCTGTCGACCAGTTGGCGCATGTTGCAGGTCTCGCGCTCCAGCCGCTCGCGCAGCTCGGGCAAAGGCAGCGCGGACTCGGCGGCCACGCCCAGCCGACTCAGGGGTGTGCGCAACTCGTGGGACAGATCCCGCATCAGCTGACGCTGCTGGGCAATCGACTGGCGCAGTCGCACGGTCAGAAACTCCAGTGAACGCCCCAACTCACCGAGTTCATCGCGGCGCCGGGCCAGCGAATCCGGCAGCAGGGTTTGCAGCGGGTCGGCGCGCATGGCATTGGCCTGTCGACGCAACCGCTCAAGCGGTGAAATCAGCAGCCAATAGAGCAGTACGCAGAACAGCACCGCGAGCAGCCCTGGCACCACATACAGCAGCAGCACGTTCAGAAGAGCACGCTGCCCCCAGGGCGACAGCGCCTGCGGCAGTCGCAGCACCAGGTAGTACGGCTGATCCGGCAGTGGTACGCGAATGGTAGGCCGGCCGTCGCCGCGGCGACTCATCAGCCCGTCGTAATCGCGGACAAAGCCGAGCATGTGTCGCTGCGGGTCGCTCAGCACCTGCCCGGAGAGCGGCCTTCGGTCCTCGTCGACCAGCACCAGCAGCTCAGGTGACAGCCCGGCACGCTGCTGGCGCCAGCGCGCCAGCGCTTCTGGCCCCTGCTCCAGCGCATACGCTGCTTCAGCGGCGTACGCCTGCAGGTTGTCCAGCGCCCGATCAGGCAGGAAGGAGACGTAGCGGTCGATCCGCCCACTCAGATAGTGCGTCGCGCCAATCAGACTGAGGCAGAACCCGGCCACCACTATCACCAGAGGCCAGAACAGCGAGCGTGGCCCCGGCATCAGCCGTCCTGCCAGCTGAGCAGATAGCCCTGCCCCCAGACCGACTCCAGCCGCAGGCAATGCACCTCGGCCTGAATCAGCTTGCGCCGCACATTGCTGACATGCATGTCCAGCACCCGGTCATGTCGAGCGTAGCCCCGGCGCAGCACCTGCTGATAGAGAAACGCCTTGGTCAGCACCTCACCCAGCTGCTCGTAGAGCACCTGCAGTAAGCGAAACTCGGTCGGCGTGACACTCAGCCAACGGCCGCCGCAGCGCACCCGCATGGCTGGCTCATCAAACACCAGCAGCTCGCCGTTGGCCGCCGCCGGCGCGCTGAAATCGCGCTCGCGCTCATAGGCCACCCGGCGCAGGATCGCAGCGATGCGCACCTGCAGCTCGCGGGTACTGAACGGTTTGGGCAGGTAGTCGTCGGCGCCGCAGTCAAACCCAGCGATCCGGTGCCCCTCATCGCCCTGGGCCGACATCATCAAAACCGGCGTCGCGCGCTGGCGGCGCAGCCGCCTGAGCAGCTCCAGGCCGTCTATGCCGGGCAGCATCACGTCCAGCAGGATCAGATCATAGGCCGACTGCTCGGCGAAACACAGGCCGCTCTCGCCATCGGCAGCCAGGGTGATGGCGAAGCCGCCCTTCTCCAGCGAGGTTTTCAAGTGGCAACCAAGAACCGGGTCGTCCTCAATCGCCAAAATGTGGGGTGGGGATTGCTGCACTGGGCACCTCGTTACAAACGATAATTGTTTGCATGTGCAAAAATACTGCATTCATCCCCATCAAGGCAAACGACCTTCGGTCGGCGCAGCGCTGTCGTCCGCGCCACGCAACCGCTACAATGCGCGGCTTTGCGCCGTACTCAGCTGCGCGCACTCCCGTATTCCCTTAGCTCAGGCAGGATTCTTCCGTGATCTCCACCGCCAACATCACCATGCAGTTTGGCCCCAAGCCGCTGTTCGAAAACGTCTCCGTCAAATTCGGCAACGGCAACCGCTACGGTCTGATCGGCGCCAACGGCTGTGGTAAATCCACCTTCATGAAGATCCTCGGCGGCGAGCTGGAGCCGTCCGGCGGCCAGGTCATGCTGGAGCAGAACGTGCGTCTGGGTAAGCTGCGCCAGAACCAGTTCGCCTATGAAGAGTTCAGCGTGATCGACACCGTGATCATGGGTCACGAGGAGCTGTGGAAGGTCAAGGCCGAGCGCGACCGCATCTACTCGCTGCCGGAGATGAGTGAAGAAGACGGGATGAAGGTCGGCGAACTGGAAGGCGAATTCGCGGAAATGGACGGCTACACTGCCGAATCCCGCGCCGGCGAACTGCTGCTCGGTCTGGGCATTCCGCTGGAACAGCACTTCGGCCCGATGAGCGAAGTCGCTCCCGGCTGGAAGTTGCGCGTGCTGCTGGCACAGGCGCTGTTCTCTGATCCGGACGTACTGCTGCTGGACGAACCGACCAACCACCTGGATATCAACACCATCCGCTGGCTGGAAGACGTACTCAAGGCGCGCACCAGCACCATGATCATCATCTCCCACGACCGTCACTTCCTGAACTCGGTCTGCACCCACATGGCCGACCTGGATTACGGTGAGCTGCGTCTGTTCCCCGGTAACTACGATGAGTACATGACCGCCGCCACCCAGGCACGCGAGCGTCTGCTGTCCGACAACGCCAAGAAGAAAGCCCAGATTGCCGAGCTGCAGACCTTCGTCAGCCGCTTCTCGGCCAACGCCTCCAAGGCCAAGCAGGCGACCAGCCGCGCCAAGCAGATCGACAAGATCCAGCTGGAAGAGGTCAAGCCCTCCAGCCGCGTCAGCCCGTTCATCCGCTTCGAGCAGTTCAAGAAGCTGCACCGTCAGGCGGTGACCCTGCAGAACGTCAGCCAGGGCTTCGACGGCGAAACGCTGTTCAAGGGCCTGAACCTGCAGATCGAGGCCGGCGAGCGGGTTGCCATCATCGGCCCCAACGGTATCGGCAAGACCACCCTGCTGCGCACCATGGTCGGTGAAATGGCGCCGATGGCCGGTGAAGTGAAATGGGCCGAAAGCGCCGACATCGGCTATTTCGCGCAGGATCACGCCGACGACTTCAAGGACGACTGCACCCTGTTCGAGTGGATGGCCCAGTGGACCCAGGGCGGCGAACAGCTGGTGCGCGGCACTCTCGGCCGCATGCTGTTCTCGAACGACGAGATCGGCAAATCGGTGAAGGTGATCTCCGGTGGCGAGCAGGGCCGCATGCTGTTCGGCAAGCTGATCCTCGGCAAGTCCAACGTCATGCTGATGGACGAACCGACCAACCACCTCGACATGGAATCGATCGAAGCGCTCAACCTGGCGCTGGAGAACTACCCGGGCACCCTGATCTTCGTCAGCCACGACCGGGAGTTCGTCAGCTCGCTGGCGACCCGCATCATCGAGCTGTCGGAAACCGGCGTGACCGACTTCTCCGGCAGCTACGACGACTACCTGCGCAGTCAGGGCGTGCTGGTCTGATCATCACCTTCGGCCAGTTGCCGCGGGCAACTGGTCGAAGCAACCTCGCTCAGCCCACATCAGGGTTGACATTAAAGTCAGCTTTAACCTTAGCATCGGTGCACTATCCAACACCCGGAGTGCCCCCATGTCGCTGTTCACTTCTCTGCAACTGCCCAACGGCAGCCAGCTGCGCAACCGTATCGCCAAGGCGTCGATGGAAGAGAATATGGCCGATGCCAGCCAGGCGCCCTCAGCAGAACTGATCACCTTGTATCGCGCTTGGGGCCAAGGCGGCAGCGGGCTGCTGCTGTCCGGCAACGTGATGATCGATGCCCGCGCGATGACCGGCCCTGGCGGCGTGGTGCTCGATGCCCAGTCCGATCTCGCCCCCTTCCGCCGCTGGGCGCAAGCCGGGCGCAGCGGTGGCGCCCAGTTCTGGCTGCAACTCAACCATCCGGGCCGCCAGATGCAGGCCAACCTCGGCCAGCAGGTCGTTGCGCCCTCGGCCGTCGCGCTGGACATGGGCAGCGCCTCTCGGCTGTTCGCCACCCCGCGCGAGCTGACCGAAAGCGATATTCAGGAGCTGATTCAACGCTTCGTCACCAGTGCGACCCGCGCACAGCAAGCCGGTTTTGACGGCGTGCAGATCCACGCCGCCCACGGTTACCTGCTCAGCCAGTTCCTTTCGCCGCTGACCAATCGCCGTAACGACAGGCGCGGCGGCTCGCTGGCCAACCGCGCCAGCCTGCTGCTGGACATCGTCACGGCCGTGCGTAACGCCGTCGGACCTGAGTTCGGTGTGGGTGTAAAGATCAACTCGGCAGACTTTCAGCGCGGCGGCTTCGACGTCGACGACGCCCGCTGGGTGGTCGAGCAGCTCAACCAATTGCCGGTGGATCTGATCGAGCTTTCGGGTGGCAGCTACGAGGCACCCGCCATGCAGGGGCAGTCACGCGACGGCAGAACCCTGCAACGGGAAGCCTATTTCCTCGAATTTGTCCGCGATATCGCGACCGAAAGCCGGGTTCCGGTCATGGTCACCGGCGGCATTCGGCGCCAGCCGGTCGCCGAGCAGGTGCTCGACGGTGGCGCTCAGTTGGTCGGCATTGCCACCGCGCTGGCGATTGACCCGGCACTACCCGCCCGCTGGCAGCGTGGCGAAGACGCCGCGCCAAGCCTGCGGCCGGTCACCTGGAACAACAAGGTACTGGCGTCGCTGGCCAACATGGCGATGGTGAAGTTTCAGCTGCGCCGTCTGAGCCGCGGCCAGCCAAGCAAGCCGCAGGTGGCACCGGGTTGGGCGCTGCTGCGCGAGCAGTTGCGCACCGCGCGCCTGACCCGTCGCTATCGCCGCCTGATGGCCAGCCGTCAGGGCTGAACGAACGGCAACAGCGCCAGCAGGCTGCCGTCGAGCACCAGCAGGTCGAGCCAGACCAGTTGGTGCAAGGCGACAATCAGCCAGAACACAACCTGAAAGGAAACCTTGCGGGTCTTGTGACGGAAGACCTGCTGGGCCACCAGCGCACCGGGCCAGCCGCCCAGCAGCTCGATGACATGCAGGGTGTTTTCCGGCGTGCGCCAGCGACCGGTCTCAGCGCTGCGCTTGTCCAGCCAGTACTGCACGAAGCTGACGACGCTGACCACGGCGTAAGCCAGTAGCCACCATGGCTGACCCTGTTCCAGCCACAGCTGCAGGCTGCCGATCAACGGCAGCAGGCAAAGCAGCGCGAGAATGACCAGCTTGGCGCCGAGATGATGCACGCGGTGACGACGACGCGACGATGAGCGGTGTGCCGTTCTGGAGGAGTTTGTCGCTCTGGCTGGGGCTTTGGTTGTCTGCTCACGGGGTTTGCGGCGAATCGCCGGACGGTCCAGCGCCAGCCCCTCGCCGCGCATGTGCTCTGCCCGACGCCGACCCTGTTCATCCGCAACGGCCACAAAGCGTACTGCCATCCCGGCTTCAGGTCGCGCATCGCCACGCATTACCGAAATGTGGGCAAACACCCGCTCACTGCCGTCATCCGGCTGAATAAAGCCAAAGCCCTTGGTATCGTTCCAACTGACCAGCTTGCCGCCCTGCTCCATCCATGTTCCTCCCGCCTGTCTGCGCGGGAGTATAGCGTGCGCCTAACCCCGTAGGGCAGCGCTGCCGGCAATCTGCCAGACCCGCGCCAGATCGGCTGCCCGGGCGCTTAGTTGCGGCCCAGCTTCAGCCATTGCCTGCTGCAGACTGAATGGTCCCGGCGCGAGGCTGAAGGCGGCGCCGATACCCTCGGCGTAAAGCCGCTGGTAACCCTCGCCAAGGCTGCCGGCCAGCGCGATAACCGGCACACCTGCCGCCCGTGCCAGCCGCGCTACACCCACCGGGGTCTTGCCATGCAGGCTCTGGCCGTCGAGTCGTCCCTCGCCGGTAATCACCAGGTCCGCGCCCTGCAGCGCTTCAGCCAGGCCAGCCAGCTCAGCAACCAGTTGGATACCCGGGCGAAATGCCGCCCTGAGCACCGCTCTGGACGCAAAGCCAAGACCGCCCGCAGCACCGACACCCGGCTGATCGCGCAGATCTTCGCCCAGGGTCGCCGCCATCACGTCGGCGTAATGCGCCAACGCGGCGTCCAGCTGCTCGACCTGCACAGACGTCGCGCCCTTCTGGGGGCCAAATACCGCCGAGGCACCACGCGGGCCGCACAGCGGGTTGTCTACGTCGGCGGCAACCAGCACTTCCACCTGCGCCAACCGGGTATCCAGCCCGGTCAGGTCGATGTGCCGCAGTCGTGCCAGCGCGGCGCCACCCGGCGGCAAGTCATGACCTTCGACATCGAGCATGCGCACGCCGAGCGCACACAGCAGGCCGGCACCGCCGTCGTTGGTCGCGCTGCCACCCAGTCCGAGTACGATGCGTCGCACGCCGGCATCCAGCGCCGCGCGGATCAGCTCACCGGTGCCGAAACTGCTCGCACCCAGCACATCGCGACGAGACGGTTCGACCAGATGCAGGCCGCTGGCCTCGGCCATTTCGATGACCGCCCGCTGCCCCGGCAACAACCCCCAGGTGGCAGTTACCGGATCACCGAGCGGGCCGCTGACCTCCGTCTGCTGCCGCTCGCCCCCGGTCGCGGCCAATACCGCATCCACCGTGCCCTCACCGCCGTCGGCCATCGGGCAGAGCAGCAGTTCCGCATCGGGGTATACCCGCGCCCAACCCGCCGCAATGGCCTCGGCAACGGCACGGGCGCTCAGGCTTTCCTTGAACGAATCGGGGGCGATCACGACTTTCATCAGAGCAGTACCAGACTCAGCAACCAGACGGTAATAATCCCGGCGATGCCCTGCATCAGGGTGCCGAGGGTTTGTGCACGATAAGCCGTACCGACACTCATGCGGCTGAACTGGGTGACCACCCAGAAGAAGCTGTCGTTGGCGTGGGACACGGTCATCGCGCCAGCACCAATAGCCATCACGCAGAGTACCCGGCCCATCTCGCTGTCCAAGCCCAGCTCAGGTAGCAGCGGCGCGACCAGTGCCGAGGTAGTGACCAGCGCCACTGTCGTCGAGCCCTGCGCCGACTTCAGCGCAGCGGACACCACGAACGGCATGAACAGCCCGATGCCGAGCGCCGACAGGGTCGCGCCCAGATAATCACCCAGCGGCGTCACCTTGAGCATCGCACCGAACGCACCGCCGGCACCGGTGATCAGCAGGATCGGCGCGGCAGCCTGAATGCCCTCGACGACTCGGTCGTGAAACTCCTGACGCTTGTTGTCCGAGCGCAGCAGCGTGCAAGCCAGCGCCAGACCGACCGCCAGCGCCACCACCGGCTGACCAAGGAACGCCAACAGCGTGTAAACGAAGCCCTCGCCGACCGGCTTGGCCGGCAAATTGGCCAGCGTACCCAGACAGATCAGGCCAATCGGCAGGAAGATCGGCGCAAAAGCCTTGGTCGCGCTCGGCAGCACACCGTACTTGGCACGAATCTGCGCGTAGTCCTCAGCGTCCATCACATGGGGGCCGGTGTCTTCCAGCGGAATATCCTTGCCGATAAAGCGATTGGCCCACCACATGCCGGCAAAGGCCGTCACCAGCGACACCACCAGACCGACCAGAATCACCAGACCAAGGTTGTTCTCCAGACCCAGATTACCGGCCGCGGCAATCGGACCGGGGGTCGGCGGAACAAAGGTGTGGGAAGCATACAGGCCGGTCGCCAGCGCCACGCTCATGGCGATAACCGACACCTTCATGCGCGCCGCCAGCGCGTTTTTCAGCGAGTTGAGGATGACGTAGCCCGAGTCACAAAACACCGGGATCGACACCAGATAGCCGATGATCGACATGGTTAGCGTCGGGAAGCGCTCGCCAAGCAGCTTGATCACGGTCTCGGCCATGGTGATCGCCGCGCCACTGCGCTCAAGGATCACGCCGATGATGGTACCCAGCACGATGACAATGCCGATGTAACCGAGGATGCCGCCAAAGCCGCCGGTGATCGTCTTGACGATCTCCATGGTCGGCACCTGATAGGCGAAGCCGGCCAGCAGCGCGGCTGCCAGCAAGGCCAGAAAGGGGTGTAACTTGAGACGCGATGTCGCCAGAACGATAAAGGCAATCAGGGCGACCAGAATCAGTACCAGACCCATGCTGAACTCCTTTTTTATTGTGTTTGCCGCAGTGGGCAGCGCAGAAACAGCCATTGTCACCCGGACTCGGGGACAAAAGCCTTATGCCCATGCACAACAATAGACGGGAATTGGCAACGCATTCTTGTTCGCACGCCCAATAGCAATGAACCTGAAACTGGGTAGATCCGCTCTGGTTAGCGGCCCTGGAGCGCAAAGCGAGCATCCCGAGCAAACCGGATGCAGAGCGTCCTGAAAAGCGCTCCCACGCGGGAGCGTAGGAACGATCAGTACTTGGATGGTGAAGTGTGCACCCGGGGTTCGTCCCGTTTACGCGGGCGAGTAGCGCAGGGATGACGGGAGAAAGAGCGGCAGCATGTCTGAGGAGCGCAGCGACGAGTTCTGCCGATCCCCGTCAGCCCGAGCAACGCAGCGAACCCGAAGGGCCGCGTAGTCGGGTGCCCCGGGGGATCGCTAAGGGGGGCCGGGCAAGCGGCCCCCCTTGGCTCGCCGTAAAAGGCGAAAATTGGATAACCAGACAACCCTAAAGCAGATACCAAGCACTGAGATCCGACGCAGAGCGTCCTGACATGCGTTCCCACGCAGAGCGTGGGAACGATCAGCTCATAGCAAGAACGGCGCGGCAGCCGCCACTCAGCTACTCCGGAAACAACGCCAAGCCAATACTCAACAGCGTCCGGTCGGTCATGCGATCCAGCTCTAGCCCGGTAATTTCTGCGATGCGATCCAGCCGATAACGCAGGGTATTGCGGTGCACCCGCAGCTGCTCGGCGCAGGCCTGGGTGTGCCCGTTGTGCTGTAACCAGCAGCGCAAGGTTGCCATCAGTTGTCCATTACCGTCAGCCCGGCGCAAGGGCTGGATCGGCGCCAGCAGCTGCTGCACCGTCCAGCTGCCCTGCTGCTGATGCAGCAACACCGCCAGCCGATAGTCCGCCAGGCTGACCATACGCTCGGAGACGCGCATCTCCTGCACATAATCTCGCAGGTTAATCAGCGCCTCGGTTGCCTCACGCAGATCGCCCAACGCCTCTACAGCTTCCGCCAGCAGCACCCGCCCCACCGGCCAGCCACGCTGATCGGCCTGATCAAGCCAGCTGCGGCGGGCCGTCTCGGCCTTGCCGCTGCGCAGCCAGAGCACATCATGCAGGCCCAGCGGCAAGATGATGTCCTGGGGATGGCGCAGACGCATCTGGCTAATCAGCTGACCCTGCGCCAACTCGTGATCGGTTTCGCTGGCCAGACACAGCAGGCACGCCTGCAGCGGCCACTTCCAGCGCATGCGCAGCCGCTCGGCATCATCCGCCAGACTGGCGACCGGGTAGCCACGCTCCAGCAGGTTGACCAGCCAGGCCTCCTGCTGCTGCCCGCGCCAGTGCTGCTCGGCCTGCAATACCGTCTGCTCGACCAGCATCTCGGCAGTCATCCGCAGCAGCTCGGCAAACGGCCTGACCTGCTCCGGGTCACCGGTAATCCCCAGCACCCCGACCAGCCGACCGGCGTGCAACAACGGCAGGTTGATGCCGGGTTTGACGCCTTGCAGACAGGCTGCGGCCTGCTCGTCGAGCGATACCACCCGCTGATTGGCCAGCACCAGTTGCGCGCCTTCATGGCGGCTGTCGATCCGCTCGGCATCACCGCTGCCAATGATTACCCCCTGCCGGTCCATCACGTTGACGTTGTAGGGCAGGATGGCCATCGCCCGGTCAACGATCTGCTGGGCCAGATGACGGTCCAGTTCAAACATGTTTCTGCTCCTCAGCGGCTGTCATCACCGCGTCATGCTCCGACCGCATGCTGAACTCGTGAAGCCAGAACACCACTGACTCGGGAGCTGCCAACATGGCCTTTGATCCGGAATTTGCAGGTGATTTCAACTCCGCCGCCGACCAGCGCCGCGAGCGCCGTCGCAACGAAGACAAAAAGCGCATGGCCTATCGCCGCGCCATTGAGGACTATCGCGAAAGCCAGGCGCTGCAAGCCTCCTTCAGCGACTTCCCGGAACTGCTCGGGCAGACCGACTTCCATCGTTCCCAGCGCCTCTACTGAGCCAGCGGCTGCGGCTCGAAGGGCTCGGCCAACTGCCGAATCAGCGCCTTCTCCTCGCGTAAAAAGGCCAAAAACGCCTCGGCTACCGGGCTCAGGCGCTTGCCCCGTGAGTGCACCGCGCACCAGCTGCGCTTGAGCGGCAGCTCGCTGATATTCAGACAGGCCAGTTCTCCCCTTCGTATCCAGGCGGCCGCCGCATGACCCGGCACCAGCGCCACGCCCAGCCCGGCAATCGCGCCCTGCACCAGCGCCTCGGTCGAGCCGAGCTGCATGGTCTGGCCGAGATGCACCCGCTTGAGCTGCAGAAACTCGTCGCAGGCCTTGCGAATGCCCGACCCGCTCTCGCGCTGCAAGACCATTTCCTCCTCCAGTCTAGCCAGCGGAATCTGGCTCTGCCGCGCCAGCGGATGATCCGGCCGCGCCACGGCAACAATCGGGTTGTTGAGGAAAGGAAAGAACTCCAGCGCCCGGTCTGCCGGCACCAGCCCCATGATGACCAGGTCATCGCGGTTGTCGGCCAGCCGCTGAATGATCTGCGCACGGCTGCTGACATCGAGCCGGAAAGTGACCTGCGGGTAGCGCTGGCGGAAGGCCGCCAGCAGGTGCGGCAGGATGTACTGCGCGCTACTGGCCGCAGCGAGCCGCAACTCCCCGCGCAGACTGCCCTCCAGCGTCGACAGGTTCATATCGAGGCTTTCAAGCCGGGCGAAGATATCCGCGGTGGTGTCCAGCAGCGAGTCAGCCGCTTCGGTGAGGTAGAGCTTGCGCCCGACATACTCGAACAGCGGCAGGCCGACCTGCTCCTCCAACTGACGAATCTGCAGGCTGACCGCCGGCTGGGTCAGCGCCATGGCCTCGGCGGCACGGCTGTAGGAGCGGTGTTCGCAGACCGCACGAAACACCTGCAACTGGCGCAAGGTCATTCGCAGCAGAGATTTGCGCATGATGGTCTAGCCTTGGTGAACGGAGCTGCTTTGCATGGTCGCAGTATATATAAGCAATGACTTATATATAAGCCAAGTATTATTCATTTCACAGAATAGAGGCGTCCGCTTAGGGTATGCAGGACACATTTTGCAATGTGTTGCCCGGCGACCACGCATCGCTGGTGCAACACGCAAAGTGTTCACCGCATCCACTCGATCACCACCACGAGGAACGCGTACGTGATCAAGAAAATTCTGATTGCCAACCGGGGCGAGATTGCCGTTCGCATCGTCCGCGCTTGCGCGGAGATGGGCATCACCTCGGTTGCGGTCTATACCGATCCCGACCGCTATGCCCTGCACGTCAAACGTGCCGACGAATCCTACAACGTCGGCAGCGACCCGCTGGCGGGTTATCTGAACCCGCGCCAGCTGGTTAACCTTGCGGTAGAAACCGGCTGTGACGCACTGCACCCGGGCTACGGTTTTCTGTCCGAGAATGCCGAGCTGGCGAAGATCTGCGCCGAGCGTGGCATCAAGTTCATTGGTCCGGCGGCGGAGGTCATTACCCGCATGGGCGACAAGACCGAAGCCCGCCGCAGCATGATCGCCGCCGGTGTACCGGTCACGCCGGGCACCGAAGGCAATCTGGCGGATCTGGCCGAGGCCCTGCGCGAAGCAGAGCGCGTCGGCTACCCGGTCATGCTCAAGGCAACATCCGGTGGTGGTGGTCGCGGTATCCGTCGCTGCAACAACCGCGAAGAGCTGGAATCGGCTTACCCGCGGGTGATCTCCGAAGCCACCAAGGCGTTCGGCAGCGCAGAAGTCTTCCTCGAGAAGTGCATCGTCAATCCGAAGCACATCGAAGCGCAGATTCTCGCCGACAGCTTCGGCAACACCGTGCACCTGTTCGAGCGTGACTGCTCGATCCAGCGCCGCAACCAGAAGCTGATCGAGATCGCGCCCAGCCCGCAGCTGACCCCGGAACAGCGCGCCTACATCGGCGATCTGGCGGTCAAGGCGGCACAGGCGGTCGGTTACGAGAATGCCGGTACCGTCGAGTTCCTGCTGGCCGATGACGAAGTGTATTTCATGGAAATGAATACCCGGGTTCAGGTCGAGCACACCATTACCGAGCAGATCACCGGCGTCGACATCGTCCGCGAACAGATCCGCATTGCCTCCGGCCTGCCGCTGTCGATCAAGCAGGAAGACGTCCAGCATCAGGGCTTTGCCATCCAGTTCCGGATCAACGCCGAGGACCCGAAGAACAACTTCTTCCCCTCCTTCGGCAAGGTCACCCGCTACTACGCACCGGGCGGCCCGGGCGTGCGGGTCGATACCGCGATCTACACCGGTTACACCATTCCGCCGAACTTCGACTCCATGTGTCTGAAGCTGATTGTCTGGGCGATGACCTGGGAAGAAGCGATGGACCGGGGTCTGCGTGCGCTGGATGACATGCGCCTGCAGGGGGTCAAGACCACGACCCCGTACTACCAGGAAATCCTGCGTAATGCCGAGTTCCGCTCCGGCGTGTTCAACACCAGCTTCGTGGAAGCCCACCCCGAGCTGCTGAACTACTCGATCAAACGCAAACCCGAGGAGCTGGCGCTCGCCATCGCTGCTGCGATTGCCGCCCACGCCGGACTATGAATTTAGCTTGAAGCCGGAAGCCTAAAGCTGGAAGCAGCACCAGACTACTTCCAGCTTTCAGCTTCAAGCTTCCAGCTCATCAGGAGATTAGACAGATGAGTAAACGCATTACCGTAACCGACACCATCCTGCGCGACGCCCACCAGTCCCTGCTGGCCACCCGTCTGCGTACCGAAGACATGCTGCCGATCTGCGACAAGCTGGATCAGGTCGGCTACTGGTCGCTGGAAGTCTGGGGCGGCGCGACCTTCGACGCCTGCGTACGCTTCCTCAAAGAAGACCCGTGGGAGCGTCTGCGTGCCCTGCGCAAGGCGCTGCCGAACACCCGCCTGCAGATGCTGCTGCGTGGTCAGAACCTGCTTGGCTACCGTCACTACAGCGACGACGTGGTTCGCGCCTTCGTTGCCAAGGCGGCCGAGAACGGTATCGACGTGTTCCGCATCTTTGATGCCATGAACGACGTGCGTAACCTCAAGGTGGCTATCGAAGCGGTCAAGGCTGCCGGTAAGCATGCCCAGGGCACCATCGCCTATACCACCAGCCCGGTGCACACGGTTGCAACCTTCGTACAGCAAGCCAAAGACATGGCCGCGATGGGCATCGACTCCATCGCCATCAAGGACATGGCCGGCCTGCTGACCCCGTTCGCCACTGGCGAGCTGGTCAAGGCACTGAAAGCCGAACTCGACCTGCCGGTGTTCATCCACTCGCACGACACCGCCGGTCTGGCCGCCATGTGTCAGCTCAAGGCGATCGAGAATGGCGCCGACCACATCGACACCGCGATCTCCTCGATGGCCTGGGGCACCAGCCATCCGGGTACCGAGTCGATGGTTGCCGCGCTGAAAGGCACCGAGTACGACACCGGTCTGGATCTGGAGCTGCTGCAGGAAATCGGCATGTACTTCCACGCCGTGCGTAAGAAGTACCACCAGTTCGAGAGCGACTTCACCGGCGTCGATACCCGCGTGCAGGTCAACCAGGTGCCGGGCGGCATGATGTCCAACCTGGCCAACCAGCTGAAGGAGCAAGGCGCACTGGATCGCATCCAGGACGTGTTCGCGGAAATCCCGCGCGTGCGTGAAGACCTCGGCTTCCCGCCGCTGGTGACCCCGACCTCGCAGATCGTCGGCACCCAGGCGGTATTCAACGTACTGGCCGGCGAGCGCTACAAGACCATCACCAACGAGGTGAAGCTGTACCTGCAGGGCCGTTACGGTCAGGCGCCAGGTACCGTCAACGAGAAACTGCGTCGTCAGGCGATCGGTGGCGAAGAAGTCATCGACGTGCGCCCGGCTGACCTGCTCAAGCCGGAAATGGATCGCCTGCGCAGCGAAGCGGGTGCCCTGGCCAAGTCGGAAGAAGACGTGCTGACCTTCGCCATGTTCCCGGACATCGGCCGCAAGTTCCTTGAAGAACGCGAAGCTGGCACCCTCAAGCCCGAGCAACTGCTGCCGGCACCGGGCGCAGGCGCGCCGGCCGCGGCCAGCGAAGGCGTACCGACCGAGTTCATCATCGACGTTCACGGCGAGTCCTACCGTGTCGACATCACCGGTGTGGGCGTCAAGGGCGACGGCAAGCGTCACTTCTACCTGAGCCTCGACGGCATGCCGGAAGAAGTGGTGTTCGAGCCGCTGAATGCCTTCGTCGGCGAAGGTGGCAGCAAGCGCAAGCAAGCCAGCGAGCCAGGCCACGTCACTACCAGCATGCCGGGCAACGTGGTCGACGTACTGGTCAAGGTCGGCGACACCGTCAAAGCCGGTCAGGCCGTACTGGTCAGCGAAGCCATGAAGATGGAAAGCGAGATCCAGGCTGCCATCGCCGGTACCGTCAAGGCGGTCAACGTCGCCAAGGGCGACCGCGTCAACCCGGGCGAGATCCTGATCGAGATCGAAGCCTGAGTCGGTGCCGTACAGCGGGTGGCAACACCCGCTGACAAATAACTGCACCGGCGCCTATCGGCGCCGGTGTCGTATGCGAGACGCGGAGCGTCTCCCGAACAGTTCAACCTGATGATTGAGACTGCGACATGAATAACGACTCCAGACGCAATGAAAGTGCCGAAGAAGCCCTCAAGCAAATCGTCGACGGCTTCAACCGTTTCCGTAACGAGGTCTACCCAGAGCAACAGGAGCTGTTCAAAAAGCTGGCCCACGAACAGATTCCGCGCGCCATGTTCATTACCTGCGCCGACTCGCGCGTTGCGCCAGAGCTGATCACCCAAAGTTCGCCCGGCGACCTGTTCGTCTCCCGTAACGTCGGCAACGTAGTGCCGCCGTACGGTCAGATGATGGGTGGCGTTTCCACCGCCATCGAGTTCGCGGTACTGGCGTTGAACGTGCAGCACATCATCATCTGTGGTCACTCCGACTGCGGCGCGATGAAAGCGGTACTGGCCCCGGAAACCCTCGACTCGCTGCCGACGGTAAAGGCCTGGCTGCGCCACGCCGAGGTCGCCAAGATCGTGGTCGAAGACAACTGCGACTGCTGCGACGACAAGCTGGCGATGATGACCGAGGAAAACGTCATCGCCCAACTGCAGCACTTGGCGACGCACCCCTCGGTGGCATCCCGTCTGGCCCGTGGCGAGCTGTTCATCCACGGCTGGGTGTATGACATCGAAACCGCCCAGATCCGCGCCTACGACTCGGAAACCAACAAGTTCCGCCAGATCGGTGAAGGCCCGCTGCCAATGGCAACACCGCGCGCCCGCTACCCCAGCCGCGGCTGACGACGGACTGCATTCAGTATTGCCGGCATTACAGGTATACTGCGCCGTCTGTTTTAGCGGCAGGCCCCACGGGGTCTGCACTCTCCAAGCAAGCCACGCCAGTCCGCTGCCGTGGCTTGTTGGTTTCTGCCGCCACGGCGGCCCTGATGAGCGAGGCACCTACAGATGACCGCACTGGTTGGCGTGATCATGGGCTCCAAGTCCGACTGGTCCACCCTGAGCCATACGGCCGACATGCTTGAACAGCTGGGTATTCCCTACGAAGTGAAGGTGGTGTCAGCCCACCGCACGCCCGATCTGCTGTTCCAATACGCCGAAGAAGCGGCCGATCGCGGCATCGAAGTGATCATCGCCGGCGCTGGCGGCGCAGCCCACCTGCCGGGCATGTGCGCGGCCAAGACTCACCTGCCGGTGCTCGGCGTTCCGGTGCAGTCATCCATGCTTTCCGGTGTCGACTCGCTACTGTCCATCGTGCAGATGCCCGCTGGCGTACCGGTTGCCACGCTGGCCATCGGCAAGGCCGGTGCGGTCAACGCAGCGCTGCTGTCGGCCAGCATTCTCGGCGGCAAGCACCCGCAGTTCAGCAAGGCGCTGCAGGAATTCCGCACCCAGCAGACCGACAACGTGCTGAACAACCCAGACCCGCGTCAGGCTTGAGGAAACGGATATGAAGATCGGTGTAATCGGTGGTGGACAACTGGGTCGCATGCTGGCACTGGCCGGCACCCCGCTCGGCCAACAGTTCGCGTTTCTCGACCCGGCCCCGGACGCCTGCGCCCAGGCGCTCGGCGAGCACATCCGCGCCGATTACAACGACACCGATCACCTGCGCCAGCTGGCCGATGAAGTGGACGTGGTGACCTTCGAATTCGAAAGTGTTCCCGCCGAAACCGTCGCCTTCCTGTCGCAGTTCGTTCCGGTCTACCCGAACGCCGAATCGCTGCGTATCGCCCGTGATCGCTGGTTCGAGAAGTCGATGTTCCAGGATCTCGGCATCCCGACTCCCGAGTTTGCCGACATCCAGTCGCAGGACAACCTCGAGGCCGCAGTCAAGCGCATCGGCCTGCCCGCGGTAATGAAAACCCGCACCCTGGGTTACGACGGCAAGGGCCAGAAAGTGCTGCGCCACCCCGAAGACGTGGTTGGCGCCTTTGCCGAACTGGGCAGCGTGCCCTGCATTCTGGAAGGTTTTGTGCCCTTCACCGGTGAGGTATCACTGGTTGCCGTGCGCGCCCGCGACGGTGAGACCCGCTTCTACCCGCTGGTGCACAACACCCACGAGAACGGTATTCTCAAGCTGTCGATCGCCAGTACCGATCATCCGTTGCAGGCGCTGGCCGAAGACTACGTAGCCCGCGTGCTCGACAAGCTGGATTACGTCGGCGTATTGGCCTTCGAATTCTTTGAGGTCGACGGCGGCCTGAAAGCTAATGAGATCGCCCCGCGCGTGCACAACTCCGGCCACTGGACCATCGAAGGCGCCGAGTGCAGCCAGTTCGAAAACCACCTGCGCGCCATCGCCGGTCTGCCGCTGGGCTCCACCGCCAAGGTCGGCGAAAGCGCAATGCTGAACTTTATCGGCGAAGTACCCGCCGTCGAAGCCGTCACGGCCATCGAGCACTGCCATCTGCACCACTACGGCAAGGCCTTCAAGGCCGGCCGCAAAGTCGGCCACGCCACCCTGCGCTGCCCGGACATGGCGACGCTGAAAGCGGGTATCGCCGAGGTTGAGGCGCTGATCGCGAAGTGATGATGTTGGTGTGGGAAACCGTAGGGGCACAGCACGCTGTGCCCTCATGTCTGAACCAACATTTTCACTGACTTGGACTTGGATCGAGAGCCGAGCCAGTCGGGGCTCTGCCGATAACCGGTAATCTGCTCGGGCACAGCACGCTGTGCCCCTACGCCAGCAGCTTCATTCGCCGTTCAACTGCTCCCGCAAAAACCCAACGACCCGCTGCTCAACCGACAGCTTGCTGAAGTCCGCCCCCAAACTGATCGCGCCCATCGGGTAGAAGTGGCCGAAGCCCGGCACCCAGGCCTGCTGGCGGGTTGCGCCGGCGCTGTCGAGGGCGCGGGCGACCGCACCACTGCCACGGATGACGCCGGGCAAGTCTTCCTGAGCGACCAACTGCAGCAGCGCCGGTGGCTGCGCTGGCAGGTGACCCTGCAGCAGGTAACCCCATGTGCTGCCGGACAGCGATACCACCGCCTTGACCGGCACCTGACGACCGTAGGCGGTGTTGATCGCCGTGATGGCGCCAGCTGAGAAGCCTCCGAGGGCGATCCGCTCGGGGTCGACGCCATACTGCGCGGCCTGGCTGCGCACATGATTGACTGCAGTTTCCATGTCTTCGCTGGCACTCAGCAGCGCCTGCCAGAACTCGGCACGCGCAGCATCGTCCATCGGCGGCAGACCAATGGCCTGACGGGCGATGTCGATACGCGCGGTGGTCTGCGGCGTGACAGCCAGCGCCTCCGGCATCAGCCGGTCAGCGTCAATCGGCTTGGCCAGCCGCGGACGCTCAGTCGCCAGCCGATATTCGATAGAGAAGCAGTTGAAGCCCTGCAGGGCGAAGGCCCGGCAGTAATCGGCCATGGAGGAGTCCTGCGCACCGTTTTCGGTAAAGTGCTCGTCGCCCTTACTGCCGCGAACGAAGGATCCACCGAAAGCCATGATCACGGCTGGCCGCAGCTCATCCGTCGCAGCCACAGGCTCATACCAGTCCATCAACAGCGGGCGCTCAGTCGCCTGTTCGCCCCCGACCAAGCCCTGCCCATAAACCAGATCGGGATGCACGCGCACCTGCTCGGCAGCAGCGACGGGAGCGGCCAGCAACACGCCAAGCCCCAATGCGGCCAGCGCGTTCTCAATTCGGGTCATCATGACCTCCTGCGTTCTTGTTGTTCGGTGGAGACCAATACTGAAACGAAACAGCCCCGCGTGCACCTCTCGATGCACGCGGGGCTGTTGACTGGATCACAGGTAGCGCTTGAGCTCGGCCTTGGCGATCGCGTTACGATGCACTTCATCCGGGCCATCTGCGGTGCGCAGGTGACGTGCATACACGTACAACTGGGCCAGCGGGAAGTCGGAGGAGAAGCCACCAGCGCCGTGCGCCTGAATCGCCCAATCGATGACCTGACAGGCCATGTTCGGCGCGGCGACCTTGATCATCGCGATCTGCTTGGCGGCGACCTTGTTGCCGACGGTATCCATCAGGTGCGCGGCGTTCATCACCAAAAAGCGCGCCTGATCGATCATGATCCGCGACTCGGCGATACGCTCACGCCAGACGCCCTGTTCAGACAGCGGCTTGCCGAAGGCAACACGTTTGCTCAGGCGTTCGCACATCAGCGCCAGCGCACGTTCGGCCTGACCGATTACGCGCATGCAGTGGTGGATACGGCCCGGACCGAGGCGGCCCTGCGCGATTTCGAAGCCACGACCCTCACCCAGCAGCATATTGCTGGCCGGTACGCGGACGTTTTCAAACACGATTTCCGGGTGGCCATACGGCGGGTCCATATAGCCGTAACAGCCCATATCACGCAGCACCGTCACACCAGGGGTATTCATCGGCACCAGAATCATCGACTGCTGCTGGTGACGGTTCGGGTTGTCCGGGTCGCTCTTGCCCATGACGACCATGATTTCGCAGCGCTCGTTGGCGGCGCCAGAGATGTACCACTTGCGGCCGTTGATGACGTACTCGTCACCGTCGCGCTCGATACGAGTTTCTACGTTGGTCGCATCGGACGAGGCAACCAGCGGCTCGGTCATGGCAAAAGCTGAGCGGATTTCGCCGTTCAGCAGCGGCGTCAGCCAGCGTTCCTGCTGCTCTTTGGTACCGTAACGCGCCAACACTTCCATGTTGCCGGTATCCGGCGCGCCGCAGTTGAACACCTCGGAGGCCCACATGCCGGGCACGCGGCCCATCAACTCGGCCAGCGGCGCGTATTCCATGTTGCTCAGGCCCGGGCCATGCTCGGCTTCCGGCAGAAACAGGTTCCACAGACCTTCGGCGCGGGCCTTGGCCTTCAACTCTTCCATCAGCTTGACGGTGGTGTAGGCGTTGCCGGCCTTCTCGTTGGCGCGGATTTCTTCTTCGTAGCGTTGCTCATTGGGGAACACATACGCGTCCATAAAGTCGGAAACGCGTTTTTGCAGATCCAGCGAACGTTCGGTCTGGTGATACATGGCGAACTCCTGAGGTGTCGATCATGCGGCTGCGGTAGCGGCCGTCCTGAACACAAAATCTCAATACACATGTGTATTGTCAATTGTGTATGGAAATAGATATGACGCAGGCTTCGTCCGACTTATAATGCTCAGCCGGAACACACCACTGGACCCAACCGATGACCACCGCCAGCAAACCCGGTAGCCGCGGCCGCCCCACTGGCCGCGCTGTACTCACACCGCAGGACTGGTTCAACGCTGCGACGGACGCCATTCTTGAAGGTGGCTTTGACCAGCTGCGCGTGCTGCCGCTGGCCAAGCGCTTGAAGGTCACCCGCGGCAGTTTCTATTGGCACTTCGAAGATCTGCCCCAGTTCATTCACCTGTTTCTCGACCAGTGGCAGGCGCAACGCATGAAGGGGCTGCGCTACTGGCAGCCGGGTCTGAACCCGGATCTGAGCCCGGAACAGGAAGTCGAACGCGTCCTGCTGCTGATGTTCGAGGGGCCGGCGGTCGAGTTCAAACGCATGAAGGTCGAGTTTGCCATCCGCGACTTCGCCCAGCGCGACCTCTACGCGCGCGACATCGTTGCCGCCGTAGACGAGGCCCGAGTCGAGCAGACCGCACGCCTGCTGGAACCCCTGGTACCCACAGGCAGCGCCCGCGGCATGGCGATGATTCAGTACGCCACCGTGCTCGGCAGCGTGCTGCTGTTTCGTGGCCAACTTGGCGGGGAACGCGCGCTGCAGACGATCAGAGAGCAATGGCAAGCCCTGCTGCAGGAACCTAAAGTTGTCACCGGGCAGGCCGATACTGCGGCAAAGGCGCGCTGATCTCTGCCGGCTGGACAGCCGGAGCGAACACCGCCATGATCCAACAGTGCCGTCACGCGCCGGATGCGGGATGACTGCGCACCTGCTGACGCCAATCAGGCGCCAGGCATAGTCAGGAGCGAAGCGTGCCAATCCAGTCGTGGTTCTATCAGGCCGAGCTGCATCAGGGCCCCCTGCTGCACGGCCACCATCATCACAGCCTGATGCTGCTGTCGATTGCGATTGCGATTGCCGCGTCCTGGCTGGGTCTGCAGGTCGCCGGGCTGGCAAGTCAGGCAGCCACACCGCAGGCCCGCCGCGGTGCACTGCTCAGCGGTGCGGCCGCCCTCGGCGGCGGCATCTGGGCCATGCACTTCATCGGTATGCTGGCGTTCACCCTGCCGCTGCCGGTGCACTACGACCTGACGACAACCCTGCTGTCGATGGTGCCCGCCATTGCCGCCTCACTGGTCGCACTGCAACTGCTGGCTCGTCCGCAGCTCGGCACTCGCGAGCTGCTGGTTGGTGGCGTGCTGATCGGCGGCGGTATCGGCTCCATGCACTACCTCGGCATGACGGCGATGCGCATGGATGCGCAGCTGCTGTTCGATCCGCGCTGGTTCGCCGGCTCGGTGGTAGTGGCAGTGGTACTGGCGATACTTTCCCTGTGGATTCGCTTCGGGCTGCGCCGTACCAGCACCGCGAGCCTGCTGATCGCGGCACTGGTGATGGGGCTGGCGATCTCAACCATGCACTACACCGGCATGGCTGCTGCGCGCTTTGTCGGCTCGCCGCAAAGTGGCTATGTGCCGCAGTTCGCCGAGCAACGGAATCTGGGCCTGCTGATTGCCTTTGCCACCCTGGTGTTTGGCAGTCTGGTCGGCGTCATCAACGGTATTATCCGCTTCAGCCAGCTCTACCAGCGCGTGCAGGCTAGCCAAGAGCAGATTCGCAGCATCGTCGACACCGCGGTTGACGCCATCGTCAGCTGGGACACCAGGGGCACTATCCACGAGGTCAACCACGCCGCCGAGCGCATGTTCGGCTGGCAAGCGAGCGAGCTGATCGGCCGGCACCTCGACGTTTTGCTGTCGGAACAGGCTGGCGAGGAGATGCGTGCCTTTCTCAAGGATTTTGCCGCCGGCCGCTACCCCCACCAGATCGGCGTGAACCTGGAAAGCTGGGCCCGACGCCGCGGCGGAGAGGTGTTCCCGGTGCGCGTGGCGATGGGCCAATCGAGAGTAGGCAGCAAGATACGTTTTGTCGGTTTCGTCAGTGACATCACCGAGCGCCGGAAGCTGGAAACCTCACTGCAGCAGCGCGAGGAGCAGTACCGCAGCCTGATCAGCAATATTCCCGGCGTCACCTTCCGCTGCCTGCCGCGCGAAGACTGGCGCATGCTGTTTATCAGCGATGCCGTTGAGCAATTGACCGGCTGGCCCACCGAGCGCTTCCTCAATGGCGAGTTGAGCTTCGCCGACATCATCCACCCGGCGGACGCCGAGTTCACCGTCGAACACGTGATGGGAGCGCTCGGGCGCCACGAAAAATACAACCTCGAATACCGCATCTTCCACCGCGACGGTCGCGTACGCTGGGTTACCGAGTACGCCAGCGCGATCTTCGACGATAACGGCAACCCGGAGTGGATCGACGGCGTCATCATCGACATCACTGAAACCAAGCTGCGCAACGCCGAGTTTGAGGGCATCGTGCGCGCCATCAGCCAGGCGCAGGGCATGGCCGATCTTGATCTGGAAGGACACATCCTGTCCGCCAACCCGCGCCTGCTCGACCTCTGCGGGTACTCGGCCGAGCAGCTGAACGGCCGCCGCTACCAGGATCTGCTGGGCAGCAGGCAGTTCAGCGCCGAGCAATGGCAACAGGTCCGCCAGGGCGAGTATCTGGCCGGCGAATATAACCTGCAGCAGGCCGACGGCAACCAGCTCCACGTGCAGATCTACTTCAACCCGATCATGGATGCCTACGGCAGCCCAACCAAGGTGATCATGCTGGTTACCGATCTGAGCGAGCGACACCGGATGGAAGTGGCGCTGCTGGAAGCCAAGGAGCGCGCCGAGTTGGCGGCTGAGTCAAAGGGCGCCTTCCTGGCTAACATGAGCCACGAAATCCGCACGCCGATGAATGCCATCATCGGCTTCAGTGAGGTGTTGCTGAACGAGTCGCTCAGCGGCACCCAGCGCAAGTACCTGAAGACCGTCAACCAGTCCGCCCGTTCGCTGCTTGGCCTGCTCAATGACATTCTCGACACCGCCAAACTCGAAAAAGGCGCGGTGCAGCTGGAAACCCAGGACTTTTCGCTATACGAACTGTGCCAGCAACTGATCACCGTCTTTTCGCTGGAGGCCGGCTACAAAGGGCTGCAGCTAAGCTTCGACTACCGCCTGCAGCAGCACTATTACCGCGGCGATCCGATGCGGATCCGACAAGTCCTGACCAATCTGCTCGGCAACGCCCTGAAATTCACCCAGCAAGGTAGCGTCTGCCTGCTGGTTGACATGGAAGCTGGCCGGGTTCGCCTGCGCATCACCGATACCGGCATTGGCATCGCTCCGGAGCGCGTGCAGCAGATCTTCGAGCCGTTCGCACAGGCCGACGCCTCCATGAGCAGACGCTTTGGCGGGACCGGCCTGGGCACCACCATCGCACGCCAGCTGGTCGAACTGATGGGCGGTGATATTCAGGTCGAGAGCGTGCTGGATCAGGGCTCTAGCTTTACCGTGTGTCTGCCGCTGGAAGCACTGGACGAACAGAGCGCACAGCCGATCAAGCCCGACAGCGGCAACATCGAGTTGCCGCCGCTGCGCATTCTGGTAGCCGACGACGTACCGGAAAACGTCCAGCTCATGGAAGTGATGCTGCGCGCAGAGGGGCACCGGGTATATAGCGCCAGCAACGGCCTCAACGCATTCGAGCGCGTCGTTGACGAGCAGTTCGACCTGATCTTGATGGACATGCAAATGCCCGAGGTAGATGGCCTGGAAGCTGCGCGCATTATCCGCCGCTACGAAGCCAACATGGGCCGGCAGCACACACCGATCATAGCTCTGACGGCCAGTGTACTGGACAAGGATCGTCAGGCAGCACGCGAAGCCGGCATGCAGGGTTTTGCCTCCAAACCGGTTGAACGCGCCGCGCTCAAACACGAAATCGCCCGCGTGCTGGGCCTGCAGATCAGTCCGTCGCAAGGCGCACCGACGGCGCCTGAGGCTGCGGCCGAATTGATTGACTGGCATGGCGGTGAGCTGCGCTGGGGCAACCGGGAAGCGCTGACACAAGCCATTCACCGCTTCCTCGCCGAACTGCCCGCGCGCCTTGCCGAGCTGGAGCAGACGCTGGAGCAGAACGGCCTCACGCAGGCTCGCGCCCTCACCCACCGTATCAACGGCAGCGCCGGCAACCTGTCGTTGCAGAGCCTGCAACAGGCTGCGGCGGCACTCGAGCAGGCACTCCAGCAGAATGATCCACGCCAGCTGTCAGCCGCTCAACAGGCGCTGTTTACCGCGGCTGAACGCACCCGCACTGCGCTGCCCGAAGCCCAATCAGTCAGCACGGCAACCGTACCGGACACCATTTCGCCTGCTGAACGACAGCAGTTGATCGACAAGCTGATCACCGTGCTCAACCGCGGCGAAGTGAACGAGCAAGCCCTGCAGCAGTTGGCTGGCGCGTTGCATCCAGATCAACGCCAGGCGCTGGAACAGGCGCTGGACGACTTTGACTTTGCATCTGCGATCGCGCTGCTGGAAGCCGAACGCAGCCTTGCCCCGACCGAAGGCTGATTACATGCCGTTCAAGGATACCCGGCAGGTTCTGCTGCTGGTCGACGACGAACCCGCCAACCTGCATGTGCTCAAACACATCCTGCAGGAGGACTACCGTCTGCTGTTTGCCCGTGACGGCCAGCGCGCATTGGAGCTGGCGGCAACAGAGCGACCACAGCTGATACTGCTCGATGTCATGATGCCCGGCATGACCGGGCATGAAGTCTGCGCGCAACTCAAGAGCGACCCGCAGACCAGTGAAATCCCGGTCATCTTCGTGACCGCCCTGTCCAACACCGAAGACGAAATGCGCGGCTTTGAGCTTGGCGCAGTCGACTACATCACCAAACCGGTCAGTGCACCGATCGTCAAGGCACGGGTGCGCACACACCTGTCGCTGGTGCGTGCCGAGGTGCTGCGGCAGACACGTCTGAATATCGTTCAGGCACTGGGCATGGCGGCTGAATACAAGGACAACGAAACCGGCCTGCACGTCATCCGCATGAGCCATTTTTCGCGCATCATCGCGCTGGAAGCCGGCTTCAGCCCGGAGGAAGCGGAGGAGCTGCTGCACGCGGCCCCCATGCACGATGTCGGCAAGATCGGCATCCCCGACGCCATTTTGCAGAAGCCGGGCAAGCTCGACGAGACTGAGTGGCAGGTCATGCAGCAACACCCGGAAATTGGCGCGCGCATCATCGGCGAGCACGACGCCAGCATGCTGCAGATGGCTCGCCGCATCGCGCTTGGCCACCACGAAAAATGGGACGGCAGCGGCTACCCCGAAGGCCTCGCTGGCACCGATATACCGATTGAAGCGCGGATTGTGGCCATCGCTGACGTATTTGACGCGCTCACCAGCGTGCGCCCGTATAAGAAGGCCTGGAGCGTCGAAGATGCCGTTGCGCTGATCCGCGAGCAGAGCGGCAAGCACTTCGACCCAGACCTGGTGGACTGCTTCCTGCGCCGTCTGGATGAAATTCAGCGGGTTCGCGAACGCTGGGCCGAGTAGCCAGAAGCGGTCCGCTGTGGAACACTGCGCAGCAACGCCGGTCTGAGATCGGCACCTTACTCCAGAGTTGATCTCCCAATGCTGCTGCGCTTCGTTCTGCTGCTCCTGACCTTTTCCATGCCGCTTTATGCCGCGCAACCGCTGACCGTAGACTGGCTCGACCTGCTGCCGGCAGAGGACTACCAAGCCATGCTCGACATGCCCGATATCGAGCACGGCGGCGGACTCGACGCCGAGGGCAACTTCAGCAACAGCCTGCGCCAGCGCGATGCCAGCCTGCCGGAGGTGATGTACTCCAAACGGGTAGTCGGCGAGTACGACGGCAAGGCCCTGCGCATTGGCGGCTATCCGGTACCGCTGGAAACCGATGGCGATGGGCGCTACACCCGCTTCTTTCTGGTCCCCTACGCCGGAGCTTGCATCCACGTACCACCACCGCCGCCCAATCAGATCATCCTGGTCGACTATCCCGACGGCATCGCCATCGACGACATCTACCAACCCTTCTGGGTTCAGGGTACCCTGCGCGTCGAGCAGACCAGCAACCAGCTGGCTGACGCCAGCTACCACCTGCAGGCCGAACGGGTATGGCTCTACGACGGGGAATAGTGGCTGTCTGGTCATCGCCCACCCGGGTGGCCCCAGGCCAGCGCCGATTCCGCTAAGCTGGGTCATCACCACCCCACGCCCCCACGGAGAAGGACCGCATGCAACTTCTGATTGGCCTGATCGGCCTGGCCATCCTCATCACCGTCAGCCTGCGCCGCTGGCTGCTGCGCCGCGAAGCTCCGCAAATGCAGGCGATCGACTTCGCTGGTGATCTGTATCAGGTCGGCCAGGCCACCGTCGCCCGATGCGGCCCGCAGGATGCCGAGCACAGCGTTATCGTGATGCCCGGGTTTGTCGAAAACTTTCTCTACTTCACCGAGCACTATGCAGACCCCGCGCTGCAGCTGATCCTGCTGACCAGCGCCGATTACCACGTACCGGTCAACCGCCCGCGTTACAGCAAAGCCAGCTGGATCAGCCAGCCAAACGCTCGCCCGGGCACCATCGCCTACGACGCCGAGGTACTGAATCAGGCGCTGGAGCACCTGGCCAGTGGCAAGCAGGTCAGGGTGCACGGCCATTCGCGAGGCGGTGCGGTGGTGCTGGAAGCTGCACGCCAGCGCCCGGACCTGTTTGAGCGAGTCGAGGTCATCCTGGAGGCGCCGGTGCTGCCTCAGGGCAAGCCCTATCGTGACCTGCCGCGCTGGTTCCGCTGGTTTCTGCCGTTCTACTTGTTCGCCTGGCAACAGCAACCCATTTCCGCCGCCAACCGCCACCTGTTCGGCCCGCTCGATAACCCGCGCAAACGCGAACTGATCATGGCGCTGCCGTTCAACCCCAAACACGGCACGACCTTTGTCAGCAATATCCTCGACCTTGCGGACTGGATGGAGGGCAATAGCGCCGACCTGTACCAGCACGTACGCCGCGGCGCCATTCTGGTGCCATCGCGTGACCGTATCCTTGAGCCCGGTGCCATGTTACGCAGCGCCCAACAGGCAGAGAGCCTGCAGATCATCGAGATCGAGGACTGCAGCCACCTGATCACCGCAGATCGGCCGGACTGCATCCCGCCACTAACGTCTTCCACACCATGAGCTGGCAGTTCGAGCCGATCGGCATCATCCACTCCTGCTTTGCGGAAAAGTTCGCCATTCCACGTCAGCCGCAACTGGCACCGGCGGCAACCGCCAGTCTGGAGCTGCTACCGCCCTATAACCAGGCGGAAGCACTCGAAGGGCTGGAGGGCGTCAGCCACCTCTGGCTGATTTTTGTGTTCCACGCCGCCGCCAGCGGCCCGCAGCACCTTCGCGTCCGCCCACCGCGACTGGGCGGCAACCAGCGAATTGGCGTGTTCGCCAGCCGGGCTACCCATCGCCCCAACCCGATCGGCCAGTCTGTGGTGCGGCTGGAAGGCATCGATAACGGCCGCCTGCTGCTCTCGGGCGTCGATCTGCTCGACGGCACCCCGATACTGGATATCAAACCCTACGTACCTTATGCCGACGCCATCACCGATGCGGTAAACCCACTGGCCCCCCTGCCGCCCGCCCCCATCCCCGTCAGCTGGAGCGATACCGCGCTGGCCCAGGCGCAGCAGGAACAGATGCGCCTGGGTGAGCCGCTTGTCGCACTGATCGAGCAGTGTCTTGCCCAGGATCCGAAACCCGCCTATCAGCAACCCGGGCCGGAGCGCGAATACGGCGTCCAGTTGTGGGACATCAACGTGCGCTGGCACTACCCCGACAGCGGCCAGATTAGTGTGCTAAGCGTCACCCCGATCAAGGGAAGCGCTGATTAATCAGTGCTTCCCTAGCATCTGCTCACCACCGGGATATACTCAAGGAACGACTTGCCAAAGGAAGGCTGTTTTCGCCATGGCGCAGCTGTACTTCTCACCGATGCTGCTAGGCATTTGCCTGCTGCTGTCCATTGCCCTCTGTGCCACCGCGCTCTACTGGATGGCCCCGCAAGAGTCAGGCCCGGGTTTCTGGATGGCTGGCAGCTGGACGCTGATTCTTGGCGTCGCCCTGTTCATCGGCTTCGTCCTGACCCGCAGCCCCGTGCTGAACGTGCTTGGCAACGCGGCCCAACTGGCGGGCGAGGCGCTGTTCCTGCTTGGCATCTTTCACTTCATGCGCCGACCATTACCGTGGTGGAGCATTCCCGTCAGCGTCGGCGCCATGGTGATCGCCAACATCCACTACTGGTTGATACACGGTAACTCCAACCTGCTGATGGGGGTTTACTCCAGCATCGCGGGCCTGCTGCCGATGCAGGCTATCTGGGTGTTGTTTCGCGATCGCAGCGACCCTGCAACCCGCCCGGCCCGCCTGCTGGTCGGCTGCAGCCTGGTGCTGTACTGCACAACCACACTGTTGCGCGGTGGCCTTGGCTACTACGACTGGTGGCAGCAGACGCCCTACCAGCAACCCTACGAATCGTTCAGCTATCTGCTGTCCTACAACTTCGCCATCCCGGCGCTGGTATTGGGGTTTCTCGGCTGCAGCCTGATGACCACCCAGCGGGTGCTGGCCCGCAGCAACCGGCTGGCGGCCCAGCTGCAGGAGCAGGCGACCCGCGACCCGCTGACCGGCGTGCTCAACCGCCGCGCCTTCCATCAGCAACTGGTAACGGAGGTCATCCGCAGCCAGCGCTACGGCCGCCCGTTGTGCCTGGCCATGTTTGATCTTGACCACTTCAAGCAGCTCAATGACCAGCTCGGCCACCTCGGTGGCGACGACGCGCTCCAGCATTTCAGTCATCTCTGCCAGCAGCAGGCCAGGCAAACCGATACCTTTGCTCGCTTTGGCGGTGAGGAGTTCGTACTGTTGATGCCCGAAACCGACGCAGACCAGGCACAGTTGCTGCTGGACCGCATCCGCTTGGCGCTGGCGGCTCAGCAGTTCAACTACCGGGGTCAGCAGTATCGGATGGCGGTCAGTACCGGCTTTGCCGAACTCGGCGGCAACGGCAATCCCGACCAGTTGCTGCGGCAGGCAGACCTCGCGCTGTACCAGGCCAAGGAGGCCGGGCGCAATCAGGTGCGCTTGTGGCTGGCGCCCGCATCCGTGGCATACTGACCGCCACTTCAGTTAACCGAGTCCCATCATCGTGTTCACCCTTGGCCACGCTACCCTGCTGATTCTTGGCACCTTCCTCGTCTGGTGGATGTGGCGGATATTGGGTCAGCGCGACCGTGCGTTGGCGCTGGTCCGCCGCCACTGTGAGCGCAACGACCTCCAGCTGCTGGATGACAGCGTGGCGCTCAGCGGAGTACGCCTTGGCCGCACCCGCGGCGGATGGTTTGGGCTGATCAGACGCTATGCCTTCGAGTTCACCGTAACCGGGGAGCACCGGTACGCCGGCCATCTCGACCTGTCGGGCAGTCAGCCGCTGAATATTGAGCTGGCCCCCCACCCGTTCCCCGATGGCAGGGCAGACGAGCCGGCCGCGACAGTGACCACTCAAAGCAGCGCAAAAATACATAGAATCTATTAGAAACAAATAATAGATACAGAATACCGAATTGTTCCACGTGGAACCCACGCCATGCTGAGCCAGATCCCGACCCACCTGATCGCCGGCCCCCTCGGTGCCGGCAAAACCAGCCTGCTGCACACCCTTCTGGAGCAACGCCCAGCATCAGAGCGCTGGGCCATCCTGATCAACGAGTTTGGCCAGATTGGCCTGGACCAGGCCCTGCTTGCTACAGACCGCGAAAGCGGCGTGAGCATGAGCGAAATCCCCGGCGGCTGCCTGTGCTGCGTCAACGGCGTACCCTTTCAGGTAGGTTTGAGCCGCCTATTGCGCAAGGCCAAGCCTGATCGACTGTGGATCGAGTGCTCCGGGCTGGGCCATCCAGTCAGTTTGCTGCAACAACTCGCTGAGCCGCCCTGGCGCGGCGTTCTGGATCTAAAACCGCTAGTCCTGGTCTGTGAGGCAAAGCAACTGTTGAACCCCAGCCGCCTGCCAGAGGTTCAGCAGCAAGCACTGCCGCTGGCAGGGCTGGTGATCGCCAACAAGCTGGATCAATTGGACGCTAGCGCCCAAGGCGAGCTGCAGCGGCGCTGGCCCGACGCGCTGCCAAGCCAACACGCCGCGATTAGTCTCCAGGCCATACCGGGAACGAGTGGCAACAGCCCCCCTGCGACCACGCCACTTCCACCGCGAGGTACTGACGCTGTCACTGAACGACTGTGGCAGCCTGGCGACGCTTGGGAATGTCTGAGCCAGCTGCAGCAGGCACCCTTCAGCATTGGCTGGCTCATGCCGCCACAACAGCAGTTCAATGCTGCTGCGGTACAGCGCTGGCTCGACCAGTTGCCCTATCTACGCGCCAAAGGTGTGCTGCACACTGACCAGGGATGGCGTGCGTTCAATCTGCTGGATGATGGGGACCACGCATGGCAACCAAGCCCGTGGCGACGCGACAATCGGCTGGAGCTGATTCTGCCCGATCAGCATGCCGCCGCGGCTCTGGAACAAGGCTTGCGAGCCTGCGTCCAGAGCCAGTAAGGTGAATGCTTTGCCCGGAACCACCATGACCCGACTGATAACGCTGCTGCTTTGCCTGACCAGCGGCCAACTGTTCGCGGCTGCCTGCCTGATTGAATCCAGCGACCAGGAACTGCCTGTGCGCATGTGCCAGCAGAACCGCAGCATCCCGCCTGCCCTGTTCGAACAGCAGTTCTGTCAGCCGCAAATTCCGGGGCGCACGTTCGCCATTCAGATGCAGGACAGCTGCCCGGAATATGCCTACGGCGTCTGCTATGGCGCGAAAACCGAAGGCGTGGGTTATCAACAGGATATCCACTACTACAGCGCAGCCGAGGACGCGCCGGTTCTCAAGGCTTACTGCGAGCAGATCAGCAAGGGACGCTGGGAACAGCCTTGATCTAGGTGAGCGGCGGCTGCGGGGGCAACACCGACAGGTCCAGGTTATCCCCAACCTTCAGCCCCAGCTTATCCACAGTGCCGGCGGGCAACTCCAGCACCCAGCGCAGCGGTCCGTCAGCCTGATAAATGGCGCAGGGCAAGTCGGCACAGGGCGGCACCCGCGGGAACAGGTGGGCAATGCGCCCATCGGCAGCAACAAAGACCAGATCCAGGCTGATCACCATGTTGCGCATCCAGATCGCCGGGCGCGTGCCTTCAGGGAAGTCGAACAGCATGCCAGTACCGAATGGCAGCTCCTCGCGCCCCATCAGACCTTGGCGGCGGCTGTCCGGGTCGGCCACCACCTCCATTACAAACTCGGTGTCAGCCAGCCTGATCGTTTCTGTAGCGCCGAGCACGGGCGCAGCGGACGTCAGCAGCACGCCGATCAATGCGGCGTAAGTAATTGATTTCATAAAGTATCTTTCAGGAGGTTCTGGTAAACCATGTTGGTCAGATACAACCGGTCCTGTTCGCTGATGTCGACAAATTCGATACCGGTGGCAATCTGTCCATCGAGCGACTCGTCGGTACTCACCGCCCTTACCCTGGCATTCAGCGTCATATAGACATCCAGACCTGCCGGGTTGATGCGAAACGACACCTTGACCGTCTCGTCCTTGTTCGCGACCGGGCGCGGCGACATCAACCGGGCACCGCCGACGCTCATGTCGGTCATCTTCGCTGAAGCCTGGCCTGCGCCCTCACGGATAACGGCGGTTACCAGATCCACCTGCACCCGCGCAGAGCTGCGAATACGCATCGACTGCACCGTATCCGGATAGGCCAGATGCAAGTAGGGAAACGGTGACAGGTTAGACTTAAGCACCCGGGTCTTGTACGCCACCGCATCCTTGCCAACGAATCCACGCACCAGAAACTGCTGGCCTTCCTTGACGAAAACCAGTTTTCCCTGGGTAGTGGGGGCAGTAACCAGCAAGCTCACCGGCGCATGAAAGCCGATCATACGCACCTGATAGCGCTCGGCGTTGGTCGTGCTCATAGTCTGTAACTGAACCAGGTCACCCGGAGCGAGCTGGATCTGCTCGAGCCGTGAGGCCTGGCGCTCGGGCGCCTGCGGCGCGGCGTTATCGCTGTTTTGCTGAGCATTACGGAACAGACCCAGTTTGAGCAGTTGCTGCAACAGCGGCTTGTTATCGATCGATTTCGAGTGCGGGAACAGCACCTTGCCGTCGCTATCCACAATATTCCAGGGCAATGGCTTTCCGAGGGGGATTTCCTCTTCCGTCAATGGAATAAGCGACACTCGAACGCTCCGCTGCAGTGGGTGTGGTGATCAATGTAGCAGCCCCGCCGAATCACCGCTATCTCTCGCTGGGGTCGGGCTTCTGGCCCTTGCTGTAGAGGTCTTCGCGGGTCAATGGCAGGTGGTGACTACCGTCGGCGAACGGCCTGACCGCCAGAATCTGATGGATGTCCATCCAGTTGTGGGCGAATCCGTAGGCACAACCGGCTAGATAGATGCGCCAGATGCGCAGCGAGCGCTCGTCGACCAGAGCCGCGGCCTGATCCAGCTTGCGCTCGAGATTGTGGCTCCAGAGCTCCAGCGTGCGGGCGTAGTGCATGCGCAAGCTCTCGACGTCTACCACTTCCAACCCCTGCTCACTCATCGCTGCCACCGCGGTTGCCAGATGCGGCAGCTCGCCATGCGGAAACACATAACGGCCGATAAAGGCCCCCGCGCCGTGGCTGACCGGCCGGCCGTCAGTATGATGGGCGGTGATGCCATGGTTCATGACCAGCCCACCCGGCTTGACCTGCTGATACAGAATGCGGAAATACTCGGCCAGATTGGCGTGGCCCACGTGCTCGAACATGCCGACACTGACGACCTTGTCGTAATTGCCTTCACCGCCCAGATCGCGGTAATCGCGCAGTTCGAGGTGCACTCGGTCGCTCAGCCCCTGCGCTGCTACCCGCTCAGTCGCCAGCTTGAGCTGCTGCCTGCTCAGGGTAATACCGTGGACATGAACCCCGTACTCTGTCGCGGCGTGGCGTGCCAGCCCGCCCCAGCCGCAACCGACATCCAGCAGACGTTCACCACTGTGAAGCCGCAGCTTGCGGCACAGGTGATCCAGCTTCTGGATTTGCGCCTTGGCCAGCGAGTCATCCCGGTGACGAAAGTAGGCGCACGAATAAACCATCTCCGGGTCAAGCCAGAGCGCGTAAAACGCATTGGAAAGGTCGTAATGATAGGAGATCGACTCGGCATCGGTCTGCCGGTCGTGCGGGTCGTCCGGCAGCTGAGTAACATCATCCGCTACCAGTGCACGGCTCAGACTATCGGCCACCGCAATCGCGTCAATGACGCTGCCGCGAATATTCAGACGCTGCTGAATGAAGGCCTCGCCAAGGCGATCCAGACTCGGCGACTGCAGTTCCTCGAGCAGCGCCGGATCACGTATCTCCAGCTCTACCCGCGGCGATGGCCCGAGATCCAGCTTGCCCCCATCCGGCAAACTGAGTCGCAACGGAAGTTTGAGTGCACCTAAAGAAGCCGCCAGTTGCGCGAGCATTTGGAGATCCCCTAAGCAGAACAAAATTCATTTCACTATAGAACAGACAAGTGAATGCGCTTTGCGCTGCCGCTCAAAACGGGGGACTGGCCGCCCGCAGGCGGTCCATTTCACTGCTTGGTCGGGCGCTTCCAGCCTTCTATATTGCGCTGGCGGGCGCGGCTGACGCCCAGGCTGTCAGCGGGGACGTCTGCGGTAATGGTGGAACCCGCTGCGGTTGTTGCCCGTGCACCCACTGTCACCGGCGCCACCAGAGCGGTGTTGGTGCCAATGAACGCACCTTCCTCGATGGTGGTGAGGTGCTTGTTCACGCCATCGTAGTTGCAGGTGATAGTGCCGGCGCCGATATTCACGCCAGGGCCAACTTCAGCATCACCGATGTACGACAGGTGGTTGACCTTGGAGCCTTCACCGATATTGGCCTTCTTGGTTTCCACAAAGTTGCCGATCCTGGCGCCGCGCGCCAGGTTGGTGCCGGGGCGCAAGCGCGCGTAAGGACCCACATCGCAATCAGCGGCCAGCGTTGCGTCTTCGATATGGCTGAACGCCTTGATATGGCTGCCCGCACCAATCCGACAATTGCGCAGCACGCAGTTGGCGTCGATGATGACGTCGTCCTCGATGACAACCGTGCCCTCCAGCACCACATTGACGTCGATGCTGATGTCACGGCCAACACTGACCTCACCGCGCACATCAATCCGGCTCGGATCAGCCAGCGTCACACCTTCGGTCATCAGGCGCTCGGCCTGACGGCGACGGTACTCCGCTTCCAATACAGCCAGCTGAACCCGATTGTTGGCACCAAGCACCTCCGGCTCGTCTTCCGGCTGTGCCACCTCAACCGGCACCTGCTCTCCGACCGCCATGGCGACCACGTCGGTCAGGTAGTACTCGCCCTGCGCATTCTGGTTGGACAGGCTGTTCAACCAGCGTGCAGCCTGACTGCCGGGCAGTGCCATGATGCCCGTGTTACCTTCACTGATCTGCAGCTGCTCGGCTGTGGCATCTTTCTGCTCGACGATGGCCTGCACCTGACCTTGCGCGTCGCGCACAATCCGGCCGTAGCCAGTCGGGTCCACCATGTTCACCGTCAGCATGCCCAGCGCCTGCGCACCTGCCTGCTGACTGAGCCGCTGCAGGGTCTCGGCACGCAGTAGCGGCACATCGCCGTAGAGCACCAAAATCTGGTCTGCCCCTTCAATGGCGGGTAACGCCTGCGCGACCGCATGACCGGTGCCCAGTTGTTCGGTCTGCAGCACCCAATTCAGGTCCGCAGCATCGAGACGCTCGCGCACCAGCTCGGCGCCGTGGCCAATAACAACGTGAATCTTCGTCGGTGACAGCGTTCTCGCACAGTCGATCACATGGCCGAGCATTGGCTTGCCGGCAACCGGGTGCAGCACCTTGGGCAGTTTTGAACGCATGCGGGTGCCTTGTCCGGCGGCAAGAACAACGACGTGAAGATTCATCTGGGAAACATCCTGTGCAAATGGCAGTGCGCGCATTCTAGCAAAGCCGCAAGGCAGACTGGGGATCACGACTAAAGGCTGGAAGCTGGAAGCTGGAAGCTGGAAGCTGGAAGCTGGAAGCTGGAAGCTGGAAGGTCAGTATAGGTGTTGTAAATAAACTGCGAAGCAAATAACTGCACCGCAACGGCAAGCTCCGGAGATAAACGGCTTCAAGCTTTCAGCTTCAAGCTAGGTGCTCTTTAGCGCACCAACAAAAAAGGCAGCCTGAGCTGCCTTTTCTGTGTCGACTTACCGGTTGTTGAGCGCCGGTCCGCCGTACTTCTTGCGAAGTTCCTGCACTGTCCGCAATTGGGCCGCGGCCTCGGCAAGACGGGCAGAAGCCGAACCGTAGTCGAATTCTGCGCCTTTCTCGCTGAGGGCGAGTTCTGCGGCTTTCTTTGCTTCCAGAGCGGCTGCCTCATCGATGTCGCCTGCACGGATTGCCGTGTCAGCGAGCACCTTGACCACTTTCGGCTGAACTTCCAGGAAGCCGCCGGAGATGTAGAACACCTCCTCAGTGCCATCCTGCTTGATCACCCGAATGGGGCCCGGCTTGAGGTCGGTCAGCAACGGTGCGTGGCCGGGCATGATGCCCAGGTCACCCAGGTTACCGTGTGCAATGACACTCTCTACCAGGCCCGAGAACAGCTCTTCTTCCGCGCTTACGATATCGCAGTGCACTGTCATAGCCATTGTATCGCCTCGGTCTTGCGCCCCCTTGCGGGGGCACACCCATTACAGTTTCTTCGCTTTCTCGATCGCTTCGTCGATGGTACCAACCATGTAGAAGGCCTGCTCTGGCAGGTGATCGAATTCGCCTTTGAGGATGCCACCGAATGCACGGATGGTCTCTTTCAGCGGAACGTACTTGCCGGGAGCACCGGTAAATACTTCAGCAACGAAGAACGGCTGGGACAGGAAGCGCTGGATCTTACGAGCGCGCGCTACCAGTTGCTTGTCTTCTTCAGACAGCTCGTCCATACCGAGAATCGCGATGATGTCCTTCAGCTCCTTGTAGCGCTGCAGAACATACTGAACGCCACGAGCAACGTCGTAGTGTTCCTGACCGATTACCAGCGGATCCAGCTGACGGGAGGTGGAATCCAGCGGGTCAACGGCCGGGTAGATACCCAGAGACGCGATGTCACGGGACAGTACGACGGTCGCGTCAAGGTGCGCGAAGGTCGTTGCCGGAGACGGGTCAGTCAGGTCGTCCGCGGGAACGTATACGGCCTGAATGGAGGTGATGGAACCGGTCTTGGTGGAGGTAATACGCTCCTGCAGAACGCCCATCTCTTCAGCCAGAGTCGGCTGGTAACCTACCGCAGACGGCATACGACCCAGCAGAGCGGATACTTCGGTACCGGCCAGGGTGTAACGGTAGATGTTGTCGATGAACAGCAGAACGTCACGACCTTCGTCACGGAACTTCTCGGCCATGGTCAGACCGGTCAGTGCAACGCGCAGACGGTTACCCGGCGGCTCGTTCATCTGGCCGTATACCAGGGCTACCTTGTCCAGTACGTTGGAGTCCTTCATCTCGTGATAGAAGTCGTTACCTTCACGAGTACGCTCACCCACACCGGCGAATACAGAGTAACCGCTGTGCTCGATCGCGATGTTACGGATCAGCTCCATCATGTTTACGGTCTTGCCTACACCGGCACCACCGAACAGACCAACCTTACCGCCCTTGGCAAACGGGCAAACCAGGTCGATAACCTTGATGCCGGTTTCCAGCAGCTCGTTGGAGCCAGCTTGCTCGTCGTAGCTGGGAGCAGCGCGGTGGATACCCCAACGCTCTTCTTCACCGATCGGACCAGCTTCGTCGATCGGGTTGCCCAGTACGTCCATGATACGGCCCAGGGTCTTGATCCCGACCGGCACGGAGATGTTGGCACCAGTGTTGGCAACGGTCAGACCGCGCTTGACACCTTCAGTGGTACCCATGGCGATGGTACGTACAATGCCATCACCCAGCTGCTGCTGAACTTCAAGGGTCAGGCCCTTGTCAGTCACTTGCAGCGCGTCATATACCTTCGGCACGTCTTCGCGCGGGAATTCCACGTCGATGACGGCGCCGATGATTTGAACGATACGTCCGCTACTCATTTGTTGGTTCCTCTAAATGGTTGAAACCGTTACCGTTAAACCGCGGCGGCGCCGCCGACGATTTCCGAAATTTCCTGAGTGATCGCTGCCTGGCGAGCCTTGTTGTAGATAAGCTGCAGGTTGCTGATGAGATCACCAGCGTTGTCGGTCGCGTTCTTCATCGCGATCATACGTGCAGCCTGCTCACAGGCATTGTTCTCGACCACCGCCTGATAGACCTGGGACTCGATGTAACGAACCAACAGTCCGTCCAGCAGCTGTCGTGCGTCGGGCTCGTACAGATAGTCCCAGCTGCCTTTCTGCGCGCCTTCCTCTTCGGAAGCGACCAGCGGGATCATCTGATCCACTTTCGGCTGCTGAACCATCGTGTTGACGAAGCCGTTGCTGACCAGGTACAGACGGTCGATGCGACCTTCGTTGTAGCCATCCAGCATTACCTTGACGCTACCGATCAGATCGTTCAACGCAGGCTGTTCGCCCAGGTTGCTGATCGCTGCGACAACGTTTCCGCCGTAGCTGCGAAAGAAGGAAGCGCCCTTGCTACCGATCACACAGAGCTCGGTTTCAACGTTGCGGTCACGCCACTCTTTCATGCTGTTGACCAGGGCCTTGAACAGGTTAGTGTTCAGACCACCGCAGAGACCACGATCCGAGCTCACCACGATGTAACCCACCCGCTTGACTTCACGCTCTTGCATGAACGGGTGGCGATACTCCGGGTTGGCGTTGGCCAGATGACCAATCACCTGCTGGATACGCTCAGCGTAGGGACGGCTGGCAGCCATGCGCTGTTGTGCTTTGCGCATCTTGCTGACCGCCACCTTTTCCATGGCGCTGGTGATCTTCTGCGTACTTTTAATACTCGCGATCTTACCGCGAATCTCTTTTGCGCCTGCCATGTCACACCCTTTCAGGTTTGCCCTTGGCCGGGTCGCACGATGCGGGGCGCAGCGTCAGCTGAACCCCGCCTTCGGCTTACCAGCTCTGGGTTGCCTTGAACTTCTCGATGCCGGCCTTGATGCCCGCTTCGATATCGTCGTTGTAATCGCCCTTCTCGTTGATCTTGGCAAGCAGATCGGCTTGCTCGGACTTGAAGTAGGCGATCATGGCTTTCTCGAAAGCACCGACCTTGTTCTGCTCGACATCGGTCAGGAAGCCTTTCTCGGCAGCAAACAGGCTGACACCCATCTCGGCGATGGACATCGGAGCATACTGGTCCTGCTTCATCAGCTCGGTAACGCGCTGACCGTGCTCCAGCTGCTTGCGGGTGGCTTCGTCCAGGTCAGAAGCAAACTGGGCGAATGCCGCCAGTTCACGGTACTGAGCCAGAGCGGTACGGATACCACCGGACAGCTTCTTGATGATCTTGGTCTGAGCCGCGCCACCAACACGAGATACCGACACACCGGCGTTAACGGCCGGACGGATACCCGAGTTGAACAGGTTGGATTCCAGGAAGATCTGACCGTCGGTGATGGAGATCACGTTGGTCGGTACGAACGCAGACACGTCACCAGCCTGAGTTTCGATGATCGGCAGAGCGGTCAGCGAGCCAGTTTTGCCAGTTACGGCACCGTTGGTGAACTTCTCGACGTACTCTTCGGAAACGCGGGAAGCGCGCTCCAGCAGACGGCTGTGGAGATAGAACACGTCGCCCGGATAGGCTTCACGTCCCGGAGGACGGCGCAGCAGCAGGGATATCTGACGGTAGGCAACAGCTTGCTTGGACAGGTCATCATAGATGATCAGAGCGTCTTCGCCGCGGTCGCGGAAGTATTCACCCATGGTGCAGCCGGCGTACGGAGCCAGGAACTGCAGGGCAGCCGGGTCAGAAGCGGAGGCAGCGACGATGACGGTGTGAGCCATTGCATCGTGCTCTTCCAGCTTGCGTACCACGTTGGCGATGGTCGACTGCTTCTGACCAACTGCAACGTAGACACACTTAACGCCGGAACCTTTCTGGTTGATGATGGCGTCGATAGCCATCGCGGTCTTACCAGTCTGGCGGTCACCGATGATCAGCTCACGCTGACCACGACCTACCGGAACCATCGCGTCGACGGCCTTGTAGCCAGTCTGGATGGGCTGGTCAACCGACTTACGCCAGATCACGCCTGGGGCAACCTTTTCAACCGCGTCGGTGTGCTTGGCGTTGATGTCGCCCTTGCCATCGATCGGTGCGCCCAGTGCGTTGACAACGCGACCCAGCAGTTCCGGACCTACCGGTACTTCCAGGATGCGGCCGGTGCACTTGACGGTCATGCCTTCGGCCAGACCCAGGTAGTCACCCAGAATTACAGCACCAACGGAGTCTTGCTCCAGGTTGAGTGCCATACCAAATACGCCTTCGGGAAACTCGAGCATTTCCCCGTACATTACATCGGCGAGACCGTGAATCCGCACGATACCGTCAGATACGGAAAGAATCGTACCTTCGTTACGTGCCTGAGAAGCGATATCGAGCTGCTCGATCCGCTTCTTGATGATGTCACTGATCTCTGATGGATTCAGTTGTTGCATGCCTTTATCCTCAAAACCTTATGCTGAAATCAGGAGCCCAACGACTCGGCCAGTTTGGTCAGTTTTCCGCGCACGGAGGCGTCGATGACCAAGTCGCCGGTGCGAACAACCAGTCCACCAATCAGTGACTTGTCCACAGCCGCTTCGATCTGCACATTGCGATCAAGCTTGCGAGACAGTGCCTCGGCCAGCTTCTGCTGCTGTTCGGCGCTCAGTTCGAAAGCCGAGCTCACGTTGATGTCGATGGTACGCTCAAGATCAGCTCGGAAGCTGTTAAATAGCGTCGCGATCTCGGGCAGCAGGGCAAGCCTGCGATTATCGGCGAGGATCGTCAGAAAGTTGCGTTGCTCTTCGCTCACCGATTTCCCGGTGCAGTCGAGGATGACGTCGGCTTTCTTCTGTTCCGCCAGACCCGGATCGGTCAGCAGCTGGCGAGTTGCCTCGTCTGCGGCCACCTGGCCAGCAGCGTTCAGCACCTCGGCCCATTCGGCCAGGGCCTGTTGGGCTTTTGCCCGCTCAAATGCCGCTTTGGCGTAGGGGCGGGCCAGCGTAATCAGTTCTGCCATGATGACCTCGCTTAGAGTTCGGCTACCAGCTTGTTCAGCATGTCACCGTGCTTGTCAGCGTCGACAGAAGTTTCCAGAATCTTCTCGGCGCCGGCGACTGCGATGGCAGCAATCTCGGCACGCAGAGCGTCTCTGGCCTTGATGCGCTGCTGTTCGATTTCCGCCTGGGCCTGAGCCAGGATCTTCTCACCTTCCTTGCGAGCATCCTCTTTGGAGGCTTCAACAATCTGGTTGGCGCGCTTGTTAGCTTGCTCAATCAGAGCTGCTGCCTGCTCTTTGGCCTGACGCAGTTCCTGGGCCGACTTTTCTTGAGTCAGTTCCAGGTCCTTGGCGGCGCGATCAGAGGCTGCAAGGCCATCTGCGATCTTCTTCTGGCGCTCCTGCAGAGCAGCAATGACCGGAGGCCATACATACTTCATGCAGAACACCACGAAGATGAAGAACGCGATCGCTTGACCGGCTATCGTCAAATTGATGTTCACGTCTTCACCTCTTGCCTGTCGTATTCATTACCTTCAAGTTGAAGTCGCCGTTACCGGCGACTGCATTACGCAACTTGGGCAAGGAAGGGGTTGGCAAAGGTGAAGAACAGAGCGATACCAACACCGATCATGGTTACGGCGTCGAGCAGACCGGCGACGATGAACATTTTAACCTGCAGAGCGGGGATCATTTCCGGCTGACGCGCAGCGCCTTCCAGGAATTTGCCACCCAGGATACCAAAGCCAATTGCAGTGCCCAGTGCGCCCAGGCCAATCAGCAGTGCTACGGCAATCGCGGTCATTCCAACTACAGTTTCCATTTAAAGCTCCCAGTTTTCAGTTAATTGCAAGTTATGGGTTTTCGGGTAGAACTAAATCGTTATCGCCTGAATCAGTGACTGTCTTCGTGCGCCATGCTGAGGTACACGATGGTCAGCATCATGAAGATGAATGCCTGCAGCGTGATGATCAGAATGTGGAAGATAGCCCACGGCACGGACAGAGCCCACTGAGCCCAGAAGGGCAGCAGAGCGATCAGGATGAAGATCAGCTCGCCGGCGTACAGGTTACCGAACAGACGCAGGGCGAGAGAGACCGGCTTGGCCAGCAGGCTGACGCCTTCGAGCAGCAGGTTGACCGGAATCAGCAGGATCTTCAGGAAGATGTTGCTGGAGGAGAAGGGATGCAGGGTCAGCTCACCGAGGAAGCCACCCACGCCCTTGACCTTCACGCTATAGAAGATGATCAGTGCAAATACCGACAGGGACATGCCCAGAGTGGCATTGACGTCAGTCGTCGGCACAACCTTCATGTATTCGACACCGGCCATGTGGAACAGCTGCGGCAGGAAGTCGACCGGGATCAAGTCCATGAAGTTCATCAGGAAGACCCAGCAGAAGATGGTCAGTGCCAGCGGTGCGATCACCTTATTGCGACCGTGGAAGGTCTCTTTGACGCTCTGGTCAACGAACTCGACCATCATTTCAACGAAGTTCTGCAGACCACCGGGAACACCGGAAGTAGCTTTCTTGGCAGCCATGCGGAAGAAGAACAGGAACAGCGCACCAAGGAACAGGGACCAGCCCATGGTGTCTACGTGGATAGCCATGAAACCCATGTCGGACGCTTCTTGTGCGCCGTGGGCCATGGTCCAGGTGTCCTGGCTCAGAACTGTACCATCGGTACGCTCGTAACCGGCCGGGAGCTTCCCGTAGGTCAGGTTCTGAAGGTGGTGCTTGATGTAATCTGATGCGGTAGCGCCTGCCATAACGTTCTCTCAGGTCCTTTAGCTATGCTGCGTTTTTCCACCCATTACTGCAGGTGTTAGCCAGTTCGTGACCAGCATGATCGCAAATGTAAGAAACAGTGCCGATTCGTCTATCGGCTTAATACTTTTGAACGCTATCGCAAAGAGGACAGCGCAGAGGATGAGCTTGCCGGCCTCACCCCGATAAAAAGAACCCATTATCTGCTTCGCAGCGCGCGCGCCGGTGTAACGAAAAGCCTTGAGCGCGAAATACACATTGGGCAGGAAGAAGATGAAGCCTCCCACCAGGGCGGAATACGCCGCCACGGGGCTTTTAATCCAGAAAAGCGCCCCCATCAAAAACACGACGGCAGCCTGAAACGCGAACCACTTGACCAGCGGGGGACGACGAATGGCATTGGTCTTCACAGTCGTCATCAGTACTCGATACCCCTGCGGGTGGTGCATGCGTGAAACAAATTACCGGGCTGCCTCTAAAGCGCCGGTGATTATATGTGTTCGACCCCGCAGAGGCAACCAAACCGGCGCAGCACTACAGGGCGCCAAGGCGCATGCTGCCTGATCTGCACGGCATTCCCGACGGGTTTGGTTGTGCGTTGGAGTCAGGCACTACATCTTGTGGTTTGAATCCGTCTGGCGACGCAGCGCGGTCATCTTTTGTAATAATTGGCGACCGCCCGCAAGGCCAGCAATGACGCTGGCTTGGCGCTCAAAAGAGCTTAGCGGATGTGTTCGAGAATGCCATCAAGCTCGTCGAGCGAGCTGTAGCTGATGACCAGGCGGCCTTTGCCGCGGGCACCGTGCTGGAGCTTCACTTCTGCGCCCAAACGTTCGCCCAGGTCTTGCTGTAGACGCTCAATGTCGGGATTGGTGCGCTGTTGTGTCGCATCCCTTTTCGGGCTCAGCCACTGGCGAACCAGCGCTTCGGTCTGACGAACGGTCAACCCCTTGGCCACCACCTGACGGGCAGCAACCGTCTGCTGCTCTGCCGGCAGCCCCAGCAGCGCACGGGCATGGCCCATCTCCAGATCACCGCGCTCAAGCATCAGTTTGACGTCTTCTGGCAGGCTCATCAGGCGCAGCAGGTTGGTGATGCTGACCCGGGATTTACCAACGGCGTCAGCCACTTGCTGCTGGGTGAGTTCGAATTCCTGCTGCAGACGCTGCAGGGCGATGGCTTCTTCGATCGGGTTGAGGTCTTCGCGCTGGATGTTCTCGATCAGCGCCATGGCGATCGCTGCTTCATCCGGCACTTCGCGGATCACTGCCGGGATGCTGTCCAGCCCGGCCAACTGCGTAGCACGCCAGCGGCGCTCGCCGGCGATGATTTCGTAACGACCTTCTCCGATCGGGCGAACCACAATCGGCTGCATCACGCCCTGGGCACGAATCGATTCGGCCAGCTCTTCGAGCGCCTGCGGGTCCATATCACGACGCGGCTGATACTTACCGCGCTGGATCAGGTCGACCGGCAGTTCCTTGAGAATCTGATCCTGGCTGTCGCCGTCCTGTGTGGTTGAAACACCTGCACCCAGCAGTGCGTCCAGTCCCCGTCCCAAGCCGCGCTTCTTGCCCGCCATGCCTGATGTCCTTGTAGTCAATCGTTCAAATCGGTAACGGCAGCGGCTTTGGCTGCCTGTTTGCTGCGGCGTACCACTTCACCGGCCAGTGCCAGATAGGCGACCGCGCCACGGGACTGCTTGTCGTACGCCAACGCCGGCATGCCAAAGCTGGGCGCCTCGGCCAGACGCACATTACGTGGAATCACCGTCTGGTAAAGCTTGTCGCCAAAGTGCGCACTCAGCTGCGCCGATACATCCAGCGTCAGGCTGTTGCGCGGATCGTACATGGTCCGCAGCAGACCTTCGATCTGCAGATTCGGGTTCAGCACCGAGCTGATCCGGCTGATGGTGTTGACCAGCGCCGACAGACCTTCCAGTGCGTAGTATTCACACTGCATCGGAATGACCACGCCATCGGCGGCAACCAGACCGTTGACGGTCAGCATGTTCAGCGATGGTGGGCAGTCGATGAGGATGAAGTCGTAATGTTCGCGAGCGTTAACCAGTGCATACCGCAGCCGGCTTTCCTTCATCTTGATGTTGATCAGTTCGACTTCGGCAGCAGTCAGGTCGCCGTTGGCCGGCAACAAATCGTAGCCGCCATGCTCGGAACGGCACACCGCATCGGCAAATTCGCACTGACCTGTCAGCAGCTCGTACACCGAATTGTCCAAATTGGACTTGTCGATACCGCTACCCATGGTCGCATTGCCCTGGGGGTCAAGATCGATCAGCAGCACCTTGCGCTTGGTCGCGGCCAGCGAGGCGGCAAGATTGATCGTGGTGGTGGTCTTGCCCACACCGCCCTTCTGGTTGGCTATTGCCAGCACCTTGCCCACGTTTTGTCCCCTTGATATCAGCCCTGATTCATCCGTCGCAGTATCAACAGATGACGGCTGCCAACGCAACCGGGAACCTGCAATTGTGCACTGCTCTCCAGCTGGAAGTCGACCGGCATGGCTGCCAGTTCTTCATCGGGGTAAACGCCTTTCATCGCCAGCCAGCGGGTCTGCTCGGTGCCCAGATGGCGGGTCAGGTGGGTGAAATCAGCCAGCGAGGCAAACGCACGCGAGGTGATGCCATCGAACGGCTGGGGTGCTTCGAACGCCTCGACCCGGCTGTTGACCACCTGCAGGTTGGTCAGCCCCAGCTCGTTCTTTACCTGAGTGAGAAACCGAGTCTTCTTGCCATTACTGTCGAGCAGGGTGAATTCACGTTCGGGGAACATGATCGCCAGCATCACGCCGGGCATGCCGCCACCGCTGCCGACATCCAGCCAGCGCTGGCCTTCAATGAACGAGACAATGCTTAGACTGTCGAGCAGGTGCCGACTGACCATTTCGTTCGGGTCGCGCACGGCAGTGAGGTTGTAGGCCTTATTCCACTTGTTCAGCAGGGCCATGTAACCCAGCAATTTTTCCTGTTGCTGCTCGCTCAGCGCGACACCCAACTGCTTGGCGCCCTGCGCCAGTTCTACCGCGTGTTGACTCATTGCGCTTACGCCTCCCGGGCCAGCGAGCTGTCGCCGAGGGCGTTGCGTTTTTTCAGATGGATCAACAGCAGACTGACGGCCGCCGGCGTTACGCCCGGGATGCGCGAGGCCTGGCCCAGCGTCTGCGGACGCACATCGGCCAGCTTGGCGCGAATCTCGTTCGACAGCCCGTTCAAGCTGGAATAATCAAGCTCTTCCGGCAGGCGGGTTTGCTCGTGCTGACGCAAACGCTCGATTTCTTCCTGCTGACGCTCGATATAACCGGCGTACTTGGCCTGGATCTCGACCTGCTCGGCGGCATCGGCCGGAATATCCGTGGCGCCGGTCAGCTCGACCAGTGCGGCGTAATCCACTTCGGGGCGACGCAGCAGATCCAGCAGGCTGTATTCGTGGGTCAACGGCGTACCGTACTGCGCGCTATAGGCCTTGCCCTGCTCACTGCCGGGCTGCACCCAGGTGCTGCGCAGACGCTGGGTTTCCTGTTCGATGGCTTCGCGCTTGGCGTTGAAGACTGCCCAGCGTTCGTCGTCGACCAGACCCAGCTCGCGGCCCTTTTCGGTCAGGCGCAGGTCGGCATTGTCCTCGCGCAGCACCAGGCGGTACTCGGCGCGGGAAGTGAACATGCGATACGGCTCGCGAGTACCCATGGTGATCAGGTCATCGACCAGCACCCCGATGTAGGCTTCGTCACGGCGCGGGCACCAGGCCTCGCGCTCCTGTGCGCGCAGTGCTGCGTTCAACCCGGCAAGCAGGCCCTGGGCACCGGCTTCTTCGTAACCGGTGGTGCCGTTGATCTGACCGGCGAAGAACAGACCATCGATCACCTTGGTTTCCAGCGAGTACTTCAGATCCTGCGGGTTGAAGTAATCGTATTCGATGGCGTAACCGGGGCGCAGGATATGCGCGTTCTCCATGCCCTTGATCGAACGGACGATCTGCAGCTGGACGTCGAACGGCAGCGAGGTCGAGATGCCGTTGGGATACAACTCATGGGTGGTCAGGCCTTCCGGCTCGATGAACACCTGGTGCTGATCCTTATCGGCAAAGCGATGGATCTTGTCCTCGATTGAGGGGCAGTAGCGCGGGCCGATGCCTTCGATCACCCCGGTGTACATCGGCGAACGATCCAGGTTCTCGCGGATGATGTCGTGGGTACGCTCGTTGGTATGGGTGATCCAGCAGTTGACCTGCTCCGGATGCAGTTCGGCGTTGCCCATGAACGACATCACCGGAATCGGCGTGTCGCCTGGCTGCGGTGTCATCTGGCTGAAGTCGACACTGCGGCCGTCGATACGCGGCGGAGTACCGGTTTTCAGCCGATCCACCCGCAGCGGCAGTTCACGCAACCGCTGGGCCAGCGCGATCGCCGGCGGGTCACCGGCGCGACCGCCGGAGTAGTTGTCCAGACCAATGTGAATCAGGCCACCCAGGAAAGTGCCGGTGGTCAGCACAACGTTGTCGGCCAGAAAACGCAGACCCATCTGGGTAACCACACCACGGACCTGCTGCTGTTCAACAATCAGGTCATCACAGGCCTGCTGGAAGATCCACAGGTTTTCCTGATTCTCCAGGGTATGACGAATAGCCGCCTTGTACAGCACGCGGTCAGCCTGGGCACGGGTAGCACGCACGGCTGGGCCTTTGCGGCTGTTGAGCACACGGAACTGAATACCGGCCTTGTCAGTGGCCAGCGCCATAGCGCCACCCAGCGCATCGATCTCCTTGACCAGATGGCTCTTGCCAATCCCGCCAATCGCCGGGTTGCAGCTCATCTGACCGAGGGTTTCGACGTTATGACTGAGCAGCAGGGTTTTCACCCCCATACGGGCAGCAGCGAGTGCAGCTTCGGTACCGGCATGGCCACCGCCTACCACTATGACGTCAAAACGGCTGGGGAAATCCACCTGTCACCTCGATTGTCAGGCCTGTGCCTGACGCGGAAAAAAGGGGCTGATTATAGGCCCAAGGGGAAAAAATTGCAGCTTTGGCTGAACACTTTTTGTACAGCGGGTCGAGTGGGGAAAAACGTCCAGATAGATATAGATAAGAAAAGAAAGATTTATATAAACCTTGAATTAGTTAATGTATATGGTCAGCCGCTTTTCTGTGGGTAACTCAAAAAAATCCTTATGGATCATTATTTTGCGTAAATCATAAGGTTGTGTGAAAGCCGTCGTTGAATGGGGGTAAAAGCCGGTAGTAGCCTGTGGGTAAATGGGTTGGTTATCCACAGGCGGGTTTCACCTCAGCCTGTCCCCAGGGTTATCGACTGGGTTGAGGGCGGGTTTTCCACAGACCTTATCCGCCGAATTTTCACCTTTGCCGCGCTGTTCAGGTGCATGCCTATCGCTATGCTGTGCATATTGCACATGCATTTGCGCGTCGTTACTCGCCCTTCACCGGGAAATCCGTGGACTGGCACAGCGGTTGCTAAATCATCGGCGATGCACGTCTGCGGGACTGCGGGCGTTCCCTTTCACCATGCGGAGATACCTAGATGAATCAGTCAGAGCACGCAACGGACCCGGATTACCCGTTGAGTCCGGTGCCGGAAACGGCGCGCAAGAGCATGTGGTCGATGAGCTTCGTACTGCTTGGCTTCACCTTCTTCAGTGCAACCATGTGGGCCGGCGGCAGTGTGGGTGCGGCCTTCGATTTTTCTACCACGCTGTGGATTTTGCTGATCGGCAACCTGCTGCTGGGTGCCTATGCAGCCATTCTTGGCTATATCGCCGCGCGTTCCGGGCTGAACACCGCGCTGATGAGCCGTTACGCCTTCGGCGAGATTGGCAGCAAGCTGTCTGATTTCATTCTCGGTTTCACCCAGATCGGCTGGTACGCCTGGGGTACCGCTACCATGGCGCTGCTGCTGGTGAAAATGACTGGCCTGCCGGAAGGGCTGACGCTGCCGCTGATGGTGGTATTTGGCTTTGGCTTCTGCATCAGCGCCTTTGTTGGTTACCGTGGCCTGGATCTGCTGTCACGCTTTGCTGTACCTGCGATGCTGATTCTGATCGCGGTGAGCCTCGGGATCGCCACCAAAGACGCCGGTGGCCTGTCCGGTCTGAGCGCCATCGCACCCAGTGCGGAGCTCAGTGTGGCTGCAGCCATCACCATGGTGTTTGGTACCTTCGTTAGTGGCGGTACCCAGGCCACCAACTGGACCCGTTTCGCCAAATCCGGCAAGGCGGCCGTCATCGCGACCCTGGCAGCGTTCTTTATTGGTAATGGGCTGATGACGCTGGTGGGGGCCTTTGGTGCGCTGGTCTATCAACAGGCCGACATCGTTGACATTCTGGTTGCCCAAGGCTTGGCAACGCTCGGTGTACTGATGCTGTTCCTCAATCTGTGGACCACGCAGGACAACACTGTCTACAACTTTGCTGTGGCCGGTTGCAACCTGCTGCGCACCGAGCGTCGCCGCACCATCACCGTGATCGGCGCGGCAATTGGCACGCTGCTGGCGGTACTGGGTATGTATGAGTGGCTGATCCCGTTCCTGATTCTGCTCGGCACCTTCATCCCGCCAGTCGGTGGCGTGATCATGGCCAACTACTTTGTGACCTGGCGCGGTCGCTACGGTGATTTGGCGTCCACTACCCTGCCGGCGTTCAATGTTATCGGTCTGATCGCCTACGCCCTGGGTTCGCTGGTGGCTTACAGCTCCAACTGGATTGCCCCCGTGGTTGGGGTACTGGTAGCGGCCGGGTCTTACGCCCTGATCGCACTACTGGTCAGTGCGGTGAAGGAGCGTCGCGCGGCGCTGATGAGCAACCTGTGAGCCCGCTGCTGCGCACTGAGGATGTACCGTCGTTGCCGGGGCTGGGGGCCATTCGCCTGCGCGCCGGCAGCGCGGGTGCGCAGCGTGTTGTGCGTTGGCCCTACGTCGCTGAGAACCGCTCGTTTACCCCGTGGATCAAGGGCGGCGAGCTGGTGTTTATCACCGGGATTGGTCGCCACCACAGCGTTGAAAATCTGTTTGAACTGCTTTACGAGGGCGTCGCGGCCAAGGTCGCCGGGCTGGTGATCCTGACCGGAGATGCCTATATCGGTCAGTTGCCTGCAGCCTTGCTGCGTTTGGCTGATCAGCATCAGCTTCCCTTGCTGGAGCAGCCTTACTCGCTACCGATGGTGACGGTCACCGAAGTCATTGGCCGCGCCATTGTGCAACGCGAACAGCTGGCCTGGCGTGAGGCCGAAAGTCGGGCGACCAGCCTGCTGGAGAAGCTGCAGTTACGCATCGGTGATACGGGCGCGCGAGCCGAGTTTATCGCGCCCTGGTTTGCCGAACATCAGTCACGGCTGCAGCAGTTGGCTCCGACCATTGATGCCTGGCTACGGCATGGTGGTAACGTCAGCGCGGCGGCAGCTGCGCTGGGCAGCCATCGCAATTCGGTGCGTAACCGCCTGGACCGCCTGTTTCGCGTTACCGGGCTCAACCCTGCCAAGCCCACAGATATCTACAACCTGATTCTGGCTCATGTGCTGTTGCACGAGCCCGTTACAACACCCTATTTTGGAGATACCCCATGACCCAGACTCTGTCTGCCATCATCAATGCTCGCCTGCCCGGCCAGAGCGGCCTGCATCGGGTCGATATCAACGCTGGCCGTTTCAGTCAGATCAGCGCGCAGGCGGAGACCCTAACGGCAACAGACGGTGAGCTGGATGCCGCCGGCAATCTGCTGCTGCCGCCTTTTGTTGAACCGCACATACACCTCGATGCCGCACTGACAGCCGGCCAGCCACGCTGGAACCAGAGCGGTACCCTGTTTGAAGGGATCGAGTGCTGGGGCGAGCGCAAGGCGATGCTGAGCCGCGATGATGTCATCAGCCGCGCCGAGCAAACGCTCAAGCTGTTTGCTGCTCACGGTATTCAGTACGTGCGTACCCACGTTGACGTGACCGATCCGCAGCTGACGGCGTTGCGCGCGATGGTTGAGGTGCGGGATCGCGTGCGCGACTTTGTTGACCTGCAGATTGTTGCCTTCCCGCAGGAGGGTATTTTGTCCTTCCCTGGTGGCAGGGACCTGATGAAGGAAGCTGTGGCCGTCGGCGCCGACGTGATCGGGGGTATTCCGCATTTCGAGTTCACCCGTGATTACGGCGTGGAGTCGGTCAAGCTGCTGATGGATCTGGCCGAAGCCAATGATTGCCTGGTAGATGTGCACTGCGACGAGATTGATGATCCGCAGTCGCGTTTCCTTGAGGTGCTCGCTGCCGAAGCCCTGAGCCGCGATTACGGCAGCCGGGTCACTGCCAGCCACACCTGTGCGATGCATTCCTACGAAGACGCCTACTGCAGTCGCCTGTTCCGCCTGCTCGGCAAGTCGGGCCTGCGCTTTGTCGCGTTGCCGACCGAGAATCTGCATTTGCAGGGTCGCTTCGACGGTTACCCGAAACGTCGCGGTATCACCCGTGTTCCCGAGTTGCTGGATGCTGGCCTCAAGGTCTGTTTTGGCCAGGACTCGATCCGTGACCCCTGGTATCCGATGGGCAACGGCAACCTGCTGCGCACGCTCGATGTTGGCTTGCATGCCTGTCATATGCTGGGGATGGAGCGTATCGAAACCGCGCTGGAAATTGTCACCGACAACGGCGCTGCAGCGCTGAACCTGAGTGACTACGGTATTGCGGTCGGCAACCCCGCGCGCTGCATGGTGCTCAACGGCAATACACCCTACGAAGTGCTGCTGAATCAATCGCCGGTGCTGGCGTCGGTGCGTGATGGTCGCTGTTTGGTGCGTCGTGAAGCCCCGGTTCATGAGGTTGCTGGCTGGAGCTGACGCGAGCGGCTCTATGCTAAGGTGACCGGCTGGTTCTGCGAACGCGAGGCAAGCTGTGTCACCTTCCAGTAGCGACGGATTACCTATGCCAAGGAGACTCGGCGCGATCATCGCGATCGCGCTGGGCGTCACCATGGCGGTATTGGACGGCATGATCGCCAACGTCGCCCTGCCTACCATCGCCGATGATCTGGGCACCAGTGCCGCCAACTCGATCTGGGTGGTCAACGCCTACCAGCTGGTCATCACCATGAGTCTGCTGCCGCTGGCGTCACTCGGTGATCTGTGGAGTTATCGCAAGGTTTATTTGATCGGGCTGGCGGTATTTGCCTGCATGTCGGTGGTATGTGCGCTTAGTGATTCGCTGTTGCAGCTGACGCTCGCGCGCATGCTTCAAGGCTTGGGCGCGGCGGCGGTGATGAGCGTTAATGGCGCACTGACTCGCCTGATTTACCCAAGCGTAAAGCTGGGTCGCGGCGTTGCCATCAATACCCTGATCGTCGCGGTGTCGGCCGCAGCTGGCCCTACCGTGGCAGCGGGCATCCTGTCTGTCGCCGACTGGCCCTGGCTGTTTGCGATCAACCTGCCGTTCGGCTTGCTGGCGTTGCTGATCGGCTACCGCTTTTTGCCGGCCAATCACGGGGCCCGCGAGCAGCGCTTCGACCTGTTCAGTGGCGTGCTCAATGCGGTGACCTTTGGCTTGTTCTTTGTTGCAGTGACCGGTTTTGCCCAGGGCCATGCCGGTTGGTCGGTTACGTTGCCACTGCTGCTGTTGCTGCCGGTGGGATGGCTATTTGTCCGTCGGCAACTGCATCAGGCCTACCCGTTGCTGCCGATCGATCTGTTACGTATTCCAATTTTCTCCCTGTCGATTGCCACGTCGGTCTGCTCGTTTGCCGCGCAGATGCTGGCGATGGTATCGATTCCGTTTTATTTCCAGCGCACTCTTGGGCTGAGCGAGATTGAGACTGGCCTGTTGATGACACCGTGGCCGTTGGCGACCATGGTCATGGCGCCGCTGGCGGGCCGGCTGCTGGAGCGCTATCACGGCGGTCTGCTTGGTGGCATTGGTTTGGCGATCTTTGCTACTGGGCTGTTTCTGCTGTCCAGTCTGCCGCCGGATGTGGAACACAGTCAGATCATGCTGCGGATGATGTTGTGTGGGGCCGGATTCGGGTTGTTTCAGTCGCCCAACAACCACACGATTCTCACGGCCGCGCCGTTGCATCGCAGTGGTGGCGCCAGCGGCATGCTCAGCACTGCCCGACTGGTCGGGCAAACCTCTGGTGCGGCGCTGGTAGCGCTGATGTTCAATTTGTTTGTAGATAACGGCACGCATGCGGCGTTGATTGCCGCGGGTTGCTTCGCCAGCCTTGCAGCCGTCGTGAGTACGCTGCGACTACGTCAGCCGCCCACGTTCTGAGGGTTACTTGCCGATACAGAAACTGGAGAAAATCCGGCCAAGCAAGTCGTCGGCGGAGAACTCACCGGTGATCTTGCCGAGTGCCTGCTGGGCCATGCGCAGGTCCTCGGCCAGCAGTTCACCGGCGCCCATCAGGGTCAGTTGATCATGGCCGTGCTGGAGGTAACTTGCAGCCTCCTCCAGTGCTTCAAGATGGCGGCGACGCGCACTGAACAGGCTCTCGCCGGTCTGCTCAAAGCCCATGCAGGCCTTCAGATGCTCGCGCAGCAGGTCGATGCCCGCGCCCTGACGGGCCGACAGGTGCAACACCACCGAGCCGTCGTCCGCCGTTTCTGCAGAGACTGCTTCACCGGTGACATCCACTTTGTTGTAGATCAGTGTGACCTTGGCCGGGTCGGGGCGTTGTTCGAGAAACTCGGGCCACAGTAACTCCGGGTTTTTCGCTTCCGGCTGGCTGGCATCGACCATCAGCAGGATGCGATCAGCCTCGCCGATGGCGGCCATGGCGCGCTGTACGCCGATGCGTTCAACCTGATCCTCGGTGTCACGCAAACCGGCGGTATCAATGATATGCAGCGGCATGCCGTCGATATGAATATGCTCGCGCAGAATATCCCGGGTGGTGCCGGCGATGTCGGTAACGATGGCACTTTCGCGGCCAGCGAGTGCGTTGAGCAGGCTGGACTTGCCCGCGTTGGGCCGGCCGGCAATCACCACCGTCATACCATCACGCAACAGCGCGCCCTGCCCTGCCTGACGCTGAACCTGCAGCAAGTCGGCCTGCACCGCCTGCAGCTGATTGAGCACATGGCCGTCAGCCAGAAAGTCGATCTCTTCCTCGGGGAAGTCGATGGCCGCTTCCACGTAGATTCGCAGCGCAATCAACGCTTCGGTCAGGCTGTGCACGCGCTGGGAGAAGGCTCCCTGCAGTGAATTCAGCGCATTGCGCGCGGCTTGCTCGGAGCTGGCCTCGATCAGGTCCGCGATGGCTTCCGCCTGGGCCAGGTCGAGCTTGTCATTGAGAAACGCGCGTTCACTGAACTCGCCGGGTCTGGCCTGTCGTGCACCGGCGGCCAGACAGGCCTTGAGCAGCAAATCCATGACTACCGGGCCGCCATGGCCCTGCAGTTCCAGCACGTCTTCACCGGTGAACGAGTGGGGCCCGGGGAAGAACAACGCGATGCCTTCGTCCAGCGTCTGTTCGCCCGACCAGAACGGACCGTAATGGGCGTAACGCGGTTGCGGATCACGGCGGGCGATCTGCTGGGCGATGTCACGGGCAGCGGGACCGGAGACCCGGATGATCCCCACCCCACCTTGCCCCGGTGCGGTCGCCAGGGCGGCAATGGTATCGGCGTGATAAGGCTTGCTCATGGCGACTCCGGTGTTTTAGGTAGATAGCAAAACGCCCCGAAAACGGGGCGTTTAACTGGCGGTGAGTCGGACCTTAGTCCTTGCTCGCAGCGCCCTTTTCGATCTGCCGGGTAATGTACCACTGTTGTGCGATCGACAGGCAGTTGTTGACTACCCAGTACAGCACCAGACCGGCAGGGAACCACAGGAAGAAGAAGGTGAAGACGATCGGCAGCAACTTCATCACCTTGGCCTGCATCGGATCCGGCGGAGTCGGGTTCAACTGCTGCTGCAGGAACATGGTCGCGCCCATGATGATCGGCAGAATGAAGTACGGGTCTTTCAGCGACAGGTCGGTGATCCAGCCCAGCCATTCAGCCTGGCGAATCTCGACGCTTTCCATCAGCACCCAGTACAGCGCGATGAACACCGGCATCTGTACCAGAATAGGCAGACAGCCACCGAGCGGGTTGATCTTCTCTTTCTTGTACAGCTCCATCATGCCCTGGGACATTTTCTGACGGTCGTCGCCGTACTGCTCGCGCAGCGCCTGCAGCTTGGGTGCAACGCGGCGCATGTTGGCCATGGAGCGGTAGCTGGTAGCCGACAGCGGGAAGAAGATCAGCTTGATCAGGCAGGTCAGCAGGATGATGCTCCAGCCCCAGTTGCCGACGAAGCCGTGAATCAGGCTCAGGACCCAGAACAGAGGTTCCGCAATCCACCACAGGATTCCATAGTCAACAGCCTTCTCCAGTTGAGGAGAAATAGCAGCGAGATCTGCTTGGATCTTTGGTCCGGCATAGAGGCTAGCGGAAAAAGTGTTTTGCTGACCTGGATTAACCTGCAAGGGAGGACTTTCAAAGCCTACGAAATAGTTTCCATTGTCTACTTTTTTGGTTGTGTACTTGTTGTCAGCTTCTGGATTAGGAACCCATGCACTTAGAAAGTAGTGCTGCAACCATGCAATCCAACCACCAGTAACGCTTTCGTTCAGTTGCTTGTCATCAAGCTCTGCAAGTTTCAGCTTAGTGTAGGAGCCGCCAGTACTTCTATAGGCAGCGCCGAGGAACGTTGCCATACCTGTGGCAGTTGTACTGGACGGATCGTCACTTCCGTCGCGTTTTAGATCCCCCATCAGCACCCCTTCCCAGAGATGATCACTCTGGTTATCGACAACATAGCTGACTTCGATCAGATAGCTACCTCGGGTAAAGGTAAAGCGTTTGATGAAACCAATGTCGTCATTGCTGGATTTCAGATCTACAATCAGTTTCTCTTCGCCATCCGCCAATCGGAAGCTGTTCTGCTCAACCTCATAGCGTGCGCGACTTGTTGAGGTGTCTGGGCCGTGTTCGCTCGTAAGCCCGCTACGTGCGATGTATGTGCGGTTGCTCGACTGTTCCAGAAGTTGGAACGGTAGGTCAGGACGATCCTTGCGAGTGGGGTACTGCGGCAGAGCCAGAGAAACGATGTCACCGCCGACAAGGCTAATGCTCAGTTTCAAGGTATCAGTATCTACTTGAATCTGTTGCCTGCTGGTTGCTGTCGGCATTTCAGCAGAGGTGGAAGTTTGAGAAGGAACCATTGGTTCCTCATTAGCTGGTGTGTTTGCTGATGCACTCAGGTCGTTAAAGCCTTGCGAAGTGCCCTCAGTCTGGGCGGCAGGGGCAAGATCCTGCTGAACAAAATCCTTGTTCCACTGCACCACCATCAGGTAGGTGATAACCAGCAGAGCACCAATGAGGATATTTCGTTGGAGGTTCATGGTTTGTTGGCCATTCGGGTCGGTCGGTTGGCAGAAGCTGGGGGTACCGGATCATATCCACCGGGATTCCATGGGTGACAACGTCCGAGGCGTCGAGCGCTGAGCAGCCCGCCTTTCAGAAGGCCATGTTGTTCGATGGCTTCTTGGGCGTAACAGGAACAGGAGGGATAGAAACGGCAGTGACTGGCCATCAGGGGACTGATAGCGTAGCGGTAAACCTTGATCAGCCCTAACGCGATGCTACGCATTGGATGATGGGTGTCCAGGGTCACGTGAGCGGTTTTTCGCAGCAGATTTGATCAGCCTGCGCCACATGCCCTGATATAGAGCATGTAACGCAGCATTGTCCAAGTCGCCTACGCCCTTGCGGGCCAGTACGACAATGTCCAGATTGCCCAGCTCAGCGCGATGCTGTCTGAACGATTCGCGAGCAATACGTTTGACCTTGTTACGGTCTACCGCATGCCGGACATTTTTCTTGGCAATGACCAGACCCAGTCGCGCGTGGCTCAGAGAGTTTTCTCTGGCCAGCAGCAGCAGACTGGGTCCTGAGGCTTTGCAGGTGGCTCTATCGAATACGGTCTTGAACTGAGCAGGTTTGAGCAACCTGTGTTCAGGGCTGAATCCGAGATCCACCTGATTACCGGGTCTTAGGCTGACAGGCGTGCACGGCCTTTGGCGCGACGGCGAGCCAGAACAGCACGGCCGTTCTTGGTAGCCATGCGAGCACGGAAACCGTGGGTGCGCTTGCGCTTCAGTACGCTGGGTTGGAACGTTCTTTTCATCTTCAGATACCTGAGTAAGTTACATCAGAGCAAAGTGCCCCTTCGAGGGACCGGCAATTCTAGAGAAAAAGGGACCCAAGGTCAATTTCCTTTCACCCCTTAATGGATATAGAAAAATATATGAAAAGAGATTTTTTAAAAGATAAAAGATATAGCTATGTATAGAAACGCCGTTTTCTGTGGGTAACCCGGATTTTTCTTTTTAAGTCAGCGGCTTGGCTAAAGCACAAGGATGTTGATAAGCGGTTGCTGGAGTATCTGGTCTCCTGTGGCCTGGTTGTGGATAACCAGGCGTGATATCCACAGGCGGATTTATCCCCATGCCCGGCACATTGTTTCCAACAGAGTTGCCGGTGCGTTGTCCACAGCTTCCAAAGGGCCGTGTTTTCTGGGAAAGCAGCGATTAATTGAGTAAATGATCTGCGTCGCCCGCTCTGGATGACGGGTATTTTTTCTCGCTCGGGGATGAGCGCATGTGGATAAGTAGGGGGCGAGAAGATAGAATAGAGCGCTCTGCCGGCGCCGCTTTCCACAGCCGGCAATGGTCCGTTTGTATTCAATAAAAAGCCGCTGGTGTCAGCGGTTCCGGGGGAATTCAGTGTCTGTTGCACTTTGGCAGCAATGCATCGATTTTTTGCGTGATGAGCTACCATCCCAACAGTTCAATACCTGGATTCGACCGCTGCAGGTTGATGGCGATCAGGCCGAGCTCCGCCTGTATGCGCCTAATCGCTTCGTACTCGACTGGGTTAACGACAAGTACCTCAACCGTATTCAGGAGTTGATGGACGACCTGTCCCAAGGACAGGCGCCGATGGTGTCGCTACTGATCGGTAGCCGTCGAGCAGCTACCCCCGCCGCGGTCGCGCCTGCTTCTGTGCCGACACCTCGTCCTGTCGAGGCGTCCGTCGCCCCAGCGCCTATCCCGGTGACAGCGCCGGTTACCCCGGTGGTGGTTGAATCCCAGCCGCAGCTCGATCACAGCGGTACCGCTCAGGCGGCAGCCGAGTTGGCCGGTGGAACAGCAGAGGCGCCGCAAAGTCCGCCCGCGCTGATCAAGCACACCAGCTTGCTCAACCGTAGCTTCACCTTCGAGAACTTTGTTGAGGGTAAATCGAACCAGTTGGCGCGTGCCGCTGCCTGGCAGGTAGCGGACAACCCCAAGCACGGTTACAACCCGCTATTCCTTTATGGCGGTGTAGGTTTGGGCAAAACCCACCTTATGCACGCGGTCGGTAACCACCTGCTGAAGAAGAATCCGGCTGCGCGGATTGTGTACCTGCATTCCGAGCGCTTTGTTGCCGACATGGTGAAGGCGTTGCAGATGAACGCGATCAACGACTTCAAACGCTATTACCGTTCGGTCGACGCACTGCTGATTGATGACATTCAGTTTTTTGCCAAGAAGGAACGTTCGCAGGAAGAGTTCTTCCATACGTTCAATGCGCTGCTCGAGGGCGGTCAGCAGGTTATTTTGACCAGCGATCGTTATCCGAAGGAAATCGACGGCCTGGAAGAGCGCCTGAAGTCCCGGTTTGGCTGGGGCCTGACCGTTGCCGTCGAGCCGCCCGAGCTTGAAACCCGGGTGGCGATTCTGATGAAGAAGGCTGAGCAGTCGCGGGTTGACTTGCCCCACGACGCGGCGTTCTTTATTGCTCAGCGCATTCGCTCCAACGTTCGTGAGCTCGAAGGCGCACTCAAGCGTGTGATTGCCAGTGCGCACTTCATGGGGCGCGACATCACGATTGAACTGATTCGTGAATCGCTGAAGGATTTGCTGGCCTTGCAGGACAAATTGGTCAGTATCGATAATATTCAGCGTACTGTTGCCGAGTACTACAAGATCAAGGTGGCCGACGTGTTGTCCAAGCGTCGATCCCGCTCTGTTGCACGTCCACGTCAGGTTGCAATGGCGCTGGCCAAGGAGCTGACCAATCACAGCTTGCCGGAGATTGGTGACGCCTTTGGTGGACGTGATCACACAACGGTATTGCATGCCACGCGCAAGATTGCAGAGCTGCGCGAAACTGATGCGGACATCCGCGAGGACTACAAGAATTTGTTGAGGACGCTGACGACCTGAGTTTCGTCAGCCCACATCACTGCCAACCAGCACGAGGTCGAAGGAAGACAATGCAATTCACCATTCAGCGAGAAGCTCTGTTGAAGCCCCTGCAACTGGTTGCGGGTGTTGTGGAACGCCGCCAGACCCTTCCAGTTCTGTCCAACGTACTGCTCGTGGTCGACGGTAATACGCTGTCAATGACCGGTACCGATCTGGAGGTCGAACTGGTTGGTCGTATTGCTCTGGAAGAGGCCAGCGAAGACGGCGAGATTACCGTTCCGGCCCGCAAGCTTATGGATATCTGTAAGTCCCTGCCAGACGACGCCACCTTGAACTTCAAGGTTGAAGACGGAAAGGCACTGATCAAGGCTGGTCGCAGCCGCTTTACGCTGGCGACCCTGCCCGCCAATGATTTCCCCAATGTGGAAGACGGTCCGGGTGCCATGAGCTTCGCCGTCAGCCAGGGCAAACTGCGCCGGCTGATCGAGCGCACCAGTTTTGCCATGGCTCAGCAGGACGTGCGTTATTACCTGAACGGTTTGCTGCTTGAGATCAACCAGGGCCAGCTGCGTGCTGTTGCAACAGACGGCCACCGCATGGCGATGTGTACGGTTGACGCCAATATCGACTATCAGGAGCGTTATCAGCTGATCGTGCCACGTAAAGGTGTGCTCGAACTGGCCCGCCTACTCGGTGAGGCGGATGACTTGGTCAACGTTGTTTTGGGCACTCACCATATTCGCGCGACTACCGGTGACTTCACCTTCACGTCCAAGCTGGTCGACGGCAAGTTCCCCGATTACGAACGTGTACTGCCTCGCGGCGGCGACAAGATTGTTGTTGCTGATCGTCATACGCTACGTGACGCCTTCAGCCGTACCGCGATTCTGTCTAACGAAAAGTACCGCGGTATTCGCCTGACGCTGGAATCCGGTCAGCTTAAGATTCAGGCCAACAACCCTGAGCAGGAAGAGGCCGAAGAAGAAGTGATGGTCGACTACAGTGGTGCGCCGCTGGAGATCGGCTTCAACGTTAGCTATCTGCTGGACGTGATGAACGTGCTCGGTCACGAGCAGGCCAAGCTGGTTCTGTCTGACGCCAACAGCAGCGCTTTGATTCAGGAAGCGGAGTCAGACGAAAGCCTTTACGTTGTCATGCCGATGCGTCTCTAACGACACAATGCCGCTCTCTCGTTTGTCTGTCACCGCGGTGCGTAATCTGCACCCGGTGACGCTTCTCCCCTCTCCTCGTATCAATCTCATCTCAGGACCGAACGGCAGCGGCAAAACCAGTTTGCTTGAAGCCATTCATATTCTTGGCCTTGCCCGTTCTTTTCGCAGTACCCGTCTTCAGCCAGTCATTCAATATCAGCAAGATAGCTGCACCGTTTTTGCTGAGGTTTTTCATTCTGCCGGAAGCACCAGCAAGATTGGTATCGCACGCAATCGGCAGGCTGATTACGAAATTCGTATCAATGGCCAGAACGCACGCAGCACCGCTGAGCTGGCTGACGTTCTGCCGTTGCAGCTGATCAATCCCGACAGTTTTCGATTGCTTGAAGGCGCACCAAAACAACGTCGCCAGTATCTGGATTGGGGAGTGTTCCACGTGGAACATCGTTTCCTGTCAGTGTGGCAGCGGCTGCAAAAGAGCCTCAAACAACGGAATTCGTTGCTTCGACGTGGTAGAATCGAACGTTCGCTGTTAGCCCCCTGGGAGGCGGAGCTGGTCGCCTCTGGCGAGCAGATTGACGCTTTCCGGCAGGAGTATCTGCAACAACTCAAACCGGTATTTGAGTCGGTGTTGGGTGAGCTGGCAGATATTCAAGGGCTGACCCTCAGCTACTTTCGTGGATGGGATCGCGAGAGAGGGTTGGCTGAGGTGCTTGACTCTCAGTTTGATCGCGATCTTGCGCTGGGGCATACCCAGGCCGGACCGCAGCGAGCAGACCTGCGCTTGCGTGTTAATGGGATGAACGCTGCGGAAGTGCTGTCCCGCGGCCAACAAAAGCTGGTCGTCTGTGCGATGAAGATCGCCCAGGGACGCTTGCTTAGTTTGATGGAACGACAGCGAGATTGTGTATTTTTGGTCGACGACCTGCCCTCTGAGCTGGATCGTCACCACAGGCAAGCGCTGTGCCGCTTGCTCGAATCGCTCGATTGTCAGGTGTTTATCAGCTGCGTCGATGCGGATTCGTTGAGTGAATGCTGGCAAGCAGACACACCCTTATCCATGTTCCACGTGGAACATGGGCACATTGTGCAGACCGAATGAAGTCTGGAGTGACTTAAGATGACCGATAACAAAGCCTATGATTCATCGAGCATTAAGGTTCTAAAGGGCCTTGATGCGGTGCGTAAGCGTCCCGGTATGTACATCGGTGACACCGATGACGGTACTGGCCTCCACCACATGGTCTTTGAAGTCGTCGATAACTCGATTGATGAAGCCTTGGCTGGTTACTGCAGCGATATCGACATCACTATCCACACCGACGAGTCGATCAGCGTTCGTGATAACGGACGCGGTATCCCGGTCGATGCGCACGAGGAAGGTGTGTCCGCTGCCGAGGTCATCATGACTGTTCTGCACGCCGGCGGTAAGTTTGACGATAACAGCTACAAGGTCTCCGGCGGTCTGCACGGCGTCGGTGTATCGGTTGTGAACGCCCTGTCAGAGAAGCTGGTACTGACCATTCGCCGTGAAGGCAAGGTGTGGGAACAAACCTATGTTCACGGCGTGCCACAAGCGCCTCTAGAGGCCGTTGGCGACACCGATAGCACCGGTACCCAGATCCACTTCAAACCCTCTGCCGAGACGTTCAGCAGCATCTCATTCAGCTGGGATATTCTCGCCAAGCGTTTGCGCGAACTATCGTTCCTTAACTCTGGCGTGGGTATCAATCTGCGTGACGAGCGCACCGGCAAGCATGAGCTGTTTCGCTACGAAGGCGGTCTGCGTGCTTTCGTCGACTACCTGAACCACAACAAGAGCACCATCAACTCGGTGTTCCACTTTAACCTGCAGCGTGAAGATGGCATTGGCGTTGAGGTTGCGATGCAGTGGAATGACAGCTTCAATGAAAGCATCCTCTGCTTCACCAACAACATTCCTCAGCGCGACGGCGGTACTCACCTCGCCGGTTTCCGCAGCGCGCTGACTCGCAGCCTGAATAGCTACATCGAACAGGAAGGGCTGCTGAAAAAACTGAAAGTAAATACCTCCGGTGACGACGCCCGGGAAGGTCTGACCGCCATCATTTCGGTGAAGGTACCGGACCCGAAGTTCTCCTCGCAGACCAAGGACAAGCTGGTTTCCTCCGAGGTGAAAACCGCTGTCGAGCAGGAAATGAACAAGTTCTTCGCCGACTATCTGCTGGAGAAGCCCGGTGAAGCCAAGGCTGTTGTCGGCAAGATGATCGATGCCGCGCGGGCCCGTGAAGCTGCTCGCAAGGCGCGCGAAATGACCCGCCGCAAAGGTGCTCTGGATATCGCCGGCCTGCCGGGCAAACTGGCCGATTGCCAGGAAAAGGACCCAGGGTTGTCCGAACTGTACATTGTGGAAGGGGACTCCGCGGGCGGCTCTGCGAAGCAGGGACGTAACCGCCGGACCCAGGCGATCCTGCCCCTCAAGGGCAAGATCCTCAACGTTGAGAAAGCCCGTTTCGACAAGATGCTCTCCTCTGCAGAGGTCGGCACGCTGATCACCGCGCTGGGTTGTGGAATCGGTCGTGAAGAGTTCAATATCGAGAAGCTGCGCTACCACAACATCATCATCATGACCGATGCTGACGTCGACGGTTCGCACATCCGTACCCTGCTGCTGACGTTCTTCTTCCGGCAGATGCCGGAGTTGATCGAGAACGGCTACATCTACATTGCGCAGCCACCGCTGTACAAGATCAAGAAGGGCAAGCAGGAACAGTACCTCAAGGACGATGAGGCGCTGGAAGAGTTTCTGACCCAGTCTGCGCTGGAAGACTCCTACCTGTACGTTACCGAAGGCGCGCCGGGCATTACCGGTCAAGCCCTGGAACGCCTGGTGCAGGAATTCCGCGGGGTAATGAAGACCCTCAAGCGCTTGGCCCGCCTGTACCCGCAGGAGCTGATGGAACACTTCATCTACCTGCCCCGCCTGACGGTCGAAAACCTCGCCGACAAGGCGTTCATGGACAACTGGATTCAGGGCTTCACCGCGCGTGTTTCGACGTCCGAACGCTCCGGTCAGGAATACCGTGTCAGCCTGCGCGAAGACCCGGAGCGTCATCTGTGGTTACCGGAAGTCGAATCCGTCACTCACGGCTTGTCGAACTATGTCACCTTCAACCGTGATCTGTTCGCCAGTAACGACTATCGCACCATGGCTGAGCTGGGTGAGAAGCTGCAGACGCTGCTGGAGCCTGGCGCTTACATGCAGCGTGGCGAGCGCAAAAAGCCGATCAGCACGTTCAAGGAAGCTCTCGAGTGGATGATGAACGAGACCGCTCGTCGTCATACTATCCAGCGCTATAAAGGGTTGGGCGAAATGAACCCGGAACAGCTGTGGGAAACCACTATGGATCCGGAAAGCCGGCGCATGCTGCGAGTTAACATTGAAGACGCGATCGCCGCGGATCAGATCTTCAATACCCTGATGGGTGATCAGGTTGAGCCACGCCGTGAGTTCATCGAAAGCAATGCCCTGGCGGTGTCCAACCTGGACGTCTGACCTGGGCGCAGAAAAACCCCTTTATCCGCAAGGTTAAAGGGGTTTTTCTTTGCCTGTTTTTCTGTCAGCGGAAATCGTCGGTCAGGTCGGAGTCGGAGAACTCGCTGCCTGGTGCTGCGGGTTTGAACGACAGCTCGGTCTCCGCTTCGGGTTTCTGTTCCATGCCCATCGGCGGTTCGCTGCGGGTGTCGCTGAACTTGGACTTGAGCTTCAGATCGGTCGGTGAGTCGGCGTAGCGCAGCGCCATCTCCATGCTGATCTTGTCCGCGCCGAGCAATTCGAACAGGTGCTGATCAAAGCTTTGCAGGCCTGGTTCCTGACCCCGATTCATCGAGTCCTTGATTTCGGACAGTTCGTCGCGGGCAATCAGATTGCGTATGTAAGGTGTACGCAGCAACACTTCGACGGCTGCCACACGTTTCTGATGAACTCCGGGAACCAGCCGCTGGGCGATAATGCCTGCGAGGTTCATCGATATATCGCTGAGGGTCTGTTTGCGCTCCCCTTCCGGGAACAGGTTCACCACCCGCTCGATGGCCTGAACGCTATTGGTGGCGTGCAGCGTGGCGACCACCAGGTGACCGGTTTCGCTGTAATGCAGTGCATGCTGCATGGTGGCCTTGTCACGGATCTCGCCGATCATGATGACGTCTGGTGATTCGCGCAGCACGTTACGCAAGGCATGGGCAAAGCTTTGGGTATCGAGGCCCACTTCGCGCTGGTCGATTATCGACTTCTTGTGCTTGTGCAGGAACTCGATCGGGTCTTCGATACAGACGATATGGCCGGCGCGGTTGGTATTGCGAAAGTCCAGCATGGCGGCCAGCGTGGTGGACTTGCCCGAGCCGGTTGCCCCCACTACCAGAATAAGTCCCCGATCCTTTAACGCCAGACGCTCAAGCTGTACGGGCAGGCCAAGGTCGGCGAAAGCGGGAATCTTGTGGCTGATGTGACGCACCACCATGCCGACTTCGCCGCGCTGGTAGAACACGTTGATGCGGAAGCGCCCGAGATTGGGCAGGCCGACCGCGAGATTCATCTCCTGCTCGCGTTCGAACTCCTCGATCTGCTTCTCGCTCATCACCTGCCAGGCCAGCTCCTTAACCGCACCAGGTGCCAGTGGCTGGTTGCCGAAGGAAAAAAAATCGCCCTCCCGTTTCAACGTGACGGGAGCGCCAACGCTGAAGAACAGGTCGGAGCCGCCCTTTTCGGATAGCGCACGGAGGTAGCGATTAATATCCATATCGAGACACCGGTCGAACAGTGGATGAGCCTGCACAAGCTCGCATGAGAGCCATCATTATGGACCAGTGATGGCTCAGGCGTCTCTCAGGCTTTGTAATTGCTGGTTAATCCAGGCCTCGGCCTGCTTGTTGGCGGCCACGATAGAGCGCGGATCGGCGCCGGCAGGATAAATTGCCGGACCGATCATCACCTTGACCGTGCCCGGGTTCTTGCCCCAGCCGTGGCGTGGCCAGTACTCGCCGGCGTTATGGGCCACCGGAATGATAGGCGCGTTGTTGGCGCACGCCAGTGCTGCCCCGCCGCGGGAGAACTTGATGGTCTCACCGGGCGCGATGCGCGTGCCTTCCGGGAAGACCAGAATCCACATCCCGTCCTTCAGGCGCTCGCCACCGGTAGTGGTCAGTTGCTGCAGCGAGTCGCGCGCCTTGCTGCGGTCAATGGCAATGGGCTTGGCCAGCGCAAAGGCCCAGCCAAAGAAAGGTACGTACAGCAGTTCGCGTTTGATCAGTTGGGTCTGCGGGCGGAACAGTCGCGGCAGGAAAAAGGTTTCCCAGGTGCTCTGGTGGTTGGCCAGGATCACGCCGGGTTGCTCCGGAATATTCTCGCGGCCGGTCACTTCATACCGAATGCCGACGATATTGCGCGCCAGCCAGACGGCGATTGCAGACCACCATTCGATAATCACCTTGACCCGCCAGCGTACGCTCAGAAACAGGGCGATCGGCGTAATCAGCACGCACCAGACGGCGGCGCTAGCCGACAGCAGCAGATAGAACAGGACGACGCGAAGGCGCATCAGCAGGGACATGGCTCAGGATTCCAGAAGGTGGTCGACAACGGCTGCCAGATCATCGAATACCAGGGTACCGGCGGGCAGCGTTTTATGCTCGGTACTCGCGCCCTTGCCGGTACGCACTAGATAGGGCCTACAACCGACGGCGCAGCCGGCTTCCAGGTCACGCAGACTGTCGCCCACGGTGGGTACACCGGCGAGCGTTTGTTTAAAGTGTTCTGCAATTTGCCTGAACAGGCCAGAGGCCGGTTTGCGGCAGTCGCAACCAGCTTCTGGGGCATGCGGGCAGTAGCGAATCAGATCGACCTGACCACCCTGCTCTGCGACCAGCTTAGCCAGTTGGTCATGCATGCTTTGCAGGGTCGCCTCATCATAGTAGCCGCGACCGATACCGGACTGGTTGGTGGCCACCGCGACGGTCCAGCCCGCCTTGCTCAGTCGTGCGATTGCATCGATGGAGCCGGGCAGCGGAATCCATTCCTCCAGCGATTTGATGTAGGCGTCGGAGTCGTAATTTATGACCCCGTCGCGGTCGAGAATGATCAACTTCACGTCAAGCTTCCATGGTCAGCCGGCCAATCGACTAGCAGCGCGGCATCGGTGGCTGGCCCGTCTTCGCTGCCCGTGGCTGAAAGCTGAAAGCTCAAGGCTGGAAGTCGGCACATGGTGTTGTCTTCCAGCCTATGGCTTCTAGCTTCTAGCCCGTTATTAACCCAGCAGCGAAATATCCGCTACACCGAGGAACAGGCCGCGCAGGCGCGCCAGCAGGGCGTAGCGGTTGGCCTTGACGGCGTCGTCGTCGGCGTTGACCAGCACCTGTTCGAAGAAGGCGTCTACGGGTGCGCGCAGGGCTGCCAGTTGCTCAAGGGTGGCCTGGTACTGCCGTTGAGCCGCAAGCGGTGCTACCGCCTGTTCTGCGGCCTTTACGGCGCTAGCCAGCGCCTGTTCGGCGGCTTCCTGCAACAGTGCAGCGTTGATCTGTTCGCTGACGCTGCCTTCGGCCTTGGACAGGATGTTGGATACGCGCTTGTTGGCAGCGGCCAGCGTCTCTGCCTCGGGCAGACGACGGAACGCCTGAACCGCCTGCACGCGCTGATCGAAGTCGAGCGGCGAGGTTGGGCTGAGGGCGCGTACCGACTGGTACACGGCCACGTCGATGCCTTCGTCTTCGTAGCGCGCGCGCAGGCGGTCGAAGATGAAGTCCTGTACCTGCGCGACCAGACCGTCAGCCTTCACCCGGCTGCCGTACTGCTCAACCGCGGCTTGCAGCGCGGCGTTCAGATCCAGCTCCAGCTGTTTCTCGATCAGGATACGCAGCACGCCCAGGGCGGCACGGCGCAGCGCGTACGGGTCCTTGGAGCCGGTCGGCAGCATGCCGATACCGAAGATACCGACCAGGGTGTCGATCTTGTCGGCCAGCGCAACGGCGGCACCGGTCAGCGTGCTCGGCAGTTCGGCGCCGGCGCCGCGCGGCATGTACTGCTCGTTCAGTGCCAGGGCAACGTCGTTAGCCTCGCCGTCATGCTTGGCGTAGTAGTAACCGGCAATGCCCTGCAGCTCGGGGAACTCGCCGACCATCTCGGTCGCCAGGTCGCACTTGGACAGGATACCGGCGCGGGCGGCGCGCTCGGCGTCGCCGCCGATCTTCGCAGCGATCACACCAGCCAGGCTGGAGACACGCTGGGCTTTCTCAAACACGCTGCCCAGATCGGCCTGGAACACCACATTGGCCAGACGCTCGTTGCGCGTTTCCAGTGGCTGCTTTTTGTCCTGCTTGAAGAAGAACTCGGCATCGGTCAGACGCGGGCGAACCACCTTCTCGTTGCCTTCGACGATCTGCGTCGGGTCCTTGGTTTCCAGGTTGGAGATGGTGATAAAGCGTGGCAGCAGCTTGCCGTTCGCATCCAGCAGGCAGAAATACTTCTGGTTGTCCTGCATGGTCGAGATCAGGGCTTCCTGCGGTACTTCGAGGAAACGTTCCTCAAAGCTGCACACCAGCGGCACCGGCCATTCAACCAGCGCGGTGACTTCGTCCAGCAGATCGGCCGGCACGATGGCCGTGCCCTGCTGCTCGGCGGCCAGTGCGTCGACGCGGTTCTTGATGATCTCGCGGCGCTCGGCAAAGTCGGCAATCACGTGCGCACTGCGCAGGGTCTCGGCGTACGCCGCCGGATTGGCGATGGTGACCTGATCCGGGTGGTGGAAGCGGTGACCGCGGGACAGGTTACCGGCCTGCTGGGAGAGAATCTCGCAGGGTACGACCTGCTCACCGAGCAGCATCACCAGCCACTGGGTCGGACGGACGAATTCGGTCTTGCGGGCACCCCAGCGCATGCGCTTGGGAATCGGCAGCGCAGCCAGCGCCGCATCGACGATGCCGGGCAGCAGGTCGGTCGCCGGCTGGCCCGGGATGTTTTGTACAAAGCGCAGTTTCGGACCGCTCTGGTCGATCTCGGCCAGGCTGACACCGCATTTGCGGGCAAAGCCTTCGGCGGCTTTGGTCGGGTTGCCGTCGGCGTCAAACGCCGCCTGTACGGGCGGGCCGTCGAGTTGGGTGGTGCGGTCCGGCTGCTGGGTCGCCAGCGCTTCGACCAGCACGGCCAGGCGGCGTGGCGCGGCGTAGTAACGGGCCTTGGCGTAACCCAGACCGGCGTCCTTCAGACCGCCTTCAACCCCGGCCAGAAAGGCTTCGGCCAGTTTCTTCAGGGCCTTGGGAGGCAGCTCTTCGGTGCCCAGTTCAACGAGAAAATCCTGCGCCTGCATTATTCGGCCTCCTTCAGCTTGGCCAGTACTTCGTCACGCAATTCGGGGGTGGCCATCGGGAAGCCGAGGCGGGCGCGGGCCAGCAGGTAACTCTGGGCAATCGCGCGGGACAGGGTGCGAACACGGAGAATGTAACGCTGACGCTCGGTTACCGAGATGGCGCGGCGGGCGTCCAGCAGGTTGAAGGTGTGCGATGCCTTGATGACCATCTCGTAGGCCGGCAGCGGCAGTTCCAGCTCCATCAGGCGGTTGGCTTCACCTTCATAGAAATCGAACAGTTCGAACAGTTTGTCGACGTTGGCGTGTTCGAAGTTGTAGGTCGACTGCTCGACCTCGTTCTGGTGGAACACGTCGCCGTAGCTGACCTTGCCAAACGGGCCGTCGGAGTAGACCAGGTCGTAGACCGAGTCGACGCCCTGCAGGTACATCGCCAGACGCTCCAGACCGTAGGTGATCTCACCGGTGACCGGGTAGCACTCAACGCCACCGACCTGCTGGAAGTAGGTGAACTGGGTGACTTCCATACCGTTGAGCCAGACTTCCCAACCCAGACCCCAGGCACCGAGGGTCGGTGATTCCCAGTTGTCTTCAACGAAGCGGATGTCGTGTACCAGCGGGTCGATACCGATGTGGCGCAGCGAATCCAGATACAGCTCCTGAATGTTGTCCGGGTTCGGCTTGAGTACTACCTGGAACTGGTAGTAGTGCTGCAGGCGGTTCGGGTTCTCGCCGTAACGGCCGTCAGCCGGGCGGCGGCTGGGCTGCACGTAGGCGGCGTTCCAGGTTTCCGGGCCGATGGCGCGCAGGAAGGTGGCGGTGTGGAAGGTGCCGGCACCCATTTCCATGTCGTAGGGCTGCAGTACCACACAACCCCGCTCTGCCCAGTAGCTTTGCAGGGCAAGGATCAGTCCTTGAAAGGTGTGGACGGCTGGATTGGTCTGAGTCACGTGTTTCACCAGGTCGGGCTGTGAAATTGAGAAAGGCCGAAGTATACATTCAGAACGCCTCCGACATACAGGAAAGCGGCGTATTTACTGGTCTGCGCTATCTCGGCCGGCGCGCGTTGCCGATCCCTTTGGGCGCTCATGATGTTGCTGCCGCCGAGCGCTCGATTACCTGCCCCAGGCGGTCGAAATCGATGTTGGCGCCGGAGTTGATGGCGATCAGCGTTTGCTCGCGCACGCCCTCGCGACGCACGTAGGCGCGCAACCCGGCCACTGCCAGCGCGCCTGATGGTTCGGTGATTGAGCGGGTGTCGTCGTAGATTTTGCGCACTGCGGCACAGATGGCGTCGTTGCTGACGGTGATGACCTCATCGACGTAGCGTCGGCAGAGGTCGAAATTCAGGGCGCCGATCTGCGCCACGGCGACGCCATCGGCAAAGCGCCCGACCTCAGGCAGCACCACGCGGGCGTTGGCCGCCAGCGCTGCCTGCAGACAGGCGGACTCTTCCGATTCGACGCCGATCACTTTTACCTCCGGGCGCAGGTACTTGATGTAAGCCGCCACCCCGGCAATCAGCCCGCCTCCCCCGACCGGCACAAACACCGCGTGCAGCGCGCTCTGGTATTGGCGCAATAGCTCGACCGCAACGGTGCCCTGCCCGGCGATCACATCCGGGTCGTCAAACGGCGGGACAAAGGTATAGCCATACTTGTCAGCCAACTGCAGCGCATGGGTCAGCGCCTCGGGAAAACTGTCGCCATGCAGTAATGCAGTGGCACCGCGGGCACAGACGCCTTCGACCTTCAGCTTTGGCGTGGTGGTCGGCATGACGATCAGGGCGCGTACGCCGAGTCGCTGGGCGGCCAGCGCCAGGCCCTGCGCATGGTTGCCGGCAGAGGCGGTGATGACGCCGCGTGCCCGCTCGCTTGGACTAAGGCGGGCAACTCGGGTGTAAGCGCCGCGGATCTTGAACGAGAACACCGGCTGCAGGTCTTCGCGCTTGAGCAGGACCTGATTGTTCAGGTCTGAGGACAGGCGTGGCGCGAATTGCAGCGGGGTTTCGGTGGCGACGTCGTAGACGGGTGCCGACAGGATGCTGCCGACCAGTGCGCGTAACTGTGCCGTGCCGTCGTCATCACCGAGGTCGGGTTCGGTTGCGGGGGTGGTTGTGGCCGTGCTTGTTTTCATGCTGTCTCCTGATGGTTTGTTAACCTCGGAGACAGTAGAGAATTACCCGCCTCTGAGGCGGGTGGGGTCTGGACGCAAGCTAGCCCGCCGTTGCTGGAATGGCGGTAATAATCATCGCGGCGTTGAACAGGCTTGCGGGTTTCATGTTCTGGAACTTAGCTGGTTGGCGACTGATTGGTCAACCTTCAATCGTCGCGGGTCAGCACTTCCAGCAATTCGATTTCGAAGCGCAGGTTGCTGCCGGGCTTGATATGTTCGCCAACACTGCGGTCGCCGTAGGCGAGTTCGGCTGGCACAAACAGCTGGCGGCGGCCGCCGACGCGCATGCCCATCAGGCCCTGATCCCAGCCTTTGATCACCCTGCCGGTGCCGATCACGCACTGAAACGGACGACCGCGCTGGTGGGAGGAATCGAACACAGTGCCGTCTTCCAGGGTGCCGGTGTAGTGGGTGGTAATCAGCGCGCCCTTGACGCACTCCTTGCCTTCGCCCAGGGTCAGGTCGGTAATTTGCAGCTGGTCGCTCATGTTGCTCTCCTTGGGCGGATGTAAGATGCATTGCAGCTGGCGAGTATAACCCTCAGATTGGAGCAAAGGCATGAACCAGATGGACCCGGTACGTTGCAGCTGGTGCAGCGATGACCCCTTGTACCAGCGCTATCACGACGACGAGTGGGGCGTGCCGTGTCGGGATGCCGACAACCTGTTTGAGATGCTGATGCTGGAAGGCTTTCAGGCCGGCCTGTCGTGGATCACAGTGCTGCGCAAGCGCGAGCATTATCGTCAGGTATATCGTGGTTTTGATGTCGCCTTTATGGCCAATCAGACGGACGATGAACTGCAGGCGCTGTTGCAGGACCCGGGCATCATCCGCAATCGGCTTAAGGTATACGGCGCGCGGCGTAATGCACGAGCGTGGCAACGGCTGTGTGCCGAGCAGGATCCGGTCGCGTGGCTATGGCAGTTTGTCGGCGGCCAGTCGCTGATTCGTCACGCCGTCACGCTGGGCGAGGTTCCGGCGCAGACCGCGGAGGCCAAAGCCATGAGCAAGGCGCTGCAGAAGGCCGACTTTACCTTTGTCGGGCCAACCATCTGCTATGCATTCATGCAGGCGACCGGGATGGTGATGGATCACACCACCGACTGTCATCGCTACCCGGCGCTCAGCCGCTGACCCGGGTTCTCGCCCTGCCCGCCTGAGCGGCTTACAATGGCCGCTGATTTCTTGTTCGGAGCATTGCCGTGGAGCGGTTGAAAGGCGCCCTCATTGTTGGATTTCTCAAGCTGTTTGCCCTGTTGCCGTTCGGCGTGGCACAGCGGCTCGGCGCGCTGGTCGGCTGGCTGATGTGGAAATTGCCGAATCGCTCGCGTGATGTGGTGCGGATCAATTTGAGCCACTGCATGCCGGAGCTGAGCGAGGCCGAGCTGAACGATCTGGTACGGCGTACCCTGCTGGATACCGGCCGCAGTTTCGCCGAAAGTGCCTGCGCCTGGATGTGGTCACCGCAGAAGACGGTCGGGCTGATCAAGGAAGTCGAAGGGGAGCATTTGCTCACCGAGGCGCTGGCCGCCGGCAAGGGGGTGGTCGGTATCACCAGCCATCTCGGCAACTGGGAAGTGCTCAACCACTGGTACTGCCTGCGCGCCAAGCCGATCATCTTCTACCGTCCACCCAAGCAGAAGGCGGTGGACGAGCTGCTGCAGCGTCAGCGCTCTCAACTGGGTAACAAGGTGGCGGCTTCCACCCGTGAAGGCATTATCAGCGTTATGCGCGAGGTCCGCCGTGGCGGTGCTGTGGGTATTCCGGCGGATCCTGAACCGGCCCTCAAGAGCGGCCTGTTCGTGCCCTTCTTTGCCACCCAGGCACTGACCAGCAAGTTTGTCCCCAACCTGCTCAAGGGGGGGGGAGCACAGGCGCTGTTCTTCCACTGTGTGCGGCTGCCCGACAACAGCGGCTTTAAGGTGATTCTGGAGGCGGCGCCGGAGGCGCTGTACAGTCAGGACGAGTACGAGGCGGTAGCCTGCATGAGTGCGGTTATTGAGCGCTATGTGCGGCAATGGCCAAGCCAGTACATGTGGAGCATGAAGCGGTTCAAAAAGCGGCCCGCCGGTGAGAAACGCTGGTATTAAAGTGATAGCCAGCTTGTGCTAGGGTCGCAGATGGCAGTCGGTACAGGGCGTCAGACCTGACCGCGTTTAGCTTATTTTGGGGGGAAAGGGATTGACCAACCAGCGACAGCACCCGCGCACGCCGATGAAGGCGCAGATCCGCATCTGGCACGCCTCCTTTGGCGACATTCTGGCCCATACCCGCGATCTGTCCGACGGCGGCGTGTTTGTCGAACACCCGCTGATGGGGGAGCTGGACAACGGCGATGAAGTGACTGGTCAGGTACAGGGCATGCCGTTTGAAGCACCGGTCCTGCGTATGCAGGTGCAGCGTGCGGTGCCTGGGGTAGGCGCCGGCATGGCCTTTCTCGAAGAAGCCTGAACCCTGCCTCAGCGGCGCCAGAACATCGGCGACAGCAGCACCAGCAGGGTGAATACCTCCAGACGGCCGAGCAGCATGGCGAAGCTCAGCACCCACTTCACACCGCTATCCAGATTGCCGTAGTGCACAGCCACCTCGCCCAGACCCGGGCCGAGGTTGTTGATGCACGCGGTCAGCGCCGAGAACGCGGTGACAAAGTCCAGCCCGGTGCCCAGCAGGATCAAAAACAGCATCGCGAAGGCGAAGACGTAGACCGCGCAGAATCCCCAAACCGCCTCTACTACCCGGTCCGGTACCGGGCTGTTGCCCAGCTTGACTGGAAACACCCCGTGCGGGTGCAGCAGCCGCTTGATCTCCCGCGAGCCCTGCTTGTACAGCAGCAGCACCCTGATGACCTTCATACCGCCACCGGTCGAGCCGGCGCAGGCGCCGATAAAGCTGGCGTACAGCAGCAGGTACGGCAGCAGGGTCGGCCAGCTGGAGAAGTCGGTCACGCCGAAGCCGGTGGTAGTGGCGATGGACACGGTCTCGAAGGCGGCGAAGCGCACCGAGGTCCAGACATCATGATGCTGGTAGTGCACCAGCACGGCAAAAAAGATGATGAACAGGGCCAGCAGAATCAGCACATAGGCGCGGCATTCCGGGTCCTGCCAGTAATTGCGCAGAGAGCGGTAGCGCCAGGCGAGAAAGTGCAGGGCGAAGTTGATGCCGGAAATCAGCATGAACAGGATACAGATCGACTCGATCAGCGGGCTGTTGTAGTAGCCGATGCTGGCGTCGTGGGTCGAGAAACCGCCGATGGCGACGGTTGAGAAGCTGTGGCCAATGGCGTTGAACAGATCCATGCCCGCGGCCCAGTAAGCCAGCGCGCAGGCCACGGTCAGGCCGGCGTAGATGTACCAGAGCACCTTGGCGGTTTCGGCAATCCGCGGGGTCAGCTTGTTCTCTTTCAGCGGGCCCGGCATCTCGGCTCGGTACAGTTGCATGCCACCAACGCCCAGCATCGGCAGGATCGCTACCGCCAGCACGATGATCCCCATGCCGCCGAACCACTGCAGCTGCTGACGGTAGTACAAGAGCGCGCGTGGCAGGGTATCCAGCCCGGTAATCACCGTGGCCCCGGTGGTGGTCAGCCCCGAGAACGACTCGAACACTGCGTCGGCAACGCTCAGGTCCGGGGTGTCCAGCAGCCACAGCGGCAGCGCACCGAACAGGCCGAGAACCAGCCAGAACAGCACGGTGATCAGATAGCCATCGCGGGTGCGCAGCTCATTGCGCTTGCCGCGTACCGGCAGCCAGATCAGGGCGCCGGCCAGCAGGGTAATGGCAAAGCCGCTGAGGAAGGCGTTCAGCGCGTCTTCGTGGTAGTACCAGCCGACCGCCGCTGCCGGCAGCATGCTGGTCGAGAAGAGCATCAGCAATATGCCGATGATGCGCTGGATCTGTGGATACTGCATGCTGCGGATCGCCTCAGAAGAAGGTCAGACCGACCTGGAACAGACGCTCCACATCGCGGATGTATTTCTTGTCGATCACGAACAGGATGACATGATCATCGGATTCGATCACGGTCGAGTCGTGGGCGATCAGCACTTCGTCGTCGCGAACGATGGCACCAATGGTGGTGCCGGGCGGCAGGTCAATCTGGCCGATCGACTTGCCAACCACCTTGGACGAGCGCGCGTCGCCGTGCGCTACCGCCTCGATCGCCTCGGCCGCGCCGCGCCGCAGCGAGTAGACGTTGACGATGTCGCCGCGGCGCACGTGGGTCAGCAGGGTGCCGATGGTCGCCTGCGAGGGCGAGATGGCGATATCGATCTCGCCGCCCTGTACCAGGTCGACGTAGGCCGGGTTGTTGATCAGCGTCATCACCTTGCGTGCGCCGAGCCGCTTGGCCAGCATTGAGGACATGATGTTGGCCTCGTCGTCGTTGGTGATGGCGCAGAAGATATCGACGTCTTCGATGTTCTCTTCGATCAGCAGTTCGCGGTCCGAGGCGCTGCCGTGCAGCACCACGGTGCGGTCGAGGTTCTGCGACAGGTAGTCGGCGCGGGCCTTGCTGGCCTCGATGATCTTGACCTGATAGCGGCTCTCGATCGCCTCGGCCAGCCGCTCGCCGATATTGCCGCCACCGGCGATCACCACTCGTTTGTGGGTTTTCTCGACCCGGCGCAGCTCGCTCATCACCGCCCGGATATCACGGCTGGCGGCAATGAAGAACACCTCGTCATCGGCCTCGATGATGGTGTCGCCCTTGGGGATGATCGGGCGGTCCTTGCGGAAAATCGCTGCGACTCGGGTATCGACACCGGGCATGTGCTGGCGCAGAAAGCGCAGCTCCTGACCGACCAGCGGGCCACCGTAGTAGGCGCGCACGGCGACCAGCTGGGCCTTGCCTTCGGCAAAGTCGAGCACCTGCAGCGCGCCGGGATTCTCGATCAGCCGTTTGACGTAGTTGGTCACCACCTGCTCGGGGCTGATCAGCACGTCGATCGGCACCGCTTCGTTGTGAAACAGGCCGCCGCGGGTCAGGTAAGCGGATTCGCGTACTCGGGCAATCTTGGTCGGGGTGCGGAACAGGGTGTAGGCCACCTGGCAGGCGATCATGTTGGTTTCGTCGCTGCTGGTGACCGCAATCAGCATATCGGCATCATCGGCCCCGGCCTGGCGCAGCACGGTCGGGAAGGAGCCCTTGCCCTGTACCGTGCGGATGTCCAGGCGGTCGCCCAGCTCGCGCAGGCGTGCGGTGTCGGTGTCGATCACGGTAATGTCGTTGGCTTCACTGGCCAGCTGCGCTGCCAGACTGCCGCCGACCTGACCGGCACCGAGGATGATGATCTTCATGCCGCAGACTCCCTGTTCTTCTGTTGCGGGCTGGCACTGAGTTTGATCAGGCGGGCCAGGTAAAAGCCGTCGTGGCCATCGGCCTGCGGCAGCAGCTGGCGGCCGCAGGGCTGGGTAACACCGTAGTCAGCGCTGATGTCCAGCAGTCGCGCGCCGGGCTGGCGCGCGAGGAAGGCTTCGACCACGCGGGTGTTCTCGTCCGGCAGCACCGAACAGGTGGCGTAGACCAGAATGCCGCCCACCTCCAGCGTAGGCCAGAGTGCGTCCAGCAGCTCGCCCTGTAACTCCGCCAATGGTGCTATATCGGCTGATTTTCGGGTCAGCTTGATATCCGGGTGACGGCGAATCACGCCGGTGGCCGAGCACGGTGCGTCCAGCAGGATACGCTGGAAGGGCGTGCCGTCCCACCACTGATCGACGGCGCGGCCGTCGGCGGCAATCAAACGGGCGCTGAGCTGCAGGCGGGTGAGGTTCTCCTCTACCCGCTTCAGTCGCGCCGGCTCCAGATCCAGTGCCACCACTTCAGCCAGATCGGGTTGTTGCTCGAGAATCTGGCAGGTCTTGCCGCCGGGCGCACAGCAGGCATCCAGAACCCGCAGACCCGGCTTCAGGTCCAGCAGCGGGGCGGCCAGCTGCGCTGCTTCGTCCTGCACACTGACCAGACCGTCGGCAAAGCCCGGCAACTGGGTGACATCGCACGGCGTGACCAGCTGAATACCGACGGCACTGAACGGACAGGCGTTGGCGGCAATGCCGGCGTCCGCCAGTTGCTGCAGATAAGCGTCGCGGCTCAGGCGGCGTTGATTGACCCGCAGGGTCATCGGTGGATGCAGGTTGTTGGCGCTGGTGATGGCGTCGAGCTGATCGGGCCAGGCGCGCTGCAGGCGCTTGTACAGCCAGCCCGGGTGCGCGCATTGCTGCGAGGGGGATTTGTCGACCACAGCAAGCAGCGTGTCGCCTTCCCTTTGCACGCGGCGCAGGATGGCGTTGAGCAGGCCCTTGGCCCAGGGTTTGTCGAGGCTGACCGCCGCGTTGACGGTCTCGGCAATTGCCGCGTGGGCTGGCACGCGCATGTAGAGCAACTGATACAGGCCCACCAGCAGCAGCGCGTGCAGATCCTGATCGGTTGGCTTCATCGGCTTGTTCAGCAGCTCCCGAGCCAGCGCTTCGAGGCGGTTGTACCAGCGTGCGGTGCCGAAGGCCAGCTCCTGCACCAGAGCCTGATCGCGCGGTGCGACCGCCTTGAGCTGCGTCGGCAGACTGCTGCCAAGCGACGCCTTGCCCGCCAGCACAGCTGCCAGAGCGCGGGCGGCTGCCGCGCGCGCGTTCACTGACCGTTACCCAGCATGAGGCCGGGCGCGAACTGATCGCGGCGGGAGTTGTAGATATCGGCAAACGCCAATGGTTTACCACCCGGCAGTTGCAATGTTGTCAGACGCAGCGCGCCGCTGCCGCAGGCCACCAGCAGGCCGCTCTTTTCGCAGCCTAGTACCTGGCCGGGTTTGCCTTGCCCTTCGGTTACTTGCGCGGCCCATACCTTGAGCGGCTTGCCATCGAGTTGCGCGTGGGCCAGCGGCCAGGGATTGAAGGCGCGGATAAGGCAGTCCAGCTCGCCGGCCGGACGCTGCCAGTCGATGGCGGACACCTGTTTGTTCAGCTTATGCGCGTAGGTGGCGAGTGCGTCGTCCTGCACTTCGCCCTGCAGGGTGCCGGCGGCCAGGCCTGCGATGGCTTCGATGACCGCAGGCGGCCCCAGCTCGGCCAGCCGATCGTGCAGACGGCCGCCGGTATCGTCAGCGGTGATTGGCGTCGCGACCTTGAGCAGCATCGGGCCGGTATCCAGCCCCGCTTCCATCTGCATCACTGTCACCCCGGTTTCGCGGTCACCCGCTTCGATAGCGCGCTGAATCGGCGCGGCGCCGCGCCAGCGTGGCAGCAGGGAGGCGTGGCTGTTGATGCAACCCAGACGGGGAATGTCGAGCACCGCCTGCGGCAGGATCAGGCCGTAGGCAACCACGACCAACAGGTCGGGCTTGAGGTCAGCCAGCGCCTGCTGATCGGCAGCCTCACGCAGCCGTTCCGGCTGCATCACCGGCAGGTTGTTGGCCAGCGCCAGTTGCTTGACTGCGCTCATGGCCAGTTTCTGGCCGCGACCAGCTGGGCGGTCTGGCTGGGTGTAGACGGCAACGATATTCAGGCCCGCGTCTATCAGCGCCTGCAGATGAGCGGCGGCAAATTCTGGCGTTCCGGCAAAGACGATACGTAGGTCGGTAGGCTTCATGGGTGTCCGTAAAGAAAAGGCTTGCCGAAGCAAGCCTTAGTTATTTCGCTGGCGAATCAGGCATTTGCCTGGCTGCGATGGATTTTCTCCAATTTCTTGCGAATGCGGTCACGCTTGAGGTTGGACAGGTAATCCACAAACAGCTTACCGTTCAGGTGGTCGCATTCGTGCTGGATGCAGACGGCCAACAGCCCATCGTAGATCTCGTCAAACGGGTTGCCGTCACGATCCAGCGCCTTGACCCTGACGCGCTCCGGGCGCTCGACGTTTTCATAGAAGCCGGGAACGGACAAACAGCCTTCCTGCATCTGCTCGAGCTCTTCGGTCAACGGTTCCAGCTCGGGATTGATGAAAACGCGTGGCTCGGACTTGTCTTCGGAGAGGTCGATAACGATGACGCGCTCGTGCACGTTGACCTGCGTAGCGGCGAGGCCGATACCGGGTGCGTCATACATGGTCTCGAACATGTCGTCGACAAGTTGCTGGATTCGTGAATCTACTACTGTCACCGGCTTGGCAATGGTGCGCAGGCGTGGATCGGGGAATTCCAGAATGTTCAGAATAGCCATAGGGGTTTGTACCGCTTTGTCTGGAACAAATCTAAATTGTGCTGCTAAGATTATGAGCAGCTTGGAATTAAAGCGGGTCTGGCGTGTGGGAGCACGATTCGACCTGGATGCTGGCCTCTATAATAAAGGGATTCGTGTCATGAGGAAAACACTACTCGGCCTCGTGTTGCTCGCGGCGAGCGTATGGGTGCAGGCGCAAGAACCTGTTCTCAGGGAGGATCACCCCGACAGCTACACCGTGGTCAAGGGCGACACGTTGTGGGACATCTCCGGGCGTTTTCTCAATTTGCCCTGGAAATGGCCGGAAATCTGGCACGCTAACCCGCAGATTGCCAACCCCCACCTGATCTATCCGGGTGATGTCATTTCACTGGTTTACATCGACGGTCAGCCGCGGCTGATGGTCAACCGTGGTGCCGGTGGCAACATCAAGCTGTCGCCGCAGGCGCGGGTCAAGCCGATTGCCGAGGCGATTCCGGCTATTCCGCTTGATGCGATCAACGCATTCCTGCGCGCTGGCCGCGTGGTCGAAGATGAGGCGGCTATCGAGATGGCGCCCTACATCATCGGCGGTGAGGCAGAAAGTGTCGTGCTGGGCGCGGGTAGCAAGGTCTACGCGCGCGGCGATTTCTCGCGCAACCTGCCCGCCTACGATATTTACCGTCGCGGCAAGACCTACGTAAATCCGCAGACCGGCGAGCTGCTGGGTATTCACCTGCAGGAAATCGGCAACGGCAACGTCGCTGCCGTTGAAGGCGATATCGCTACGGTCAATATCACCCGCAGCCGTCAGGAAGTGCTGGTCAATGACCGCTTGCTGGAGTCGGAAGAGCGCCCGGTGGCGTCCACCTTCTTCCCCAGCGAGCCGAGCCAGCAGATTGATGGCCTGATCATGGACGTGCCGAACGGCGTGACCCAGATCGGTCAGTACGACGTGGTGCTGCTCGACAAGGGTGAGCGCGACGGCCTGGCTGCCGGCAACGTGCTGGCGATCTACAAGACCGGTGAAATCGTCCGTGACCGCGTGCGCAACGAACGCGTGCAGCTGCCCGCCGAGCGTGCCGGTCTGCTGATGGTGTTCCGCGTTTACAACAAGATGAGCTACGGCATCGTGCTGCAAGCCAGCCGTCAGATGGCGATTCTTGACCAAGTTCGCAACCCCTGATTGAAAACGCAGCAACAAGGCCGCCTTCGGGCGGCTTTGTTGTTTAAGCTGCGGGCTTTTTGCTGATCAGGGATGATCCATGGCTACCGAGCTGCCCGCCGAGCGGCAGGCCTGGCTGGAGTTGATGCTGCTGGACGGTGTCGGCCCCCGCTTTTTCCAGCGTCTGCGCTCGCATGACTTTTCCCCACCTGATTTCATGTCCGCCGACCTAACCGCGTTAGCTGAGCTCGGTGTGCCTGCGGCCGTGCTCGCCAGCCTGCGCGCATGGCGCAACGGCGAGTCGGCGCTACGCGAGCGACTCGCTCACGCCCTCGACTGGCAGCAGCAGGAAGGCTGCCGTCTGCTGTTTCTGGATGATGCGGACTACCCGCCGCTGTTGGCCGCCATCAGCGACCCGCCACCACTGCTGTTTGTGCGCGGCAATGTCGCTGCGCTGCACGATCCGCAGATCGCCATGGTCGGCACTCGCCATCCGAGCCCGCTCGGTGCAGAAACCGCCCGGCGCTTTGCCAGTGCGTTTTGTCGCAGCGGCCTGACGGTGACCAGTGGCATGGCGCTGGGCATAGACGGTGCCTGCCATCAGGGCGCGCTCGATGCTGAAGGGCAGACGATTGCCGTGTGGGGCACCGGGCTTGAGCGCTGCTATCCGCGCCGGCATCGCAAATTGGCTGACGCAATTGTGGCGGCAGGCGGTGCGCTGGTATCTGAGCTGTGGCCGGACAGCGAACCGCATCCGGCGCAGTTTCCGCGCCGTAACCGGATTATCAGCGGCTTGAGTTTAGGCACACTGGTGGTCGAGGCCAGCCTTAACAGCGGCTCGCTGATCACCGCGCGACTGGCGCTGGAGCAGAACCGCGAGGTGTTTGCCATGCCCGGCTCGATTCATAACGTGCAGGCCCGTGGCTGCCATCGCCTGCTGCGCGAGGGCGCCTGTCTGGTCGAGCAGGTGCAGGACGTGCTGGATGCGCTCAGGTTGCCGCTGACAGCAGCGCTGGAGGAGCCGCAAGCCATTGCGCAGGGCGCGCCGGATACCCCGCTGTGGCGCTGGCTGGGCACTGACCCGGTCAGTCCGGACTGGCTGGCGCAGCAGTCTGGCCTGAGCGTGCCCACGGTGCTGCAGCAGCTGCTTGATCTGGAGCTGGACGGTCGGGTGCTGGCCGCGCCAGCCGGTTATTGTCGCCGTCAGCCTTGAGTGCCGCGCCGGGCTCGGCTACTGTCGCAGGCATTCAATACTGGTGGAGTTCTCATGCTGGCAAACTGGCGCGTTACTCGTCTGAACCGCTTGCTGCAGGCAGGCGGTGTGATTGCCTACCCGACCGAAGGCGTCTGGGGGCTGGGTTGTAATCCGTGGAACGGCGCTGCGGTAGAGCGGCTGCTCGACCTCAAGCAGCGCCCGGTGCACAAGGGGCTGATTCTGATTGCCGGCGAGATTGAGCAGTTCGACTTTCTGCTGTGGGACTTGCCGGATGCCCAACTGGCGAAGCTGCGGTTGTCTTGGCCAGGCCCGAATACCTGGCTGGTGCCACATCAGGGCAGGTTGCCTGAATGGATCACCGGTGCTCACGATACCGTGGCACTGCGAGTGACCACCCATCCGATTGTGCGTCAGTTGTGCGCGGTAGCCGGGCCATTGGTGTCGACCTCGGCCAACCCGGGCGGTCGCCCGTCGGCGCGTTCGCGGCTGCGGGTCGAGCAGTATTTTCACGGTGAACTGGATGCGGTAGTGCCTGGTGCGTTGGGTGGCGCGCGTAATCCCAGTATCATTCGCGATCTGCAAACCGACCAAGTCATACGCGGCGCCTGAGCCGCTCCGGGGAGATTCCACGTGAAACAGGACCAGCCCAGCGCCGCCGATGTTGCCGCGGTAAAAGCCTATCTGATGGATCTGCAGGATCGCATCTGCAGCGCACTGGCGGCCACCGACGGCCGCGAGCAATTCAGCGAGGATGCCTGGGAACGTCCCGGCGGCGGCGGTGGCCGCTCGCGGATCATTACCGACGGCGCGCTGCTGGAAAAGGGTGGCGTCGGCTTCTCCCATGTCTTTGGCGACGGTATGCCGCCGTCTGCCACGGCGCACCGCCCCGAGCTGGCTGGTCGTCACTTCCAGGCCATGGGCGTGTCGCTGGTGATGCACCCGGAAAACCCCTTCGTGCCGACCTCGCACGCCAACGTGCGCTTCTTCATCGCCGAGAAAGACGGCGCTGATCCGGTCTGGTGGTTTGGCGGCGGCTTCGATCTGACCCCTTACTACGCCAATGAAGAAGATTGCGTGCACTGGCACCGAGTTGCCCGCGACGCCTGCGCACCCTTCGGTGACGACGTCTACCCGCGCTACAAGAAATGGTGCGATGAGTACTTCTACCTCAAGCACCGTGGCGAGGCCCGGGGCATTGGCGGCCTGTTCTTTGATGACCTGAATCAGTGGGGCTTCGAGCGCAGCTTTGCCTTCCTGCGTGCCATCGGCGACGCCTACCTTGAGGCCTACTTGCCGATTCTTGAACGCCGCCGCAACAGCGCCTATACCGCAGAGCAGAAGCAGTTCCAGGAATTCCGTCGTGGCCGTTACGTCGAGTTCAACCTGGTCTACGACCGCGGCACCCTGTTCGGTCTGCAGACCGGTGGGCGTACCGAGTCGATCCTGATGTCGCTGCCGCCGACCGTGCGCTGGGGTTACAACTGGCAGCCCGAGCCGGGCAGCCCGGAAGCCGAGCTGACCGAGCGCTACCTCACCCCGCGTGACTGGCTGGCAGGAGACGCCTGATGGACCGTTACGCCGTTGTCGGCAACCCGATTGAGCACAGCAAGTCGCCGCTGATTCACGCCATGTTCGCCGAGCAGACCGGTCAGCAGCTGGAGTACGGCAAGCTGCTGGCGCCGCTCGACAACTTCATCGGCAGCGTGCGCGACTTCTTGCGCGAAGGCCGTGGCGTCAACGTCACCGTGCCGTTCAAGGAGCAGGCCTGGGCGCTGGTCGATGAACACACCCCGGCCGCCGAGCGCGCCGGCGCGGTCAACACCATCATGCGCCGAGAGGATGGCAGCCTGCTCGGTGATAACACCGACGGTAAAGGTCTGGTGCGCGACATCGAGGTCAACGCCGGGCTGTCGCTGAAAGGTTTGAGTGTGTTGCTGGTGGGGGCCGGTGGCGCGGCTCGCGGGGTAATTCAGCCGCTGCTGGCGGCAGGTCCGCAGCATCTGTGCGTGATCAACCGCACGGTCAGCAAGGCCGAGGAGCTGGCGGCGCTGTTTGTCGATCAGGGGCCGATTGCGGCTGCCGGCCTGCAATGGCTGGTCGAGCCGGTTGACCTGATCATCAATGCGACGTCGGCGAGCCTGGCCGGTGAACTGCCGCCGATTCCCGACAGCCTGATCAAGCCCGGCCACACCTGGTGCTACGACATGATGTACGGCGCCGAAGAAACCCCGTTCAACCGCTGGGCCCGCGAACGCGGCGCAGCGCGCTGCATCGACGGCCTCGGCATGCTGGTTGAACAGGCCGCCGAGGCATTCGCCCTGTGGCGCGGCGTCCGTCCGGACACCGCGCCGGTACTGGCGGCCCTGCGTCAGGCCTGACGCGGCATCGCAGCGGCCAGCTCGGCAGTCAGCCCGAGCGCCGCTGCCACACCACCCTGCTGCAGCGCCTCGATTAGCGCTGAACCCACCACCACGCCATCGGCGACCTGCGCCAGCGGCGCTGCCTGATCGGCCCGGCGCACGCCAAAGCCAACGCAGATCGGCACTGCGCTCTGTGCGCGAATGCCTTCCAGTGCCTGCGCCACGGCGGTGTGATCCGCTGCGCCCACGCCGGTCACGCCGTTGTGCGACACGTAGTAGAGAAAGCCGCTGGCCTGCTCCAATACCTTGGGCAGGCGCTGGGCGTCAGTGGTCGGAGTCGCCAGACGGATCATCTGCAGCCCGGCGTCTCGGGCCATCGGGCCCAGTTCGTTGTCGTGCTCGGGCGGCAGGTCGACCACCAGCAGGGCGTCAACACCGGCCTCTGCCGCGTCACAAATAAAGTCGGCACCGCCGTAGCGATGAATCGGGTTGTAGTAACCCATCAGCACCACCGGCGTGCTCTGGTTCTGTGCGCGGAAGCGGCGCACCAGCTCCAGCGTGCGCTGCTGGTTCTGCCCACCCTGCAGGGCGCGCAGGGCGGCGGCCTGAATGGTCGGGCCGTCGGCGGTCGGGTCGCTGAACGGCATGCCCAGTTCGATGACGTCGGCACCGGCGGCGGGCAGCCCCTGCAGCAGTTCCAGACTGGTATCGAAGTCCGGATCACCGGCGCAGATGTAGGTCACCAGCGCGGCGCGGTTGTCGCGGGCGCAGTCGGCAAAGCGTTGTTCGAGACGGCTCATTACTCTTCCTCCATCAAACCCGGCAGGCTGCGAGAAACTATCTGCGTTGTACCTGCTGCGTTAAAAACAGGCTCAAAATGCTCATTTATCAGGCATAAACTGCGCTTTTTCGCCTGTTTTTGTCTTGCATGTCCTGCCTCGATTACGTTTCTCACAAGCCTGCCTCGAGAATGGTCGGCATGTCCTTGTCGCCACGGCCGGACAGGCAGACCACCATCAGATGATCTTTCGGCAGTGTGGGTGCGCGGCGGGCGACCTCGGCCAGCGCGTGGGAGGTTTCCAGCGCCGGGATGATGCCTTCGGTACGACAGCAGTTGTGGAACGCGTCCAGTGCCTGCTGGTCGGTTACCGCAACGTATTCGACGCGGCCCTGCTCGTGCAGCCAGGCGTGCTCGGGGCCGATGCCGGGGTAGTCCAGACCGGCGGATATCGAGTGGGCGTCGGCAATCTGGCCGTCGCCGTCCTGCAGCAGATAGGTGCGGTTGCCGTGCAGCACGCCGGGCGTGCCGCCTTTCAGGCTGGCGGCGTGCAGGCCGGTGTCGATCCCGTGCCCCGCCGCTTCCACGCCGACCATATGTACCTCGGGGTAATCGAGGAACGGGTGGAACAGGCCCATGGCGTTGGAGCCGCCACCAATGCAGGCGACCAGGCTGTCGGGCAGACGGCCCTCGCGGGCCAGCATCTGCTGATGCGCTTCGCGGCCGATGATCGACTGGAAGTCACGCACCAGCGTCGGGTAGGGGTGCGGGCCGGCCACGGTGCCGATCATGTAGAAGGTGTTGTCGACGTTGGTAACCCAGTCGCGCAGCGCCTCGTTCATGGCGTCTTTGAGGGTGCCGGTGCCGGAGGTAACGGGCACGATCTCGGCGCCCAGCAGGCGCATGCGGGCGACGTTGTCGCGCTGACGGTGAATGTCGGTTGCGCCCATGTAAACCACGCACTGCAGGCCGAAGCGCGCGCAGACGGTGGCAGTCGCCACGCCGTGCATACCGGCGCCGGTCTCGGCGATGATCCGCTGCTTGCCCATGCGACGGGCCAGCAGGGCCTGGCCGATGCAGTTGTTGATCTTGTGCGCGCCGGTGTGGTTCAGCTCCTCGCGCTTGAAGAAGATCTTGGCGCCGCCGTATTGCTCGGTCAGCCGCTCGGCGAAATACAGCGGGCTGGGGCGGCCGACAAATTCGGCGTTGAACTGGTCCAGCTCGGCGATAAACGCCGGCTCGGCGCGGGCCTCGTTGTAGGCCTGCTCCAGCTGCAGCACCAGCGGCATCAGCGATTCGGCCACAAAGCGGCCACCAAACTGGCCGAACTGCCCGAGGGCGTCGGCCTCGCGGCGATAATTCTGATGGGTCATGCAACACCTCCTGATCAATGGCCGCAGATTAGGGCAGACAGCGCGCGGAAAAAATCGATAAGATGGCCGCAACCTGTGAGAAAAAGTGACAAGTCCCATGGCCCGAGATCTTCCCTCACTAAACGCTCTGCGCGCCTTCGAAGCCGCTGCCCGACTGGAAAGCGTGAGTCAGGCGGCAGGCGAACTGCACGTCACCCACGGCGCGGTCAGTCGGCAGATTCGTCAGCTTGAGGACGAGCTCGGCGTTGCGTTGTTCAGCAAGGCCGGGCGTGGTATCAGCCTGACTGCTGCCGGGCGTCAGCTGCGCGATGCCTGCCGCGAGGCGTTCGACGGCCTGCGCGACACCTGCGCGGCATTGCGTCAGGAGCAGCAGCAAGCGCCCTTCCTGCTCGCCTGCCCCGGCAGTCTGCTGGCGCGCTGGTTTATCCCGCGGCTGGACCGCCTGAATGCCGAACTGCCCGAGCTGAACCTGCACCTGTCTGCCTCCGAAGGTGAACTCGACCCGCGCCGCCCCGGCGTCAGCGCCACCCTGCTCTATGCCGAGCCGCCGTGGCCGGCGGACATGCAGGTATATCCGCTGCGTCAGGAACGCATCGGCCCGGTGCTCAGTCCGCGCTACGCGGGCGCCGCGCGCTTGCTCGATCAACCGGCCGAGGTGCTGCTCGGCGAAGCGCTGCTGCACACCCGTTCGCGGCCCGGCGCCTGGCGCGACTGGGCCGAGTTGCAGGGGCTGGACGCCGCGCAGCTGCGCAGCGGTCAGGGCTTCGAGCACCTGTACTACCTGCTGGAAGCGGCGCTCTCCGGTCTAGGTGTGGCGATTGCGCCGCAGCTGCTGGTCGCGGACGACATCGCCGCTGGGCGCCTGCTCGCCCCCTGGGGCTTTGTCGAGACCCGCCACCAGCTCGGCCTCTGGGTGCCGGAGCGTCAGCCCCAGGGGCCGGCGCAGCAGCTGGCTGACTGGCTCGGCAGCGCCCTGCAGCAGGCCGACGCATGAAGCGCCTAGCGACCCTTGGCCTCGGCGCCTGCCTGCTCTGGCTATCCGGCTGCAGCTCGGTCGGCTACCTGTATCAAAGCTGGCAGGGCCAGCGCGCGCTGATGGTCCGTGCCGAGCCTGTCGAACAGCTGATTGCCGACCCGCAGACCGATCCTCAGCTGGCCGAACGGCTGCGCACCGCCAGCCAGATTCGCCGCTACGCAGTCGAGGCGCTGGCCCTGCCGGACAACACCACCTACACCCGCTACGCCGCGCTGCCCGGCCCCTATCCATTGTGGAATCTGTTTGTCACCGACGAGCTGTCGTTGGCGCCGGTGCAGCATTGCTACCCCTTCTTCGGCTGCATCGCCTACAAGGGCTATTTCGATCAGGCCCGCGCCGAGCAGGCCGCTGCCGACTGGCGTGCGCGCGGCAAGGATGTGTACGTCGCGGGTATCCCGGCCTACTCGACCCTCGGCTGGTACGACGACCCGCTGTTCAGTTCCATGCTGCACTGGAGTGACGACTACCTCGCCGAGATGCTGTTTCACGAACTCGCCCACCAGCAGGTTTATGTGAAGGACGACACTGCCTTCAACGAGTCCTACGCCAGCTTTGTCGGCCAGCAGGGGCAGCAAGACTGGCTCACTGCGCAGGCGCGGGCAGCCCGTGATCCGGCTGGGCGCGCGCGCGAGCGGGCCTTTGTGCAGCTGGTACTGGCCGCGCGCAGCGAGCTGGAAGCCCTGTATCAGAGCACCCAGCCAGACGACGCCAAGCGCAGCGCCAAGGCCGCGATCCTCGCCCGGCTGCGCAGCGATTACGCCAGCCTGCGCGACAGCGAATGGGGCGGTGACAAGCGCTTCGACCACTGGTTTGCCGCTGACCTGAACAACGCCCGCCTGCTACCCTTTGGGCTTTACGATCAATGGGTGCCCGCCTTTGCCGCGCTGTATGCGCAGAGCAGCGGCTGGGCCGACTTTCACCAGCGGGTCGAACGTCTCGGCAGACTCGATCCGCAAGCGCGCCTCGGCGCGCTGCGTGGCCTTTGCCCGCAGTGCGACGCCGCAGTACAGGAGCCACAACCATGAAAGCAATTGGATACTTTGAAGCTGGCGCGCTGGATCGTGCCGACGCCCTGATCGACCTCGACGTCCCCATGCCCGGCCCCGGCCCGCAGGATCTGCTGATCAAGGTCGCCGCTATCTCGGTCAATCCGGTCGACACCAAGATCCGCAGTCGTCGCGGCGCGACCGGCGACACGCCCGAAGTGCTCGGTTGGGACGCAGTGGGTGAAGTGGTCAGCTGCGGCGCGTCCGTATCCGGTTTTGCCGCCGGTGATCGGGTCTACTACGCCGGGGCGCTGGAGCGGCCCGGCAGCAACGCTGAGTATCAACTGGTCGACGCCCGCATCGCCGCCCACGCGCCGCTGTCGCTGTCTGCCGCCGAAGCCGTTGCGCTGCCGCTGACTGCAATCACTGCCTGGGAGCTGCTGTTCGACCGGCTGGGAGTGCGTGAAGGCGGCGGTGAAGGTCAGGCCCTGCTGGTGGTCGGCGCCGCCGGTGGCGTTGGCTCGATCCTGGTTCAACTCGCTCGCCAGCTGACCAAACTCACCGTGGTCGCAACCGCCGCCCGCGCCGAGAGCGTGAAATGGGTCAAGGGCCTGGGCGCCCATCACGTCATCGACCACAGCCAGCCGTTGCTGCCGCAGTTGCAGGCGCTGGGTATCAAGGACGTCGAACTGATCGCCTCGCTGACCCACACCGATCAGCACTATCCGCAATACGGTGACTGCATCGCCCCGCAAGGTCGCCTCGGCGTGATCGACGACTTCGGCCCGCTCGACATGAGCGTGCTCAAGCGCAAGTGCGCGTCCTTCCACTGGGAGTTCATGTTCACCCGCAGCATGTTCGAAACCGCCGACATGGCCGAGCAGGGCAAGCTGCTGCAGCGGGTCGCCGAACTGGTCGATGCCGGCACTCTGCGCAGCACCCTGGGTGAGCATTACGGTGCGATCAACGCGGCCAACCTCAAGCGCGCGCATGCGCTGCTGGAGAGTGGCACAGCGCGGGGGAAACTGGTGTTGGAGGGGTTCTGAGCGGCGTTGCCTTGCAGATGCTGCCCTTCGGGAAGGCCGAGTTCCAACTCGGCCACGGCACTGCACGGAGGCAGCTGGTCGAGCGGGAGCGAGACTTTTCTTCATCATTCGTACATCAGGCACGTCATCCTCGCGTAGGCGAGGATCCATGGGGCTTAGCGGCCACTTCGGAGCTGTCTGATAACCCGCCTTTCGCCTTCCCGGCCCCCCTTGGCGATCCCCCCGGGCACCCGGCTACGCGGCCCTTCGGGTTCGCTGCGTTGCTCGATTTATCGGGGAGCCACAAAACTCGGCTCTGCGAGCCTCAGACATCCTGTGGCTCTTTTTCCCGATAAATCTGCGCTACTCGCCCGCGTAAACGGGGAGTGAGTCCGTGCATGCTTCGCGTTCGGCTGCTCGCATCTTGATCGTTCCCACGCTCTGTGTTCGGTTCTCGCCGTCCGGGAGGGCCGAGTTCCAACTCGGCCACCTTGCCGCACGGAGGCTCGCAGGTCGAGCGGGAGCTCGACCCTCCCAGGTTGCCCCTGCACCATCACGGTGCTAGTCTCACCAAGTCGTCAAACGACGACCGTTCGTTTTTACCTGTCCAGAGTGACCGCATGTCCACTGCCCAGACCACCGCTGTTGTAAACCGCCCCGCGCTAGCCGGTGTGGTTGCGCGCGTGCAGGCTGTAGCGGCCTGTCTGCCGGTCACCCCTCCCGGCGTAGCCATCGTGGCTGCCGTGGCTTCACCGCCACCAGCGCACTGATCCCGTTACCCCTTTTCTGATTTCTGTTCTCCCTGACTGGCGTCACGCCGTAGGGCGAACCTGTGTCCTGACAGGTGACATATGTCTATTCAACGTTTGAACTGGGCCGCCATTGGCCCGACTGCGCTGTTCGTGCTGCTCTGGAGCGCGGGCGCGATTTTCTCCAAATGGGGGCTGGAACACGCCTCCGCCTTTGCCTTTCTGCTGCTGCGCTTTGTACTGGCCTGCGCAGCCCTCGGGCTGCTGGCGCTCACCCGGCGGCGCTGGCTGCCGGCGCGCGGCACCCGCAAGCAGGTGGCGCTGGTCGGCGTGCTGCTGACCGGCGGCTACACCATCTTCTACCTGCTCTCGCTGGACGCCGGGCTAACGCCCGGGGTGCTGGCAACCGTGCTCGGCGTGCAGCCGATCCTTACCCTGATGCTGGTCGAACGCCGCGCCAATCTGCTGCGCCTCTTGGGCCTGCTGCTGGCGCTGGGTGGCTTGACGCTGGTGGTGCTCGACAGCCTGCTGGCGGCGCGCTTCTCGATGATGGGCATCGGCCTGTCGCTGGCGGCTTTGCTGTGCATCACCCTGGGTTCGATCTTTCAGAAGGGCATTCAGCAATCACCCATGGACGTACTGCCGCTGCAATACGCCATCGGTCTGCTGATGTGCGCGGTGGTTGCGCCCTTTCAGCCGTTTGAAGTGGAATGGAGCGTCGGCTTTGTTGTGCCGCTGCTGTACATGGGCGTGCTGATCTCGGTGGGTGCAACCCTGTTGCTGTACCGGCTGATTCGGATGGGCAATCTGGTCAACGTCACCAGCCTGTTCTACCTGATGCCGGGGTGTACCGCGTTGCTGGATTTCCTGTTCCTCGGCAACCGCATGGCGGCGTTGAGTCTGCTGGGGATGGGGGCGATTGTGTTGGGGTTGGTGTTGGTGTTTAGGCAACGGGGCTAACCCGGCGACCGCGCTCGGATAGCCCCGGCTCGCTGCCCCTATCACCACGTCATCCTCGCGAAGGCGAGGATCCATGGGCTCAGTGGCCACTTTGGTGCTGTCTGATAATCCGCTTTTCGCCTTCACGGCGAGCCAAGGGGGGGGCCGCTTGCCCGGCCCCCCTTGGCGATCCCCCCGGGCACCCGACTACGCGGCCCTTCGGGTTCGCTGCGTTGCTCGATTTATCGGGGAAGCCTCGCCGGCCACGCGAAAACTCGTCGCTTCGCTCCTCAGACACCCTGCGCTTCTTTTTCCCGATAAATCTGCGCTACTCGCCCGCGTAAACGGGACTTGGGTCCGTGCATTCGCCACGTCCGTATTTGCGCGCCAAGGCCGCGCTACTTCACCTAATCTTTAGCCTAATTCAGGGTTGGCAAACGACGCGTGTAGTAGCACTATCAAATCACCGCACTTCTCGCGGCCCCGTCAGGAGGCATGGATGCTACATAGACCCGACTCATTTCACCTCGAATACCCGACAGCACCCTCATCTGCGTGCAAGCCACTGCTGTCGATCAGTGGAGCGTTAAGCCTCGTGCGGTTTAACGTTCAGCACTCGTGCGCGATGGCCGCTAATCCATTGAAATATAGGAAAATATTAGATCGCCTCATCCGGCGTTATGCCGCGTATTAAAGTTAGTGCGATCTAATCACTGTTAGGCCCAAAGCAATCCACCGTTAATCACAACAACCTGAAGGAGTCTGGTATGAGTTTTTGGAAAAAAGCTGGAGAGCTGGCATTAAAAACAGGTAGCTATGCTGTAAAAGAAGTGAAAGCCGCCAGCGAGCGTTCTGCACAATATAACGAAGAAATGCCAAGCAAGAATGATAACGAACTAATACGTATCATAAAGAAAGAAAAAAGTAGCTCACCGCTTAAGGCATCCGCAGCCTACAAGGAGCTTAAAAACAGAGGTTACGACCCAGAAGATATAAAAACACTTACAACCTAAAATCATCTACACCAAAAAATAATCCAAAGGAAATTAGTTATGTCATGTAGTGCTTGTGGTGCGGGCAACCACACTCTCAGAAACTGCCCTAATGTAAATCGCTGCTCCGTATGCAACAAAACCGGACACAACGCTCAAACTTGCCCAGAAGCTAGAAGGTGCAGTATTTGCAATGGTAGAAATCACGACGCTAGAAACTGCCCTATGAAAAATAAATAGGGGAAACTGGCCTAACAAGTGGTTCAAACCGCTCGCTTCGCTCACTCGGGACCGGCTAAAGCCGGCCCCTTAACCAAACGTTAGCCATATAGGAGCTTTAGAGGCAATGGGAATCGAATTTCCAGAAGATGATCGGAAAGAATTGCAATCGGCCAAAAACATTTTGGAAAACCCCGGTGTTGCGGCGAAGGTTACGAATCTTATTGGTACCCCAATAGAAAAGGGGCTGGGCCTGCTTCCTGAGAATTGGAAAGGGAAAATTGGGGATGTAACTCAAACTGCCTTAATGAAAGCTTCCGATGCAGCTATTTTTACAATGAAAGACTTGCCTGGAGAATCATCTTCAAATAATTGGCATAAATTAGGGGTGGCCATTTCTGGAGGGATTGGAGGCTTCTTTGGAATCTCTGCTATTGCAGCAGAGTTGCCAATATCTACCACCATTATGCTTAGATCAATTGCAGATATTGCAAGAAGTGAAGGAGAATCAATTTCTCAAGTAGAAGTTAAGCTCGCTTGCCTTGAGGTGTTCGCGCTCGGCGGCCCTAGCGAGTCAGACGATGGTACGGAGAGTGGTTACTATGCAGTACGAGCTGCATTGGCAAAGTCAGTTGCAGACGCAGCTGAGTTTTTGGCGACCAAAACATTAACTGAAGAGGGCGCGCCTGTACTGGTCAGATTTATTGCTAAGGTCGCAGAGAGGTTTAGCATTCAAATAACAGAGAAGGCAGCCGCTCAGGCTGTGCCAGCAATCGGTGCTGCTGGTGGAGCAATTATTAACACTGTTTTTATGGACCATTTCCAAGACATGGCTAAAGGGCATTTTGTTGTACGGCGCTTGGAGCGAAAGCATGGAAAGGAACTTGTGCAGCGAATATATCAAGAACTTCCCAGGCTTGGCTAACAAGTCAAAGCACTCGGACGCAGCAAAGCTGCGCCGGTGTTTGAGGCGTTACGCAGTTTCCAAACTTACTTGATGTCGGCCCCGTTCGGTGGTCACGAAAAACCGCATACTCGGTGATTGGCACTGAGCCTTTCGTCACTTTTCCCTTGAGCGCCGCGTCCGACATCGCGGCTGTCTCGTCCTCCTCTATTTGTAGATGTGAGTGGGGCAGTATTCGTTGCAATCCAGATATTGACTCTCTCGCCCGCAGATAAAGCTGATCACTTGCAGCTTGCAGCTTGCAGCTTGCAGCTTGCAGCTTGCAGCTTGCAGCTTGACGCACCAGCGTCCACCGGCTTACCTTTACGTTAACGTAAAGCAACCCAAGCTGCCGCTCCATGACCCAGACCTACAGCATTTCCGACCTCGCCCGTGAGCTGGATATCACCACGCGGGCGATTCGTTTTTATGAGGAGCAGAACATGCTCAGCCCCGAGCGTCGCGGGCAGGAGCGGGTTTATAGCCCTCGGGACAAGGTGATTTTGAAGCTGATTCTGCGCGGTAAGCGCATTGGATTTTCGCTGGCGGAGTGTCGGGAGCTGATTGAGCTGTACGACCCGGGCCACGGTAATCGCAAGCAGCTGGAGACCTTCCTGGACAAGATCACCCAGCGCCGTGCGCAGCTGGCGCAGCAGTTGCTGGATATCGAGCAGATGCAGATCGAGCTGGATACCGCGGAGGAGCGCTGTCGAACGGCGCTGGAACAGACCCGGTAGCCGTTCGCTTTCCCTTTTAAAGCCTAGATAAAAACAAATACAGGTGACCCCCATGCATTACCCATCGCTGAACTTCGGTCTTGGCGAGACCATCGACATGCTGCGCGAGCAGACCCGCAACCTGGTTGATGCCGAGCTGGCAACCCGTGCCGCCGAGATTGACCGGGAGAATCAGTTTCCGCAGGAGATGTGGCGGCGCTTTGGTGACATGGGGCTGCTGGGCATTACCGTGCCTGAGGAGTACGGCGGCTCTGGGCTGGGATATCTGGCGCATGTGGTGGCGATGGAGGAGATCAGCCGCGGGTCGGCGTCGGTGGGGCTGTCCTACGGGGCCCATTCCAACCTCTGTGTGAATCAGATCAACCGCAACGGCACGCCGGAGCAGAAGGCAAAATACCTGCCCAAGCTGATCAGCGGTGAGCATATCGGCGCGCTGGCGATGAGCGAGCCGAATGCCGGTTCCGATGTGGTCAGCATGAAGCTGCGTGCCGAGCGCCGGGGGGATCACTTCGTGCTCAATGGCAGCAAGATGTGGATCACCAACGGCCCGGACGCACACGTTTACGTCATTTACGCCAAGACCGAGCCGGAGCTTGGCCCCCACGGCATCACCGCCTTTATCGTCGAGCGCGACTGGGCCGGTTTCTCCCGTAGCCCCAAGCTGGACAAGCTGGGCATGCGCGGCTCGAACACCTGTGAGCTGGTGTTCAACAACGTCGAGGTGCCGGTGGAGAACATCCTCGGCCAGTACAACGGCGGCGTGAAGGTGTTGATGAGCGGGCTGGATTACGAGCGCGTGGTGCTCTCCGGTGGCCCGACCGGGATCATGCAGAGCTGCATGGACGTGGTGGTGCCCTATATCCACGACCGTCAGCAGTTCGGCCAGAGCATCGGTGAGTTCCAGCTGATCCAGGGCAAGGTCGCCGACATGTATACCCAGCTCAACGCCAGCCGCGCTTACCTGTACGCCGTGGCACAGGCCTGCGACCGTGGCGAGACCACCCGCAAGGACGCCGCCGGGGTGATTCTCTACACCGCCGAGCGTGCGACGCAGATGGCATTGGACGCGATCCAGATCCTTGGCGGCAACGGCTACATCAACGACTACCCCACCGGCCGCCTGCTGCGCGACGCCAAGCTGTACGAGATCGGCGCCGGCACCAGCGAGATTCGGCGGATGTTGATTGGACGGGAGTTGTTTAATGAGACGCGTTGAACAAGCTGGAAGTCGGAAGCTGGAAGCTGGATGCAGACCGGAGCGGGCTCTGATTTCTGATGCCAGCTCGGGATTCGCCTTGGCCTGGTCGATCCTTTCGCTTATTGCGCAACCTCTGCAGTACCGCCGGGCTACTTCCAGCTTCCAGCCTCAAGCTTCAAGCTCGGGAGTCATGCAATGACGACCCTACAAACCCAAATCACCCCCACCTCACCGGAATACGCGGCCAACGCCGACGCCATGCGCTCCCTGGTCAGCGACCTGCAACGGCTGCTTGCCGCCATTGCCCAGGGCGGGGGCGAGGCGGCGAATGCGCGGCATCTGGCGCGGGGCAAGTTGCTGCCGCGTCAGCGGGTGGACGCGCTGCTCGATCCGGGTTCGGCCTTTCTGGAGATCGGCCAGTTGGCCGCCCATGAGGTCTATGGCGAGTCGGTGCCGGCCGCCGGGGTGATTGCCGGTATTGGCCGGATCGAAGGCGTTGAGTGCATGATCATCGCCAATGACGCCACGGTGAAGGGTGGTTCCTACTATCCGCTGAGCGTGAAGAAGCACCTGCGGGCGCAGACCATCGCCTGCGAGAACCGCCTGCCCTGCGTCTATCTGGTTGATTCGGGCGGCGCCAACCTGCCACGCCAGGACGAAGTGTTCCCGGACCGTGAGCACTTCGGGCGGATTTTCTTCAATCAGGCCAACATGAGCGCGGCGGGCATTCCGCAGATCGCCGTGGTGATGGGCTCGTGCACCGCGGGTGGCGCCTATGTGCCGGCGATGGCCGACGAGACCATCATGGTGCGCGAACAGGCGACCATCTTCCTCGCCGGACCGCCGCTGGTGAAGGCGGCGACCGGTGAGGTGGTCAGCGCCGAGGCGCTGGGCGGCGCGGATGTGCACTGCCGCACCTCGGGCGTGGCCGACCATTACGCCGAGAACGACGAGCACGCCCTGGCTCTGGCCCGCCGCTGCATCGCCAATCTGAACTGGCACAAGCAGGGTGAGCTGAACAGCCGCCCGGTGCTGCCGCCGCGCTATCCGGTGGAGGAGCTGTACGGGGTGATTCCGGCCGACAGCAAGCAGCCGTTCGACGTGCGCGAGGTGATTGCGCGGCTGGTCGACGACAGCGCGTTCGATGAGTTCAAGGCGTTGTTCGGCACCACGCTGGTCTGCGGGTTTGCCCACCTGCACGGCTACCCGGTGGCGATTCTGGCCAACAACGGCATCCTGTTTTCCGAGGCGGCGCAGAAGGGCGCGCACTTTATCGAACTGGCCTGCCAGCGCGGCATTCCGCTGCTGTTCCTGCAGAACATCACCGGTTTTATGGTCGGCAAGAAGTACGAGGAAGGTGGCATCGCCAAGCACGGCGCCAAGCTGGTGACTGCGGTGGCCTGTGCCCGGGTGCCCAAGTTCACCGTGATTATCGGCGGCAGTTTTGGCGCCGGTAACTACGGCATGTGCGGCCGCGCCTACGACCCGCGTTTTCTGTGGATGTGGCCGAATGCGCGCATCTCGGTGATGGGCGCCGAACAGGCCGCGGGCGTGCTGGTGCAGGTCAAGCAGGAGCAGGCCGAGCGCAGTGGCGAGCAGTTCAGCGCCGAGCAGGCCGACGCCCTGCGCCGCCCGATCCTCGATCAATACGAACGCCAGGGCCACCCCTACTACGCCAGCGCCCGCCTCTGGGACGACGGCGTGATCGACCCGGCGCAGACGAGGGATGTGCTGGGGTTGGCGATATCGGCGGCCCTCAACGCACCGATTGAGGCGACGCGGTTTGGGGTGTTTCGGATGTAGGCGCGCGCAGCGCGCCAGCGGGAAGCTAGAAGCTGGAAGCTGGAAGTAGTCCGCGCGATGCGGGTGTTAGGTGTTTTGGCATGCATCGCAATCGTAAACCGACGTATAGCTCAACCGCTGCACGAGCTGCTTCCAGCTTCAAGCTTTCAGCTTCCAGCCCGGCCGCCTTACAGCGGCAGAGCGCCGTGGTAAGCCAGGCTCTAATCGAGAAGAACAAAATGAACAACTACCAGACCCTAGAACTCGAATTCACCGAAAAAGGCGTAGCCACCCTATGGCTAAACCGGCCGGAGAAAAACAACGCCTTCAACGCCCAGATGATCCGAGAGTTGCTGGATGCGCTGGATGCGGTGGCGGCCAACCCGGCGGTGCGCTTTATGCTGCTGCGTGGCCGCGGCAAGCATTTCTCTGCCGGTGCCGATCTGGCCTGGATGCGCGACTGCGCGGCGCTGGATTACAACGCCAATCTGGACGACGCCCGCGAGCTGGCGCAGCTGATGGCGTCGCTGGCGCAGCTCAAGGTGCCGACGCTGGCGGTGGTGCAGGGCGCGGCCTTTGGCGGCGCGCTCGGGCTGATCAGTTGCTGCGATATGGCGATTGGCGCGGACGACGCGCTGTTCAGCCTGTCCGAGGTGCGCATTGGTCTGCTGCCGGCGGTGATCAGTCCGTATGTCACCCAGGCCATCGGTGCCCGGGCTACCCGCCGCTACGCGTTGACCGCCGAACGCTTTGATGGCCTGCGCGCCCGCGAGTTGGGGCTGCTGGCCGAGTGTTATCCGGCGGCTGAGCTGGAGACGGCGCTCGATCAGTGGGTCGCCAACCTGCTGCTGAATGGCCCGCAGGCGATGAGCGCGACCAAGGCGCTGTTGCAGGAGGTCGGGCTGGGCGACATGAGCACCCCGCTGCGTCGCTACACCGAGGCTGCGATTGCCCGGGTGCGGATCAGCCCTGAAGGTCAGGAGGGCCTGTCGGCCTTTCTGGAAAAACGCCAACCCGACTGGTGCGCGAGCCATGATTGATTCCCTGCTGATTGCCAACCGCGGCGAAATTGCCTGCCGCATCATGCGCACCGCGCGCGAGCTGGGTATCGCTACCGTGGCGGTGCACAGCGATACCGACCGCGATGCCCTGCACGTGCGCAGCGCCGATCAGGCGGTCAACCTCGGTGGCGCCCGTCCGGGTGACAGTTACCTCAAGGTCGAGGCGATCATCGCCGCGGCCAAAGCCGCCGGCGCCAATGCCATTCACCCCGGTTACGGCTTTCTCTCCGAGAACGCCGACTTTGCCCGCGCGGTGGCCGCCGCCGGGCTGATCTTTGTCGGACCGCCGGCCAGCGCGATTGACGCCATGGGCAGCAAATCGGCGGCCAAGGCGCTGATGGAAACCGCCGGCGTGCCGCTGGTGCCCGGGTATCACGGCGCCGAACAGGCGCTGGAGACCTTCCGCCTTGAGGCCGCCAAGATCGGTTACCCGGTGCTGCTCAAGGCCGCGGCCGGTGGTGGCGGCAAGGGCATGAAGGTGGTCGAGAGCGAGGCGCAGCTGGCCGAGGCGCTGTCCTCCGCCCAGCGTGAAGCGCAGGCGGCCTTTGGCGATGCGCGCATGCTGGTTGAGAAATATGTCCTGCAGCCGCGCCACGTCGAGATTCAGGTGTTTGCCGACCAGCATGGCAACGCGGTGTATCTGGCCGAGCGCGACTGCTCGATCCAGCGCCGCCACCAGAAGGTGGTGGAAGAAGCACCGGCGCCGGGCCTGTCGCCCGAGCTGCGCCGCGCCATGGGTGAGGCGGCGGTCACTGCGGCGCGCGCCATTGGCTACGTGGGCGCCGGGACGGTGGAGTTTCTGCTCGATGCCCGCGGCGAGTTCTTCTTTATGGAGATGAACACCCGTCTGCAGGTCGAGCATCCGGTCACCGAGCTGATTACCGGGCAGGATCTGGTCGCCTGGCAGCTGCGTGTGGCGCAAGGGCAGCCGCTGCCGCTGACGCAGGAGCAGATCGTGCTGCGCGGTCACGCGATTGAAGTGCGGCTCTACGCCGAAGACCCGGAGCAGGACTTTATGCCCGCCAGCGGCGAGCTGACGCTGTACCGCGAACCGGCGGCGGGCGCTGGGCGGAGGGTCGATAGCGGGGTGGTCGAGGGTGACCGCATCTCGCCGTTCTATGACCCGATGCTGAGCAAGCTGATCGCCTGGGGTGAAGACCGGGAAACCGCTCGTCGCCGTCTGCTGGCGATGCTGGCCGAGCAGCAGCTGGGCGGAGTGCACAGCAACCTCGCCTTCCTGCGCCGGGTGCTGGCGCATCCGGCCTTTGCTGCCGCCGAGCTGGACACTGGCTTTATCGCCCGTCATGCAGACGCCCTGCTGCCCGCACCTGCTCCGCTGCCCGACGCCTTCTGGGCGCTGGCGGCCCGTGCCTGGTTGCTGACTCAGCCCGCATCCAAACGCGCTGATGATCCGCACAGCCCTTGGGCTGGTGCCTCCGGGCTGCGTCTGGGGCTGGCCGGCGAGCAGCGCCTGCATCTGCGCTGTGGCGAGGCCGAGGCGCGCGCCCTGCCCGCCGGAGGCGTTAGCCTGCAGGGCGATCAGTTGCTGGTGGATGGCCGTCGCCACGCCGTGCAGCGCCGTGGGCAATGGCTGTTTGTCGAGTGGGACGGGCAACTGCAGCGGGTCACCCAGGTAGACCCGGTCAGCGAGGCGGAGGCCCAGCAACACGGCCACGGCGGGCTGACCGCGCCCATGAACGGCAGTGTGGTGCGGGTGCTGGTTGAACCGGGCCAGCAGGTGGCTGCCGGCGAGCTGCTGGTGGTGGTCGAGGCGATGAAAATGGAGCACAGTATTCGCGCTGCCGAGGCCGGTGAGGTCACGGCCGTTCACTGCGCCGAGGGTGATCTGGTTGACGAAGGCCGGGTGCTGGTGGCGCTGCAACCGCTTGCTGAGGAGGCAACGGCATGAGCATGCCGCAACAGGTGCGTCTGGTCGAAGTCGGCCCGCGTGATGGCCTGCAGAACGAAAAACAACCGATCAGCGTCGCCGACAAGGTGCGTCTGGTCGATGACCTGAGTGCTGCCGGATTGAGTTATATCGAGGTCGGCAGCTTCGTTTCGCCCAAGTGGGTGCCGCAGATGGCCGGCTCCGCCGAGGTGTTTGCTGCGATTCAGCAAAAGCCCGGCGTGACCTACGCGGCGCTGGCGCCGAACCTCAAGGGCTTTGAGGGCGCGCTGGAAGCCGGAGTAAAGGAAGTGGCGGTGTTTGCCGCGGCCAGCGAGGGGTTCTCCCAGAAGAACATCAACTGCTCGATTGCCGAGAGCCTGCAGCGCTTTGAGCCGATCATGGCGGCGGCCAAGGAGCATGGCGTGCGGGTGCGCGGTTATATCTCCTGTGTGCTGGGTTGCCCGATTGACGGTGACGTGGCACCGGAGAAGGTGGCAGCGATTGCCCGCGAGCTGCTCGACAGCGGCTGCTACGAGGTCTCGCTCGGCGACACCATCGGCGTCGGCACCGCAGGTGATACCCGCCGGCTGATCGAGGTGGTTGGCCGCGATATCGACCGCAGCCTGCTGGCCGGGCATTTTCACGATACCTACGGGCAGGCGCTGGCGAACATTCACGCCAGCCTGCTGGAAGGTGTGGCGGTGTTCGACAGCTCGGTCGCCGGGCTGGGCGGTTGCCCCTACGCCAAGGGCGCGACCGGCAATGTCGCCAGCGAAGACGTGCTCTACCTGCTCAACGGGCTGGGCATCGAGACGGGTGTGGACATGGCGGCGTTGGTGCAGGCCGGGCAGCACATCTGCAATGTGCTCGGCAAAACCAACGGCTCGCGCGTGGCGCGGGCGTTGCTGGCGCGGGAGCAGGCATGAGTACGCCGCTGTGGTCTCCCTCTGCCGAGCGCGTTGCGGCGACGCAACTGGATGCCTTCCGGCGCTTTATCAATCAACGCCATGGGCTGACGCTGGCCGATTACGCGGCGTTGCATGCGTGGAGCGTCGGCGCGGTTGCGGACTTCTGGCAGGCGGTGGCCGACTTCTTTGCGGTGGACTTCAGCACGCCGCCCACGCGGGTGCTGGATAACGCAGGCGCCATGCCCGGCGCGCAGTGGTTTGCCGGTGCCGAGCTGAATTTTGCCGCCCACCTGCTGCGCCGTCGCGATGATCACCCGGCGCTGGTGGCGATCAGCGAAGATGGCCAGCGTGAGCAGTTGAGCTACGCCGAGCTGGCCGCGCGGGTGGCCGGCCTGCAGCAGCACCTGCTGGCGCTCGGTGTGCAGCCCGGTGATCGGGTCGCGGCGCTGATGCCCAATACCTGGCAGACGGTGGTCGGCATGCTGGCGGCGGCGAGCATCGGCGCGGTCTGGTCATCCTGTTCGCCGGACTTTGGTGCGCAGGGCGTGGTCGACCGCTTCGGCCAGATCGAGCCGCGGGTGCTGATCGCCTGCAGCGGCTATCGCTACGCCGGCAAGCAATTGGACATGAGCGGCAAGCTGGCGGAAATCCTGCCGCAACTGGGCGGCCTGCAGCAGCTGATCATGGTGCCCTACGGTGGCGTGGAGCCGTGTCTGGCCGAGTTTGCTTCGGTGGTGTCGACCGCCCACTGGGACGACGTCAGCCAGCCGGCCGGCAGCCCGGCGTTCACCGCCCTGCCCTTTGCCCAGCCGCTCTACATTCTGTATTCCAGCGGCACCACCGGGGTGCCCAAGTGCATCGTTCACGGTGCCGGTGGCACCCTGCTGCAGCACCTCAAGGAACACGGCCTGCACACCGATCTGGGCAGCGAGGACGTGCTGTTCTACTTCACTACCTGCGGCTGGATGATGTGGAACTGGCTGGTCTCCGGGCTGGCGCTGGGTGCGACGCTGGTGCTCTTTGACGGCTCGCCGTTCGAGCCCTCGGCGGACAGGCTGATTGATCTGATCGACGCCGAGAACATCAGTATTTTCGGCACCAGCGCCAAGTACCTGGCCGCGCTGGAGAAGGCCGGGGTCGAGCCCAATCGCAGCCACCAGCTGAGCCGCCTGAAGGCGGTGCTGTCGACCGGATCGCCGCTGGCGCATGAAGGCTTTGATTACGTCTACCGCTGCTTCAAAGCGGACCTGTGCCTGTCGTCGATCTCCGGCGGCACCGACATCGTCTCCTGCTTCGCCCTCGGTAATCCGACCGCGCCGGTCTGGCGTGGCGAGTTGCAGTGCAAGGGCCTCGGTATGGCGGTTGAGGTGTGGGACGACGAAGGGCAGCGGCTGGCTGAGGGTAAGGGCGAGCTGGTCTGCAGCAAACCCTTCCCGTCGATGCCGCTGGGCTTCTGGAAGGATGAGGACGGCAGTCGCTTCCGCGCCGCCTACTTCGAACGCTTCCCCGGCGTCTGGGCACATGGCGATTACGCCGAAGAGACGCCGCACGGCGGGCTGATTATCCACGGCCGCTCGGACGCGGTGCTTAACCCCGGCGGCGTGCGCATCGGCACCGCGGAAATCTACCGGCAGGTGGAGAAGGTTGAAGCGGTACTGGAATCGCTCGCCATTGGTCAGCAGTGGCAGGGCGATGTGCGGGTGGTGCTGTTTGTGCGCCTGCGCGGCGGTGTGACGCTGGATGCGGCGCTGGAGGCCGAGATCCGTCAGGTGATTCGCGCCAACGCCACCCCGCGCCATGTGCCGGCGAAGATCATCGCGGTCAGCGATATCCCCCGTACCCGCAGCGGCAAGATCGTCGAGCTGGCGGTGCGCAATGTGGTGCACGGTCTGCCGGTGAAAAATACCGACGCGCTGGCCAACCCCGAGGCGCTGGCGCTGTTTCGCGACCTGTCCGACTTGCAGTATTAAGCGGGAAGGCCGAGTTCCAGCTCGGCCTCTGAGGTTGCAGCGGAGTCGTCGGATTGAGCGGGTTGGGAAGGCCGAGTTCCTACTCGGCCACGTGGCTGCTGAGGCGTTTGCTGGTCGAGCGGGAGCTCGACCCTCCCGGCTGGCGCTGTGCGTGTTGCCTGCAGCGTTAGCAGGGTGTTCCGGGAAGGCCGAGTCCCCACTCGGCCACGTGGCTGCTGCGGAGCTTGCTGGTCGAGCGGGAGCTCGACCCTCCCGGCTGGCGCTGTGCCTGCTGCCAGCAGCGTCAGCAGGGTGTTCCGGGAAGGCCGAGTTCCTACTCGGCCACGTGGCTGCTGAGGCGTTTGCTGGTCGAGCGGGAGCTCGACCCTCCCGGGCTGGCGCCGAGCGTGTTGCCTGCAGCGTTAGCAGGGTGCTCCGGGAAGGCCGAGTTCCTACTCGGCCATGCGGTTGCAGCGGAGTGCGCTGGTCGAGCGGGAGCTCGACCCTCCGGCGTGCTATGGTTTGCCGCGCCAACCACCGTTACAGGGAGCACGCTGGATGACACTGACCGATCTGCTGGGAACCGAACTGCCACTGATTCAGGCGCCGATGGCGGGTGTACAGAACAGCGCGCTGGCGCTGGCGGTGTGCCGCGCGGGCGGGCTGGGCTCACTGCCCTGCGCCATGCTGGGACCTGATGCGCTGCGCGCGGAACTGGAGGTGTTGCAGCGTGAGGCGGCAGGCCCCTGGAATCTTAATTTCTTTGCCCACCAGACACCGGCTGCTGATGAGGCTCGCGAGCAAGGCTGGCGCGCCGCACTGGCGCCCTATTACGCCGAGTTCGGGCTGGATATCGACAGCATTCAACCGGGCGCCGGTCGTCGTCCGTTCGATGCCGAGACGCTGGAGCTGATCAGCGCCTACCGTCCGCCGGTGGTGAGCTTTCACTTCGGCCTGCCGGAAGCGGCCATGATCGAGCGGATCAAGGGCTGGGGCGGCAAGGTGCTGTCGAGCGCCACGACCGTAGCCGAAGGCCGCTGGCTGCAGGCCAACGGCGCCGATGCGGTGATTGCCCAGGGGCTGGAGGCCGGTGGTCATCGCGGACACTTCCTGTCGACCGATGTGAGCCTGCAGATGGGCACCTTTGCGCTGTTGCCGCAGCTGGTGGCGGCGCTGGATATTCCGGTGATCGCCGCCGGCGGTATTGCCGATGCCCAGGGTGTGGCCGCGGCCATGGCGCTGGGCGCGGCCGGGGTGCAAGTTGGCACCGCCTACCTGCTCTGTCCGGAGGCGACCACCAGTGCGCTGCACCGCGCGGCGCTGCAGAGTGAGGCCGCGCAGCACACCGCACTGACCAACCTGTTCTCCGGCGGCGCGGCACGAGGTATCGTCAATCGGGTGATGCGTGAACTCGGGCCGATGAGTGCGCTGCCACCGCCCTTCCCGCTGGCCGGTACGGCGATCACGCCGCTGCGTGCAGCGGCAGAAAAGGCAGGCAGTGAGGATTTTTCGCCGTTGTGGGCAGGACAAAACGTGCGGGGCTGCAGGACCCTCGGGGCCGAGCAACTGACCCGCGCCTTGGTTGGGGGCTGAGGTCCCGACCGGGCCTCAGGCCGGCAAGCCGATCAGCCGGCGCAGCTGCAGCAGTTGCTCCGGAGCCGGAGGCGTGAACCCAGTCTCCAGGGCGGCAATACGCATCAGGATACGGTCCTTGCGCAAACCGCTTTGCGGTAGCTGAAACAATGCGCCGGCCAGCTCACGCAGTAGAAAGGGCAACTGCTGTTGCGTCTTGATACAGTTGCCAAAGGCCGCTGCACGTGTGCGAATGTGCGCCTGCATTTGCTCAGGTTCGACCTGCTGGCCGTAGTTGAGGTAGTGCTGGATAGCGCTGATGACCGCGATTTCGCCCAGCCGGCTGAAGCCAATAGCGGTGCTCAGCGGCCCGCTGGCAATGGACTGATATGCGCTCAGTCTCTCAAGCGTCTTGCTCAGAGCATCCTGTTCTGTAGCAAAGTCGGCGGCTAGCTGCTGCAAAAAGGGGTGTTCCAGGACGCTGCCTGCCCGGGCCAGGTTCCGCGCCAGCGCGGCGCAACCGGCGCCCCCCAGGCGCTGCCAGGCTTCCTCCAGGCTGTTGCAGGTCTCGTGGCCGTGTGCCAGTTGCTGGTTGGTTCGGCGCAGGCTGTGCAGAGCTACCAGGGGTTCGGCGTAGGCCAATTTGAGAAAGGCATCGCGGCCCAGTTGGTCGCCAGCCTCGGCCGCGAGCTGCTTCTGCTCGGGCGAGCGCCAGGCCAGCCGCAGTGGCTGCTGCAGGCAGGCATCCAAAAAACCATCCAGGTTGCCCATGCTGGTGCTCAGGCTTGCGCTGGCCTGCTCCTTGGCCAGCAGTCGCGCCAGTCGGGTGCGTGCTTCATCAGCCCGAAACGGTTTGGCAATAAAGTCCTGGGCGCCAGCGCGCCGCGCTTCCAGCACCACCTCGCGGCTGATATCGGCGGTGGTCAGGATGCGCAGGCTGTTTGGCCAGCGCCGGCTGGCGGCGCGCAGTACATCCAGACCGCTGCCATCGCTTAGGTGCAGGTCGGTGATCACCAGATCCGCAGGGGTAGTCAGCAGCTGGTTCTGGGCGTCGGTACTGCCGGTGAACTGCTGAATGTCGATGCCAGGGTTCAGGTCAATGACCAGCAGCCGAAGCAACTCGGCAATCCAGGGATCATCCTCGACGATGATGGCTTTCACGCGTTTTCATCCCCGGCCACGCAGACGCGATTGCGGCCTGCCTTCTTGGCCTGGTAAAGCGCGCGGTCAGCCGCTTCCAGCAGCTCGACCTGCTGCCAGTCAGGTGCGTTGCAGGTACTGACGCCGGCACTGAAACTGCAGCTGAACTGCTGGCCACCGTCGGCCGAGAAATGCAGTGCCTGGAAGGCTTCGCGAATATCATCAAGCACCTTCACGGCGTTGTCCCGGGTACAGCTGGGCAGCACGGCAACAAACTCTTCACCGCCGTAGCGGCCGAGTCTGTCGGCCTTGCGCAGACGCTGGCGCAGCAGATTGGAAAGGCCGCGAATGACGTTGTCACCACAGGCGTGGCCGTACTGGTCGTTGACCGACTTGAAATGGTCGATGTCGATCATGGCGATTGCCAGTGGCGTCTGACTGCGGCGTGCGCGTTCAACCTCGATTTCGATCTGTTCCTTGATGTCGGCGTGCTTGAGCAGGCCGGTCAGGCTGTCGCGCGCCAGCGCGTCGCTGACCATGCGGGCACGTTGGGCGCGGGCGTAAACGGTGGTGAGCAGGGCGCTGTCGCTGATCGGCTTGGTGATGAAGTCGTCGCCGGCCTTGAGCAGCGCGGACATCTGCCGCTCGGCGTTGGTTTCGGCCGACAGGTAGACGATCGGCACGCGCAGCCAGTCGTCGTTCAGCCGGATGACCTGGGCCAGTTCGGGGCCGCTGTAGTCCGGCATGCTGATATCCATCAGCACCACTTCCGGGCTGAAGTTGTGCATTTTGTCGAGTAGCTGGTTGGGATCGGACAGGGTATCGGTCAGCATGCCTGCGCTGCTGAGTACCAGCGCATAGCGGGCGCTCAGCTCGGCGTCGTCATCAACGATCAGCACCCGGAACGGGCCACCCTGCTGGGTGTTGAAGCAGCGCTCCAGGCGGCTTTCCAGCAGCGGCAGGTCGACGGGCTTGGTAAAGAATCCGGTGGCGCCAGCCCGCACGGCCTGCAGGCGGCCGGTGAAGTTGTCCTGCGAGCTGATGACCAGCAGCGGTGCGTCACCGCTGGCGCGCTGGCGCAGCAACGGGTCGTCCAGCAGACGGCTGCCCGGCGGGCTGGTATCGACAACCAGGGCATCAATACTGTCGGCTCCCTGCAGCGCGGCGGGTGTTTCGAAACAGCTGATACGGTAGCCGAAGCTGCTCAGGGTGCGGGTCATCTGCTCACGCATGGCCGGCTCCTGAATCAGCAGGCCAATGTGCCGTTGCTCGCTGTCGCTGTTGCTTGGCTGTTGCAGCTGTTGCGGCTCGTCCGGAGTGTCCTCGTTGCGCTGCAGCAGCAGGTGCAGGTGCTGGGCAGCCAGGCCCAGGGCGTCGAGCGCGTGCGGCGATGGCTGCGTGGTATCCAGTTGAGCCTGTGCCTGCATTTCAAGTTCGCGGCAGCGCTCGCCGAGGCTGGCGTAGCCGAAGGTACCGGCGGAACCGGCGAGCTTGTGCAGGTGGTCGCGCAGCCCCTGGAGCGCAGGCGGGCTCTGTTGCAATTGGCCGGCGAGTTCGCTGATGGTGTTCAATTCGCCATCCAGACGCTGGCGGAAACGTTCTTCCAGGACGGCCAGCTGGGCGACCAACTGCTCTGATTCATGCATGCTTCTGTTCCCAAATCGCGCGAATCTGATCTGACAGGGTCATCGGGTCAAACGGCTTTATGATTACCCCGGCGGCGCCCAGATCACGGTAGGCGGCCACTTCCTGCGTTTGCGCCTTGGCGGTCATGAAGACCACCGGCACGCCATGCATGCATGGCAGTTTGCGCAGTTCCGTCAACGTTTGTGGGCCGTCCATTCCCGGCATCATGACATCCAGCAGCACCAGCTGCGGCGCGAAGCTTTCGGCTGCCGCCAGCCCTTCAGAGCCGGAGTCACAACTGCGAACCACGAAGCCGCCAACCACCTCCAAAGCCACTCGCGCGACCTCTTGAATCGATGGGTCGTCTTCGATGTGCATGATGCGTTTCAATGGCATGCTCAGCGTATCCTGCGGTCCGTGTGTTGATGATGCGTTGACCAATGTCAACATGATGGCTCAAGAATGTGGATTAGTCAGTTATCCGACGGTCGTATCGGGACGCTGAACCAGAAACTCGAGCCTTTGCCTGCTTCAGAGTCTACGCCCAGCGTGCCGTGCATGCGCTCGATAAGTTCCTTGCAGATCGCCAGCCCCAGCCCGGTGCCGCCGCGCTGGCGCCTGTTGCTGTTGTCCAGCTGACTGAACTTGTTGAACAGCAGCGGCATGTGCTCGCGTGCGATGCCGATCCCCTGATCAACGACCCGAACCGTCACCGAGTCACCCTCTATTTGCCACTCTATCCGAACTGCGTCGCCCGGATGCGAGAACTTCGCCGCGTTCGACAGGTAATTGGTTAGCACCTGTTGCAGACGACGCTCATCGACCAGCACCTGGACCTCCGGCAGGTCAGCGGCGAGCTGCCAATGGACCTGAAAGCGTTCGGCGTAGGGCTGGTTGGCCTCCAGCGCCTGGGTGATCAGCGGTCGCAACGCGTGCGGCTGCAGCTGAAGTTCCAATTTGCCGGCTTCGAGTTTTTCCATATCGAGCAGGTCGTTGATCAATTCGTGGAGCCGCTGGCTATTGTCCTGCGCGATACTCAGCAGGCGTTCACCGGCTTCCGACAGCGGATCGGTCGCGCCGTTGCGCAGCAAGCTGACGGCACCGCTGATCGCCGTCAGCGGCGTGCGCAGCTCGTGGCTGACGGTGGCGAGGAAGTGGCTCTTCATGTCGCTGGCATGGCGGATTTCGGTGATGTCGTTCATTACCACGATGGCTGCGCCGGGGCCGCCACGCTCGGGGTACAGCAGGCCGCCGTTGCACAGTATGTAGCGCAGTGGCTGGCCGGCGGCAGCGATGCAGATCTCGGCGTTCTCCACTACCTCGCCGCGCCAGGCGCGCAGCAGCGGAATATCCTCCTGGGCCAGCGGCGTACAGCCGTCGGCGGCGTACAGGTCGTAGTAGTGCGCCCACTCCTCGGGCGGCAACCGCAGCACATCGGCACCGTGCCATTGCTGCGCAGTGGTGTTGAACAGGGTCAGGGTGCCGCTGTCGTTGCAGGCCACGACGCCGGCCTTGAGTGAGTCGAGCAGACGCTGGTTGAGCGCCTGTTGATGTTCCAGCTCGCGTTCGCGCTGGCCACCACTGAGCAGGCTGAGGCGCAGACGCAGCTGGAATTCGGCCAGTCTGGCCAGGCGTTCAAGGGTGTCGCGCTGCGGCTCACTGAGCTGCCGGGGGATCTGGTCGATGATGCACAGGGTGCCGAGGCGCTGACCGTTCGGGCTGGCAATCGGATAGCCCGCGTAGAAGCGGATGTGCGGTGCCCCGGTGACCAGCGGATTGTTCTGAAAGCGGGGATCGAGCGTGGCATCCGGTACCTCAAACACGCCGTCCTGCTCGATGGTGTGGTTGCAAAAGGCCTGCTCGCGCGGCGTTTCGCCGACCTCGAGGCCAACCCGACTCTTGAACCACTGGCGCTGATCGTCCAGCAGCGAGACCGGCGCAATGGGCATGTCCAGCCAGCGTGATGCCAGCGCGGTCAGGTCGTCGAAGGCCTGCTCGCTCGGCGTATCCATGATCTGCAAGGCCTCAAGGGCGGCGAGGCGGTCTTGCTCGTTGCGATTCTGGCTATCCACGCTGGCTCCGGATCACCTGTTTGAGATATCAGTCTAGACGCTGTCTGGCGTTGTATTAGAACCGTTGCAGGGCAAACGGATCCAGAAGCGGGAGCCGGCATCGCTGCTTGATTCGAAGCCGATATCGCCGCCCATGCGACGGGCCAGCTCGCGGGTGATCGCCAGCCCCAGCCCGGAGCCATGGCGCTTGCGCGTGCTGGTGCTGTCGACCTGGAAGAACTTGTCGAAAATACGTGCCTGCTCTGCCGCCGGAATGCCAATGCCGTCGTCGTGAACACTGATTTCCACTGTGTCGTCGTGGCGCAGTGCGTCCAGCCGCACGCAGCCCTGGGGGTGGGAGAACTTGGCGGCATTGGACAGCAGGTTGGCCAGCATCTGGCCCAGCCGCTGATCATCCACCAGTACCTCGACGTCATCCACCTGCCCCAGCATCTGCTTGATCTGGAATTGCTCGGCGTAACTCTGGTTTAGCTCCAGCGCCCGTTCCAGCAGCGGGCGCAGTGGGTGCGGCTGCAGGTCGATCTGCAGCTTGCCGGCGGTCAGCTTGTCCATATCGAGCAGGTCATTGATCAGCCGGTGCAGGCTGTCGCTGTTTTGCGCGGCGATGCCGAGCAGCCGGTGCATGGGGGCCGGCACCGGCCCCAGGGCGCCACCGTCGATCAGCTTGATCGCGCCGCTGATGGCGGTCAGCGGGGTGCGCAGTTCGTGGCTGACGGTGGAAACGAACTGGGCTTTCATCTGCTCGACCCGCACCTGCTCGGTGACGTCCCAGATGAAGCCGTCGACGCCTTGCAGATTGCCCCTGCTGTCGAACTCGCCACGGCCCTTTTCCCGCACCTGCACGACATGTCCGTCGGCATGAATCAGTCGGTAGGTGCATTCGAAGCTGGGTTGGTCGCTGGGCACGTTAAGGCGCATCTGCAGCTGGTGCAGATCATCGGGATGCACCACGCTGGTGTAGCTGCGGCGCTGGCTGTCGATGAAGTCGCCGGCGGGATAGCCGGTGATTCGCTCGATTTCGTTGCTCAGGTAGGACATGTTCCAGTCCTGCTCCGGGCTGCAGCGGTAGACTGCACCCGGCAGGTTGCCAACCATGCTGCGGAAGCGTGACTCGCTCTTTTGCAGGGCCCGGGTCGTATTGATCAGGTCGGTGATGTCGGTGGCGATGCCGAGGAAGCCGACCGGCTCGCCGCTGGCGTCATCGATGCGGGTGACGGTCAGGTTGACCAGACGTTGCTGGCCGTCCTTGCGCACATAGGTCCACGGCCGCACTTCCGAACCGCCACGCCGCGCCTCATGCAGGAATACCTCAAGCCCCTCGATGGGTTCGCCATAGCGCAGGGTCAGTTCGGCGGCACGCTCCTGTACTTCCGAGGCGAGGTGAAAACGCTCTGGTGATATCAGGCTAACGACCTCGCTGGCGCGGTAGCCCAGCAACTTTTCGGCACCACTGTTGAACAGCGTGATGATGCCGCGATTGTCGACCGCGATGATCGCCACCTCGGTGGAGGAGTTGATCACGGCGTCAAGGAAGGCGCGGGCTTCGCGGGTTTCTTCGCTGGCGGCCATTTCCTGACTGATGTCGGCGTGAATGCCGCTCATCCACAGGGCGTGACCGCTGGCGTCGCGGTGGGTGACCTGACCGTGACTCTGGATCCAGACCCAGTGACCGTCGCGGTGGTGTGCTCGGCAGATATAGCGCAGGTGATCGGTTTCGCCGCGCAGGTGGGCGACCATCTGTGCGTGCGCGTTGGGTCGGTCTTCAGGATGAATCAGGTCAACCCAGGTACTGGCTTCCAGCGGTTGCGGTTGGTCCTCGGGGTAGCCAAGCATGTGCAGCCAGCGGCTGCTGACCTGCAACTGATGGCTGGTCAGGTCCCACTCCCAGCTGCCAACGCCGGTGGCGTCGATGATCCGCGCCAGCCGCTGCTGCTCGCTGGCCAGGCTCTGCTCGATGCGCTTGCGCGCGGTAATGTCGGTGATAAAGCCGTGCCAGACGATCTCGCCGTTATCCAGCCGCTCCGGACTGGCGTAACCGGCAACCCAGATCTCGCCGAGGCGGGGGTGGTTGATGCGGTACTCGGAGCGCCATTCGGTGAGCTGCTCTGCCGATTCGGTAATCTCGGTGCGGATGCGATCCTGGTCGTCAGGGTGGATCAGATTGATGGCGGGGTCGGCGCTCAGGCTGGCCTGCTCGGGTGTCAGGTCGTAGATGTTGCGGATGCCGTCGCTGGCAAACGGGAACCAGCTGTGTCCATCGCTGCTCAGCTGGTACTGGTACACCATGCCGGGTACGTGCTGGTTGAGTTTGGCGAAGCGTTGCAGCAGGGCCTCGCGGGCCGCTTGCTCGGCGGCGTGTTCGAGCAGGCCGCTGCACCAGCGGGCGCACAGGCGCATGAAGTCCAGATCAACTTCATCGAACGGTCGCTGGCGCGGGGTGGCGCTGGAAAAGTTCAGGGTGCCGTAGCGGTTGCCGTTAACGAACAGCGCAATGCCGATATAGCACTCCAGGGCGAAAGCCTGGTAGCACGGGTGGCCGTTGAAACGGGAGCGCCCCATGCTGTCGATCGCCAGGACATCGTGATGCTGGAAGGTCAGATTGCAGTAGGTCTGCTCAAAGTCGAAGCGCGCGCCGGCGTCCGGCGTATCGTCGCCGCTGCTGGCAGCCTGCACTTCATAGATGGCACCGCTGATGCGGCTGATCAGGCCGAGGTCGAGTTGCAGGTAGTCGCAACCTAGGTCGAGCAGGTGCTGCAGCCGCTCCTGATGCGACAGGCCAAAGTCAGCGGCGATGCGGTTGAGTGAGCGCAGCGCCATGCGCTGGCGCTCCAGGCGCAGTTGCAGGGCTGCATTTTCCTCGCGCTGGCGTATCGCGTGCAGCAGTTGTCCCAGGCTGGTTTGCAGCGGCGCAAGGAAGTCGAGCAACTGCGGGTCAGCCTGGCTGATGCCGTGGCCGAGGGCGAGCATGCCCATCAGTCGCCCGCCATAGAGCAGCGGCAGCAGAGCGGCGTTGTGCAGGTCCGGATCGTCACTGTCGATCAGCCGCGCCTGCTGGTCATGGCTGGCGCTGTGCATGGCGGCGAGCAGGCCGGGGGCGGCGGGTTGCTGGTCGGCGCGGCAGTCGAGGGCATCGAGAACCTGCAGTTGCACCTGGCCTTCGGCGTCGACTACCGCCTGGCTCAAAACGCCAATCTGGTAACCGGTGAGCTGCAGAATCGGCGCCAACAGTTCGTCCAGGCTGCTGCTCATCTGGTTCTGCTGAATGTAGGCAGACTGGGTACGAGCAATGATCTCCAGCAACTGGCGGTTGCGCTCGCGCTTGCGACTTTCTGCGCGGATTGCGTTGGCGTGCCGCAGCATCTGCGTGCGCGCGGTCTGCTGGCCAGACAGCAGCAGCACGGTAAACAGGCTGCAGGCGGCGAGCAGCGCCAGTGCCCATTTGGCCGCCAGTTGCTGCTGTTCCTGCAGGTGGGTGGCGGCCCGAGCGCTGATATCACGCCAGAGCAGGATGGCTGCCGCCTGCTTGCCGCTGGGCTGCCCCTCGGTGACCGCGTCGACCGGGAGCAGGCTCAGCAGCCAGGTGCCGCTGCTATTGCTGAGCAGTCGCTCTGGTTGGTCGCTATCGAGCTCGCTCAGCACTGCGCCGAGCCAGTCCGGCAACGGGCCGCCGACCTCGTCGGCGAGCAGCCACTTACCGCCACCCAGCGCTGGCAGCGGTGAGCGCAGTGCGCCGGACGCCTGGGCGGCGCCGTCGATCAGCAGCACCAGCCCTTCAGCGCTGCCAGGCTGGCTGGTGGTAAATGCTGGAAAGCCAACCTGCAGGGTGGCGATGGTTGGGCTGTCGGGCGAGTCGTCAGCGAGGATCGGGGCCACGGCGCTTTCACTGACGCCATCGAGGTGCAGGGTCAGCCCGCTTTGCTGGGCACCGCTGGCAGCGACGCTGCGCAACAGCGGGCGTGCAGCGTCATGGCGGTCGCCCCAGGTATCGAGATTCTGCATCCTCAGCAATGCGGTCTGGTCGGCGGCCAGATGAATTTGCAGCTCTTTGGCGCCGGCCTGTTGCAACAGGTGCCAGAAACCGTCGAGATCCTGGATCAATTGCGCGCGCAGCCGCTGGACGTCGGGGTGGCCCCGGCCGTGCTGCTGGATCAGCAGGTGGATACGGCGGATCAGGCGGCGGACGTCGGGGTCTTCGCGCAGGCTGTACGCCGCGATCTGCGCTTCGCCGCGCATGGCTTGCTGGGCGTTACGCATGCCGTTGAGCTGCACGCGGGCATCGCTGAACAGTTGCGCACGCCACTGCGTCTCGCGCTGCTGCCAGGCGGAGTAGGCAAGAAACAGGAAGCAGAGCGCTAGTAACAGGATGCCTAACGGCAGGGCAAGACGCCCGTTGCGTAAGGTCTTCAGCTTGGCCATTGATGATTTCCACACATCCGATGGCCTGACGATAGCGGTTTGCCGAGCGCTCTGCCAGCGCCCGGCCGCAGCAGGTGTTACAGGCTGTTGTTTACGTGACCGCCATCGACGTTGATGATGGTGCCGGTCATGAACGAACCGGCCTCACTGGCCAGCAGCAGCAGCGGGCCATCGAGCTCTTCCAGTTGTCCGAGGCGGCCCATCGGCACCTTGCTGCGCACGTAGGTCTGGCCGTGTTCGGTGTCGAAGTAGTCGGAGTTCATCTCGGTGCGGAAGTAGCCGGGGGCAATGGCGTTGACGCGAATCTTGTTCTTCGCCAGTTCCATCGCCATCGCCTTGGTCAGCTGCACCACACCGGCCTTGGCAACTGCGTAGTGGGCCAGTGCCTTGCCGACGCGCAGGCCGAGGATCGAGGCAATATTGATCACGCTGCCGCCCTGGCCGCTGCTGGCCATCGCCTTGCAGCCGCGATGGGCGACACGCCAGGCACCGTCGAGGTTGGTGTCGAGCATGCTGCGCCAGTTGCCTTCGTCCATCTCCAGAAACGGCACCGGGTCACCGATACCGGCGTTGTTGACCAGAATGTCGCATACGCCAAAGGCCTGCTCGGCGGCACTGAAGCCGGCTTCGATGCTGTCGCTGTCGGTCACGTCCATGGTCACTGCGAGGGCTTCGTGGCCCTGCTGCTTGAGTTCGTCGACCAGTGCCGACAGACGCTCGGCGCGGCGGGCAGCGACGACGACGCGGGCGCCGGCGGCAGCCATGACGCGGGCAAAGTGGGCACCGAGGCCGCTGGAAGCACCGGTAATCAGGGCAGTCTTGCCGGTCAGGTCAAAGCGCGAAGTGGTCATGCAACGAATCTCCTGTTGTTGTCGGAATGCAGAATCGGCCCCGAGTATCGGCCAACTGGCCTGCGCATGCCAGTTCGGCACCGCCCGGTGATGATGCTCGATCAGTGCTCAACAGGAGATTGCAGCGGGAAGCTGACCTGAACCAGCAGGCCGCCCAGCGGGCTGTCGCCCAGCAGCAGGTTGCCCTGGTGACGCTCGGTGATGCGCTGGACGATAGACAGACCGAGGCCGGCACCCTGACTGTTGCCCTGGGTGTGGAAACGTTCCAGCAGCCGCTCGCGGTCGCTCGCGGGCACACCCTCGCCGCTGTCTTCGACCCGCAGCACCAGCTGGTCGGCCTGACTCTGCAGGCTGACGATAATGCGACCACCGTTTGGGGTGTGCTGGATGGCGTTGCCGATCAGATTCTGCAGCAGCATGCCAAGCGCGCCGGGTTCCATGCTCACCTTGTCCGGCAGGCCGCTGTCGTTGACCAGTTCCAGGTCCTGATCGCGGCGCAGCGCCAGCGGCAGCAGCTCGGCGACTTCGTCGCGGCAGCTCTGCAGCAGGGCGAGGGGGATGCGCTCGCGCTGCTGGTCATCGGCCAGCCGGGCCAGTGTCAGCATTTGCGAGATCAGCCGGGTGGCGCGTTCAACGCCCTGACGCAGGTGCTTGAGGGCCTGCTCGCGCTCGGTTGGCTCGACGGCCTGCATGGCGTTTTCAGCGTGAATCTTCAAAACCGCCAACGGCGTGCGCAGTTCGTGCGCGGCATCGGCGATAAAGCGCTGCTCGCGGGCCAGCAGTTGCTGCAACTGCTCCAGCATGCGATTGAGCGCGGCCTGCACCGGCTCCAGCTCCTGCGGCAGGTCACCCAGCATGATCGGTTGCAGGCTGTTGGGCTCGCGCAGGCGAATCAGCCGCGCCAGCTGATCCAGCGGCTTGAGGCCTGAGCCAATGGCAAACCAGACCAGCAGCACCATGATCGGGATGCCGAGCAGGTCTGGCACCAGGGTGCCGCGCACGATCTTGTCGACCAGCTCACCGCGTACGTCGCTGCGCTCGCCAACCCAGACCGCCAGCCCGCTGTCGGCGGACTCCAGCACATAGCTGCGCCACTGGTACCGCTCCTGTTGCAGGTCGGCAAAGCCTGGCTGCCAATCCGCGTCGCTCAGTTGTGGCACGTTGAACGAGCGGGCGATCACGGTGCCGTCGGCGTTACGTACCTGAAACGCCAGCTTGCTCTCGTAGCGGTGGCCGAGCTTGGGGTGTTCACTGGCCGTTTCCAGCAGAGCCTGTGCCAGCTGCTCGGTGGGAACCTGGCCTTGCGACGCGCCGAGCAGGCCAATCAGTACCCGCGCGCTCTGGCCAAGCTGGGCGTCGAACAGCTCTTCAATTTCGTGGGTGGAGTCGTGGTGACTGGCCCAGCCCATGATCAGGGTGCCAGCCAGCAGCAGACCGAGCACCCGGATCAGGATGCGTTTGCGGATGGAGTTCATGCGTCGCGCTCGATCATGTAGCCGACCCCGCGCAGGGTACGGATCAGACCGCTGAACAGCTTGCGCCGCAGGTGATGGATATGGACTTCCAGCGTGTTGCTGTCGACCTCTTCGTTCCAGCCGTACAGCGACTGCTCCAGCCGGTCGCGGGTCAGCACCCGGTCTGGCTGGGCCATCAGCTCGTGCAGCAGGATGAACTCCTTGCGTGACAGGTTGACGTGCTTGCCCTCTAACGTGACCTGCTGGCTTTGCGGGTCAAGGGTGACGCCGCGCAGCTGGATCAACGGCTCGGCGCGGCCGGCGCTGCGACGCAGCAGGGCGCGGATGCGGGCCTTCAGCTCGGCGCTGTCGAAGGGTTTGATCAGGTAGTCGTCGGCCCCGGCATCGAGGCCGGCGATGCGGTCCTGCACGCCGTCGCGGGCGGTCAGCACCAGCACCGGTACGGCCTGATGACGGTCGCGCAGTTCGCGCAGCACCTGCAGGCCGTCCATGCGCGGCAAGCCCAGATCCAGCACCGCCAGATCGAAGGGCTCACTGCTCAGGGCGTGCAGTGCACTGGCGCCGTCCTGCAGCCAGTCGAGGGTGTAGCCCTCGCCCTTGAGCGAGGTGAGGATGCCCTCGGCGAGGGAGGTGTCGTCTTCTACCAGCAGCAGTCGCATGCGTTACCTGTTGGCGATCTTGTCCAGTCGGGCGCGGATCTCGGCCTGACGGCCTTGGTCGGCCAGCGGACGGTCCGGGCGGGGTGCTGCACCTTGCGCCTTGAGCAGCGCTGTGCGGGCTTCAGCATAGCGCTTCTGGTCGATCAGGTAATCGGCCCAGAAGTAATTGCTGTCGATGCCGTCCGGGTTGAGCACCAGCGCCTGCTGCAGCAGCGCCTCGGCCTGATCGTCGTCGCCGAAGCCGATCGGCCAGCCCGGCACCTGATAATAGAGCGCGCCCAGACTGGTGTACGCCGAGCCTTGCAGCGCCTGTGGATCTACCCGCAGCGCGTGCTCGAACAGGCTTTTGGCCTCCTTCACCTTACCCAGCGCGCCCAGCCCGCCCTCGGCACCGGCCCAGCTGCTGAGAATGATGCCGCGCCAGATCAGCAGCGGTGCGTCGTTCGGCTCCTGTGCCAATGCCTGCTCAGCTTCGGCTGCCAATGCTTCGAAGGCGGCCGATTTCTGGTTCTCCGGCAGCTGGTACTGAATTTCTGCCCAGCGCTTCTGCAGCGGGGCGATGTCGGCGGCCAGACTGCTCAGGCTGAAGCTCGCCAGCAGACCAGCGAGAAGATAACGAACCCATGTAGACATGATCAGTGCTCCTTGGTGTGGGCAGCGGGTGATGCGTAGTGGCGGATGGTCGGCAGCTGACGGCGCAGGGCCTTGTCGACCAGCCTTGGCAGCACGCCGTTGAGACGGACGAACAGGCGCTCGGGAAAGCCCAGATGCACCTCGCGCAGGTCGGCATCAAGCGCCTGCACCAATCGCTCGGCGACCAGCTCCGGGCTGTCCATGCTGACCTGCAGCTCGGCATTCATGGCCTCGACCGCGGCGTTGTTCATTTCGGTGCGGGTGGCGCGTGGCGCCATATAGAGCACCCCGACGTTGGTGTCTGCCAGTTCCCGGCGCAACGCCTCGGAGAAGCCGCGCAGGGCGAACTTGGTCGCACAGTAGACGCTGAAACCGGGGTAGCCGATCGAGCCGAAGGTCGAGCCGATGTTGACCACACAGCTCTGCGGCTGGCTGCGCAGCAGCGGCAGCATGGCGTGGGTCAGCTGCAGGGTGGCGCTGAGATTGGTTTCGATCAGGTCGGTAATTGCCTGCTCCTGCATGTTCTCGAACAGGCCGAAGTGGTTGATGCCGGCGGCGTTGATCAGCAGGTTGATGCCGCCGAGTTGCTGCGCCTGCCGCACCACGCTGGCGCGGTCGGCCGGCTGGCGCAGGTCAGCCTGCAGGCAGCTGACCTGCTCGGGATAACGCTCGACCAGCGCCTGCAGTGCCTGATCCTGCCGCCCGACCACCAGCACCCGTGCGCCACGGGCGCACAGTGCTGCAACAATGGCGCGGCCCATGCCGCCGGTGGCGCCGGTCAGCAGTACATGACTAGCCGACAGCTGCATGACGTACCTCCTCTTCGACCGCGCCGGGCAGGCTGCGGAACATCTCGGCGTACAGCCGATAGATCACCTTGGCGGTGTGCAGCACGGCGGTGCGGTCGGCGTCGTTGTCGATGCGGTTGACCAGCTGCTCGAAGAACTTCATGTGTTCCAGATCCAGCGAGCCGTGCGAGGTCAGGTAGCTGAACGCCTGCGGCGGCAGGCCGAGGCCCTCTTTGAGGCTGCCGGCGGCCTGGGTCGCCAGCGCGATACTGGTGCCTTCGAGCACGAACACCATGCCCAGCATCGACATCGGGTTGAGTCGATTGATGCGGTCATACATGGTGCTGACCATCAGTTCGGTTGCCAGCGCGGGAATGCTGTCGCGGGCAGCGTCAGCGTCGCCACCGCAGGCGCGGATGTCGTTGAGAATCCACTCCTGATGACCGATCTCTTCCTCGATGTATTCGGCCATGGCTTCGCGCACCCATTCGTGGTCGCTGTCCAGCCGCGACCCGCAGGCCATCAGCAGCGGCACGGTGTGGCGCACGTGATGGAAGGCCTGGGTCAGAAAGGCAATGTAACTGTGACGCTGCACCTGACCGCGCAGTGCGGCTTGAATCAGCGGCGAGCTGAACAGGTATTCGCGTTCGTTGACGGTTTCGTTTTGCAGTTGTTCGAAGAAAGTCATAGGGCAATGTCCTCGGTCAGCAGCCCCAGCAGGGCCGCGCGGTAGTGTTCGATGATCTGTTCGCGGCGCAGGCGACCGTTGCTGGTCAGCAGGCCGTTGTCGGGCGTGAAGGGTTCGCTGGCGGTCAGCCAGGGGCCGATGCGGGCGTAGTCCGGCAGGCGGCTGTTGGCCTGGGCAATGGCCTGTTCAATGTCGGTAACGCGGAAGGCCGGGCTGCGCGGAACGATCAGTGCGACGTTGACCGGCAGCGCCTCGCCGTACACCAGCACCTGCGCGATGGCCGGGTGAGCGGCGATTTCCGCCTCGACCCACTCCGGATTCACATTGCGCCCGTAGGCAGTGATGAACTGATTCTTCTTGCGGCCGAGGATGCTCAGATAACCATCCTCCAGCTTGCCGATATCGCCGGTTGGCCATTCGTCAACGGTCAGCGGCGGCTCGCCGAGATAACCCAGCGCGCGGGCACCGCGGACCATGATCTCGCCGTCCTCGGCCACGCGGATCTGTACATGCGGCAGCGGCTGGCCAACGGTGCCCGGGCGGTTGTGGCCGGGGCGGTTAAGGCACACCACCGAGGCGCACTCGGATAACCCGTAGCCTTCGAATACCGGCAGTCCGTGCTTGGCGGCACGTTCCAGCAGCGACGGCGCGACCCGACCACCGCCGACAGCGATAAAGCGCAGGCTGCGTGGCAGCGGCACACCGGCATCGGCGGCCTGCAGCAGGCCCTGCAGCAGTTGCGGCACCAGAATCAGACTGTGTGGCTGGCTTTGTGTCAGTACTGCGAGCAGGCGGGTCGGATTGACCTGCGCGCCCTGCAGCCCGGTATCGGTCGGGACACTGATGCTGGCGCCGTTGAGCAGCGCGGTAATGGCGCCCAGATTGTCCAGCAATACCGCCAGCGGCAGCAGGATCAGGTGCTGCTGCGGGTCGACCGAGGCGCAGGCGTCGCGCAGGCTGTCGGCCACCTGCAGCATGGCGTCGGCAGACAGGCAGACGCCTTTCGGCGTGCCCGTGGTGCCGGAGGTAAAGGTGATCTTGGCGGTGCCGTCGGGGATGCCAACGCTGACCGGCGCACGTTGCCAGCCGAGCGAGGTGGCAGCGAACCCCTGTGCCAGCAGCTCCTCGCTGTCGTCAGCCATACCCAGCACGGTATCGACGCCAGCGCTGCGCAACAGGTGCTCGCGCTGCTGGCGGGTAAAGAAGGGCGCGATCGGCACGCAGGTCAGACCGGCTTTCAGCAGCGCCAAATCCCACAGCAGCCACTCACGCCCGTTGGGCAGGGCCAGCGCCACGCAGCGACAACCGACGGCACGCAGGCGCTCGGCGCGGCGGTCGATTTCGGCGGGCAGCTCGGCGTAGCTGATACTGCCTGCTTCGTCGCTCAATGCGAGCTTGTTGGGGCGCTCAGCCGCGAAGCGGTCGAGGCTGTGCCAGAGTACTTCAGGCGCAATCATTGGCAATCTCCGGGCCAGTTTGCAGATAGTCAGGTTGGTAGCGCATGCGCTCGAACAGGCCGCGGCGCTGCAACTGGTTGAACCCTTCGGGGATGTAACCGGCCATCACCCGTGGCTGGGTGGCGTAGTAGCTGCCCCACTCAAAGCGCGCGTCGCCGAGCCGCAGCGGGTCGGCCGGGCCCAGATCAATCGGGCTCAGGGTCAGGCGCTGGAAGCTGTTGAGCAGCATTGGCGTACCGGTGAACACCACCCAGGTGTAACCGCTGGTGGCCAGATAATGCGTCAGGGCGATGATCAGCAGACGGCCTGCGCCCGGTGCCAGTGCTGCGAGGTTGCCAACCTCAACCACCTGCTCGCGGTGCACCGGCAGATCGGTGTGCTGACGAATGGCGTCGCACACCGGTTGGTCCAGATAGTGTTCAAGAAACAGCTCGCCGCTGGCACCACCGCGCATGCCGACGCCGGCCTGCAGGTCGCCGTTCTGGCACAGGCCGAGCAGCTCCGGCATGAAATGACGGACGTTGGCGCCGTAGGTGTCGGCAAAACAGGTGTGAACAAAGCCCTCAAGCCGCGCCCGCAGCGGGCTGTCGGTGTGCTGGGGGGCGTGCAGCAGGGCGGCGTCATCGCCAAGGCGGGCGAGTTGCCGAGCCTGTGGAGCGTGGGGTTGTGACATGGCCTTCCTCCTCATGTTGGGGAGGAGAATGGCGGGTGAATCTTAAGATCGGCTTAAGCGAATATTTTGCTGCGCGTTTTTGTTGATGGAATGGGTGAGCGGTTTGGGTGTTACGGGAGGGCCGAGTTCCAACTCGGCCACGGTGTCGCACGGTGGTTTGCGGGTCGAGCGGGAGCTCGACCTTCCCGGTGGCTTTTGCTCTGCATTTTGCGATTTATATAGTTCGCTTTTCGCCTTCGCGGCGAGCCAAGGGGGGCTGCTTGCCCAGCCCCCCTTAGCGATCCCCCGGGGCACCCGGCTACGCGGCCCTTCGGGTTCGCTGCGTTGCTCGGCCTGACGGGGAGTCATAAAACTCGTCGCTTCGCTCCTCAGACATCCTATGACTCTTTTTCCCGTCAGCCCTGTGCTACTCGCCCGTGTAAACGGGGAGTTGGTCCGTGCGCGCTTCACGTCTGGCTAACTAGAGCGCGCATCGTAGGGGCACGGCATGCCGTGCCCGTCTGCGTCTGGGAACCCAAGGGTTGAGCGCCTCCCTGTCCCTGCGTATATGCTTATCCCCTGCTGCCCACGCCACCAACCTGAGACCTGTCATGGAACAGACTGCCCTGCTGATCAACACGCCAACCACGCTGGCGCTGACGGTGATTGCCTTGTGGCTGGGGTACTGGATCAATCAGCGGGTGAGCCTGCTCAGCCGTTACAACATCCCGGCGGCGGTCAGTGGCGGACTGCCGATCAGTGCGCTGGTAGCGGTGCTGCAGTTGGTCAGCGAGCGGACGATCCAGTTCGATCTGCAGCTGCGCGATCTGTTGCTGATCGCTTTTTTCAGCACCATCGGACTGTCGTCGCGGCTGCGGCAATTGCTGGAGGGTGGTCGGGCGCTGGCAATCATGCTCGGGCTGGCAGTGGTGTTTCTGCTCTGTCAGAACCTGGTGGGCACTGTGCTGGCGCTGGGGATGGGCGAAAGCCCGCTGTACGGGCTGATTGGCGGCAGCATTTCACTGGCGGGCGGCCATGGCACGGCGCTGACCTGGGGCCAGCTGTTCGAGGAGCATTTCGAGCTGGCTAACGCCAGTACGCTCGGGCTGGCGATGGCGACTGCCGGGTTGATCAGCGGCGGCTTGCTGGGTGGGCCGGTCTCGGCGTGGCTGATTCGTCGGCATCAGCTAGCCAGCAGTGAGGTGGAGAGTGAGTTGCCGCACATGGAGGCACGTGGCAAGACGACCTATCTGATCGACCTGGATCACCTGCTGACGGCGGTACTGCTGATTGCGCTGTGTTTTGCCCTGGGCGCGAGCGTCTACGATTGGCTGTCGGGTTTGGGGCTGCGGTTGCCGGCGTTTCTGACCTCGATGTTCCTTGGCATCCTGCTGGCCAACGGGCTGGATATCGCCGGTGTGGAGGTGGATGCCCGGCCAATCCAGTTGGTCGGCGATCTGAGCCTGCAGCTGTTTCTCGGCATGAGTCTGATCAGCCTGCCGTTGCTGTCGTTGCAAAGTGCCTTTGGCGTGATCGGCATCATGCTGCTGATACAGGCGGTGGTGGCGGTGCTGTTCACCGTGTTTCTGGTCTTCCCGCTGCTTGGCCGCAACTATGATGCGGCCTGCATCAGCGCGGGTTTTATCGGCATGGGGCTGGGCGCCACGCCGGTCGGCATCGCCAATATGGACGCCCTGACCAGCCGCTACGGGCCGAGCCCCAAGGCCTATCTGGTGATCCCGCTGCTCGGCGCCTTCTTCATCGATATCGCCAACGCCACGCTGGTGCAGACGCTGCTCGGCTTCGAGCTGTTCAACCCTTGAGCGTGACGCCGTCGCTGTCGAGCACCGTGAGCGTGATCGGCAGCGCCGCGGCGACGCTCTGCGAGACGGTACAGAACTGCTCGAACTGATCGAGGATGCGGTCCAGCCGCTCGAACGCGCTGGCCGGGTGGCCCAGATGCAGAGTGACTTCAACGCCTACCACGCGCATGCGGTTCTGTTCGTTGCGGCCGATCAGGCCTGCTGCTTCGGTACGGATACCGTCGTTCGGCTGGCGGAATTTGCCGAGGGCAAAGATCAGGCTGTCGCTCAGGCAGTTGGCGAGCGCGGTGACCAGCAGCTGTGCGGGGCTGGGGCCTTCGTTGTTGCCCAGCGGCGCCGGTTCGTCGGTAATGAGCGGCGGCGTGCCGTTGCTGAAGCGGGCTTCAAAGCGGTAGCCCTGCTGTTGTTCGAGGGTGACTTCTACGCGGTCTTCACTCATCTCTGGCTCCTTTTCCGTTGGCCTGCTTGCAAACAATCTATTTTTTTATATATTGTTAGTCAATAGAGTGTTTCAAGAGATCGTACTGCTGTTATGAACAATCAACCTGATATCCAGCGCCTGCGCAGTTCTGCCGATCAGGCCCACCAGTTGCTCAAGGCGCTGGCCAATCGTGACCGTTTGCTGCTGCTCTGTCAGCTGGTCGATGGCGAGCGCAATGTCGGTGAGCTGGAAGAGCTGCTGGGCATTGTCCAGCCGACCCTGTCCCAGCAACTGGCGGTGCTGCGCCGCGAAGGGCTGGTCGACACCCGTCGCGAGGGCAAGCAGGTCTACTACAGTGTGGCAAGCCGCGAGGCATTAGCCATTCTTCACACCCTTTACGGCCTGTTCTGTGCCGAGGAGACCCCTGATGACCATTGATTGGGCTGCGTTTACTCCGTATTCAGCCTTGCTTGGCGGTGCGCTGATTGGCGCCGCGGCGGCGCTGCTGATGCTATTCAACGGCCGCATCGCCGGCATCAGCGGGCTGGTTGGCCGGCTGCTGACACCGCAGAAGGGCAATAGCGAGGCGTTGCTGTTTGTGCTCGGCCTGCTGTTGGCGCCGTGGCTCTATCTGGCGGTGGCCGGCGAAATCAGCGTGCAGGTCGACGCCGGCCCGGTGGCGCTGATCGTCGCTGGCCTGCTGGTCGGCTTTGGCTCGCGGCTGGGCTCTGGCTGCACCAGCGGGCATGGCGTCTGCGGGTTGTCGCGCCTGTCGCCGCGGTCGCTGGTTGCCACCCTGAGCTTCATGGGCGCGGGCTTCGTAACCGTGTTCGTTCTGCGCCATCTGCTGGGAGTCTGAATCATGCGTGGATTGATAGCATTGGCCAGCGGCCTGTTGTTCGGTTTTGGCCTGTTGATCTCGGGTATGGCCAACCCGGCCAAGGTAACCGGTTTCCTCGATCTCGCGGGCGCCTGGGACCCGTCGCTGGCGTTGGTAATGGCGGGCGCGATTGCGGTGGCTTTCCTGCCCATGCAATGGATTCAGCGTCGCGGTACCACCCTGCGTGGCGAGCAGGCGCAGCTGCCAACGAGTAGCAAGATCGATCGCCGTCTGGTGCTCGGCAGCCTGCTGTTTGGCGCCGGTTGGGGCGTCGCGGGCTTCTGCCCGGGCCCGGCTCTGGTGGCGGCTTCGGCACTGATCCCGCAGGCGCTGCTGATGGTTGCCGCGATGCTGCTTGGCATGTGGCTGTTTGCCCTGTATGACCGCCGGGTGAAGGCGTGAACGAGGATCTGCGCCTGCAACCACCGGGCAGCAACGCGCTGCTTGGCTGGCTGCGCCACTACCGGCGCGCCTGGCTGGCGGGTGATCTGACTGCGGGGCTGGTGGTCGGCATCATGATCATCCCGCAGAGCATGGCCTACGCGATGCTCGCCGGGTTACCGGTGCAGATCGGCTTGTATGCCAGCCTGCTGCCGCTGATCGGCTATGCGCTGCTGGGCAGCAGCATGAGTCTGTCGGTGGGACCGGTGGCGGTCACGGGCTTGATGACCGCGACCCTGCTCGCGCCGCTGGCGACTGTCGGTTCGGCCGACTACCTGCAGCTGGCGATCTGGCTGGCGCTGATGTCGGGCGTGATGCTGCTGGCCTTCGGTCTGCTGCGGCTCGGGTTTCTCGCCAACTTTCTCAGCCATCCGGTGATCAGCGGGTTTATCAGCGGTGCGGCGATTCTGATCGTGCTCAGCCAGCTGCCCAAGCTGCTTGGCCTGCGCGGTTGGCCCGCGGCCCCGACGGGGCTGCTGGAGGGCTGGGGGCCCGGCAACTCGCTGGTCTTGCTGATGGGGCTGGTTGACCTTGGCTGGCTGCTTTATGCGCGCAGCAAACTGGCCGGACATTTGCGCCGCGCGGGGCTGTCGGCCACGCTGGCCAGCCTGCTGGCGAAACTGGCGCCGATTCTGGTCGTGGTGCTCGGTGTGGTGGTTACCCTGCTGGCGGATCTGCCCAGTCAGGGCGTGCCGGTGGTCGGTGACATTCCCGCCGGTCTGCCGGCGCTGGTCTGGCAGACTCCGGATCTTGCGGCCCTGCGTTCGTTGCTGCTGCCGGCTGCGCTGATCAGTCTGGTCAGCTTTGTAGAGAGTGTCTCCATCGCCCAGTCATTGGCGCGGCGCAAGCGCCAGAGCATCGACCCGGACCGCGAACTGCTGGGCCTTGGTGCGGCGAATATCGGCGCTGGCTTGAGTGGCGGCTTTGCGGTCTGCGGTGGCTTCTCTCGCTCCAGCGTGAACATCGAGGCGGGTGCCAACACGCCGTTGGCCGGCGTGTTTTCAGCGCTGCTGGTCGGTGTGATTCTGGTCAGTATTGCGCCCTTGTTTGCCTGGTTGCCGCAGGTCGTGCTGGCAACCGTGATTCTGGTCTCGGTGGTGCCACTGATTGACCTGGCCAGCCTGCGCCGCGCCTGGCGTTATGACCGCGCCGAAGGCCTGACCCTGCTCAGTACCGCCGTTGGCGTGCTGGCGCTGGGGATCGAGGCGGGCATCGTACTGGGGGTCTGCTTCGCCATCATCGCCCAGCTCTGGCGCGGCAGCCGCCCGCATGTGGCGGTGGTTGGCCGGGTGCCCGACACCCACTATTTCCGCAATACCAAGCGCCATCTGGTCGAAACCGAGCCACATCTGCTGGCCCTGCGCATCGACGAAAATATCTTTTTCGCCAATACCAAGGCAGTCGAACAGGCGATCTCGCAGGCGCTGGCCGACTACCCGGACACCAGAGAAGTGTTACTGATTCTGTCGGCGGTCAATCACATCGACAGCACCGGATTGGACATGCTCAGCGAATTGACGGAGGGCCTTAACGAGCGCGGCATTCGCCTGCACCTCGCGGAGGTCAAGGGGCCGGTGATGGATCAGCTGCAGCACACCGACTGGATCAGGCAGCAGATCGGTGAGGTATTCCCCAGCACCGATATCGCCTTCAACACCCTGGGCAAGGCCGCGAGCCGCGTTCCAGAGCATTCAGGAGAGTAGCCATGAAAGCCAATGTAGGTACTATTGATCGTGTTCTTCGCATTCTTGTGGGTGTGTTGCTGATTGCCCTGACCCTGACCGGCACCATCGGACTTTGGGGCTGGATTGGCGTGGTACCGCTGGCGACCGGAGCGTTCCGCTTCTGCCCGCTGTATCCACTGCTGGGCATCAATACCTGCGGAAAGTGAACTGTCAGAACAATCCAAAAGGAGCTTGTATGAAATCCGTGATCACTACCCTGCTGGGCGGCGCGCTGCTCGCCACCAGCCTGTCCGCCGCCGCGATGGACCCGGAAAAACAGATTGAAACCCGCCAGGCCGGCTTCACCTACATGGCCTGGAATATGGGCAAGATTAAAGCGCAGGTAATCGACGGCAGCGTCGAGTACAACCAGCAGCAGGTCGAGGCCGCGGCCAACACCATCGCTGCCATCGCCAATTCCGGTATCGGTGCGCTGTTCGGTCCGGGCACCGAGCAGGACATCGGCAACGTTCACACCCGCGTCGACCCTGCGCTGTTTGCCAATATGCAGGACGTCGCCCAGCTGGCCGGCAACATGGGCACGGCCGCCAACACGCTGGCTGCCAAGGCCGCGACCGGTGATCAGGCGGAGATCCGCATGGCCTTCGGCGAAGTCGGCAAGACCTGCAAGGCCTGCCACGACAAGTACCGGCTGGATTGATAGCGGCTGTGTGATGACAAAACCCCGCCATTGGCGGGGTTTTGCTTTATGGCCTGACTGGCCGCGCCGGCCCGGGTGCTGCACAGCGGGCCTCCGTGCATCCCCATGGCCGAGTTGGAACTCGGCCTTCCCACGGGAGGGTCGAGCTCCCGCTCGACCAGCGCTTAGCTGCATCTCCGTGGCCGAGCCCTCCCGTTTACCAGGCTGGAACTGCTGGTGCGGGGGGCGGAGCCGGAATCCAGACACCAGTGGCAAACCAGATCACGGCTGCAGCGATCAGCAGGGCGATCACCAGCGCGACCCAACCCCCGCCTTTCACCTCTTCAACCTGATTGCCCGGAACCTCGGCCTTGCCGTGAATCATCGGCCCGACCAGATTCTTGCCGCGCAGACGGTACAGCACGATAGCGAGGATGTGCAGCGCCAGCAGGGCGTAGATCAGCTCTTCAGTGGAGCGGTGCCAGCCGCTGAGCAGGCTGCCGGTGTCACTGGACACCAGGCGGCTGAGCGGACCGTAGAAGGCCACGTCGTCGTTGCTGAACAGGCCGGTGATTGCCTGAAAGGCCATCAGGCCGAGCAACGCAAAGACCGACAGTGCGCCGACCGGGTTGTGACCCAGCTGCTGCCAGCGACCGCCCAGATAAGTCTTGATGCGTGCAGGCGTCGGAAAGAAGCTGGCAAAGCGCGAATGGGTCGAGCCGCACAGCCCCCACACCAGGCGGAAGGCCAGCAGCCCGACCACGGCAATGCCAAAGCGCTCGTGCCACTCGATCCAGTCACCGCCGAGGCTGATGGTCACCAGCGCACCAGTGACCGTCAGCGCCAGCAGCCAGTGAAACAGACGCAGCGGTAGATCCCAGACCAGGGTTTTCATCAGGGCAGACTCTTGGTTGACCAACAAAGGCTGCAAGGCTACCCCTGCGCAGCCAGCGCTCGCAAGCGTCTGGACTGCGGGGTGCGCTGATATGTCGCTCAGGGCTGCATGTGCCGACCCAGCTTGTCGCGCAGCAGCTCCGGGTTGTTGCCAGCGGCCTTGTCCAGTTCTGCCAGCTCCTCCGGGATGTACCAGTGCAGCTGGTCCGAGTGGTAGCTGTTCCACACCGCCTTGGCCACTTCAACGGCCTCAATCAGCCGGAACGGCCCCTTGTCCGGTGCTGCGGCCATCATCTCCTCGCTCGGCATCCCGGTCTTGATCAGGCCCGGCAGGGCATCGGCGCAGCGAATGTCGTAGCGGCGAAACTCGTTCGACAGCGCCTCGGTCAGGCCCTTTACCGCGTGCTTGCTGGCCGAGTACACCGCAATCAGCGGCATGCCCATGGTGGCCGAGGAGGACGAGGTGTTGAAGCACAGCGCATTGGGTGTCGCCTTGAGCAGCGGCAGCGCGCTGTGGGTACCGTTGAGCACGCCGATCACGTTGACGTTGATGATCTTCAGCTGATCCTCGAACGGCATTTCGTCGAAGAAGCCGCGCATGACGATGCCGGCGTTGTTGAACAGAATGTCCATGCGCCCGCCGGTGGCTTCGCCAAAGGTAGCGACCGCGGCGTCAAACTGGCCCTTGTCACTGACATCCAGGGTCTGGATCACGCAGTTCTCGGCGCCCAGTTCTGCCTGCAGCGCCTGCAGGCCGCCCAGATTCAGGTCAAAGGCACCGATAAACCAGCCTTTTTCACGAAACAGACGAGCTGTTTCGCGGCCCATGCCCGATGCCGCGCCGGTGATGAAAATCGACTGTCGTCCTGCTGCCAGTGTCATACGCCCATCCTCTTGTTGGTGTTGTGGATGACAGGACGTTAGCACCGGGAGCTGGCCTTGGGAGCTAACCGCCAGTGGAGTTGATCGTCAGGCAATCAGTGGGGTGATGGTGCCGTGAAGGTGCCAACGCGCTTGGCCGCCCTCACCGTGTCGAAACAATTGCTCATCAAAAAGCGGATTTTTCTCGCTTTGAACATCTGCAGGTTGCGCTCGGGGGTATAGCCTTCAGGAACGCAACAGGCGATGGCATACGGGAACAGCGCATGGCGGATAGCGAATTCGATTACGAAGGCACTCTGGAAGCCTGCGCTGGCGGGGACCGGGCAGCCTTCAAGCGCTTGTATCAACAGGAAGCAGGTCAGTTGCTGGGGTTGGCAATCACCCTGCTGGGGCGGCGCGATCAGGCGGAAGATTGCCTGCACGATGCCTTGCTCAAGGTCTGGGTCAACGCTGATCGCTTTGATCGCAGCCTGGGCTCCGGCCGGGCCTGGATCTACAGCATCCTGCGCTATCGGGCGCTCAACCAGCTGCGCGGTCGCAAGCAGCTGGTTGCCAGCAACGACGGCTTTATCAACGACATGGCGGACGAAACAGCCCAGGCTGAAGAGCTGGCCGATGCACGCTCTTCCGCCCGTCAGCTGCGGGACTGTCTGCGCCTGCTGGAGCGGCCACGTCGTCACCCAATCCTGCTGGCGTTCTACCGGGGCCTGACCCATGACCAGATTGCCGCGCGGCTGAGCGCGCCGCTGGGCACCATCAAGGGCCGAATCCGCGCCGGATTGCGCGCACTACAGGAGTGTCTGCAGCCATGATTCCGCAAGCGCCCGAGCAGCGCCGTGCTCTGATCGGCGAATACGTGCTGGGCTTGCTCGAAGAGCCTAAAGCGACCGAAGTGCGCGAGCTGATCGAGCACGACCGTGATGCCGCCAGTATGGCGCTGGAGTGGGAACACCACCTGCTCGATCTGGCCGACGCCCTGCCCGCCCAGCAGCCCTCCCCGGCACTCTGGCAACGGTTGCAGCAGAGCCTTGGTTGGCTGCCTGTCAGCGATGCGGCTGAAAGCGGTCTGGGCCGCTGGTGGAACAGCCTTGGCCTGTGGCGCCTGACCAGTGCCGGGTTGGCGTTGCTGGTGCTGCTCAGCTGGCTGCCGGGCGTGCTGCGCGAAGCCCCGACTGGCCCGAGCTATACCGCGGTGCTGCAGGTGCCGGGTGAGAGTGCGCGCCCTGGCTGGGTCATCACCGTCGATGCTGACGGCACCCTGAACCTCGAAGCGCTGGTAGCAGATCAAATCCCGCCGGAGCAGAGTGTGCAGTTCTGGACCCTGATCGACCCCAAAGACGGCCCGCGTTCGCTCGGCCTGATTGAGCCGGGCAAGGGCGTCACCCTGAGCGCCGAGCAGATCGGCGCGGTGCAGGCCGGCCAGCTGTTCGAGCTGACGCTGGAGCCCAAGGGCGGCTCGCCGCTCAACCGGCCCACAGGGCCTGTGTTGTACATCGGTCGCGCGGTGCTGACGGCGAGTAACTGAAAAAAGTTTTGCGCGGTGACATCCAGCGCAGGGGGTGGCGGGTATCGCTTGCAGGTGTCTTGCAAAAGCACCACGTCAGACGGGCTTTCCGTCATCACCTGCAAGCGAGGATTCACCGATGAAAACAATCACTACTCTGATTCTTGGCAGCTCTCTTGTGCTGGCCGCCAGCGGCGCCAGTGCAGCCCAACTGATCGCCTTGGGCCAGGACGGCATGCTGCATAAGGTCGACATCGACAGCCTGAGCGTCACCGGCAGCATGATGGTCAGCGGTGCCAGTGACCTGCGCGGCATCGACGTGCGCCCGGCCAACGGCATGCTTTACGCCCTCAGCGGCGGTGACGGCATCTACACCATTGATACCAGCAGCGGCGCCGCCACCACATCCACTACTCTCAAATCCGCGTTGCCAGGCGACGGCCCCGCTGTCGTCGACTTCAACCCCAAGGCCGATCGCCTGCGCCTGCTCGCCGCCGATGGCACCAATTTCCGCGTCAATGTCGATAACGGTGACGTCGCCGTCGACGGCACGGTCGCTTACGCTGCTGATGGTGCCTACGCCGGGCAGACCGCACAGGTGGTTGCTGGCGCCTACACCAACTCCTACCCCGGCACCGAAACCACCGAGCTGTTCACCGTGGATTTGGCGACCGGCATGCTGATGCTGCAGAACCCGCCGAACGATGGCGTCCAGCAGGCTGTCGGCGAACTCGCCAAGGGCCTCGACGGCGCGGCCATGGATATCGTCAGCGACGGCAAGGGCGGCAACACCGCCTACGTGCTGACCGGCAAGACCTTGCACACGGTCGATCTGGCCACCGGCACGCCGACCACGCTGGGTGACGTCGCAGGTCTGCCGGATGGCGTCAGTGATATCGCGGTTACTGGCGGCATGTGAGACTCGCTGACCCACAAGGCCCCGCGCGTTGGTGCGGGGCTTTTTTTGCCTGGGTTTATGGTGCTGCTTACGTTCAACTGCGTGGCGGGGTTCGCCTCGTGCGCCCGCCACGCGGCTGATGAGCCGATTAGGTGCGCTATTCGGCTCATATAGTGAGCCGAATAAGTGCTATATTTGGCTCATGACATCGTGAGGGCGGGTAATGAGTGGTGTGCAGTGGATATGGCAGCGGCCGGAATGGCCAGCGTTTACCTGGCAGGCGGATGCCTTGGCCGCGCCGTTGCGGGCCTGCGTGCAGGCCCAGGGCACACTGCTGGGCATGGCCGGCGCGGTAGACAGGGCTGACGAGCTGCATGGTCAACTGGATACCCTGTTGCAGAACATCATCACCTCCTCGGCCATCGAGGGTGAAACGCTCAACGTGGCCTCGGTGCGCTCTTCGCTGGCCCGCCGTTTGGGTCTGGAGCCGGACAGCAAGCCCAGCCCGCGCAGCGAGGGGGCTGCCGAGTTGCTGCTGGATGCTACCCGCAATATTGACCGGCCCTTGACCCTGGAACGCCTGTTCGGCTGGCACCGGCAGCTGTTTCCGGATGAGGCCTTGCCGCTTTACAGTGCCATGCACGTCGGCGAGTTGCGCGGCGATGAGCCGATGCAGGTGGTCTCCGGCCGGCTGGATCGGCCCCGGGTGCACTTTGAAGCTCCACCGCGGCTGGGACTGGATGCTCGCTTGCAACAGTTCTTCGATTGGTTCGCCGACAGCCGTGCCGACAGCCAGCTGGACCCGCTGCTGCGGGCCGGTATCGCTCATTTCTGGTTCGTTACCCTGCACCCCTTCGATGACGGCAATGGCCGGCTGACACGTGCCATCACTGACCTGGCTTTGGCACAGGCCGACGGTCAGGCCATCCGCTTGTATGCCATGTCGGCCAGTATTCTCGACGATCGTTCGGGGTATTACCGGGTGCTCGAAGCCAGCCAGAAAGGTGGTCTCGATATCACCGAATGGCTCCAGTGGTTTCTCGCTACCTTGCTGGACAGCCTGCGGCAATCCATTGCGCGTATCGATCGATTGCTGACCAAGGCGCGTTTCTGGCAAAACCATCGCAATGATGGGTTGTCGGCTGAGCAGACCAAAGTGCTCAACCGGTTGCTCGACGGCGGGACGCAGGGTTTTGCCGACGGGATCAGTGCCAGCCAGTATCAGGCGGTTGCCAAGGTGTCCAAGGCCACCGCTACCCGCCATCTGGCTGATCTGCTGGAAAAGGGCTGCATTGAAAAGCTGCCGGGCGGTGGACGCAGCACCCGATACCGGGTTAGCGCTGGCCCGTAGGGCGGAGTAAGCGCAGCGTCTCCGCGGCTTTTGAGCGCACGGGCGTTGCTGATCTATGGCCGTGGACCCTGTGCATGGGTGGTGGAGACGCCGCTGGCTTTCTCCACCCTATCGCGCCGCGTTGGCCCGTCAGAGCAGCGCCTTGCCCAGCAACAACACCCCGGTCACCACCAGCAGGCTGTACACCACTTGCCGAAAGCGCTGCTCGTTCAGACGGTGGTGGAGGATCTCGCCGAGCACCACGCCGATCACCAGCAGCGGCAGGTAGCTGGCGATGCGTGGCAGGTTGGGCAGCAGGCTGCCGTCGAGCAGGAACAGCACGGTCATGCTGCTGTTGAGGGTGAACCAGACGCTGATCAGGGTGGCGCGCAGCTGGCTTTTATCCAGTCGGGTGCCGGCCAGGGCGTAGACCAGCAGCGGGCCGCCGGAGGCGAACAGGCCGTGGGTCAGGCCGGCGCCGAGGGTCAGGCTGCGGCTCAGCCAGCTTGGGTGTGGCGGGCTGATATGGCCGCGGAACATGCGCAGCAGCTCGCGAGCGGCGAACCACAGCACCAGCACCCCGAACAGCGCCTTGAGCAACTCACCGCTCAGCCACGGTCGCAGGCCGTAGCCCAGCAGCATGCCGATCAGCATCAGCGGGAGGATCAGTTTCAGCAGCGTCGGCCAGTGGATGTGCTGACGGTTGCGCCAGGCCAGATAGCCGCTCATGCAGATATTGAGCGGCACCAGCACCGGCAGCATGGTCGGAATCGGCAGCAGCAAGGCGCCGAGTGACAGGGCGATGACGATACTGCCGAAGCCGGTGATGGCTTCGATGGTATAGGCCAGCAGGATAAACAGCCCCAGCCAGAGCCAGGGGTTGAGCAGCAGGGTGTCGATGGACATGGTGTCTTCTTGTTGGCGCGGGTGTTTAAAGAATCCGGAGAGCGTCCGCGCTACCGCGCATTGGCGCTGAGCCGGATTCTGCGTCCCGCCGGTTGGTGATCAGCCCAGCTCGCCAGCAAAGCGTTTGCGTACCTGACGCAGGTACAGCGCCGGGGCAAAACGCCAGAGCAGGCTGCCGAAGCGGGAAACCGGCTCGGGCAGCAGCCAACGGTGCCGTTTTACCAGTGCTTCGTCAATCAGCCCGACCATCCATTCCGGGGTGCGCATGCCGCCGACCATCGAGCGCGCGTGGCTGGCGGGCTTGCCGTCCTTGCCGAGGGCGTTGTGTTCGATCGGGGTGTCGAGAAAGCTTGGGTAAACCATCAATACATGGATGTTGTCGCGCTCCAGCTCCAGCCGCAGCACTTCGAAAAACTGGGTCAGCGCACCCTTGGCCGCGCAATAGGCGGCGCGGCCCGGCACCGGCATCCAGCCGGCCATCGAACCGATGCAGAGAATCTCGCCGGCGCTGGCGCGCAGCAGTGGCAGCGCAGCCATGGTCAGCTCGACCGGGCCCTGCCAGTCCACCGCCATGACCTTGCGGAACACCGCCGGGTCGGTCTGGTGGGCCGGGGAGCGGTGGGTGATGCCGGCGTTGTTGACCAGCCGATCGAGGCGGCCGAAGTGGTCGGTGGTGGCCTTGATCAGGCGCTGAATGTCGTCGGCGCTGGTGATATCGGCGGTCACGGTGAGCACACGGCGCGGTGCGTTCAGTTCTTGCTCGCGCTGCATAAGCAGTGCTTCGTTGACGTCGGCCAGCACCAGACTGTGGCCGGCGTCGAACCAGCGCCGGGCCATCGCCCAGCCGAGGCCGGAGGCGGCGCCGGTGATCAGAATAACCTTCATGGGGGGCTCCCTTTGGTCGCCGCGGCTAGCTTCAAGCTGTAAGCCTCAAGCCGGTCGCTGCGCACTGCTTGTTGTGATGCATGCTCAGGTATCTGAGCGGCTTTAAATCTGGGTACGGCGTCGCCTCTGGGAAGGTCGAGTTCCAACTCGACCAGCGAGCCTGCAGGTACCTCTTGGCCGAGTTGGAACTCGGCCCTCCCGGCGGGTGAATCCCGTCACCGCCGCAGACCGCGCTGCTCAATGAAGTATTCAAACGTTTCGGCCGAGGTCTTTTGCAGCGGATAGCCAAACTCCTCCTTCAGCCGCCGGTTGCTCAGCACTGGGCGGTAGCGCAGGAAGTTGATCTGCTCGGGGCCGGTGGGTTTACCGAGCCATTTGGCGACCTGCAGCGCGCTTTTCAGAATCCACGGTGAGACGGTCAGCAGCGGTTTGTTCAGCTTCCGGGCGATTTCGCGCATGGTCAGGGCGCCGTCGCCGGCCATGTTGAAGATGCCCTGCTTGTCTTCGCGGATACCCATTTCCATCGCGGCCAGCACGTCCTGATCCCAGATGAAGACAAACGGCGAGTCGCTGCCCTTGATCGCCAGTACCCGCTTGGACTCGAACAGGTTGGTGATCTGGTTGCGGGTCTCAAGGCCGAGCACGGTGCCCGGACGGAAGATCAGCTGGGCCAGCGCCGGGTGTTCGCGGCGATAGCGCGCCAGCAGCTCTTCGATCTGGCGTTTGTGGTCGGAGTAGGCGAACTCGCGGTTGCCGCGGATGGCGTCCTGTTCGTCGATCCAGGCCGGGTTGTCGGCGTAGTAGCCGTAGGCGGCGCCGGAGCTGGTGACGGTCAGCTGCTGTACCCCCGCTTCAACGCAGGCCTTGAGCACGTTGTGGGTGCCGTTGACGTCGATGTCGAAGTCGCGCTGGCGGTCCTTCGATGCCTGCAGTATGGACGCCAGGTGCACCACGTGGGTGATCTGCTCGCGCTTGAGCAGGTCGGTCAGTCCAGCGTCGCGGATGTCCATGACCTGCAGCGGGAAGTCGACGTCGTCACGGCTGCGGATGTCGGTGCCGATGACGTAATAATCCTTGGCCAGGCGGTTGCCCAGCTGGTGACCGATATAGCCGGCGGCGCCGGTGATCAGAATGCGTTTGCTCATGGTTACAGGCTCTGCGATACGCCGCGTCGAGCGGCTTCTTGTTGTTGTTCGTGGCGTTCGGCGCGACGGCTCTGGCGCGCCCAGAGCTGCGACAGGGTCAGCCCGGAGACCAGATGCCAGACGCCCCAGAAGGCGGTGATCAGCATCATGCCGCCGGCGTCGGGGAAGAAGGTGAAGAGAATCACCAGCCCCAGGCCGGAGTTCTGAATGCCCACTTCCATGGTCACGGCGCGGCGGTCGGCCAGCGGCAGACGCATCAGCCGCGCCATGCCGTAGCCCAGGCTCAGGGCCAGCAGGTTGTGGGCGACCACCAGCCAGAAGAAGCTGTGGAAGCGCTCAACGAACAGGTCCAGGTTGTTGCCGAAGGCGATAGCGACAAAACCGAGGAATACCAGCAGCGAGATGACCCGCAGCGGCTTTTCGCTGCGGGTGACCAGTTTGGGCCAGCGCTTGCCGCTCAGCATGCCAAGGATCAGCGGCAAGGCCAGGACCAGCAGCACGATGACCAGAATGCCGGTCGGATCGAGGCTGATCTGGGTCAGGTACTCGCGGGTGTGCGGGTTGAGCCAGCCATACAGGGCGAAATTGAATGGCGTCAGCACGGTCGCGGCGAGGCTGGAAACCGCTGTCATGCTGACTGAAACGGCGACATTGCCGCGGCCCAGCCAGGTCATGACGTTGGAAAAACTGCCGCCCGGGCAGGAGGCGACCAGAATCATCCCCAGCGCCAGTTCCGGGTCGATGTTCAGCCACCAGGTGAACAGGCAGGTCGCCGCCGGCAGCAGCAGAAACTGCGCGATCAGGCCGGCGACCGGCGCCACGGGTGCCTTGAGGATGCGCTTGAAGTCATCCAGTGTCAGGCTCAGTGACACGCCGAACATCATGGCCGCCATGATCAGGTTGAGGGTGATCAGGCTGGCCGGGTCGAAGTGGATCGGCAGCGCGCCGCTCATGTTGCCGGCACCGGCTGCGGTGCGGCTTGCTCAATGCCTGCCTCCAGCTCGGCGATGTGCTGGTGCAGCGCGTCCAGATAGGCATCCTTGTTGACGTAGTAGGCCATGCGGGCCAGCTTGATGTAATCGTAGCCGCCATCCAGGTTGGTGGTCGCCTTCTGCCGTTTGGTCGCCGCAAAGCTGGCGGCCTGGGCACTGCCCTGACGGTGCTGGTGGATATACAGCGCGGTCAGTCGTGCCTGCAGGTTGCGGCCCTCCCAGCCCAGCCCCGCGGCCTCGATCATGCCCATCATGAACAGGTTGTCGTACTCGGGGTGGAACACGTTCAGATACAGCTGCGGCGCGTCCAGACCCGTTGGCCAGTTCAGGTGCTCGCGCTTGATGAACGGGTAGTCCAGCTGGTATCCGGTGGCCAGCAGGATCAGGTCGTATTCGGCGCTTTCGCCGTCGACAAAATCGACCCGGTTGCCGTCCATGCCCTGAATGTCGCGGCGTGCGTGGATATCGCCGTGGCCGAGGTGGTGCAGAATCAGTGAGTTCACCACCGGGTGCGACTCGTACATGCGGTAGTCCGGATCAGGCAGGCCGTAGTCCGATGGCTTGCCCATGATGAAACGCACCAGTGCGGCATCCACTTTTTGCTTCAGCGCGCGCGGCAGCTTGAACTTGCGGGCGGCGCCGAGGGTGTCGGTCGGCTTGCCCTTGATGAACTTGGGCAGGAAGTAATAGCCGCGGCGCAGGCTCATGTCGACCGACTTGGCGTGGTGCACAGCGTCGACCGCGATGTCCGCGCCGGAGTTGCCGCAGCCGACGATCAGTACCCGCTTGCCCTTGAACACCTCGGCGCTGCGGTACTCGGCCGAGTGCATGATCTGGCCGTCGAAGCGGCCCGGCAGGCTTGGCCGGTTGGGCGTGTGCAGGGTGCCGTTGGCGATCAGCAGGCCTTCAAAGCGGCGGCTCTGCTGCTGGCCATCGCGCTCGGTGACGATGGTCCAGAAGGTGCCCTCGCGGGCCACGCTCAGCACCTTGGTATTGAATTCGTAGTGGCGGTACAGATCGAAGCGTTTGGCGTAGGCCTGAAAGTAGCGGCGCATCTCGCGGTGGTGCGGATACAGTGCGACGCTGTCTTCCATCGGGAATTCGGCGAACTCGGTCATCCGCTTGGACGAGATCAGGTGCGCGCTCTCGTACATGGTGCTGTGCGGGTTGTCGATGTCCCACAGCCCGCCTACATCGCTGTGCAGTTCAAGGCCGATGAAGGGGATGTCCAGCTTCTGCAGGTTGCGGGCAGTGGCCAGACCCATAGGGCCGGCGCCGATGACTGCGTACATGGTGATACCTCTTTTTTGTTCTTGTCGTTGTTATCAGCCCTGCTCGCCATGCGTTACACAGGGACGGCGGCAAGGTTATGATCACGAGTCTAGCCAAACGCCTCCCGGCGGTATCGGACAAAACGGGACAGGAATCCGGCAATTCAAGCCATGTCGAGCGTCGATCACAGTGTTACTCCTCTCTATGCCCAGGCGCTGCTGCAGTCCGCCCAGCGCCAGGGCATTGCCCTGCCCGCCGAGCTGGTCGCGCGGCTGCAGGGCAACGAGCGCATTCCGCTGGCCGTACAGGACGAATTGTGGGAGCGCTACTGCGAACTGGCGGCGGACCCGCTGGCCGGGTTGCGGCTCGGGCTGGACATCCAGGTCGGCCATCTCGACAGCGCCGGCATGCTGCTGGTGACCTGCGAGACCCTCGGTGAAGCGCTGGTCGAGCAGGTTGAGTATGCGCCGCTGATCGGTGCCGGCGGCGACTTCACCCTGCTGCGCGACGGCGAACAGATGGCGATCGACTACCAGCCACAGCTCAAGGTCCGGCAAGCCGAGCGGGTTGAGGCGGTGCTGGCCGGTCAGCTCAACCTGACGCGCTGGGCGACCGGCGGCCGCTTCACTCCGAGCGGCATCTGGCTGGCCCACGCCCCGCTCGCCCCGCTGGCAGAGTACCGCGCTCTGATCGACGTACCGCTGCATTTCGAGGCCGGCTTCAACCGCATCACCTTCTCTGCCGACCAGCTTGAGCTGCCGCAGATCCAGGCTAACAGCGCCCTGCGCGACCACCTGCGCCAGCTGGCCGATCAGACCCTCGCCAGTCTGGGACAGCACAGCCTGGCCGCCGAGGTGCAGGCGCAGGTGCGCAGCCAGCCGCGCTGGGGCAAGGAGCGGATTGCCGAGCAGCTGGGCCTCAGCGGTCGCCACCTCAATCGCAAACTGGGTGAGGAGGGGCTGTCGTTCAAGACCCTGCGCGAGTCGGTGCTGCAGGATATGGCCTGTCAGGCCTTGCAGCAGGGGCGTCTGAGCGTGGCGCAGATCGCCGAGCAGCTGGGCTTCTCCGATGAAAACGCCTTTGTCCGCGCCTTTCGCCGCTGGCAGGGCGAGACGCCGGCGCGCTACAAGGCGAGTCGTTAGCGTGCTGGCTTGCCTTTAATTTTTGCTGGCGTATGGTAGGGCGCTCACCTTCTTTCCAACTGGAGCCGTGCGCGTGTCCTTCGCTGTCAGCGCCCATGCTGTTGCCTTCCTGATCTGAGCCGGGGCGGTTCGTCCGCACCCGGCTGCCGTTACTTCTTCCCTTCCCTTTTGCTGGAGACTGCAGACATGACGTCTGTTGCTGTTGGCGCGCACCCGCGCCTGCGTGCGCTGCTGCGTGAGCGTGGCGCCTGGTATCTGACCGGCCCGCAGGAGCTGGCCACGGTGATCGGCCGGCTGGAACGGCTTGAACGCGACCCCAATCCCGAACTGGCACGCCCCGGCAGCCAGCTGTTGCTGCTGGATCTGCAGGATCAGGCGTTGTTCAGCCTGCGCCTGACCGAGCGCAGCCGCGCGGCGGACGAGGTGTCGATCTTCTCGCCGCTGGGCGCACGCCTGCTGGCGGCGCGAGCCGGCGAGGTGGTCAGCCTGAGCGGAGCCGGTTCGGGCTGGCGCCTGCTGGTGGTACAGGTGCAGATCGGCAGGCTTGGCTAAGCTGGAGTACAGGCATGAGGGCGGCTGAAGTCAGCCGGTTGGCTCTGGCTGACAATGTTAGTCAGCGCTATTCACGTCCTTAATTGAGACGGTGTGACGTGAAATGGCAAGAACTCGCCCGGCCCAGCGGCCATCATCACGGCACGATAATGCAAGAGTGTGCCCGCCCTTTGTGCGCGAGCGGGAGTGCTGCATGCGGTCCGGTGTTCCGGTGCCGCGAGCACCTGTTCCGGTCCGGCCTCGGGCTCGGGTCGATCCAGTCTTGCGTTGTCGTTCCTGTCTGCTGCCCCGGGTGTGATGGCGCCGGGGGCAAATCTGTGTCCCGAACTGACTGTGACAACAAGAAAAAGGAGCATTCCCATGCAACACCCTCGTTCCCCACTCCGGCGTTGGGCCGGCGCGGCGCTCTGCGCGGTGACGCTCAGCGTGTCGTCGCTGGCGGCGGCTGCCGACAAGCCGAACATCCTGATCATCATGGGCGATGACATCGGCATCACCAACATCAGTAAATACAGCCACGGCATGATGGGCTACCAGACCCCGAACATCGACCGCCTGGCCAACGAAGGCATGATGTTCACCGACTACTACGGTGAGCAGAGCTGCACCGCTGGTCGCTCTGCCTTTATCACCGGTCAGCATCCGGTGCGTACCGGTTTGACCAAGGTGGGTGTGCCGGGCGCAGCCGTTGGCATCAAGCCGGAAGACCCGACCCTGGCCGAGCTGCTCAAGCCGCTCGGTTACACCAGTGGCCAGTTCGGCAAGAACCATCTGGGTGACCGTAACGAGTACCTGCCAACCCAGCACGGTTTTGACGAGTTCTTCGGCAACCTCTACCACCTGAACGCCGAGGAAGCGCCGGAAGATCCGGACTGGACTACCGATCCGGCGATCGACAAGATGATCCGCCCGCGTGGCGTGATCCGCAGCACGGCCGATGGCAAGGTGGAAGACCAGGGCCCGCTGAACCGCGAGCGCATGGAAACCATCGACCGCGAGTTCCTGCAGGCGTCGATGGACTTTATCGATCGCGCAGTGAAGGCCGACAAGCCGTTCTTTGTCTGGTTCAACTCCACGCGCATGCACTACTACACCCACATTGCGCCGGACGTCGCGGGCCTGTCGGGTCAGGACTTCTACAACGACGGCATGGTCGAGCATGACGGTCAGGTTGGTCAGCTGCTCAAGCAGCTGGATGATCTGGGCATTGCCGATAACACCATCGTGCTCTACACCACCGATAACGGCGTGCACTACAACATGTGGCCGGATGCCGGTATCACCCCGTTCCGCAGCGAGAAGAACACCAACTGGGAAGGTGGCTTCCGGGTGCCTGCCATGGTGCGCTGGCCGGGCCACATCGAGGCCAACGTGATTTCCAATGAAATCATGTCCCACCAGGACTGGGTGCCGACACTGATGGCCGCCGCCGGTGTGCCGGATGTGAAAGAGAAGCTGTTGACCGGCTACCGTGCGGGCAGCAAGCAGTACAAGGTGCATCTGGACGGCTTCAACTTCCTGCCGTACCTGCAGGGCGACCAGCAGGAAGGGCCGCGTGACCAGTTCTACTACTTCAGCGATGACGGCAAGTTCCTCGCCATCCGCGACGGTGACTGGAAAGTGGTGTTCCAGGAGCAGCGCGCGCGCAGCTTTGACGTTTGGCGTGACCCCTTCGTTGAGCTGCGTATCCCGAAGGTGTTCAACCTGCGTCGTGACCCCTACGAGCGCGCCGATACCGACTCCAACGGCTACAACAACTGGTGGGACAAGAAGATTGCACCGGTGGGCCTGCCGGCGATGATTCGCGTGCAGCAGTTCCTCAGTACCTTCCAGGAATTTCCGCCGCGTCAGCGTCCGGCCAGCTTCACCATCGACCAGATGATGGAGAAGTTCATGAATATGCAGCAGCACCAGTAAGCGCTGTCGCTGGACCAGTCAACGCCCGGGCCCTGTGCCCGGGCGTTGTCGTTTCAGGGGTTCAGCCGATAGCGGTCAGCCGGTTGGCGGGCAGGCTGGGCGAGGCGTCGTGACAGGCAGCGCAGCGCAGCGCGCAGCTGGTCTGGCTGCCACTGTTGTGTGGCGCCGTAGCAGGCGGCCTGCAGTGCGCGGATGGGTTCGGCGAGTTGCGCGCGGGTGGCTGCCAGGCGTGCGGGTGGCAGACTGGCGAGCCAGTGCTCCAGTGCCTGCAGCGTGGCGCGTGGATCATTGCTGCGTAGCTGACGCTGCAGCAAGCGGCGCCGCCACCAGCGGTTGCCGACGCTTGAGCAGACCAGCGCATTGCCGAGCAGCAGGAGCAGTGCGGCCAGCAGCGCCGCGTGCTGCCAGCCGTTGACCGGCCGTGCGGGGGTTGTTCCGACGGCGCTGACCTGCAGCCGCCTGGCCGGCAGGCTGAGTTGCTGCAACTGGCCGGTGCGGGTGTCGCGCCACTCAATGCTGAGCGCTGGAATCTCCAGCTCACCGCTGGCGAGCAGCAGATAACGCACCTCCTCCTCACGGATAAAGCGCTGAATCACCCGCTCGCCCTGCTGATCGAGCAGCGGCGGGCTGCGATACAGCCGGGTGCCGGGCACTTCGGTCAGCGGCAGCGCTGGCGGCAGCAGGCTGCCGGCATCATCCAGCTCGATGCGCAGCTGCCGCAGCAGGACGTCACCGACCTGCAGCTCGCTGCGCCGCGGCGAGTAGCGCTCGGTCAGGCGCAGCTGCGGCGGCAGCGCATCGGTCGGGGTGGGCGCTGCGCCGTCAACCTGAAAGCGCAGCGCCGGGATGCTCAGGGTTAGCTCGCGCGGCTGGCGCTGGTCGTCGGCGTAGCGCAGCGTCAGTTCGGCGGGCTGCAGCGCATAGTCACCCGGTGGCAGCGGCGCAAAGCGGTAGCTGCGCTCAATGCCGGCCCAGCTGTGGCCGTCGATGCGCGGGCTGAGGTTGCGGCTGGCGGCGGGTACCGCCTGGTTCTGCGCATCCAGTTGCAGGGTTGGAAACTGCGGTGCGGCGAGGAAGTAGCTCGGCACCAGCACCTGCAGCTGCAGTTCCAGCGCCTGACCGCTGTGCAGGCCGTCGGCGGCGTTGCTCTGCAGGCGCAGCATGGGCTCGGCGGCTGCGGCGGGCAGCGCCAGCATCAGCAGCAGGCTGCACAGCAGATAGCGTGTCATGGCTGCGGCTCCTGCGGTTCCAGCTGCATCAGCATGCGGCGTTTCAGGTAGCCGGCGGGGCTGCCTTCGAGGGTGTCCAGCCAGAGCTCGGTCTGTTGCTCGCGGCGTTGCTGCTCGGTGGCGGTGATGCCGCGCTTGCGCTCCAGATCGTTGCGGATCTCGTCCGGGTCCATGTCGGCGTCCTTGGGGTGCTGTTGCTGCTGGCGGGCGACCAGCAGCAGGGCGCGCTCAAGGTTGTCCTGTGCCGCCTGCCAGTGCGGTCGCAGCGCCAGCGCCAGCTGGTAGCGCTCGGCGGCCTCTTGGTGGCGCTGCAGGCAGCTGAGGGCGTTGCCCTGGTTGTAGAAGTCTTCGGCGCTGGTGCCCTGATCGAACGCCGCCAGCGCGCCTTCGCAGTTGCTGGCGCGATACAGCGCGGCGCCGCGCCAGCGCGGATCGCTGAACAGCTCCGCCGCCGCGGCGTAGTCCCGTTGCTGGTACAGCGCCATGGCTTGCTGCTGTTCGCTGCGCCACAGCCGCCATAGTTCCAGCTCGCCGGCCTCGCTGTGGGTGGGCAGCAACAGTGGCAGCAACAGCGCGGCGGGCGCGGCGCGGCGCAGGCGTAGCAACAGCAGCAGTGCGATCGGCCAGAGCAGCCACCAGCCGCGGTCATGCCAGCGGCTGTCGGGGTCGGCCTGGCGCGCCAGTCGCTGGCTGGCGTCGAGGGCGCGCAGCACGGACGGCAGGTCGCTGTCGTCGTTGCGCATGGTAACCAGCGGGCTGGACAGCCGATCGGCCAACCCCTCGTCGCTATCCACTGCCCACAGCAGGCTGTGACTGGCGGCCAGTGCAGCTTCTGCGCCGGCTTCGACATCAGTGCTGACCAGCAGCTGCATGTAGGGCTGTGCGGCGTGTAGCTGCAGCTGATCCATCTGCCGCAGAACCGCCGGGGTATCGCGTCCCAGCCGTGGCATCAGCTCGGTCGACAGGCTATCCAGGTAGAGGGTGAATAGCGCGGCGTCGTCGGTGGGTGGCAGCAGCAGGTGAGCGCTGCCGGCGTAGGCCAGCAGGCCGTGACGGGCGCCCGGGCGTTGTGCCAGCAGGTCGTGAATCTTCAGTTTGGCGCGGTCCAGCCGGGACACGCCGCGCTCGCGCTGGTCCATATCGGCGCTCAGGTTGAGGGCGATCAGCAGCGGCGCCTGACGCTCGGCGAATGGCGGTGCCTCGCGGTCCCAGCTGGGGCCGGCGGCGGCCAGACAGGCCAGCAGCAGAATCGCCACCAGTGTCATGTTGCCACCGGCGTTGCGGCCGCCGGGTACCAGCAGATACGGCAGTAGTTGTGGGGCAATCAGTCGTTGCCAGCTGGCGCGTGCGCTGTGGCGGCGTAACCACCAGCCGAGCAGCAACAGCGCCGGTAGCGGCAACAGCCAGAGCGGGCGCAGAAAGTGCAGCGGTAGCCAGTCGATCATGCCGCCCTCCGGCGCAACAGCGACACGCTCAGCAACAGGCGCATCAGCAGCAGCGCGATAGCGGCGGCCAACGGGTAGTAATACAGCGGCGTGCGCGGCTGAAACTCCAGCCGCTGTTGCAGTTGCGGGGTCAGTTGATCCAGCGCGTCGAAGGCCGCTGCCAGTTCCTGCTGGTTACTGGCGTGCAGGTACCGGCCGCCGGTGGTGCTGGCGATGCGCTGCAGCTGCTCGGCGTCGAGCCGCTGTTCGCCTTCGGCGTTGGGGTCACCAAAGCCGATGGTGTGAATCACGATGCCCTGCTCGTTGGCGATCTGTGCGGCGTCATCCGGCAGTTTGCGGCTGCTGGTGTCGCTGCCGTCGCTAAGCAGTATCACCACCCGCGCCGGGCTCTGGCTCTGCTGAAACAGCCGGATCGCCAGACCGATGCTGTCGCCCAGTGCGGTACGCGTCCCGGCGATGCCCGGCTGCAGCTCGGCCAGCAACTGACGCAGGGTGGCGTGGTCCTGGGTAAAACTGGTCTGGGTGAAGGGCTGGTCGCCGAACACCAGCAGGCCGAGGCGGTCACTGGCGCGGCGCTGGATAAAGTCGTCGACCACCTGTTGTACCGCCTGCAGGCGGGTACGTTCGTCGCCGGTATCGGTATTGGCCATCGACATTGAGCTGTCCACCGCCAGCAACAGGTCGCGCAGTGGTTGCTGCTTGACCAGTGGCGGCTCCAGGCGGCTGGGCGCCGCGAGGGCGAGCACCAGCAGGCACCAGGCGGCGCCTTCCAGCAGGGTGGCGAGCAGTCCGGCGGTGCTGCCGGCGGCATTAGCGGGGGTCAGGCCGAGCGGGCCGGCCAGCTGGTGAAAGAACGGCAGGCGCAGGGCATCCTGGCGCTGGCGCGAGCCGGGCAGCCAGCGTTGCAGCAGCCAGGGCAAGGGTAGCAGCAACAGCAGCCAGGGCAGGTCAAGGGCGTACATGATGGCTAATCCAGTGGCGGCAGGCGCGGAACAGTTGCGCCCGCTGCTGTGTGTCCAGAGCGGCGCAGCGGGCTGCGGGCCAGTAGGCCAGTTCGGCCAGTTCGGGTGGCAGCGGCGCGTTGCATTGCTGAGCCAACCGCTGCAGCCAGTGCTCACCGCTGAGGCTGGCGACCTGCTCGCGTGGCCAGATCTGCAGCGCGGTGTGGCGCAGCAGCGCCGGCAACTGCAGCAGCATCGCGGGCTGTTGCTGGCAGGCCTGTTGCAGCAGATCGAGCCGGCGCAGGGCGTGGCGGCGATAGGCGTTCTGCCGGTAACGCTGCCATTGGCGCAGCAGGTGCCAGAGCAGCAGCAATGCGAGCAGAGCCAGTAGCGTGCTGGCAAACGGCGCCGGCGGCCAGGCGGAAATTGCTGCTGGCAGGGCCAGATCGTGCAGCGGTGGTATGGCGCTATCAGCCATGCGCGCCCCCGAGCAGACTGCGCAGTTGCTCGCTTGCCGGCTGCGCGGCGGACAGCGGCAGCACCGGAATGCCGAGCCCGGCTGGCCAGTCGAGGATCTGCTGCTGGCGCTGGCGGTGCAGACGCTGCAGGGTTTCGCGCTGGCGCGTGCTGTCGAGGTTGAGCCGCATCTGCAGATCGCCGTCGCTGGCGACCAGCTCGCCGCCGTTCGGCAGTTCAATCAGCAGCGGATCCTGGGTCCAGCACAGCAGCAGGTCGTTGTGGCGGCGCAAGGCGGCCAGCAGGTCCTGGGTGTCGGCGTTCAGGCCGTTGAAGTCGCTGATCAGAATCAGCAGATGATCCTTGCCGGCCAGCTGGCGGGCGCGCTCCAGCATGCGGTTCAGCGCCTGCGGGCTGTCGCCGCGGTGGCGCGCGTGCAGTTGCTGGTTGAAGGTACAGAGCCGCGACAGCAGGTGCATGAACGCGCGGTTGCCACGGGCGGGGCGCAGGGCCTCCAGTTCGTCGTCGTTGAACAGCAAGGCGCCAACCCGGTCATGCCGTTCCAGCGCCGCCCAGCCGAGCAGCGCCGCTGTTTCAGCCGCCAGCACGGATTTGGTAGTGCGGCGGCTGCCAAAAAACTGGTTCATGCGCTGGTCGATCAGCAGCAGCACCGGCTGATCGCGCTCTTCGCTGTACAGCCGCAGGAATGGTCGGCGCAGCCGCGCGGTGACCTTCCAGTCGATCAGTCGGGCGTCGTCACCGGGCCAGTAGGGGCGTAATTCCTCGAACGACAGACCGCGCCCGCGCAGGCGGGTTTCGTGGCGTCCGGCGAGCACACTGGCGGCTACCTGACGGGCGTGCAGTGGCAGTCCCCGCGCCTGCTCCCGCAAGGCGCTGAGTTGCTCCAGATCGACGTACGCGGCCGATGACGGCTGCATGTTCAGGCGACTGCCACCAACTGCAGCAGCCGCTGCAGCAGTGCATCGGCGGTCAAGCCGCTGGCCTGCGCCCGGTAGGACAGAATCAGCCTGTGGCGCAGCACCGGCAGCGCTGCCTGCTGCACGTCATCGGGCAGCACGAAGTCGCCGCCGCGCAGCCAGGCGCGGGCACGGGCAACCCGGTCCAGCGCAATCGCGCCGCGCGGGCTGGCACCGACCTCAACCTGCCCGGCCAGTTCGCTGTCGTAGCGCTCGGGCTGGCGAGTGGCGCGCACCAGATCGACGATGTACTGCTCGATGGCCGGGCTGACATGAATCTGGTCGACCTCGTGACGGGCGGCCAGTACGGTGGCCTGCGCCATCTTGGGCAGTTCGGCGGCGTTGCCGCGCTCGTGTTCGCCGCGTACCAGCTGGAGCATCGCCAGCTCGGACTGCTCGTCCGGGTAGTCGACCGTCAGATGCATGAGGAAGCGGTCGAGCTGGGCTTCGGGCAGCGGGTAGGTACCTTCCTGCTCAATCGGGTTCTGGGTCGCCATCACCAGAAACAGTTCCGGCAGCGGGTGGCGCTGGCCGGCGACCGTCACCTGACGCTCTTCCATCGCCTCCAGCAGCGCGGACTGAACCTTCGCCGGGGCACGGTTGATCTCGTCGGCGAGCACCAGATTGGCGAACAGCGGACCGGGGCGAAACGCCAAATGGCCCTGCCCCAGCTCGCCGAGGTACTGCTCGGCGCCGGTGATGTCGGATGGCAGCAGATCCGGGGTGAACTGCAGGCGCACGAAGTCGGCTTCCAGCGAGCGGCCGAGTTGCTTGATGGCGCGGGTTTTGGCCAGGCCCGGCAAGCCTTCCACCAGCAGGTGACCGTCAGCCAGCAGCGCCAGCTGCAACCCTTCGATCAACGCCTGCTGGCCGAGAATGCCATGAGCCAGTTGCACGCCAAGTTGTTGGAATTGTTGTCGGTTGTCCATCGCGGACTCCAGGGTGCATGTCTGTGACGATCCTAGAGCGCTGACAAAATTCTTGCATGGCTTTTTATGACAATCGACTGTCTGCGATACCCGGGCATAACCCCGGCGCATGGTCCAGGCGCGGCCTCAATACCCTGCCTGAATGACCTCGATCCCCTTGGCCAGCACCTCGCGCCAGGCGCGGCTGGTTTCGGGGTTGCTCTGCTTGTCGTGCAGCTCGACGGTGCGAATCAGCGCATCAACCCAGTAGGTATACAGGTGCGGCTGGATGTTGAGGTTCTCGCGTGAGTGCGACTTGGCCAGCGCCTGCAACTTGGTTGGCGGCAGGCCGCGGGAGAACAGCACCAGATTGAGGATGCCCTGGCGCAGCAGCAGCTTCTGGGCGGGCATGTCGGTGTTGGTGAATTTAGCGCGGACGTCCGGCGAGCTTTGCAGAAACTGCTGGTAGAAGTCGTCGAAAAAGGTCGCCGAGGCGCAGCAGCGGCCGTAGCTCTGCATGACGATATCAGGGGCTTTCATGGTGATCCTTCAGATGCGGGAGGCTGACGCGGGAGCGCGATTCTAGCAGGTAATCCGCCTTGGCTCGCTGCTGGCATTTTGCCTGCGAGCCGCTCTGCAACGCGGGATACCGACTGGCAGCCGGCTCCCGCGTCGAAACCGAAACGTCAATACGGCTAAAGTTGGAAGCGCTCCATCTGACGGCGCAGGTTTTGCGCCAGTTCGGCCAGCGCATGACAGTCGGCCTGGCAGGCGCGAACCTCACTGGCGGTAGCGTGGGCCAGATCGGCGATGCCCTGCGCATTGCGGGTGACTTCTTCGGTCACGCTGGATTGCTCCTCGGTAGCGGTCGCGACCTGATGGTTGATGTCGCTGATCTGCTCGACCTGTCCGGCGATGGTCTGCAGCGACTCGCCCGCCGCGCGGCTGGCGGCTACGCCGCTGGCCGTCGCGTTCTGCCCCGCGCGCATGGCACTGACGGCTTGCTCGGCGCGGCTCTTGAGCGATTCGATCATCTGCTGGATCTCGTCGGTCGACGCCTGGGTGCGGCTGGCCAGTGTGCGCACCTCGTCGGCGACCACGGCAAACCCGCGTCCGGACTCCCCTGCCCGCGCCGCCTCGATGGCAGCGTTCAGGGCCAGCAGGTTGGTCTGTTCGGAGACGCTGCGGATGACGGTCAGCACACGGTCGATGGAGGTCACCTGCTCGGCCAGCTCGCCGACCGAGTCGGCGGCGCGGCCGATGTCGGCCGACATCTTCTCGATGGCAGCGACTGACTGGCCAACCACTGCGCGTCCCTGATCGGCCTCGCTCTGCGCCGCGCTGGAGCTGATGGCTGCGCTGTTGGCGTTGCGCGCGATCTCCTGCACGGTCAGACCCATTTCGTGGGCCGCGGTGGCGACCAGATCGGTCATCTCGTGCTGGCGGCCGGCGCGCTCGACGGTGTTGTCGATCACCTGCGCCACCTGGGTCACCGCGCTGCTCAGTTGGCGACTGGTGCTCAGGACATCGCTGAGCAGTTGTCGCTGACTGCCGGCAAAGGCGTTGAAGCCGCGGGCCAGATCGCCCAGTTCGTCTTCGCGGTTGTCGTCCAGCCGGGCGCGCAGGTCGCCGCCGCCGGCCGAGATCGCGCCGAGTGCCTGCGATACGCGGCGCAGCGGTTGCACCAGCCCGCGCACCAGCAGTGCCATCAATGCCAGTGCAAGCAGGCCGACGCCGCCGGCGATCAGGCTGGTGCGCAGCAATGCGGCGCGGGCGTCGGCGTAGATTTCGTCCTCCGGCACCAGACTGACCAAGGTCAGACCGAGCCGCTGCAGGGGTTGTGCGCTGGCCAGCCAGGCTTCGCCGTCACGCTGAAAATGCACCGTCTCACTGCCCGCGCTGCGCAGCGCGCTGGCAGCTTCCGGGCTGGTCAGATCGCTCAGGCTACGGGCGTCATTGAAGCTGGCGTCGGGGTGCACCTTGACCTGCTGATCGGCACCGATCAGGAAGATCACCCCGCGTTCGCCAAACTGGAATCCGCTAATCAGCTCGGACAGGCTCTGCAGGCTGTAGCCCAGACCGGCTACACCGAGCACCTTGTCCTTGAGCACGATCAACTGGTTGATGAACAGGGTCGGCAGGCCCGAGGCTTTGTCGGTGTCGATTGAGGCGACCTGCTCGGTGCCGGCGTCGATCATGCCGTAAAACCAGCCATCGGCCGGGTTGTCGCGGTTGAGCACCCGGGTCTGGCCCTGCTCGGAGTAGTAGTTGCCGCTTTCCAGCACCGCGATGCTGGTGGTCAGCGCGTTCTGCTGCTGCTTCACCCCATCGAGATAACGGGCGAAGGCGCTCATGCGGATCGGGTTCTCGCCGTAGGCCAGCCAATCCTGTACCAGGCTGTTACCGGCGATGGCTTCGGTCGCCGAAATCGGTCCGGCCAGCGTGCGTTCCAGGTCGTTGCGAATTGCGCTGACCTGCGCCGGCAGTGCCTGCTCGACCAGATAACGATCGGTCATCTGGCGCAGCACGGAGGAGTAGATCAGCACCACGATCAGCGTGGTGACGCCTAACGCGGCGCCCATGCTGATGATCAGCTGCCATTGAATACTGCGTTTCCAGAGGGTCATGGGCGTGTTCTCGACATGGCTTGCCCGTTACCGCAGGCGCAAGGCCTGCAGCAGCGGAGCGAACGGGAAAATGAAGCGGGGTGGAATCAGTCTTTCCAGAAGTCTTCGTGCACGCGGATGGACTCATCCTCCAGCAGCGGGCCGATTACCTCGACGGCGCGCTGACCGGACTCGAATACCGTGCGGCACGGCAAATCCAGCGTCGGGTTTTCCGGGTGGTTGCCGGTCATGTCCTTCAGGCGCTTTTCGCTGGCGCCGTAGACCACGCGGCCTACGCCGGCCCAGTACACCGCACCGGAGCACATGGCGCAGGGTTCGGCGCTGGTGTACATGGTGCAGCCAGCCAGCACTTCAGGGCTGTAGGTGGTATTGGCGCGGGTCATCAGCACCCGTTCGGCGTGACCGGTCATGTCGTGATCGGGCAGGAAGGCGTTCAACTGCTCCATCAGCACGTTACCGTCGGCGTCGACCAGGATGGCCGCGAACGGGTGGATGCCTTGTTTGCCGGCTTCTTCAGCCAGCCGGAAGCTTTCACGCAGAAAGTGAATATCGCGTTCGGTATGACTCACAAAAGTGTCCTTGCTTACAGCTTGAGGTCCGGCGACGCGCAGGCCGCCGGCTGGAGAGTTACTTCTTCTTCGGCAGGCTCCAGGCAAAGAAGATCTGTTGGGTCCATTGCACCGACTTGAACAGCAGCAGGCTGACAATGGCGAGGAAGAACAGACCGGCAAAGGCCTGCGGAATCTTGAAGAACGAGGTCGAGAACTGAATGAAGTAACCCAGCCCTTCTTCAGCAGCGACGAACTCCGCCACCACCGCACCGATGATCGCCAGCGTGATCGCTACCTTAAGACCGCTGAAGATGTGCGGAATCGCGTAGGGAATGCGGATCTGCCAGGTTTCCCGGCGGGTCGGCGCGTCCAGTGAGCGGCTCAGCTCAATCAGCTCGGCCGGCGTCTCGTTGATCCCGGTCGCGGTCGATACCACCAGCGGGAAGAAGGTCAGCAGGCAGGTGATCAGCACCCGCGACGGGTCATCCGAGCCCATCATCACGATGATCAGCGGGGCCACCGCGACCACCGGCGTGGACTGCACCACCACCAGCATCGGGTACAGAGTGCGCGAGAGAAACTCCGAGCGCATCATCGCAATGGCCAGCGGAATGCTGATCACGATCGACAGCGCAAAGCCCATCAGCGCAACGCGCAGAGTGGCCCACAGGTGCATCATCCAGCGGCTGAACTCGACATCGAAGAACGCCTTGCCGATTTCGCTCGGCGCCGGCAGCACGTAGGTCGGCAGCGAGAACACGCGGCAGACCAGCTCCCAGAGGACGATGACGCCGACAAAGAACAGCCACGGCGACAGGTTCAGCAACAGCGCGCGGCGCGCCGCTGCGTCAGTGGGCTTCTGGCTCATAGATGTGTTTCCTTATGCGGTCAGTCAGCTCACTGAAGCGGGATTGTTTGATGGTGTCCGAGCTACGTGGGCGGGGCAGATCAACGTCGATCAGGTCCAGCACGCTGCCCGGCCGCTTGCTCATGACCAGCACGCGGTCGGCGAGCAGTACCGCCTCGGAGATCGAGTGGGTGATGAACAGCACGGTTTTCGGATTTTCGTCCCAGATTTTCAGCAGATCGAAGCCGATCTGCTCACGGGTCATGGCATCCAGCGCCGAGAACGGTTCGTCCATCAGCAGAATATCGGGGTTGAGCAGCAGGGCACGGACGATGCCGACCCGCTGCTGCATGCCGCCGGACAGTTCGTCCGGCATTTTGTCGGCAAAGGCTTCCAAACCGGCCATTGCCAGCAACTCGTTGGCGCGCTTCTCATCCTGCTCGGAGTAGCGACCAAATTTATGCTTGAGCGGGAACAGCACATTCTTGCGAACAGTCAGCCACGGCAGCAGGGTCGGCTTCTGAAACACGATGCCAACGTCGTCACGGGGGCCGTCTACCTGCTTGCCGAAGACGCTGACTGTGCCTTCGCTGGGAACCAGCAGGCCCGAAACCATGCGCAGCAAGGTGGACTTGCCGCAGCCGGAGGGGCCTACGACCGCCACAAACTCGTGGCGGTTGATGTCGAGGTCGATGTTTTGCACCGCCATCGGACTGCCCGGAGTCGGGTCATAGCGATGACCGACTCCTGACATCCGCACGAAAGCGCGTTCGCTGTTGTGCTCCATGATTACTCCGCTGCCGGCATGAAGTCGCGATTGACGATGGTTTCCGGGTCGAGCGAGTCAACGCTCAGCTCGTTGGCCTTGGCGACCCACTCCCAGGTGGAGGCGATGCGCTCGGGGGTCATGGTGCCCAGACCGTCTGCTTCGGTGATTTCGTTGAAGGTCAGCGGCATGGAGTCGCCGATTTGTGCGGTAGCGACTGCAGCGTCCACTTCAGGAACCATGGTGTGCAGATCAGCCGCAGCCAGTTCCGGGTGCTCGTGGGTGAAGCGCAGGGACTTGTCATAGGCGCGCATGAAGCGCTTGGCAACGTCCGGGCGCTCGGTGAGGAACTTGTCTGCAGCAACGACGGCGGAGCTGTACAGCGACAGGCCGGCATCCGACCAGCGGATCACGTTGATGTCCTTGCCGGCGGCAGCGGCCTGCTGCTTGAACAGCGCGATGTTGGTGACCCAGGCGATGATCGCGTCGGTGTTGCCGGTGACCAGCATCGGACCTAGGGCACCCGGGTCGGACTTGGTCAGGCTGACCGAATCGGCGGGCATGCTGTTGGCTTCCAGCACCAGCGGCAGAAATGCGTTGGAGGAGGTGAATGGCGAGGTCGCTACCTTCTTGCCAGCGATGTCGGTGAAGCTGTTGATGCTGCTGTCGGACAGCGCGAAGAAGGCGTGCGGGCCCTGGTTGAAGATCATGTAGACGGCGCTGACCGGCACGGTGTCCTGCGCGCGGGCGGCCATCAGGGCGCCGATATCGGCGCTGCCGATGTCAGCCTGGCCGGTGGCGATCTTGGTGATGGCATCAGTGGAGCCGCGACCACTGGCAACGGTGACTTCCAGCCCTTCGTCGGCGAAGAAGCCTTGCTGGATACCGGCGTAGACCGGAGCCTTGTCGCCCCCCGGCAGCCAGTCCAGTTGGTAGGTAACCTTGTCGGCTGCAGCGGCGAACCCGCTGGCAGACATGGCGATGACCATCGCCAGAACGCCGGACGCTTTTTTCAACATGAGTCATTCTCCAGAGTGATGTGCTTGGCTTTTTATCCTGACCAGTTGGGCAGGTTTTATTTCTATTCAGCAAGTTGCGGGCCAGCTTTCGGAAATGTCGGAAATTGGCTGAAAACCCCGTATTTTCAGGGTCTTATTGCTCTGTCACGGGCTTGGCCGGCGGTGCACCTGAATTCCTGACCAGGGCGCCGCGCGTTTTTGGTGCGGCGTGAACCAGTCTCGTGCGTTCTCAGCCGGACGGGTCCGGGGCGACCTTGCGGCTGCGCAGGGCAAGGCGGCGATCTGCCAGGCCCACGATCAGAATGCCCAGTGCGATCAGCGCAAAGCCGGTCAGGTCGCTTGGTGTGGGTACCTCATGCAGGAACCAGGCAGCCGAGAGCATGCCGACTGCCGGTACCGAGGCCGAGCTGAGTGACAGGCTGACCGCGGGCAGGGAGCGAATCGCTGCCACCTGCGCCGCAACGCAGATGCCGGAGGCAATCGCCCCGCTGAAAATCAGCATCCAGATGAAGTCCGGCTGCCAGTCGATCTGCCCCGGGTCTTCTACCAGTAACGCCAGCGGCAATAGCGCCAACACCGAGGTCAGCAATTGCCAGGGGATCAGCGACAGCACGTCGCCCTGCCAGTGATGCCGGCGCACATGAATCAGCCCGGCGGTCCAGAGTATGGTGCCGAGCATGATCAAGCCGCCGCCGATGAACACCTCATGGTCGGACCAGTCGATGCTCAACGGATTGAACACGGTCAGCAGGCCGGCCAGCCCCAGGCCGACGCCGATAGCGCGCGGCAGGGTAAAGCGCTCGCCCAGAAACAGCGCTGCCGCCGGCACCACCCAGATCGGCGTGGTATAGGCCAGAATCGCCGCCCGTCCCGCCGGCAAATACTGCACGCCGAGGGTGACCAGGGTAATGAAGGCCATGTTTTGCATAATCCCGACTGACAGCAGCACCGGCACATCCGCGCGCCGAGGCAAGCGCAGCACGCCGAGCGCGGCGGCGATGGCAAACATCGCTAGCGTGCCCAGCGCCATGCGCAGGCAGGTGAACAGCATCGGCGGGCTGTAGGCCAGCCCGAGTTTGAGAACCGGGAAATTAAGCCCCCAGCCGATGGCGTTGAAGCACAGCAGCAGATAGCCCAGCCGGAAGGCGTAGCTGTGACCGCCGGTGCTGCCGGCGGTCGCGTTCCGGGCCACCTCAGTGCTCCACTTCGAGGGCGCTTTCGTGCCAGTTCTGCAGGGCGCGGTTGGACAGCCAGACCATCAGGGCGAACAGCGCGATACCGGTCAGGGTGATCAGCAGCAGGGCGGCGAACATCCGCGGAATCTGCAGGTTGTAGCCCGACTGCAGGATCATGTACGCCAGCCCGGCCTTGGCACCGCCGGTACCGGCGACGAACTCGGCGACGACCGCGCCGATCAGCGCCAGACCCGAGCTGATGCGCAGGCCACCAAAAAAGTACGGCAGCGCGCCCGGGATACGCAGGCGGACCAGCTCCTGCCAGCGGCTGGTGCGGTACATGCGGAACATGCTCAGCAGGTTCGGGTCGACGCTGCGCAGCCCCAGTGTGGTGTTGGAGATGATCGGGAAGATGGCGATGATCACCGCGCAGACGGTCAGCGCCCAGGTGGTGTCATCCACCCAGATGATAATCAGTGGGGCAATCGCTACCACCGGCGTCACCTGCATCAGCACCGCGTAGGGAAACAGGCTCATCTCGATCCACTTGCTCTGTACAAACAGCAAGGAGGCGGCCACGCCCAGCACCACCGCGATGACAAAGGCCAGGAAGGTCACTTTCAACGTGATGTACAGCGCCCCCAGCAGCGGCTGCCAGCCGTCGATCAGGGCTTTGAAGATCTCGATCGGCCCCGGCAGGATGTATTTGGGCATCTCCAGCGCCTGGACGGCAATTTCCCAGAACAGCAGAAACAGGATACCGACGCCCAGGGGCGCGGCGACTTTGACGAAGTTTTCGTTCTGGATCAGCGGCGTGCTCATGCCTTGATCTCCTGTGGCTGGCCCATGGCGCTGGCACGCTCAAGCGCCTGCGAGACCTGGCGGCAGTAGCCGGCAAACTCGGTCGAAACGCGGAAGTCGGCGTTGCGCGGGAAGGGTTGATCGATACGGATGTCGTCGACGATGCGGCCCGGGCGGGCAGCCATCACCACCACGCGGCTGGACAGGTAAACCGCCTCGTAGACACTGTGGGTAACGAACACGATGGTCCAGCCGTTCTTCTGCCACAGCTTGAGCACATCGTCGTTGAGCTTGTTGCGGGTCATCTCATCGAGCGCGCCGAAGGGTTCGTCCATCAGCAGCAGGTTGGGCTCGGTGACCATGGCGCGGGCAATCGAGGCGCGCATCTGCATGCCACCTGACAGCTCGCGCGGGAATGCGTTGTCAAAGCCCTTGAGGCCGACCATCTCGAGTGCATCATCGATCTTGGCCTCGACCTCCGGCCCGCGCTGGTGTTCCAGATCCAGCGGCAGGCGTACATTCTTGCGCACCCGTGCCCAGGGCATCAGGGTGGCGTTCTGAAATACGAAGGCCAGCTTGCGGCCCTTGTCGCCAACCACGTCATAGCCCTGCTCCCAGAACTTGACGGTGCCGGTGGTCACCTCACCAAGGCCGGCCATGATCCGCAGCAGGGTACTCTTGCCGCAGCCGGAGGGGCCCAGCAGACTGACGAATTCGCCCTGGCGTATGGTCAGGTCGGCGCCTTTCAGCGCGATGGTACCGTTGGCGTATATCTTGTTTACGCCTTCAACCTGCAGCACTGGCCGCGGGTTGCCGTTGCTGTCGGTATGCGCCAGCTCGGCGGCGCTGTCATCGACCGGTGTGGCCTTGAGCGGCGTCACGTTGGAGCTTGTCATGGGTATCTCCCGGGGCGGCCCGCAGGCGGGCCGCCGGCTGGTCGGTTAATCAGGGCAGGACGGGTTCGGCGGGCAGGTAATCCAGACTGTACACGTCGTGGATATCCAGGCTGGCATCAACCAGGCCGGCTTCCAGCATGAACTCGTGAATCTTCGCCCAGCGTGCGTCGGTCATCACGCCGATACCGCGGGTAGCCGCGTCGCCGCCGGTCACCAGACCGTACTCCTGCATCTTGGCGATGCCGTAGGCGATCTGCTCGTCGGTCATTTCCGGGTTGGCTTCCTTGATCAGCGCGTTACCCGGTGCCGGGTCCTTGAAGTAGCTGGCCCAGCCTTCCATGCTGGCCTGCACAAAGCGGCGCACCAGATCGGGGTCTTTCTCGATCAGCCCGTCAGTGGTCTCGATGGTAGTGGCGTAGGCCGGGTAGCCGTAGTCCGCCAGCAGGAACACGGACGGCTTGATGCCCGCCTTCTCCATGGCAAAGGGCTCGGACGACAGATACCCCTGCTGCACGATATTGGTGTCTGCAAGGAAGGGCGCGACGCTGAAGGTGTAGGGGCGGATCATGTCATCGGTGTAGCCGTACTTGGACTTCAGCCAGGGCCAGAAGGTGGTGTTGGCAAAAGCAGCGATGTAGACCGGCAGACCCTCGGCCTTGATTTGTTCCAGCGAGGTGATGTGCGGGTGCGCGATCAGTGCCTGCGGGTCGCCCTGAAAGGCGGCGGCCACGGTTGTGACCGGCATGCCCTGCTCTACTGCCTTGACGGCGCCGACGGCGTAGCCCATGGAAAAGTCGCGCTTGCCGGAGACCAGCAGTTGCATGCCGTTGACCTGTGGACCGCCCATCTCGATGGACACATCCAGACCGTATTTCTCATACAGGCCGGTGGCCTTGGCCTGATAGAACCCACCGTGTTCGGCCTGGGCATACCAGTTGGTGCCGAATACGACTTCGTCCAGCTCGGCCGCCATCAGGGATGTGGACAAACCGCTGGCAAGCACCGCGCCGGCCATGCCGAGCAGTGCAGACGACTTCAGATTCTTGCGGGGGTGGCGCATGTGTTGCTCCTTGCTTGCAGTAGATAGCTGACCAGTTATTCAACATTTCTCCTGCAGCAAGCGCCGTGCCATGTGCCGTAAGTGCCGTTATTTCCATTTCCTGAACAGTTGGTCAGCAAAAACGTGCACCGGATTGCGTCGCAGTGTCGGCGCTCTGCACTGCGACGGCTCAATTTTCGCGAGTCAGTGGCTGCCCGCAGCCAGATCCACCGAGGCCGGTTCCGGGGTGATCTGCCCGGCCAGACGCGCCACCCGCGCACCGAGGGCGCGGGCAATCGCCTGCTCACCCTCATCTACGCCCAGGGTGCCGTTGAAGCCGGTGACCGCCGAGGCGCCGTAGGGCGAGCCGCCGCTGCGGGTGTGCACCAGCTCCGGCACGCTGTGCGGTACGCCCGCGAGGATCATGCCGTGCTGCAGGAACGGCAGCAGCAGGTTGATCAGCGTCATCTCGTTGCCCGAGTGCATGCCGCCGGTGGAGGTGAAAGCCGCGCCCACCTTGCCGATCAGCGCGCCCTGGCGCCACAGCGGTGCGACCTCGTCGATAAAGGCACGCAGCGGCGTGCTCATCAGCCCGTAGCGGGTCGGCGAGCCCCAGATGATGCCGGTCGCCCACTCCAGATCGGCCATGCTGGCCTGCGGCAGATCACGGTATTCGGCCTGGGCGGCAATAAAATCGGCGCGTTCGGTATCGACGCTGAACTCCGGTTCCGACAGCGCCACCCGGCGCAAACGGACCTCGGCCTGCTCATTGGCGGCGCCTTCGGCGATGGCCTTGGCCAGCGTCAGCGTGGTGCCGTAGCGGGAATCAACAACGATGGTGATGCGCGATGGGGTCATGAATAGATGCTCCTGAGTGACGTTGAACAAATCGCTACACGGGCTGGCATGCAATATGAATACCTGACCAGATGGACAACCTGTTTTGATTCATCTGGAGAACGACATGACAGAGCAGTATGGGTCAGTGGCAGCCAACCTGCCGGTGATCGACATCAGCCCGATGCAGGGCGGCAGCATCGGGGACAAAGCGGCGATGGCGGCGACGCTGCGCGATGCCTGCGAGCACAGCGGCTTTTTCTACGTCAGCGGCCACGGCATCGAACCTGCGTTGATCGAGCAGGTTTTCGCGGCGTCGAAGCGGTTCTTTGAGTTGCCGATGACCGACAAGCTGGCGGTCGACAAGGCCCAGTCCAAGGCCAACCGGGGCTACGAGCCGCTGCGCGGCCAGACCCTTGAAGCCGGTACGCCGCCGGATTTGAAGGAAGGCTTCTATATCGGTGAGGAGGTGCCCGCCGATGACCCGCGCGCGCTGACCCGCTTCAATATGGGCCCCAACCAATGGCCGCAGGGCGTCGCCGATTTCCGTCCGGCGATGGAGCAGTATTACGCCGCAATGACCGAGCTCAGCGCCCGGATCATGGCCGCGCTGGCGTTGTCGTTGAACCTGCCGGAAGAGTTCTTTGCCGATTTTTGCGAATCGCCGCTGTGTACCCTGCGCCTGCTGCACTACCCGCCCCAGCCCGGCAACCCCCAGCCAGGTGAAAAGGGCTGCGGCGCACACACCGACTTTGGCGGCATCACCGTACTGCTGCTCGACGATAAACCCGGCCTGCAGGTCTGGGACGCGGCGGGTGAGCGCTGGATCGACGCCAACCCGATCCCCGGCACCTTCGTGGTCAACCTCGGCGACATGATTGCCCGCTGGACCAACGATCGCTACCGCTCGACCCTGCACCGGGTGGTCAACACCTCCGGTGCCGAGCGCTACTCGGTGCCGTTTTTCTACAGCGGCAACCCCGATCACGAAGTGCGCTGCCTGCCGGTCTGTCTGCAGCCGGGCGATGCGCCGCGTTATCCGGTGACCACGGTCGAGGCGCATCTGCAGGAGATGTACCGGAGGACCTATGCCTGAGCAAATCAACAAACCCACCTTCGTGCTGATCCACGGCGCCTGGGCCGGCAGCTGGGTGTGGGATGCGCTCAAACCGGAACTCGAAGCCGCCAGCCATCGGGTGCTGGCGCTCGACATGCCGGGCAACCCGCAGCATCCGGCCGCGCCCGACGCCATCAGCATGGCCGGCTGCATGGCGCATATCGCCGCCGCCTGCGCCGAGATCGAAGGTCCGCTGCTGCTGGTCGGCCATTCCGGCGGCGGCGTGATCGCCACCCAGGCAGCAGAAATGCTCGCCGAGCGGGTCGTTGGCGTGGCCTATCTCGCCGGCATGATGCTGCCTTCCGGCCTCGGCTTTGCCGACCTGACCACCGAGCTGATGCAGACCCATCCGCAAGCCGCCGGCATCTGGCCGCGTCTACACTGGGCGGAGGATCGCCAATCCTCGACAGTACCGCCGGAGGCGGTGTGCGAAATCTTCCTGCAGGATCTGCCGCGCGAACAGGCGATGGCAGCGGCGCAGCGCTTCTGCAGCCAGCCCGAAGGCACCCGAGCGCTGGTCGCCGAATGGACTGCCGAGCGTTTTGGCCGCCTGCCGCGGCTGTATGTGGAAGCCACCGAGGATCGGTCGGTGGTGCTGGCCGCGCAGCGCAAGATGCAGGCGCTGGTGCCGGGCGCGCAGGTGGTCAGCCTGGCCTGCGGGCACGTACCGCAGGTAGTGCAGACCGCGGCGGTGGCCGAGGCGCTGCTGGCGTTTGCCAGCTGAAAAAGAACGGGAGCCGCTCGCGGCTCCCGTAGTGACTTACTCCGCGCTGTACATGGCCTTGACGAAGGTCAGGTCGAACGCCTTCTGCCAGTCCAGATCGGCAGGCAGGGTGCCGGCCTTAACCATGTCGTCGAAGAAGCCCTGCCAGCGGGCGGTGGTCATGATGCCGTACTGACCCTCCGCCGCATCACCCGACAGCAGAATACCCTGCTCCTGCAATTTGGCGCTGCTGTAGGCCAGCAGGTCGTCGGCCATTTCCGGGTTGGCTTGCTTGATCAGTGCGTTGGCCGGGGCCGGATCGGCAAAGTAGGCGGCCCAGCCTTCGGCGGTGGCTTCAACCATGGCTTTCACCACGTCCGGGTGCTTTTCCAGCATCTCGGCAGTGGTATCCAGCGTGCAGGAGTAGGCGTTCCAGCCGTAGTCGGCCAGCAGCAGACTCTTGGCCTGAACGTTTTCCTTGGCTAGGAAGTAACCGTCGTTGGTGACATAACCCTGCTGGATCGCTTCCTGATCGGCGATGAACGGGCCGAAGCTGTAGTCATAGGGGCGCAGCTGCTCATCGGAGAAGCCGTACTGCGCCTTCATCCACGGCCAGTAGGCAACGCGGCCCGCGGTGGGGATGCGGATGCCCTTGCCTTTCAGGTCTTCCAGACTGTCGTTGCCGACGCCCTCATGCACCACCAGTGACTGCGGGTCTTTCTGGAACCAGGCGGCGACGGTCACCAGCGGAATGCCTTCCTTCACCGCGTTCAGCGATTGCAGCGCATAGCCCATGCTGAAATCGGTCTTGCCGCCCATCAGCAGCTGCACGTTGTTCACCTGCGGGCCACCCATGTCGATGGTCACGTCCAGACCGTGCTTCTCGTAGATGCCAGCGGCCTTAGCGGCGTACAGCCCGCCGTGTTCGGCCTGCGCGTACCAGGTGGTGGTGACAGTGACCGGAATCAGGTCGGCGGCGCTGGTGGTGGCAGCGCTAAAGCCCAGTGCGAGCGCCAGGCCAGTCAGTTTCAGTGACTTCAATTGCATGGTTACAGCTCCTTGGTGTGAATTCAGTAGGTGGCTTGCAGGCGCTCAAGCAGATGATCGCCTGCGGAAATCGGGGCGTAGCGCGCAGGGTTGTCGGCGCTGGCGCAGGTGTCGATACAGGCGATCTCGGCATCCTTGTTGGGATGGCAGAAGAAAGCGATGGAGTAGCGGTCGCGGTGCTGGGCCTGCGGCGGCACGTTGACCCGGTGCGGGGTGGAGCAGAACACATGGTTGGTCCAGCGGTGCATCAGGTCGCCGGTGTTAACCACCACGGTGCCCGGAATCGGCGTAGCGGCAACCCATTCACCGGCGCGGGTGCGGACTTCCAGCCCGCCAGCGTCGTCCTGAAACAGCAGGGTGATGCTGCCGTAATCGGTGTGCGCCCCGGCGCGGTTTTCCCCATCCTGCGGGGTAAAGCCTTCCGGCAGCGGCGGGTAGTGCAGCAGCCGCAGGGTGTGGTGATGGCGGTTGTGGGCGGTAACGAAGAAGTCGTCCGGTTGTGCCAGCGCCACGGCAAAGGCTTCCAGTACCCGGTCGGCGGTGGCGATGCAGGCAGCGAGAAAGTCTTCCATCTGCGAGCGGAAGGCGGGCAGCACCGCCGGCCACAGATTGGGCGCACTGCCGGCGCTTTCCGGCGCCAGGTTAAACGCTTCCTTGAGGTCGCCGGGTTTGCTCGGGTCGAGCCGCTCGCGGCGCACACCCACGTAGCCGCGGTTGCTCTCGGCGTTCTGCCAGGCAATGGCCTGCTTGTCGTCGTCGGGCAAGGCGAAAAACGCCTTGGAGGCGGCGAAGGCTTCGGCCAACTGCTCGGCAGGCATGCCACAGCCAGATAGGTAGAAAAAGCCCCAAGCGCTGCTGGCCTGGCGCATCTGCCGGGCTACCTCGGCGCGGGCGGCGGCGTCGCCGTCGATAAAGGGCGAAAAGTCGATTACCGGTATTGAGTCCATCGTTATCAGTGTCTCCTGATGCGGGTACATGCACCGCCGCCAGGCGGCGGTGGATTAATGCGACCTGCGGTTTAGTCCTCGAACCCGTGTTCAGGACGACACGACTCATAACCTGACCAGTCACGCAAGAATTGAAAAAGCAAGGGCTGTGCCAAGCCCTCTGGCACGCTGATAAGTGCGCGATTACGCGCCAAAACGGCCGGTTAATGCACTGATGCTGTGCTGAAATGAGGGCTATGGCACCCAATCTGCGCGGTTTTACAGCGGCCCCGGATTTGCATGTCGCGCGGTATGAGGAATTTCTGTCCTGCTGGTCAACATAACGAAATATCGAGGAATCGCATGTCACCCACCCTGCTGCTCAAGAACGCGCTGGTCATCGCCACCCTGGATGACGAGCAACGTGAAATCGCTAACGGCTCCGTGTTTATTCGCGGCAACCGCGTCGAAGCGGTCGGCCCCGCCAGTGAGCTGCCAGACACCGCTGATAAGGTCATCGATATGACCGGCCACGTGCTGATTCCGGGCCTGATCAACACCCACCATCACATGTTCCAGTCCCTCACCCGCGCCCTGCCGGCGGCGCAGGATGCCGAGCTGTTCGACTGGCTGACCGCGCTGTTCCCGGTCTGGCAGAACATCACCCCGGCCATGCAGCGCGCCGCTACCCGCACCGCGATGGCCGAGCTGATGCTGTCGGGCTGCACCACCGCCGCCGACCACGCCTACCTCTACGTCAACGGCACCCGGCTGGACGACAGCGTGCAGGCCGCGCAGGAAATGGGCATGCGTTTTCACGCCGTGCGCGGCGCCATGAGTCTCGGCCAGAGCAAGGGTGGGCTGCCGCCGGATGCGCTGGTCGAACAGGATGAAGACGCCATCCTCAAGGAAATGCAGCGGGTGGTCGAAGAGCTGCACGACGCCACGCCCGACGCCATGATCAAGGTCGCCCTCGGCCCCTGCTCACCCTTTACCGTGACCACCGACCTGATGCGCGAAGGTGCGGCACTGGCGCGCTCCTGCGGCGTTGGCCTGCACACCCACACCGCCGAAAACGCCAAGGACCTCGCCTTCAGCAAGGAGCGCTATGGCATGACCCCGACCGAATACACCGAATCGGTCGGCTGGGTCGGACATGACGTCTGGCACGCCCACTGCGTGCATCTGGACGACCCGGGCATCGCCCTGTTCGCCCGCACCGGCACCGGCGTCGCCCACTGCCCTTGCTCCAACATGCGCCTGGCCTCCGGCATCGCGCCGATCCGCAAGATGCGCGACGCTGGCGTAAAGGTTGGCCTGGGCGTGGACGGCAGCGCCTCCAACGACACCAACAACCTGCTCGACGAAGCCCGCCAGGCCATGCTCTCGGCCCGCGTGCGCGATGAGAACCCGACCGCCATGAGCGCCCGCGAAGCCCTCTACATCGCCACCCGCGGCGGTGCCGACGTGCTCGGCCGCAGCGATGTGCTGGGGCGTATCCAGCCCGGCTACTGCGCCGACATCATCGCCTTCCGCACCGACGACATCGCCATGGCCGGCGCCCTCATCGACCCCATCGCCGCCCTCGTCTTCTGCACCCCGCAACGCGTCGCCCACAGCATCATCAACGGCCGACAGGTGATTGAAGACGGCGTGCTGTTGACGCGGGAGTTGCCGCTGATTATTGAAGAGCACAATGCGTTGGCAAGGGAGTTGGTGTTGGGTAAATAGGGGCTGTTTGGCTGTTGCCGAGCGCATAACGATACCCACCGACACCCGTCATCCTCGCGCAGGCGAGGATCCATGCGGGCTGGCAGTATCACTGGATTTCCGCCTGCGCGGGAAAGACGTTTATCGGGATTGTTGATCAGGCCGCTCTGCGACCGTATTGTGGCGCGCCACTCACCAATCAAACTCCGTCTCTGGAGCAAAGGTTCTATCGTCACTTTCACGATAGAAATATGGAAACCACACAACACTGCTATCGCTGTCGGTGCCTGTAATCGCGATGATGGCACCAGTCTCGCCGGGTTTATGCAAAGGGCCACAACTTGAGATCGGGTACTTCAGAGTGAGAACGTCACCCTCTTCGATTACGCCCTCTGCTGCTTCAATCACCTGATGGACTCTGGCTGTTGCCCAGCCTATGCGGTAATCCTCAATAAACACGTCGAGCAAGATTACCTTGGCTACAACGTCTGCATCAGGCAGCGGATCGGGCAGGTTGGTGAAGAACAGTTTGTTTTCAACACTCCGGCCCCGACATGCGTGCGCTTCTGGGAGCACCAGAATCAAAAGGACCAAGAGGCACAGATAGCGCAGGGTGTTGTTCGTCAAAAGCTGTCGCATGGTAAACGTCCGTTGTTTTAGGTAAGTCTGAAAAAACATGCTCGGACAGCCTAGCAGGCTGGTGGCCATCGTTCCTGTGGCCGCGTGATACCTACCGGCCGTTGCTCCGCCGCTCTTTGTGCTCGCTGATCAGCACCTCGACAATCCAGCGGAGATAGCGCAAGAACATGCCCAGCGCGAGTGCCACCGTGGGCACCATCAAAAAAGCCATACCAAGCGCGGCACCGGGCGACTCTGTGTGCTCTGGTCTGGATATGACGTAGAAATGCTGCGCCCACACCAATACCGTTGGTATGCCAAGCGCACAGCAAAATATCCAGAACCAGCGCCAGCGTGTGAGCAGGACGGGCGTTATCAGGAGCGCAAAACTGATGAGCAAAAGCAGCTGTTGTTCCATGTGATCAGATGGCCTGTTGATGGTTTGGGCGCTCTGCGTTTGGTCTTCGTGCTTTAACGAGCGGTTGCGTTGATGCTTCACGTCACTCTTTCGCCTTCACGGCGAGCAGGCTCGGGTGGCGACCATTCACTTTGTCAGGGCTTGCCAATAAATCCTGCGACTCGTTCTAGGCCGTCCCAGCTTGATTGAATCGGAGGGATAGTCCTTGGGTCTATTAAGCCGAGTTCATCAAGGGTGTACTCCATCTTCCCAAAATTGCACGCGGCGCAGGTTACAACAAGGTTATCAAGATCGTTTGCTCCGCCATGAGAGTGTGGAACCACATGATCATACTGAGCCCACATGCACTGGAAGGCGGCATGTTGAGATGCATTCGAGCGGCCCCAGGGAACCGCAGTTGGATAAGCAATGTGCAGCACTTTTCTTATTTCTGCACGGATGACCGGAATTCCACAAAATCTGCAATGAAAGCCATCCCTGCTGTGCAATTCAGCTTTCCGGATGGCGGTGGGCATGAGGGTGTGCAGAATTCTGTGTAACCGGGGATGGGGTTACTACTGTGGCAGCCT